>CAOKWH010000015.1 GCA_948473085.1 uncultured Clostridia bacterium
AGCATAAAGCAATTACTTACCTCGATGTTTTGGCAGAGCCAAAACTCGCCGGGAGGTAAATCGACGATTTACCGACCAGTATCCGGGTTGGGCTTGGTAGGCCTGCCTGTATTGCCGGCATTATTGCTGGAACTTGTGTTGGTTGTGGGCCGGGAGGAACTGCTGGAGCTGCTGGAGCTCTCCTCCCGATCGGAGCTGCCTATGGCGTCGCGCAGCGGCCGGTCGGATGCAATATAGCTGGTGAGGTGGTCGGTGCGGTAAGCCAGGTAGCCGTCCTCAAAGGTGGTGTCCAACTCAATCAGATCGCCATCATCCCATTCATAGAGGTACTCCATATCCCGGTCCTTGATAATCAGGTAGGAATTGGCGGCAAATACCGGCTTGCCGGGGAAGGAAATGCAGACAATGTCCGCTCTGGGGTTGTCATCCTCCACATCCGGGTTGGTAACGGTGGTGTAGCTCAGGTTAAAGGGCTTCTCCTTGGTGGAGGAGAACTTGGCCAGATATTCGGCTGTATCGCCAAAGTAAAGGGTGGACTTGGAAACATCGCCGCCGGCCATTACCAGGGGCATGGAGTTGTCCACTTCATATTCATCATCATTGATATAGTCGTAATCCCGGGCTGCAATTTCAAACTGTTCAAAGGATACATATTCTGTAGTGACATAATCCTTTAATTCAATCTCATCTCCGCCCTCAATAAAGCATTCGCCCACCAGGTCTGTCGGGTCGTCATACTCCTTCTTTACATCCCGCCAGCTGGACCAGCCCAAATTGGCATTATCATTATAGTCGTCCATCTCCCTCTGGGAAGTGACTTTTTTATCATCCCTGTCCACATACTTATCGGTAACTATGAACATGACATAGGCATCCTGGGAGTCGTAATAGGTATCCTTGTTGGATTTGGCCTTGACCACCAGATAGTAGATGCCATCCCGGCCCCGCTCAACGCTCAGGTCGGAGAACTTGGCCTTTTCGCCGCTGCCATAGTATTCGCTGGCCTTAATGGTGTAGTTGTCAGCCGAATCTTTGTCAAAGTAGTTGTTGCCGTCCAGGAGCGGGAACCGATATTCCACACCCGGCACCAGCACATTGCCGCCGTCGGTATCCTCAAAATCCACCGACACCGGGCCATCAATATCCACATAGGTGCGGTTGGCCGCAAAGGCAACAGTAGTCGAGCCCGCCGCCAGAGCAACCGCCAGCAGGAGCGCCATAAGCTTTTTCATATTCTTTCCCTCCATTATGTTAAGAACTTCCCCGCCAAAACCTTCTTTTGCGAGCAGGAGAGGCGGATAATAAATACAAAATTAAATCCTCTGTACTCTTGTCCCCATTATACTCTATACAGTGTAAAAAATAAAGCGTTTTAACGCACCTGGATATAAAATCTTTTTCCATTTTTGCCAGGCAATGCGCTCCAAAAGCGCATTGTACCGAGGAAATATCCGCTTTGCTCCATCCTGTTAGTAAATTCTGTCTTTATATCCATATTCCTGCCAGACGGCCTGTAATACCCCTGCCCTTCCACTCAAATAAATAAAGCCGCCTATTAAAGGCGGCTTTGGGGGACTTGTGCTATTTTATTTGCTGCGAAACGGGTAAACCCATTTGCTCTGGCAAAGCCAAATGTACAGAATGGGCACCCCGACTCGCAGGGAGGTAAGTTGCATACTATCCAACCATCGCAATATTCGACATAGCCGAATTTGCAAGGACATCGGCCAATTCATCTAAAACTTACCCAGTGGTACAAAGTACACCTCTTACTTACCTCGATGTTTTGGCAGAGCCAAAACTCGCAGGGAGGTAAATCGTAGATTTACCGACCAGTATCGGGGTTGGGCTTGCCGCTGTTGCCGATGTTGGAGGAACTGCTGTTGTCCTTATCCTCTGTATCCACAACCGAGTCCAGCTCCTTATCGGAAATGGCGTAGGAACCCAGGGTCCGGGTGGTCAGCTCCCAAGCCTCCTCATCCTTGTTGTACTTGGCATTCACTTCCTTGGCGCCGTCGGCAGTTACCTCGTACAGGTAGCTATCCTCGTTTGCGTAGATGAACAGGGTACCATTGCGGTTAAAGGCGGGCTTGCCCTCGAAATTCAGGAAATCGATATTGGCATAGTCGTACTTGGCCGCAAACTCCTTGTTGTAGTTGGTGTTGTATTTCAGGTTCAGCTTGCCCTGGCCATTGGCGTTTACAGTGAAGATGGCCAGATCGTCGCCAAATTCAATGTCAATTTCGCCAACCTCATCGGCAAACTTTACAATGGCGCCGCCCTCGGGCAGCTGGCCGCCGTCAAAGTCGCTTACCATAGCAGTGGTAGATGCATAGGAAACATCAAAGCTGAACTTGTTTTCATCAATAGCCTTTTCAGCAGCGCTCTTGCTCTTGGCCACCGACAGGGTACCGGCCAGGTCAAATTCCTTGGCAGTGGTGGTTTCGGGGATCTCCACAACAATGGCGTAGATGTAGCCATCCGCAGTCTTTACATAGTCCAGAACAGCGTCGGCGCTGCCAACCTTCCAGCTGGACTGTGCCTTGTAGCCCTTTACATCGTCCTTGTCGGCTGCTACCAGCTCGCCGGCATCAATGGCGCCCTCGGTGCCGCTGCCAACCTCGTCATTCCACAGCATAACAGGTACATAAACCTTCTCGCCGGCCTTGAGAATCTTCTCGGCATCCAGGGTGGTGGCGGTAAACTTTTCATCCTCGCCCTTGGTGTAAACCACCGAACCGGAAGTGTCCGCGCTGGTGTAGCCCAGTACAAAGCCCTTCTCGGTAGTCTCGGCAAAGGCAACGGATGCCAGGCTTACAGTCATTACTGCTGCAAGAGCAGAAGCCATCATCTTTTTCATTGTTTTAGTTCCTCCTTAGGAATGTTTTGAATTTTTGTTTTTCATATAGGTTTCTGGCCTATGGTTGTATTATAGTTTCCTGGCGGAGAAATTGCAAGCCTTTTTGTAATTTGTTTGTAATTATTTCGTAACTTGTTCACATCTAAATATACATATAGTAAAAAATGTAATACTTCCTCTCTTATTTTTTCCAAAATATCAACAAATCGTATTAAAAGTATTATTTTATTCCTCATTTTATCCGGTTTTCTCAATAAATAATTACAATATTATTACATTTTAACAAAAGAAGAAATGGCAATCGGCCACCTTTTAAGCCGCAAAGCGCCCAAACATAGCCCATGCTATACCATATACAAAACAGTTTTATACTTAGAACAACCCCTGCACATCCTTTTAGGGTACTGATATTTACACGAAGCACATCGGCTCGGCTTCATTCTTCCCCATCCAGTTATCCAAAGCCCCCATCACGCCGCAAAACTTTTATAGACAACAAAAAAGACAGGACCATCCGGAGAAATAGTCCTGTCTTTTTATTCGTAATATAAGCTGTAACCCACAGAAGGGACTCATCAGCCAGTTATAAACCCGCGGTATTTGACAAAGTCAAATCTGCAAGGATACAAGGCCGCCCCATCTGCCGCGATATTTTGGCGGAGCCAAAACTCGCAGGGAGGTAAATCGTAGATTTACCGACCAGTATCGGGGTTGGGCTTGCCACTGTTGCCACTGTTGGAAGAAGCGGGCTTGCTGCTCTCTTCCTTCTCCTCTGTAACAACCTTCTCGTCCAGCTCTACATCAGAGATAGCGTAGGAGCCCAGTGCTCTGGTCTTGAACACGAAGCCGCCCTCGTCCTCATCATACTTGGCACCGCGGATTTCCTTGGCGCCGTCAGCAGTTACTTCGTAGATGAAAGCATCCTCGTCAGCGTAGATGTAAGCAACACCTGTCTTGTTGAAGGAGGGCTCATACTCAAAGGTGATGAAGTCAATATTGGCATAGTCGTACATGTCGCCAAACTCAGCATTGAACTTTCTGTTGTTCTTCAGGTTCAGCTTGCCCTGGCCAGTTACATCAACCTCGAACTCGAAGTCATCACCGAAAGCCAGTGTCTGCTCGCCTTCAATATTGGTTTTGCCATCTGCTTCCTTAAACTGAACCAGAGTAGCATTTGCCAGGTCGTCCTCTACATCAGCATAGTTAGCGGCCTTAAAACCATACTCAGAACCAATATTCATGGTAATGGTAGGCTTCTTCTCCTCATCCTTCAGGTCGGAAGAGTTCTTGTAAACAGAAATCTTACCGCCCAGGTCGGCTGTCTTGGTAGCAGAACCCTCGGGCAGAACGAAAGTAATAGCATAGACATACTTCTCGCCAATCTTAACCTGCTCGATAATGGGCTTCTCATCCAGGCTGCCAACAGTCCACTCGGCCTTTACCTTGTAGCCCTTAACATCATCCTTATCGGAAATAGTAGCACCTGTCTTATCCAGCAGAGGGATAGCAACCTTCTTGCCGCCTCTTACTACACTGATATCAGCAGCTTCACCACTTGTTACAGAGATAGCGCCATTATCATCACCATCTACCTTATCATTAGCAGTATTAAACTTGTTGTCATCGTTAGTGTCTACATATACTTTGGCAGTACCGTCCTCTTTCAGCAGGTTTACCTCTGCAGCAGCGTCAGCTGCAAAAGCAACTGTTGTCATACCGCTGGCCATAACAGCAGCCAGGGTAAGAGCAAGTATCTTCTTCATTTGTTCTTTTCCTCCTAAAGTGTTTTGTTTACGAGCCGGGGAACCCTCTCCAGTTGATTCCCCTGTCGTTGGTTTTATTATAGCGGCGGCGGCAACAAATGTCAACAGATTTTGTCTTATATTTGTTACTTTTCTGTAATTTTTAAAATTGTGCCAAAAACAAATACCCCTATGTGCTATCTATTTTAAGCATATTGACCAGATAAACCCTATTTTACGGCACAAAAATGCCACATATCCATACGGGTATGGGTAAAAATTTCAAATTAGTTACAAAGAGTTGTAACTATTCAAACAGCCCGGCGGGTTTCCCCACTGGGCTGCTTTTCTTCGGCTGGACAAGCCGCGTATTCCTGCTATTAAGTTTATTTGTTAAATCTTCCCCTTTGTGCTATACTTACACCAAGGCACTGTCCGAAACGGCAGGCGGTTGGCCCCTTACATACTTTTGATGAAGGGGTGATTTTTCTTTGCCCCTTCATTTTTTGTGAAGGGGGTGATTGCATGGTAACTTACGAAGGGCTGTTTACCTTCTGTTTGGTTATTATTGGCATCATTGGCCTGTTTCAGGACAAAAAGAAATAACCGCCAGACCCTGAACAAGTTTGCGGTTATTTCGTAAACCGTAAGGGGTCAACCGTCTACCGGACAGTGCCCTTTCTATATCCTATTATAAGCCAGACGGGTTTATTTGTCAAATCTGCCCGGCTGTTTTTTATTGGGCCAGCAAATCCTTCATGCAGGCCAGCACATAGTCCACATCTTCCCGGGACACATCGTGGTTGGTTACAAAACGGAACATGCCATCCTCTATGCCGGAAATTTTGATGCCCTTTTCCAGCATCTTTGCGGGCAGTGCCTCAATAAAGGCGGCATCTCTATCAATAGTAAAGAATACCATGCTAATCTGCACGCTTTCCATATCCACCTGGATGCCATCCAGCTTGTTCAGTTCCACAGCCATATACCGGGCGTTGTCGTGATCCTCCTGCAGGCGGCCGGTCATCTCCTCCAAGGCAACAATACCAGCTGCCGCCAAAAACCCAGCCTGACGCAGGCCGCCGCCCAGCAGCTTGCGGTTCTTCCTGGCGCGGTCGATAAATTCCCGGCTGCCTGCTACAATCGAGCCCACCGGGGCGCACAACCCTTTGGAGAGGCAGAACATCACACTATCGCAATACTGGGTAATCTCCTTGACATCGCAGCCCAGTGCCGTGGCGGCATTGAACAGCCGGGCGCCATCCAGATGCACCGGAAGGCCGGCCTGGTGGGCAAGCTCATAGTTCTGGCGCATTACCTCCAGCGGCACCACCAAGCCGGTGGCTGTGGGGTTTTCCACCTCCACCAAACCGGTATGGGGCATGTGAATATCGTCCGGACGGATAGCAGGGGCCAGCTGTTCCGGGCGCAGATAGTCGCCTGTTTTGATGGTGCGCACCATCACGCCGGATAGGACGGCAGGGGCGCCCACCTCGTGGATAACAATATGGCTCATCTCGCCGCAGATAACCTCGTCCCCCCGGCGGGTGTGGGTCATAATGGATACCTGGTTGCCCATGGTGCCGGACGGGGTGAACATGGCAGCTTCCTTGCCCACCATCCGGGCAGCCAGCTTCTCCAATTTGTTCATGGTGGGGTCGTCCCGCTGCACATCGTCCCCCACAACAGCCTTGTACATCTCATCCCGCATCCGCTGGGTGGGCTGAGTGACAGTGTCGCTGCGTATATCAATATATCTCATGGCTTTCTTCTCCTTCAAAACAAAACAGGCGACAGGATACTGCCCGCCGCCTGTTTCCATGGTGGAATTTTCCTTATGCCTTGTAAGCAACAGCCTCAATCTCAATCAGAGCATTCTTCGGCAGCTTGCCAACCTCAAAAGCAGCTCTTGCAGGAGCAGCATCGGTGAAGAAGGTAGCATAAACTTCGTTCATAGCGCCAAAGTCAGCAATGTTGTCCAGCAGGCAGGTTGTCTTAACAATATCTGCCATGGTGTAGCCCTCAGACTCCAGGATAGCCTTGATGTTCTCCAGGGACTGCTTGGTCTGTGCAGCAATGTCCTCACCGGCAAAGTTACCAGTCTTGGGGTCGATGGGGAGCTGACCGGAAACATAGATGGTGTTGCCAGCCTTGATAGCCTGGGAGTAGGGGCCGATAGCTGCGGGAGCGTTGGGGGTAGAAACCTGCTTCTTCATTATAATCATTCCTTTTCTGTAATTAGTCTTGCAGCGGAAAACATTGCCACTGCTTTCAGTTTCATTTTATAACGATACTGATAAAATGTCAAATAAAATCCACATTCCCAGACAGAATAATAGTATCACCAGTCCCAGCAAATGCGGGCTGTTCCATCCTCCCACAGGGAAAAAGTGAGCAGGCAGTCCGCCTGGGCCGGCCCCCGGGGAGTGGGCACCTCCACAGTCAGGCGGCATTCGGCTACCACCGGGGCAGCTGTGCTGCTCTCCGATTGGGCCACCATGGTTCGTATCTTTGGCAGTGTCGCCCCGGGAAGAAGTACATCCGGGGTGTGGGCAGCGAGCAGCCGGAGGTGCTCCCCATCATCCCGGCCGTCCACCCGGAAACCCGCCTGCATGGCCGGCGTGCAAACCCTTGGTACAAGCTGAAAGGAACCATCCGAACCGGCCTCCAGCCGGATAAAAACCTGCTGCCCCTCCGGGCCGGAAAAGAGAAGCAGATCATAGGACGGGGAAACCTGGCCCAGCCGAAAGGTGAGGCTGCTCTGCCTGCCCTGCTGCTGAAACAGCACCCATGGCACTATACTGGTGGAGCAGGAACAGAACAAAAAATCCTCCCCCTGCTGCCGGAGTTCCAGCCTGCCCCGGCGGGTAACCACAGCACTGCCTGTTGGGCTGTAATATTCATAATCCAGCAGCAGGCAATCCCCCTCCTGCCTGGCAGCCACCACCCGGCAGTTGGGCAGGCTGTCCGGACGGTCCAGCAGATAGGCCCCCTGTGCTGCACTATACCACTGGGCCCGGCGCAGCTCCTGCACAGAAAGCGCAAAACGCTGCTGCAGATACACCTCCACCTCCGCCTCCGGCACTGCGCCTGGCTGGGCAAGCTCCTGGTAGGCGTAGTATTCCAGCAGATACTCTGGGGCCAGCTCATCGAGATGGTTCCAGTTCAGCGCCGCTATGCCCGATGCGGCCGCCGGCTCCAGATATTCCCGGCTCAAGGCGTCCAGATCCTCCAGCGAGATACCTGTGCTCGGCTGCTCAAACAGGCAGCTACACAACAGCAGGGCCAACACCCCGGCAGCAAAAATAATCCGGCCTTTTTTCATCCTGGGCACCTCTTTTTTCTCTATTATAGCATGAAGGTGCTTGCACCGGAATGGTATAATTGCGCATTAGAACCGGTTGCCGCCTCCGGCGGCGAGGTTCTGCGCATAAATAGGGTATCCGCTGCAGCGGGGGTTCTGTTTGCTTGCGTTCCCTCCAATATGGATGGGAACCACAAGAACCCCTTCTTTTAGAGGTACTCTATCAGAAAGACCCGCACCGAAAGAAAGGCAGGGGCCACTCGCTCCCATTATTCCAAAACAATGGGGCAAAAGGGCTGTAAATACTTGGCGTACCCGACCGCCAACCAACAATCCACTATATAAACCGGAGTTGTTTACGCTTTGTTGATAAGTTGGGTGAAAAATGGTATTATACTATCGTTTAGAGAACAAACAAGGTACAGGGGGCAGCGCTGCGGTTATGGCACCACGAAAAAGCGGAAATAAATACCAGTCCCTCATCTCCAATACCATCATCTTTGCTCTGGGCACCTTTGGATCCAAGCTGATGGTGTTTTTTCTCATGCCCCTTTATACCAGTGTGCTCACCACGGCCGAATATGGCGCAATGGATGTGGTGGTTAATGTATCCAATATGCTGCTGCCGCTGGTAATAGTGAGCATCAACGACGGTGTTATCCGTTTTGGTATGGACAAGGCCTACCGGCGCAGCGATGTGTTTTCCACCGGCGTTTGGGTATCGCTGGCCGGGTTCGGCCTCTTTTTCCTGCTCTACCCGCTGATGGCGCGCATTGAAATGATAAGCAGCTACACGGCGCTGATTTATCTCTACATCCTGGCAGCGGCGCTGCAAGGGGTATCCGCCCAGTTTGTCCGGGCCATGGGCCTGGTGCGGCTGTTTGCGTTCAACGGCATTCTCAACACACTGGCTACCATCCTGTTTAATATCCTGTTTTTGGTGGTGCTGCACTGGGGCATGTTCGGCTATGTGCTCTCGGTGGTGGCAGCAAATATACTTTCGATGGTTTTCTTGTGGGTCAGTGCCCGGCTGTATCGCTTCCTCAAGATCTGGAACATCGACCGGCACACAGTCCGGGAGATGATTATTTACTCGCTGCCGCTGATTCCCGCTACCATCATGTGGAGCATCACCAATGTATCCGACCGCTTCTTTGTCACCCACTACCTGGGGGAGGCGCAGAACGGCATCTATTCAGTGGCCTATAAACTGCCTACCATCATCTCCATCATTTCGGCCATCTTTACCCAGGCCTGGCAGCTTTCGGCCATTGACGCCCGGGAGAGCGAGGACCGGGAGCAGTTCTATTCCAACATCTTCAAAAGCTACCAGACCATAGTCTTTCTGGCGGCGGGGGGCATCTTTCTGCTCATCAAGCCGCTGACCCACCTTTTGGTGTCGGAGGCGTTTTTCCCCTCCTGGCAATACACCCCCTATCTGGTCATCTCGGTGGTGTTCAGCTGCTTTTCTTCCTACTATGCCTCGTTCTACATGGCCAGCAAAAAGAATATGATGGCGATGGTGACCGTCTTTTTAGGGGCAATGCTGAATATTGTGCTCAACTATCGCCTCATCCCCACCCATGGCCTGCAGGGGGCGGCCTTTGCCACAGCTGTCAGCTATATTTTCATCTTTATCTTCCGGGCGGTGGACACCCGGCGCATGGTAAAAATTGATTTGGGAATAAAAAAACTGCTGCTCAACTCCCTGATACTGGGCATTCAGGCGGCGCTGCTGCTGTATGATGTGCAGTGGCTGGCCCTGTGGGAACTGGTGGCGCTGCTGGCTATGCTGCTGGTGAACCTCCGGGGAATCCTTGCAGTGGCCGACCGGTTTTACCGGGCATTTGTTATCCGAAGGAGGGCTGGCGCATAATGCTGCAAAAAAAGTTGTTCTTGTTTATCCTTTCTATGGTGCCCATTATTGAACTGCGGGGTGCCATCCCGCTGGGTATGGCCTGGGGGATTCCCATGTGGCAGGCCTACCCCATCTGTGTGCTGGGCAACATCCTGCCGGTGCCGTTTTTGGTGGTGTTTGCCCGGAAGGTGCTGTACTGGTGTGCTACCTGGCCGCATGTGGGGTACCTGTTCCAGAAGATTATTGATATTGGCAACCGCAAAATTGGCAAGCTGGGCCGGTATGAACTGCTGGGGCTCTACGCCTTTGTGGCCATCCCGCTGCCGGGCACCGGCGCCTGGACCGGCTGCCTGATTGCCACCCTGCTGCAGATGAAGCTGCGGCCGGCTTTCTGCTGTATCTCCCTGGGGGTGCTCACTGCCGGCATTATCATGTGGCTGGCCTCCAGCGGCGTATTCGGCTTTCTCTCCCTGTTTGCTGTATAAGGAGAACCCCCTGCTTTCCGGCGAAGGAAACCAGGGGGTTTTTATTCCCTGCAAGCCGGGCTTGCAACCCTTTTTGGCGGGAAATGAACAGTTTTTCCACTGCCGGCAAGCATAAAAGGTTCTAAACAGAAGCCTTTCCTGCCAGAATCCTGCCGCCGCCAAATACCCGGCGGCCCTGGTAGAACACCACTGCCTGCCCGGGGGTGATAGCCCGTTGGGGGGCATCGAACTCCACCCGCACCCGCCCGTGCTCCAGCGGAAACAGGGTGGCTGCCGCCGGACGGGCGGCGTAGCGGATTTTGGCTGTCACCCGGGTGGGACCGGCGGGCCAATCGCATTCAATAAAATTCAGCTCATCCGCCAGCAGGACATTGGAAAACAGCCCCTCCCCGGCAGTGAGGGTTACGGTGCCGGCCTGGGGGTTGATGCCGCAGACAAACATCCGCTGGCCAAACCCCACCCCCAGCCCCCGGCGCTGGCCAATGGTATACCGCCAGGTGCCCTGATGGCGGCCCAGGCAGTTGCCCTCCCGGTCAATAAAGTCCCCCTGGGGCGGCGTCCTTCCAGTGGTGCGGCAGAGGAAGGCGTACACATCCCCATCGGGGACAAAGCAGATATCCTGGCTGTCCTTTTTGGCATGTACCGGGAGGCCGGCCTCCCGGGCCAGCTCCCGCACCTGGGGCTTGGTGTAGCCATACAGCGGCAGTACCATCCGGGCCAGCTGCCGCTGGGTGAGGGAGTAGAGCACATAGCTCTGGTCCTTGCTGTCCTCTTCCGCCATAAGCAGGTGATACCGGCCATCCTCCGGGCTCTGCCCCACCCGGCCGTAGTGCCCGGTGGCAATATAGCCGTATCCCAGCTCCTCCGCCTTGTCCAAAAAGGCGCCGAATTTAATGGCCCGATTGCACTCCACACAGGGGTTGGGGGTCAGCCCTTTTATGTAACAATCCACAAACCGGTCAATCACCTGTTCCCGGAACTGCTGGCGAAAATCCACCACATAGTGGGGAATTCCCAGCCTGGCGCAGACATTGGCGGCATCCTGCACATCCTGCTGGGTGCCGCAGCTGCCATCGGGGTTGTCCCACAGCTGGAAGGTCAGGCCGCCCACCTCCCAGCCCTGCCGCTGCAGCAGCAGCGCCGCCGCCGAGCTGTCCACACCGCCGCTCATGCCCACCAGAATCCGTCTTTTTTCTGCCATAGTGCTCCTTTCTTTTCCGCCTTACAGCAGGCGCAGCATAATGGGCTGGCGCTCCTTATAAAAGGTGAAGTATTTAAAGCCCACGCTTTTTAGCAGCTCCATGCCCTCCTGGATATCGCAGCCGATGTGCTCCCCCCGCACCGAGTCGGAGCCAATGGTAATCATCTCGCCGCCATAGTCCTTGTACATTTTCAAATATTTGTTGGAGGGGGTAAACGCCTCGATTTCCATGCGCAGCCCGCCAGTGTTCAGTTCCAGCGCCCGGCCGTTTGCCACCAGGCGTTTCATAATCTCGGCAAACACATCGTCAATGGCCGCCAGGTCCACCGTTTTGCCATACGGCTTGAGGTAGCGCAGCGGGTACCCCAGGTGTGCCAGGCTGTCAAAGCCGTTCCAGTCCACCACCTCCAGCAGTTCCTCGTAATAGCTGCGGAACACATCCTGGATGTCCAGCCCCGGCTGGGCATAGTCGATCTGCTGCATATCCCCATACTTTCTAATCTTGTGCAGCGAGCCCAGCACAAAGTCGAACCGCTGTTTGCCAATAACCTCCCGGGCCCGCTCCGGGTTGGCCTGGGGCTGGCACATCTCCACCCCATTGGTGACAATCAGCTGCTGGGCAAACACATCCCGGGCCTTCCGGGCTGCAAAGCAGGAGTACATCAGGCGTTTGCCGTACCGCTGCTCCTCAAATTCATCCATTGCACAGGTATCGGTGATGCAGATGCCCGAAATGCCCTTGTCCACCGCCGCCGAACAGAGCGACATGGTCAGATCCTCCCCTTCGGGGGAATTGTCCGAATGGACATGGCTGTCAAATAGATTGATATACATAACGCATTCTCCCTTTCTGCCTGTTTCATCATTCTACGGCTATTCTACCACACTCCGGGGATTTATAAAACAGCTTGGGTATAATTTCTGCCATCTGTAAAGGTTTGTCCCCCGGTATCTGCGCCTTTCTCCTTGGGAAATAGGGGTATCAGCCGCCCCCAGGACAAACTGGCGCATACTTTTGCTTTTCTGCCAGGTTTTTTTGTGATAGAATGGCCATAGAACAATATAGCGGGAAAACCAACCTATGGCAAACAGAGGAGTGAAAGCACCATGTATAAGCTGATACGCATTGCCGCCCTGTCCGGGCGGGTAAAGCCGGGGGATCCCTCCGGCTGCCGGAAACTGCTGGCCCAGGAGCTGCAAACCGCTGTCCTGCACCGGCCCAACCTCATCCTGCTGCCGGCGGATATTCTGTTGCCCCCCTCTGCCGCCGCCCTGCGGGAGCAGGACTACATGCTGGAACAGGCCGAACAGGAACTGCACCGGCTGGCGGGGGAAACGGCCGGGCTGGACAGCGTCCTGTTTGTGGGCCTGCCCATCCGCTGGGGGGGCGGGGTTGTTCCGGCTATGGCCGTCCTGCACCGGGGCAAGGTGCTGGGCCGGGTGCTGCCGCCCGATGCCGCCCTGCCGGCTGAACTGCCCGCCGGCCTCCTTCCGGCCGAAACCCTGTTTGATATTGGCGGCTGCAAAACCCGGGTGCTGCTCTGCGGCGGGGCAGAGCAGGCCGCCCGCTACGGCAGCCTGCTGGCCGGCTGCGACTGTGTGCTGCTGCCCAGCTACCAGCCTGCCGCCCTTGGCAGCTTCGCCCGGGCCGAACAGACTGCCGGCGCCCTCTCCCGGCAGTTTGGCTGCGCCATTGTAGCCGCCAACGGCTCCACCGGAGACAGCTCCCACCCGGCCCTGTTCCGGGGCTATGTGCTGATTGCCGAAGCCGGGGAGGTTATCGGCAGCCAAAGCGACTTTGACCGCCCTGCCGGCCTGACCTATGACATCGACTTGGAAATTATACACAAATCTGCCCGGCCGCACCCGCCGCTGCCCGCCGCCGGCCTAACTTTTGCCCCGCTGGAGCACGACTACGCCCTGCGCACCTTCTCCTCCACCCCCTACCTGCCCATCCACCCGGAACAGGAGCGGGAATTGCTGCGGGAGTGGTTTGAGCTACAGGCCCACAGCCTGGCCGCCCGGCTGAACAACACCGGTATCCAGCGCATGGTACTGGGCATCTCCGGCGGGCTGGATTCCACCCTGGCCCTGCTGGTTTGCCATCGGGCCGCCCAGCTGCTGCGCCTGGGGGACGAGCAGGTCTTAGCTGTAACCATGCCTGGTTTTGGCACCAGCGACCGCACCCATTACAATGCCCTAAAACTGCCGGAAAAGCTGGGCATGACCATTTTGGACATTTCCATTACCGGGGCGGTGCTGCGCCACTTTGAAGATATTGGCCACTCCCCTGCCGCCCGGGATATCACCTACGAAAATGCCCAGGCCCGGGAACGCACTCAGATCCTGCTGGATTTGGGCAACAAATACGGCGCCATTGTGGTGGGTACCGGCGACCTGACCGAGGCCGCCCTGGGCTGGTGTACCTTTGGCGGGGATGCCCTGGCCGGGTATAATGTCAATGTAACGGTCCCCAAAACAGCCATCCGCCGGATTGTGGCGCTGCTGGCTGAGGATTGGGGGGATCCGGAACTCCGGGAGATTCTAACCGATATTCTGAACACCCCCATCAGCCCCGAACTGCTCCCCCTGGATGAGCAGGGGGAAATCCTCCAGAAAACCGAGGAGATTTTAGGGGACTATGAGGTGCACGACTTTTATCTCTACTACTTTGTCAAATATGGCTTCAGCCCTAAAAAACTGCTGTTTTACGCCCAAAACGCCTTTGACGACCGCTTTAGCACCCAACAGCTGCAAAGCTGGCTTGCCACCTTTTTGCGGCGGGTCACTGCCGGGCAGTTTAAGCGCAGCGTGGCCCCGGAAAGCGCCGCCATCACTGACTTTGGCCTGGACAGCGCCCGGTTCTCCCTCCCCTCGGATATGAGCTGCCGGGTACTGCTGGACCAGTTGGATGATAGCCCCGCCCCGGAAGCCGAAAGCCAGCCCTTCTAACAGCGCTTTGCAGCCGAAAAAGGCCCAGGACGGCTATCCCGGGCCTTTTTATCCTGCTGCGGGCCGCGCCGGTTCCCCGCCGACTTTTAGGCCTCTCAAAAACTATTTGAGAACTTGCAAATTTTATGATTGACTAATTGCCCAGGGTTTGGTATTATATTGTATGTATTCGTTATGTGCCCGTAGCTCAGTTGGATAGAGCGTCAGACTCCGACTCTGAAGGTCGTGCGTTCGAGCCGCATCGGGCATACCAATACAAAGCAAAGCCCTGCCGTTCTGGCAGGGCTTTTGTTTTTGCCTGTCATGCCCATTGTGATCGGGTCACAGTCCATTGTATACAAATAAAGTATAATATAGAAAACACCCGGCAGCGGCCCCTTTAGTACCGCTGCACACTGGGACAATTTCCCTTTGGATGATACAAACCCTTTCATAATACAGGAGGACAACCCATGATGAATGCCAATGTAGCCAAACTGCTCAACGAACAAATAAACAAGGAACTATACTCTGCCTATCTCTATCTGGAATTTGCCAACCACTTTGACCGGGCCGGGCTGGATGGCTTTGCCAACTGGTATAAAATCCAGGCCCGGGAGGAGCAGGACCACGCCATGCTGTTCTACCAGTACCTGCAGGACAACGGCCAGCCGGTTACCCTGGAGGCCATTGAAAAGCCCGCCGCCGCCCCGGACTGCCACCGGAAGGTTTTGCTGGCAGCCCTCAAGCATGAGGAACTGGTTACCAGCCTGATCCACGCCCTTTACAAAGCGGCCAGTGACGCCGGGGACTATCGCACCATGCGTTTCCTGGACTGGTTTATTGAGGAGCAGGGCGAGGAGGAGCAGAACGCCAACGCTCTGATAAATAAGATGGAGCTGTTCGGCGGCGACGCCAAAGGCGGGCTCTACCTGCTCAACCAGGAACTGGCCGGCCGCAGCTATTCGGCCCCTTCCCGCTAAAATAGGACAGAAAATGCCCGGCTTTTTCGCCGGGCATTTTTACTTTTTGCCCCAGGCGCAACCCTTTCGGCAAATTGCCGCAACATTTTTCTGCCTTGGCCCCTATAATATATAGTTGTATCCTCGGTGAACAGTAAAAAGACCGCTGACTACGCCCTCCCCTGTTAATGGAATGGCGTCCGGCTGGCGGAATCTGGTTCTTTACGAGGTTCCTCCTGCCAAAACTAAATTGAACGGAACTATGCGGAAAGGGCTGATGATATTATGACAACGAACAAAGCGGCGCTCAAGTCTGTCATCTTTGGGGTGTGCTCCGGCATCCTGATTGCGCTGATTTTTTTGGATTTTTCGGTGCGCATCACCTCAGGGGAGCTTGCCCCGGACCAACTGCGAACCGCCACCCTGCGCCTGGCGGTACAAACCCTTTTAATTGTTACAGCCTCCCTCTCCTACATATCCTACACCCACAGCCACACCCTGCTGCAGCAAAAGGCGGTGATCCATACCCTCACCGAAGCCAACCGGCTCTATCGCTACGGCCTGCGTTCAGCCGGGGGCATGGTGTTCTGCCACAAGGCGGGCTGCGACCCCCTCCTTTCCCCCCAGCCCCGGGAGGACATCCTGGCATCAGATGGGGCGCCGCTGGCGGACAGCCGGGAGCAGTGGCTGGCGGACTTCCCCCGGAACACCGGGGAGGTTTACAGCACCCTGCTGACAGTACGGGGCGGCGATGGGTACGAGCGCCAGCTGGAAATTACCGCCCTGGTGCCGGAGGATGGCAGCGGCGAGCTGATTGGCTGTGTACTGGCCGCCCGCAGCGCCGAAGCGGAACACAGCATGCCAACCTAAACACTGAACAAAACAGCATGGGAGAGCAATTCCCCCATGCTGTTCTCATACACAGGCTTTCAGCTTTTTATCAAGAGGAACTTTTCAAGGGATGGGAAAATCGGGCGGAAAAAGCCCTGTAGAGGACAGAAGCCGTTTCGGGGGCAGGCAGTATAAAACCCTTACCCCGCACCGGGGCTTAGAGCGTAACAGAAAGCCCGTATTCATGGGGGGTTGGGGCAGTGCCGCAGGTCTAAATGTCCACGCTCCCCGGTTACGCGCTTGCCCTCATCCTGTTTTTGGGGAGAGGCCAGGGGCGTGGGGGCAGGGTTGTCAAATCCTGTTCCCCGTTTTTCAGCGGCGAAATGGCAACGGCAAAAATCCAGACAATCAAGGATTTAGAGTGGAGATTTTTTTGCGCCCTGCGCGAAAAAATACTACTCGGCCCTTGACGGTCTGGATAGTCGGAACGGCATAGGATGCGGATTATTTTCGGCGGGGAAATGTGCTATACTTAAGTCCATAGGCTGATTGACAAATCGGTGATTGGAGGCATATTCCTTATGAATAATTTGGTAAATCTTTTGGTTTTAGCAGATGGAAGCAAAATTATTTTACAAGATGAGGATGACATTTCGTTGTCTTTAGTCTTAAATGGCAAGACAAAAGATACATTCCAATTCCCATATCCCTCTGGTGGTTATGGTGGTGGTTCATTGCTGCTATCATCATCTGAAAAATATGTGATTTTTTCTTATTTTTCTGGCCAGAGCGAAGAAGGGTTCGCATTGTTTGAAATTGTGGATAGTCAGTTCAAATTTTTGTATGATTCTGATTATTTATATGGAGAGAATGCCAACTACGATTTTGCAGATAACGAAAAAATTTTAATTCAGACTTTTCGTACTGGTTCGTGGTATAAGGAAAATGCAAAGACTGATGAAAACGGAGAACTGTATTACGCATTTGGTGAATTAAATTTGCTTAATCTTGAAACTTTTAGTCTGGATAGGCATCCTATTCTTGTTTATCCTTCTGATGATTGGAAAGAAGAAAAAACCGATGTTGGTACATTCTTGTTTACTGACATAGCAGATGGAATGTTAAGAGTGGAAATGCCATGGGGAAACAAAACTTTTCAGTATCCATTGCAAGAAACTCTTGTTATTAGGTTCAGCAAATAACTTTGTATTTATCAGGTTCATTTAAAACAGGGCGGCGGTTCATACCCTGCCACCCTGCTGGTTATCGCTCTATATCCTGCGCCCTGCTGGTCTGCTGCTCCCGCCGCAAGATAGGGTGGCGGTGTCCCATTTGCAGGGGTTTGCGCCCGACGCGTCCATGTTCACTCGCTCCCCGATGGCCCCCCAATAGGCGGCAGGGGTGAGTATCCTCTCGGCGGTCAATTCCTCCTCAATTCTGGCAAGGGCCTGCCCTCGATAACATCCTGGAAGATGCGCTTGACACAGGGGCGGATTCCTCATCCAAAATCCGCTTCTGGCGGTCGTCCGGATCGTGCAGATAGCCATAGGGGAGTGCGCCGGTGACATGCTTTCCCAAAGTATCCCCGCTCCTCTTTACGATACATTCCTTTCGGCCATCTACAAAGCGTCCCATTCGATGCAGCCGGGGCGTTCCCCCGTATCCCAAAACGCTTCGGCACAGCAAACCGCCTGTTCCAGTGGGATAATTACATCCTCCGGGGCCATCCATTCCTCGCCACCGGCCAAAAACAGGACCTCTGTGTCAAACTCCCCGCAGGACTGCCAAACCTCCCCATCCTCATTCTGGAAATAGTGGACACAGGCATTTTCCCCTTTCACCAGGATAGAAAGGCAGGGGTATTGCTCCCGTTCGTCGCTCACCCACAGCTCCTCCCCCTGGGGCAGGGCAGCGCCCTGCCGTATGAGCCCCGCCAGTTCTGCCTTGCTCTGGCAGACTGCCGTGCCGCCTGTGGTGCTCACCAGTGCTGTTTTCATTTTCATCCCCCTTTCTTTGATACCCCTTAGGCTTTGGCCCGTTTTTCCTCCGGGGCATAGCCCATAATGGAGATGCGCCGGCGCAGCCAGCCGCCGTGCAGATAGTAGAGGATAAACAGCACCGAAGTGGCCGCCCAGCTGATGGGATAGACAATAACCACCGTATCAAACCCCGGGAAGAGGGGCAGCGCCACAAATACCCAGAGAATGCGCAGCAGGCAGATGCCGCTGGCCGAGATGAACATGGGCAGGAAGGAATCGCCGGTGCCGCGGATGGCGCCGGAGAGCACCTCCACACAGATATAGGTAAAATAAAACGGCATGGTCAGCTCCATGATGCGAATGCCAATGGCCATTACATCGGCCGAATCGGTAAACCAGCCCAACACCGTGCTGGAAAAGGCCATAAACACCCCGCCACAAAGCGCCGCCACTGCAAAACCCAGCACCAGGCCGACGCGCACGCTCTGGCGGATGCGCTTATACAGCTGCGCCCCAAAGTTCTGCCCCACAAAGGTGGTGACCGAAATGCCCAGGGCGCTCATAATCATCCAGAAAAAGCCGTCCACCTTGCTGTACGCCGTCCAGGCGGCCACTGTCAGGGTGCCAAAGGAATTGATAACCGACTGGATGATAATATTGGCAATGGTGTACATATTGCCCTGTACGGCCGAGGGCACCCCCACCATGAGCACCCGGCGCAGGCTGTAGTTGGTAAGCCGGATTTCGGCACGATTGATGCTAAACACAGCGGTGCTGCGCATAAGCAGCATTAAAATGAGCATGCAGCTCACCAGCTGGGAGAGCACTGTGGCGCAGGCTACCCCAAATACCCCCCAGTGAAAAACGATAACAAACAGCACATCCAGCACAATGTTGGTCAGGCAGGCAATGATAAGAAAGTAGAGCGGGCGCTTGGTATCCCCCACCGCCCGGAGCACGCCGGCCCCGATGTTGTACACAAAGGAGGGTACCATTCCCATAGCATACACCCGCAGGTATAGCAGCGCCGATGGGATTACCTCCTCCGGCGAGCCCATTGCCCGCAGCGCCCAGGGCGCCGCCATCAGTGTAATTACCGTGCAGACTGCGCCGGCCACCACGGCAAAGGCCACCGAGGTATGCACAGTGCGCCGCACCCCCTCAAAGTCCTGGGCGCCATAGCACTGGGCAATTACCACTGTGGTGCCCGACGCCACCCCTACAAACAGATTGACAAACAGGCCTATCAGGGTGCCGGTGGAGCCGCCCACCGCCGCCAATGCCACTGTGCCCACATAGTTGCCCACCACAATGGCGTCGGCCGTATTGTACAGCTGCTGGAAAAAGGTGCCCAGCAGAATGGGGAAAAAGAAGACCAAAAGCTGTTTTAAAATATTGCCTTGGGTAATCTGGTTGGTAGTTTCCTGGTTTTTGTTCATGGGCAGTCTGGTTCCTCCTGAAGTTAAACATCTTCTTAAAGCCTAAAAATTGATAGGATAATCCTATCAATTTCCAAGCAACTTTCTATTTCCTCTCGGTGTCCCGAGGTGATATACTATGTTATATCAGTTTATGGAGGTAAATGCAATGTCTTGGCACGAAAAGAATACCCAAAACAGCGATGCTGCAGCAGTTTCGGCACAACCAACAAAAAAATCGATGCCGCTGAAGCTTTTTACAACAATGTTTGTGCTCAGTTCCTGCACCTTTGGCGGCGGGTTTGTCATTGTATCGCTGATGAAGAAAAAAATTGTGGAGGAGTACGGCTGGCTTTCGGAGGAAGAGATGCTGGACATCACCGCCATTGCCCAGTCCTGCCCCGGTCCGGTGGTGGTGAACACCTCGGTGATTACCGGCTACCGGCTGGCTGGCATCCCCGGCGTGCTGGCCGCCACATTGGGGGCCATTCTGCCACCCATGATTATTATTTCCATTGTGGCACAGTTTTATGACCAGTTCCGCACCAACGCCACCATTGCCCTGGCGCTGACCGTTATGCGGGCCGGCGTGGCCGCTGTGCTGGTGGATGTGGTGGTGGGCATGGCGCTCAATGTCCTTAAAACCAAAAACCCGTTGTACATCGGCCTGATGGCCATTACCTTTGTCATGGGGGCATTTTTAAAAATCGGGGCCATGTACATCATCTTTGCCTGCCTGGGCGTGGGCATCGCTTTGGCCGTATTCCAGTCCCTGAACAATGCCAAGAAGGAGGTGGGCTAAATGGAAACCCTGCTTATTCAGCTGTTTGCCTCCTTTTTCCAGGTGGGCCTGTTCAGTGTCGGCGGCGGTTACGCAGCCATCCCGCTGATTCAAAACCAGGTGGTGGACACCTACCACCTGCTCTCCCTGGCCGAATTTGCCGACCTTATCACCATTGCCGAGATGACCCCCGGGCCGGTGGCCATCAACTCGGCCACCTTTGTGGGTATCCGGGTATCCGGGCTGCTGGGGGCGGTGCTGTGCACCATCAGCTGTATCCTGGCGCCCATCTTTTTCAGCCTGGTGCTGGCCTATATCTATAACAAGTACAGCAGCCTGGACGCTGTAAAAACTGTGCTGAGCTGTATGCGCCCCGCCGTGGTGGCCCTCATCTCCTCGGCAGCCCTGTCCATCCTTCTCCTGGCACTGTTCGGTTCTGCCAGCGCCGCCCTGACCCCGGGCAACCTGAAATGGGTGGAACTGGGGCTGTTCCTCACCGCCTTTGCCCTGCTTCGGCTAAAAAAAGCCGGGCCGATTATGGTTATTTTCGGTTCCGGTATTGTGGGTACCCTGCTCTATAGCCTAATACCCGGCCTGCTGGCCTAAAAAGATGCCCTCTGTACCTGATACAGAGGGCTTTTTTCTATTTCTAATTCTGTTTTTCCTGCCCGGCTATCCGGCGCAGCGGTTTTTGCCCTGCTGCAAAGCCGCCTACTCCCTAAACTGGCCAAACTGGCGGCAATGCTCAATAAAGTGTTCCAACGCCTGGCTGCGGGCCTTGTGCCGGTGGATAGCCAGGGCAATATCCCGCTCGCCGCTGAGCTCCGGCACCGGAATTTCCACCAGGACGCCGGCGTCAATCTCCTTCTGCACCAGCACCGAGTAGAGCAGGGATATCCCCTGCCCGGCTGCCACCGCCTGGATGACCGTGTGCAGGTTGGCACAGGACCATTTAATCCGCGGGGTGATGCCATACCGGCCAAAGTAGGCCGTAAGCAGGCGGCGGGGCACCGAGCCCTCCTCCCGCATGACAAAGTCATACTGGGCCAGCTGTTCCGGTGTAATAAATGCCTCCTCACTCAGCGGGTGCCCCGGCGCCGCCACCAGTGTCAGCCGGTCCCGGTGAAAGGGCAGCAGCACCATCTCATCCCCCCGGTCGGTGCCATCCAGCACACAGACATCCAGCCGGCCAGAGGCCAAACGGCCCAGCAGGTTTTCGGAGTTGTCCACCACTACTTCCAGACGCACCTTGGGGTGCATCGTTTCAAATTCGGTAATCAGCGGTACCAGCATCTGCTCCCCGATGCTAATGGTCGCCCCCACCCGAATCAGTTCCAGATTGCCCAGGCTGACAATGGCCTGCTCCATTCGTTCATACTCGGCCAGCAGCCCCCGGGCATAGCCCAACAGCTCCCGCCCCACCGGGGTGATAACCAGCCGCTTTCCAAAGCGCTCAAACAGCAGGCAGCCATAGTGCTCCTCCATCTCCTTGATGGTTTGGGTAATTGTAGGCTGGGAGATAAACAGCTTTTCAGCTGCGGCATGCATGGTTTTGTTGTCCACAACCGCCACAAAGATGCGCAGATGCTTGATGGTCATATTTTTCTGCCCCCTTCCATTTCATTTTTTAATATCCCTTTAGCCACAGCGGCGCAAGCTCCAGGGCATTCTCGTCCCGGACACAGGTGGCCGCCAGGTATTCCAGGTATTCGCCCATTCTGTTCTGGCGGAACTGCTGCCGCCAAAGTGTTCCGCCAGAGGTGGCCAGCAGCTCCTCTTTTGTGCCGCTCAGGCGGCCGGTGAAGTACAGGCAGTTCATCTCCTGGGCCACTTCCGCCATCTGTTCCTGCTGTTCCGGCGTCAAGCCAAGGCCTGCGACCCCTTCCGCCACGCCCCGCAGCGAATACCGGACAAAATAATCCCGGCTATAGGCGGAAAAGTTTAACAGGTTTTCATCCTTTAGCCCCTGCCGCTGGGCGTAGCCCTGCACATCGGCCGAAAAGGTTTCATACACCGCACTGCGGTCGGGTTGGATGGTAACGCGCCCCACATGGTTTTCCACAATGGCCAGCGAGGAGGTGGTCACCTCCCGGAGGCCTTCCAGCGTGCCGATGTGCTGAAGGTGGATATGCCCGGTGAGGTTCAGCCCCACCCCATGTTTGAGCAGTACATCCTGGACGCTTTGGTTATTGAGGATGGTATAGCCATAGGGGAACAGCCCGTTGTGCCGCAGAGTGTTCTGATGGGTGAAGGTGATAACCGCCGCCCCCTCCTCCTCAGCCCGGGCCAGGGTTTCATCCAGCCACTGCAAGGTGCTGTCCTTCACCCAGCCGGGGTGTTCCTCGCTGTTGGCATCCACTGCCACCAGCCACAAATCCTCGGCCAGGGCATAGGCATAGCTGAACGAGCTCTCGTCGTGGGTGATGCTGTCGGCATAGCCAAAGTTGGCATAGAGCTGCCGGAATTCCGCCCCGGTTACGCTCTCGGCCGGTTCGGCCGTATCGCCCCGATAGCAGTAGGCCATGGGGTTGTTCAGGTCGTGGTTGCCGGGGATAACCAGCACCGGAACACCGGCAGCCTCCAGTTCAGTAAGCTGTTCAGCCAGTTCCTGGTGGCTTTGCCGTTCGCCGTTAAAGGTTAAGTCCCCACCTAAAATCAGCACATCAGGCTGCTCCTCCCTGGCCTGCTCCAGCAGGGCGGCGACAATCTCCGGGGAGTAATGGGCGGTTTTTCCATCCCCTCGGGATACCATAGTCAAAAAGGGTTCGCTCCTATCGGTGAGTTCCGGGGAGAGATAGTGGGGGTCGGTGGCAAACCACACCGTCAGCTCCTCCCCCGCCGGATGCACCGCCGGGTTTGGGGAAAATTCCAGCTCCGCCGGGCTGCAGCCGCCCAGGGACAGGGCCAGCAGGGCGGCCGTTAAAATATTGGCCGTCTTTTTCATCCTGCCACCTCCCGGTTCAGCAGTTCCCTGCCGTCCAGCACTGCCCGTATCAGGCGGTCACCGGTATAGCAGAGCTTCAGCGAGAAAAAGGGGCAATCGGTTTCCAGCAGCTGCAAAAAAATGGCGTCCCCTTCCCACTGGGGCAGCTCCCGCAGGCGGCCCCACTCGATCCACACCAGCTCCCCCTCGTCGCACCCCCGCAGGGACCCGGTAAACCCATCGGCATCGAACAGGTGCATATATTCGGTGCCATATTCGCTGGATACAAAGGTGATAATCCCCCGGTAGCGGTACCGGGTCAGCCGCAGGCCGGTTTCTTCCCACACCTCCCGCAACAGGCAGTCCTCCGGGCTTTCCCCCGGTTCAAACTTGCCGCCAATGCCTATCCACTTGTCCCGGTTCATATCGTTCTGCTTCTTCACCCGGTGGAGCATCAGGCAGCGCTCCCCTTCCCGGATATAGCAGAGTGTTGTGTTGATGCCGTCCATCCCTCTGTTTCCCCTCTTTCCCTGTCCCGGCAACTTTGAGCGGGTTATTCCCATCGTACAGTTGACCGAAATACAGTTATACCTTGATGATATAGGAAAAGCCATAAAAAGTAAATAGCGGTCGAAAAAATAATTTCCTTTTGGGACGAAGGCAGAAAAATAACCAAAAAAGCCCTTGGGGGCATCTCCCCAAAGGCCTTTTAGCACTGTTACCAGTCGAACCACCCGGTCACCGGAATGCCCAACTCCCGGGCAAAGGCTTCGGTGCCTCCCACGCCGGCCTGGTCGCACAGGTGCTCCACCAGGTGGGCATCCGAGTTGATGAGATAGGTCAGGTCATACTGCCGGGAAAGCTCCCACACCTGCCGGTCGGGGTAGCGCCGGCCATCCCGGAAGCCGTTGGCATTGATTTCCACCGGGATATGCAGCTCCTGGCAGCAGGCAAAGATGCGCCCCATCTGCTCCAGGGCAAAGGCATCGGTTTGGCCATAGCCGCTCAGCGCCACATCGGGATGGGCCAAAAAGGTGAACAGGCCGGTGGAAAGGCCCTCAACCACCTCATCGGCGTAGAGCTGCAGCTCCCGCCGCCCCTTGGGGGCAAAGTTATCCACACTGCGGTCCTTGCTGGTGTGGTGCCCCAAAATGAGCAGACGGTAGCCGTACTGCTCCCGGAACATCCGGTAATTATCGAGCGAAAAGGGATAAAATTCACACTCCATCCCCTTGATTACCCGGATCTGCCCGGCGTATTGGGCAATGAGGGCGTCCAGCTCGGCATTGAAGGCCGGAAATTCCTCCCACTGCATCCGCCGGGGGTCAAAGTTGGCGGTATGGGGGACATGTTCAGTGATGGCAATGGCCTGCAGCCCCCGGGCAATGGCCTCCCGGATATAGTCCTCAATCTCCCCTTGGGCATGGTGGCACCAGCGGGTGTGGGTGTGGTAGTTGGCTATCATCGGCTCATCTCCTTGTACAGTTCCAGTATAGCCGCCGGGTGATCGCTTTCAATCAGGTCCACGCCCAGTTCCAGCGCCTTTTCCAGGCGCTCCTTTGTATTGATAACCGAGCCATCCACATAGTAGCCGGCATCATGCAGCTGCCGGACAATCTCCGGGCTGAGGCCGTCAATATAGGTCAGGTAGATGATGGCGTCCATCTCCCGCATCAGCGCCACCGGGTCGGCCGGGGTAAAGGGCACAATCAGCCCCAGCGGGATTTTGGAATCCAGCCCCTTTATCTGGCGCAGGGTGCGGTAGTCGGTGCTGAACACAAAGCACATCCCGTAAAAATCGTACCGGGCAATGGTTTCAGCCAGCTGCCGGCCGATAATAGGCATATACGCATACATATCCAGGGCCCGGCTTTTCAGTTCAAAGGCAATGGCCTGTCCGTTCTCCTTGCACCAGGCCACTGTTTCATCCAGTGTATCAATGGGAAAGGCCGCCTTGAGCTCGGCCAGGGTGTAGTCCCGTATCCTGCCGGTGAGGGGGCTGTTCTCGGCCAGGTCAAAGTCGTGATAAATTACCGTTACATCATCTTTTGTAAGCTGGATGTCAATTTCAATGTGGCTGATGCCGGTGCCCAGCACCTGTTTATAATTTTCGATGGTGTTTTCCCGGATCTCTGAAAGATGCCCCCGGTGCCCCCCCACCATCAGCCGCTTGCCAAAGTCCGCCCTGAGTTGTTCCGTAAAGGTCATGCGCTCCGCCTCCTTTCTATCCAATAAGATTGACGCCGCTTTCCTTATCAAACACATTAAACTCCTTTTGCAGCCCCAGGTAGACGCTGCCCCCCTGGCGGCGCAGGGTGGTGAGCTCCTCATAGCTGCCGGCAAAGCCGTCGGGCATGGTTACCCGGATGCGGCTCTCCCCCAGTTCGCCGGATACCATAACCTCCTTGCCCAGGTTTTCCACAATGGACAGTTTTAGCTCCAGTGTTTCCGGGGCCGGGGCCAGGGAGACATCCAATTGGTGGGAACGCACGCCAATCACCACCGCCTTGCCGTCCATCTGGGCCAGCTTTTCGGCAATGGCAGCCGGGGCGCGCACGGCAAAGGTTTCCCCCTGCAGCCAGGTGCCATCCTCCCGGATGGAAACACTGGCGTCGATAAAGTTCATGGGCGGGTTGCCCATAAAGTGGGCTACAAACAGGTTGGCCGGGTGGTGGTAGAGCATCTCCGGCGTGTCAAACTGCTGGATGTGCCCGTTATCCAGGATGGCAATTTTATCCGCCATGGCCATTGCCTCCTCCTGGTCGTGGGTAACGATGATGGAGGTAACCCCCAAATCCTGCTGGATGCGGCGAATTTCGTCCCGAATCTCAATTTTAAGCCGGGCATCCAGGTTGGACATGGGCTCGTCCAGCAGCAGCACCTTGGGCTCCTTCACCAGCGCCCGGGCCATGGAAACCCGCTGCTGCTGGCCGCCGGAAAGCTCTCCCGGCATCCGCTCCAGCAGGTGTTCAATCTGCAGCTTTTGGGCCATCTTCCGGGCCTTCTCATGCCGTTCCGCCTTGGGCATCCCCTTCTGTTTCAGCGAAAAAGCGATGTTGTCAATCACCTTCATGTGCGGGTAAAGGGCATAGGACTGGAACACCATGCCAATATTCCTATCCTTCGGGGGCAGGTTGGTCACCTCCTGCTCATCAAAGTAGATGCTGCCGGAGGTGGGCTCCAGCAGGCCGGCAATGCAGTTGAGCGTGGTGGTTTTGCCGCAGCCCGAAGGCCCCAGCAGCGCCACAAAGCTGCCCTCCTCAAAGGTCAAGTCAATACTGTCCAGGGCCACAACGCCCTTATCAAACTCCTTGCGGAGCGCCTCTATACGAATCATATACCTTTCCCTCCTGAGATGTTCCCCTCCATCAGCTGTTTTTGGGATATAAAGAAGAATACCAGCACCGGCAGCATGTAAACCAGCGCCATTGCGGCAAACACGCCGTAATCGGCTATCATCTGGTCATTGCGGGAAAGCACCCGCAGATAGGTGGCCAGCACAGGGGTTTTTGTGTTGAAAATAAGCGTGTTGAACAATAGATAGTTGGACCATGCGCTCATAAACGCAAACATGCTAATGGACGCAATGCCCGGTTTTACCATGTGGATAATTACCTGGAAAAAGGCGGTCATCCGGTTGCAGCCATCCACCAGGGCCGAGTTTTCAATATCCCGGGGGATGCCGGTGAAAAAGTTGCGGATGATAAAGGTGGAGCCCGGCAGCCGCAGCGCAATGGCCACAATAATTACGCCAAACAGGGTATTGAGCACCCCCAGATACATCAGCACATACAAAGCGCCGATGAGCAGCAGCACACCGGGGAACAGCCGCAGCGAAAGCAGCGAAAAGGTGATAACCCGCTTGCCGGTGAACTCCATCCGGGCCAGGGCATAGCCGGCCATACAGCTGATAACCACCTCGCACACAGTGGAGATGGCGGTAAAGATAACCGTGTTGGTAAACGCCTGGCCAATGGGCTGCACCGTGCGCTGGCCCAATACAATGGGCTCGTACAAAAACCGGAAGTTATCCAGTGTAAAAGCGCCGGTGCCCCCTACAAAAAAGGCATTTTTGAAGAAGGAGAAGTAGATAAACAGCACCGGGATGCACAGCAGTATCATCACCAGAACGGCTATATTCTCCTTTTTCCGCTCAAAGCGGGGTCTTGTATCGTTTTTCATCTTCCCCCTCCTATCCCTGGGATTTTTCCTGGCGGCGCATCACTGCTGCAATAACCAGCATCAGCACCATAACCACCAAAATAAGCAGCACCGAAATGGCGGCGCCATAGCCGTACTGGCTGTCTGCAAAGGCCTTGTGGTAGGAGCTCAGGGCCCAAACCTCGGTTTGCACTCCCGGGCCACCGTTGGTAATGAGCATGATGGTTACATAGTTGGTAAGCAGCCCCAGCGTCTCCCACAGGGTGATAAAGGTGATGTGAAAACGCAGGTTGGGCAGGATGATGTTGCGCACAATCTCCCACTCGCCGGCGCCATCCACCCGGGCCGCCCGGAACTGGTTTTCCGGTATGCTCTTCACCGCCGAGGAAAACACGGTGGTGCCATAGGCAATGCTGGTGAGCAGCGTGGCAAGGATAACCACCGTAAAGGGGTACTGGGCAATCCAGTTTACAGCCTGGGTGCCCCCTAAGGCCAGATAGAACTGGTTGGCCAGGCCGGTATCGGTGGCCTCCAGCAGCCAGATCCACAGCACCGAATACACCACGGCCGGGGTGATCATGGGAATCATCAAAATAGCTTTGAACAGGTTGCCCTTCCGCTCGTCCTGGATAAAATAGGTGGTCATAATGGCAAAGAACAAATCCAGCACCACGGTGAACACGATGGTAACCAATACATAAAAGAGCGTATTTTTAATAATGATGATGGTATTGGGGTCCTTAAAAATTTTCCGGAAGTTGTTCAGCCCATTAAATTCCCAAATAAAGGCGGAATCCAGCTTGGTAAAGGCCATTGCCACTGTCAAAATGGCCGGCAGGATGTAAAGGACCGTAATAAAAATTAAAAAAGGCGATAGAAAAAAGTATGCCTGCATATTTTTCTGCCGCATATTTCGTTTCATGTCTACTCCTTTGCTACATGGTGTGGACACGGCAGGCCCTGCCCCGCCACACAAAAAATTTGCCTATTTACAATGACAGCATAGGCCCTCCCAGCGGAAAGCCTATGCCTGCTGTCACTGCGTCTGCCAGCTTAAAAAGCCGGCGATTTACTTGTATACTACAATGTCGGCATCGAGATTGATCTCAACCTGGGTTTTCAGGTCGGCCACAGCCTGCTCCGGTGTGGTCTGGCCCAGCTCCAGCAGAACAATCTGCTTGTGCATCTCGGTAACAAAGGTGGTGAAGCCCTCCACATTGGGCTCGGAGATGGACAGGTCAGCCATGTAGCCAACTTCCTTCAGGATGGGGTTGGTCTTGATATCTTCCATCTCATTGGCAGCCTTTACAGAAGAAAGGGTGAAGATGGTATCGGCATGGTGGGACAGCTGGCCGATGGACTCGCCGCTGTACAGCTCCCGGAACAGATCCTTGCAGATTTCGGGGTACTGGGTGTTGGCGTTGATGCCCATGCCCTGGGGTGCCGCGATGCAGAAGGGCTGGCTGTTATACTGGGAAGCCGGGAATACGGCAAAGCCCACATCCTCGGCAAACTGCTCGGGGGTCTTTTCCACTGCACCGGCCACATAGGTAGCGGAGTAGATGGGGCCATAGTAAGCAAAGGCAGTGCCGTCGCCTACCATCTTGTTAATGGTGGGCCAACCCATCTGGCTCAGGTTGGTGGGTGTAATCTTGGTTACATTGGCATTGTCATAGATCTCCTGGAAGAAGCGCTGGAGGCCCTCGCTGTCAAACACCAGCTTGCCATCCTCGCTGATATACTCGCCGCCCAGGGTCATCATCACATCCAGGAAGTCGTTGCCGGCGCCGGGACGGTGTGCCAGGCCCCATTCGGCAGCGCCCTTGGACTGTACTTCGGCGCAGAGTGCCAGGAACTGCTCCCAGGTAAACTCGCCGCTGGCCATCTGCTGGGGCAGGGCAGCAATCTGCTCATCACTCCAGCCAATTGTCTTCAGAGCAGCCTTGTTGTAGTAGATAACCCGTACCGGCAGGTCAAAGGGCATGCCATAGGCCTTGCCGTCCACCATAAAGGGGGTGAAAATGCCGTCTACAAAGTCCTCGGTCATCATATCGGAGATATCCAGCAGCATGTTGGCCTTTACAAAACCAGCTACATCGCTGTCCAGCGAGAAGATGTCCGGGCCTTCGCCGTTCTTCTGGGCAAAAATAACATTGTTGTGGTACTCGGTCCAGTCAATGCTGGAATAGTCGGTTTCAAACTCAATCTTCAGGTCCCGGCCCTCGCTGGCATACTTGGCGTTGAGCCGCTCACCGGCTGCCAGTACGGCATCAGGGATGGTGACAAAGTCCATGTTGTGGGCAACCTTGAGCACAACAGTGCCGGTTACCTCGTCGCCGGCATTCCCGGCAGAGCTGTTGTTGTCGCCGGAGCAACCAGTCAGTGCCGAAACAGCCATTGCTGCCGCCAGCAGCAAACTTAAAAGCTTTTTCATACTTTTCCTCCATCATCGCATACAGTTTCATGTTTCCTTGAAAGAACAATCTTCCACAACTCAAATTTTAACATTCTATTAAATAAAATTAAATTGATATTTTACTTAAACTCCTCCCGACTTCCCAGCGATAATTGTTGCAATTTGATGAAACTTGCCCCTTCCACTCTATTTTGTCCATTTTTCACAGAAACACCTCTTGAATATCCCCTTTTATTTTGTTATAATAATTAGCTACAATCCCTTTGTACTGGCCTGGAAAACCAGGCCCTCTTTTTTTGCCCTATAGTCCGTCCTCCCTTTTAGTATGGTTTGGGACAGATAAAATTATAATGGAGAAAAATAAGATGATTCGACCATTACAACCGCCGGACCTTGCCCAGGTGGCAGCAATCTGGCTGGATACCAACATCCAGGCCCACGCCTTTATCCCGGCGGAATACTGGCAGGGCAACTTTGCCGCCGTCCGGGAGCAGCTTGCCCAGGCAGAAGTTTATATCTATGAAGCGGCGGGGCAGGTGCTGGGGTTTATCGGCCTGGACGGCCAGTACATCGCCGGCCTCTTTGTCCGGCCAGGAGCGCAGGGCCGGGGAATCGGCCGGCAGCTGCTGGATTTTGCCAAGCAGGAAAAAGGCCGGCTGCGCCTGCATGTGTACCAGAACAACACCCGGGCTGTACAGTTCTACCTGCGGGAGCAGTTTGTTCCCCAGCAGGAAAGCACCGATGCGCACACCGGCCAACAGGAGTTGGAGCTGCTCTGGTGCGCTACCAATTAGGGTTTCCAAACAGCTGCCCGGTTCAACCTTACAATAAACCACCCGCGGCAGCGCCGTACCCTTTGGCAAGGGTGCGGCGTTTTCTTACGAAGTACCTATTTAAAAGGCTTTTCTGCCCCTTTTCCCGCTGCCCAAAAAATAAAATGGAAATGGAGCATTCGGGAGAAAATGATGTGAAAAACCGAGAAAAACAGAGATAGTACCGCTGCACATTAAAAAATAAAGAAAAAGTGTTGACTTTTGCCTCCCGCGCCTTTATAATAGTGCTTGTCGCTTTGACAGCATATTTCAGTCCGATTGCTCGGACCCTGTCAATACAGTTCGCCCGGAATAGTGCGGGCAAAAAATTTTTAGGAGGTAAAAACTATGACTACTATGCCCAAGGCTCAGGAAATCAGCCGCAAGTGGTATATCATTGATGCAGCAGGCCGCCCCCTGGGCCGCACTGCCGCTGCCGTAGCCACCATTCTCAGAGGAAAGCACAAGCCCGACTTTGCCCCTCATGTAGATTGCGGCGACCATGTAATTGTTATCAATGCCGATAAGGCAGTGCTCACCGGCAAGAAGCTGGAGCAGAAGTTCTACCGCCATCACTCCGGCTGGATTGGCGGCCTCAAGGAGACCCGGTATGACAAGCTGATGGCCGAAAAGCCCGAGCAGGCCATGATGCTGGCTATTAAGGGAATGGTTCCCGATACCACCATTGGCCGCAAGGCTCTGACAAGAGTGCGCATCTACAAGGGTGACCAGCACAACCACCAGGCTCAGAACCCCACTGTGTGGTCTCTGTAATTTGAGAGGAGGATATTAGAATGTACGATTCCAAGCCCTACTACTACGGCACCGGCAGAAGAAAGCACTCGGTTGCCCGTGTAAGAATGTACCCTGGCTCCGGCAAAATCACCATCAATAACAGAGATATTGACGATTACTTCGGCCTTGAAACCCTCAAGCTGATTGTAAGACAGCCCATGGAGATTACCGACACCCTGGGCCGGTTTGATATTATCTGCACCGTAGCAGGCGGCGGTGTGTCCGGCCAGGCCGGCGCTATCCGTCACGGCGTTTCCCGCGCCCTGCTGCAGCACGGCGATGAGATACGCCCCATCCTCAAGAAGGCCGGCCTGCTCACCCGTGACCCCAGAATGAAGGAAAGAAAGAAGTACGGCCTGAAAGGCGCCCGGCGCGCTCCCCAGTTCAGCAAGAGATAATCTGCTGGCAGACCCGTATCAAAACTGCTCAAAGCCCTCGGAGAACCTTGGTTTTCCGGGGGTTTTCCTGTACACCCGGCACGCTCCCCTCCCCAAATGCTCTGTTTTCTTTAAAAAACGCCCCGGCTCTGTTGCCTGGGGCATTTTTGTTGTGTGCCAGGCATTCCCCTGCAACAAAAGCCTCCTTCCAACCGCACTGTTTGGATAAGTGGCTATAATACCAAAGGAGGAATATAGATGATGAAACAAAATATCCTGCCGGCAACGCTGGCCATCCTGCTCCTACTGTCCGGCTGCAATGCCCAGGGGGAGGGCAGCAGCTCTGTGCCCACCCCCTCCCTGGCCGATTCTTCCACCCCAGTGGCGGATAATCCGGCCGAACCTCCGGAAATTTCCGCCGATATAGAGGGGATATCCATTCCCATCCTGTACCGGGCCGAATACTGGGATGGCAGCGTCCAGTGCGGCACCGACCTGCTCACTGCTGTTATCCAGCATCACGGCGGCGAAACCCCCACCGGGGAGCCTGGACAGAGCATCACCCTCACCTTTCCGGAGGGCGGCAGACCGGAACAGGTGCGTATCCTGCTGGAGGGCCGGGACGGGGAGGGCATGCCCGTCGAGGAGGCGGGCATGTCCGAGGCCAACAGCCAGCAGCCCGACCAGAACGGCAGTGTCACCTTTACCCTGCCGGACTATCAGGCAGACTGCCCCTATACAGGGATTTTGATGGAGGCCACCTGGGGTGAAAACAACGCCTGGTATGCCCTGGCCCTACGCGCCCCCGGCGCCGAAAAACCGGCCCTTCCCGCCGGGCAGCTATCCGCCCCCGGCAACTGATTGCCGGCAAGGGGCTTGAACCGCTTTACGCTATGTGCTATAGTTGATGGGGGCCGGTAACACCCGCCCCTGTTTGTCTGTATAATATCAATTGGGGCATACCCGCTCCGGCGGCCCTTTTTCCTGCCGAAGTATACGGAACCTGCCCCCATTTTTGCAACCTTTTGATAGATAAGAACAGAAGGAGGAAGGAAGCTGCGATGAAAAAATTATTCTATGCCCTGCTTGCTGCCCTGGCCCTGTCGGCGCTTGGCGCCTGCACCCCGGCAGAAAAACCCGTTATCTCGGCCCCAGACCCCGGCACTGCCGCCCCGGGCCAGCAGGAAAACACCCCTGCCAACGGCAATCACTCCATCGAAGAGGAACCCTATTTTTACGAGCAGGTGGCCATGACCTTTGGCGCCGAGGAAAACCCTGGCACAGGCGAGCTGCAACCGCTGCCCGGGCTTAGCCTTTACTACTCCGCCAACGGCTGGGCAAGCGCCTCGGAGCTCACCTCCGCCGACGCTTACAGCTGGTTTTGGGGCTATGTGTCCGACCAGCCCTACGAGGAGCTGGTGGAAAAATACAGCTCCCCCCTGGGGGAGGACTATGGCTGGTTCTATCCCCAGGAGGAGTTTGAAGCCACACTGATGCAGTACTTTGATGTCACCCCGGAGCAGCTGCGCAGCGACCCGCTCTATTACCTGGCGGAACACCAGGGCTACCAGATGCCCGGGCCTCCCGGTATCGGGGAATGTCCGGTGCTGCTGTTGGGCACACCCCGCAGCGAGGGGGAAAAGCGCATCCTCCCCATTGAGCTCAGCTATCCCTCCCAGGCATCCCAGCACATGGAGCTGACCATTCTGCTGGCCGGGGATGGGCAAAGCTACCAGTTCCTTTCTTACCTGCCCGCCAAGCCAGAGCAGGCTTGAGATTGACAGAACCGTATGGAACAGGCAAAATGTTTCCCTTCCTCTGTCCATTGGAGAGTATGAGAACCATCTACTCCACTATTATAATGATTGCAGCCGCTGTAATTGGCTTTTTCATTGGTATCACCGTAAACCAGCCCATGGGCGGCGCTATTTTATTGGCAACCATAACGGGTTTTGCGTGTACCATACCGGCAATAGAGAGCAAAAAGCCGTGACCTTCCATTCATCGGGGCGCTTTCTATATGGGCATTGTTTAGTGAATGGTGCTGATAAATGACACACCACTAAAAATTTCAATTCAACCCTGCATTCCTTTCAGGAACTATTAAGAGGTGATAAACTCCTTGGGCTTAAAAGAATATGTGGAAGCAGCCTTTGGAATGGATGCGGAAAAGTGGATTCTGCGTTTTCTGCTTGAAAAAGAGCTTGCTGGCTGCGGGGATGATACGCTGCGATGGCTGAAATTGTTTGAACAATGTGAGCAATGGCAGAAGCAGCTCCTGTTATGGGAGGAAAATACATTTGTAAACGGCATACATGGGTGGAACCTGTGCATGCACACATATAAACTGCATCTTCCAGATGAGGTAAATGAGGGGGATTGGGCTCCCTATCTGTACCACATAACACTGCTGGGCGTTGTCGGCAGCATGAGCGTTGGGAAAAAAACCAGTTTGGCAGAAGGCGGGCGGAAGTATCACAATTTTTCCTCTGTAGCCGATGATTTCTATGGGAACGGAAGCTATCTCAGCCTAACGCGGGAGCAATGGCTGGCGGAGCTCACCGGCCTTTTGGAGGATTCGTGGGAAATTTATCAGAGATTCCCTGGGAACAACCCTGCCTATCATTGGGAAATGGAGGGAAATTACCCCAGGTTCGCCTCGGTTTTGGAACACCTTTCGCAGGATATGAATATCTGCGAAGTTGTCCGCATGAATCAATTCGGTGGAGATGACACCGTCTGGTATTTTGCCAAAACACAGGATTTCCTTTATCTGCTGATGTTAAGTGACAGTATGTAGATAGCAGTCGGCCAGTAGATAGGAAAGGGACACAAAAGCAAAAAGGAGAAAGTTTTATGGATTACACCATCCTGCGCCTGACCGAGCGGCCGGATAGGAAAGACCAGGCGGCCCGGTGGTTCCATGCCAACTGGAACGTCCCTCTTGATGCCTACTTGGAGAGCATGGAGCACAGCCTGCAGGGCAGCGGCCCTGTCCCTGCCTGGTATATGGCGCTGGAAGGGGAGCGGATTATCGCCGGGCTGGGGGTGATTGAAAATGATTTTCACAACCGCAGGGACCTTGCCCCCAATGTCTGCGCAGTTTACACCGAACCGGACCAGCGCGGCCGGGGCATTGCCGGCGCCCTGCTGCGCTTTGCCTGCGCCGATATGAAGCGCCAGGGCATCGACACCCTCTATCTGATAACCGACCATCAGCATTTTTATGAACGCTATGGCTGGGAATTCCTCTGTATGGTGCAGGGGGAAGGTCAGCCGGAAATGACCCGGATGTACATCCATCGGGAGCCGTAATGCAGCAAAAAACGGCAGCCCCTGCCGGAGCCGCCGTTTATTCTTCCTCTCCCAGTTCCCGCGCAATCAAGCTGCCGGCAAGTTCCAGCGCCGCAATCCGCCGGCGGGCCAGTGTAATCTGGGACTTGTAGCGCTCCGGGCACTCCTTCCTCTGTAGGGTGCCCACCGTTTCCCGGAGCTTGTGCAGAATGGATGCAATCTGCCGCTGAGCCTCCAGCAGCTCTTCCCTGGAAAAATTCATACAAACCACCCCACTATCCAAGAAAACCCAGGTGTTCCAGCAAAATTTTGGTGCCCATCAGTATCAGCACCACCCCGCCCACCAGCTCGGCCCGGGATTTGTAGCAGCTGCCAAACACAGCCCCCACCCCAACGCCAATGGCCGAAAGCACAAAGGTGACAACCGCAATAAACCCGGCTGCCGCCGCAATATTCACCTGCAAAAAGGCAAAGCTGACCCCCACAGCCAAGGCGTCAATACTGGTGGCCACTGCCAGGGTAAGCATCTCCCGGGGCTGGAAAGAATCGTTCAGCTGCTCCTCATCCTCCTCCCCCAGGGCCTCCCTGCACATATTGCCGCCAATGAACAGCAGCAGGAAAAAGGCAACCCAGTGGTCAATACTGGTGATGGCAGCCGAAAAGTTAACCCCCAGCAGGTAGCCAATCACCGGCATCAGCCCCTGGAACCCGCCAAAGTACAGCCCGGCCTTCAGGCTGTTGGAAAGCTTTTGTTCCCGGGCGGCCAGGCCCTTGCAGATGGATACGGCAAACGCATCCATGGAAAGGCCGATGGCAATAATAAATAGTTCGATGTATGACATATTGCGTTTCCCTCGTTCTACTGGGCTTTTGGCCCGTTTTACACCCTGCTTATTCCTATGCAGCGGCGTCAGCAACTATGATTATATCCTAAATTTCGCCAGGTGTAAACAAAAAACGGCCGTGCGGCAGGCCGCCGCCATTCTGGCCGTCTGGCTTTTCTCAGCTTAAAGCGCCGTTTGGCGTTTTCAATTTTAAAAAGGAGGAGTTTATCATGCTTGATAAAAACCTGGAAGAACAGTTAACCGCCTGCCAAAACAGCGGGGACTGGGCCAGCCTGGCCAGAACCTACTATGGATTGGGTGTGGCCGCGATGGAGGAAGGCGACCTGTACAAAAGTGTCCTTTGGCTCAACCGGGCCGACACCATTTTTAGCGCCAGCGACGATACATACGATGCCGTGGGCGAGGAACTGATTGACGACTGTTCCGACCGGCTGGCGGCGCTGGAGGATACCCCCCTGCTCTACAATCAGGTTGTAAACTGGATTGCCGACTGCGCCTCGGGGGATATGCCGCAGATCCGCCTGCGCATCTGGGCCCTGCTCTCCCTGGCGCGCCTGGTTCAGCTGGGCAAACGCCTGTCCATCCTGCCCGGCTGTGCCGCCCTGGGTGAACTGGGATGGGCTGTGGACTTCGTGTTCCATTCCCTCCAGGAGCCGCCCAGCCAGCAGGACTTTGAGCGGATGGTCAACCTGTGCGACAGGCTGGTTGACGAACTGGAAGACAACCCGAACTTCTATGGCTCCGGCAGCCAGATTGAAGTGCCCGGCGGCAAGCCGTTCCAGCTCTTTGACCTGAACGGCATGCTGGTGCTGCTGGACATCAACGCCTTTCTGCACAGCCAGCTGGCGCTGATTCTTTCCCTGCTCCAGGAGGATAGCGAGGAGCCCGGCATGGAGATAGACATTATTGCCTGCGCCCTGCTGCTGGACTACTACTCCCGCACCTGTGAGGACCCGGAGGAGGCCCCGCAGGTAAAGGCCGAGCTGAAACGCCTTGAAGAGGACTACAGCTTTATCTGCGAAGCGCTGAGCTGGGAAAAGATTGGCCAGCGGCTAAAGCAGTATAAGGAACTGGACATCCTCGCCCCTGCCGGCCAGGCTCCCAGAACCTGCATGTAACTTCCCCTATACTAAAAAGCGGGCTGAACCAGTAATACGAACCATGGACAACCCCCCTATGTAGGACAAATCGGGCCGCATAGGGGGTATTGTTCTGTTAGAGAAAAAGGGGGAAAAACCGGGATAAAGGGTTGGAGAGGCACTGCTTGTACGGCGTTTTTCCACTTAAAACGCCATTTGCCCCACCAGGCCCTTTTGTACTGTTCACATACTCTGGGGCAGCCCGGCTTTGCAGCGGCCTTTTACCGCAACTATCAGAACAGGGGGCGGCAATTTTCACCCTGTACCCTTCGGCTGGGGTGCAAAGCCGCAGAAAGGCCGGCAAAAATGCGCCCACAGCCCACACAAAACCTCTTTTAGCCTTTCTTCCCTGGCAAATTCGCAAGGGCCGCGCGCCAGAAAAGCAAAAAACAGGGCAGTAGTACCGCCCTGCGCTTTTTATAACAATGCCTATTCCACCTCGGCTACCATGTGGCCGCCCTGCCTGCCCCGGAAGGAGATACCCACAATCTGCGGGCCGGCATTGATGGCAACACAGATGCCCATTTTCCCAACCATGTCCGGGCTCTGCCCATTGTACTGCTCAATCAGCTGCTGAAGCTGCCGGGCGGGTTCCGGGTCCTCCCCCATCAGAAGAACATAGTTCAGGCAGTTTTCATCCACATTCTGTTTGTAGTATTCAAACAGCCGGGGTACCACATTTTTATCCCCCCGCACCTTATCGGTTGTTACATTCTCCCCCCGCTCAAAGGCCATAATGGGCCGCAGGCCCAGCACCTCCCCCACAAAGGAGGCCGCCGCGCCAATCCGCCCTGAGCGCTTGGCAAACTTGAGGGTATACATGGCAAAGTAGAGCTCCCGGTGCCGGAGAAAATCCTGCAAAAAGTCCAAAATCTCCTGTACGCTTGCCCCCTGGGCCAGCCGCTGAGCCGCCAGCACCAGCGGATAGCCATAGCCGTAGGAATAGGAGAGGGAATCCACAATGTGGATATGCACCTTGCCCTGCAATTCCGGGTGCTGCTGGTAAAACAGCTCTTTACCCATGACAGCGGCGCTGTGGCAGTTGGAGCCATGGGAGTTGATGCCCATATAAATGACATCGGTGTACCCCTCGGACGCCGCCTGGCAGAACACCTCGGAAAATTCTACCATATTAATATGGGAGGTAGTGGGCAGCTCCTGGCAGGTGTTTAAAATCTGGTACATCTCATCCGGAGTCATCTCCGCCCGGTCGATATATTCCTTTCCATTCACACCAATGGGCATGTTCAGCACCCGGATGGCGTACCGCTGTTCCTCCTCCAAGGTGAGGTCACAGGCCGAATCGGTGAGAAGCAAAACTTTTTCCATATCCATAATATCCTAACTTTCTGTTATTGAGTCCGCAAGCCGGCCAAAATTTTGCAGCTTGGGAAAATTCCATTGGCGCAACACCTCGTAGGCAGCCACTGCCACCGTGTTGGAAAGGTTCAGGCTCCGGGCCTCCCCTATCATAGGCAGGCGCACACAGTTTTCGTAGTGGCGGCGCAGCAGGTCCTCCGGCAGGCCGGCGTCCTCCCGGCCAAAAAAGAGATAGACATTGTCCCGGTAGGCCACATCGCTGTACACCCGCCCGGCTTTGGTGGTGAAGAAATAATAATCCCCACCGGGGTTTTTCTCAAAAAACTCCGCTATACTGTCATAATAGCTGATGTCCAGCAGGTGCCAGTAATCCAGCCCTGCCCGCTTCAAATGCTTATCATCCAAATCGAAGCCGAAGGGGCGCACCATGTGCAGCCGGGCGCCGGTGACGGCACAGGTGCGGGCGATGTTTCCGGCGTTGGCATGGATCCGGGGCTCCACCAATACAAGATTTAATACAGGCATTGTTCTCTCCAACTGTGGTGCAGGCCAATGGTAAATGTTACGGTTGTTACATTCCCTATTATCCCCCACATTGCCCCATCCGTCAAGTGCTGAGGAATAAATTCACAATATTCACAAAATATTTTCCCTTCCGGCCCGGGATGTTTTACCTGAAAGTTCAAAAAATTCACAAAAAGTTCGCTTGAAATCCGCCCCGGAAGGGGATACTATAAATACATGTAACGGAAACGGAGATGAACTGCCATGACAGAAAAGCCACTGATTGAAGTGAAGAATGTATATAAAATCTATAACCCCGGCGAAAATGAGGTTCATGCCCTGGACGGCATCAGCGTCAGCATCAACCGGGGGGAGTTTGTGGCCATTGTGGGCCATTCCGGTTCGGGCAAATCCACCTTTATGAACATGCTGGGCTGCCTGGACACCCCCACCTCCGGCGAGTATTTCCTGGACGGCGTCAATGTGGCCAATATGAGCGACGATGAGCTCTCAGACATCCGCAACCTGCAAATCGGGTTTATCTTCCAGGGCTTTAACCTCATCCCCAGCCTGTCAGCTCTGGAAAATGTGGAGCTGCCGCTGGTATACCGGGGCATGCCCAAGGAGGAGCGGCGCAAGCTCTCGGTGGACGCCCTGGAGCGGGTGGGCATGGGCAAGCGAATCAGCCACAAGCCCAGCGAGCTCTCCGGCGGCCAGCAGCAGCGCGTGGCCATCGCCCGGGCCATTGCCGCACGCCCCCCTATTATTATGGCGGATGAGCCCACCGGTAACCTGGATACCAAAAGCGGCGCCGATGTTATGAAAATTCTGCACGAGCTGTCGGACGAGGGGCGCACCATTGTCCTCATCACCCACGATAACGATATTGCCCGGCAGGCCCGGCGGGCTATCCGTATTATTGACGGCAAAATTGTATCCGACATTGACAACAAGGAAGAAATCAGCACCATTGAATGCCAGTAATCCCCATACAGCCTGCTTCCCGGGAAGCGGGCTGTTTTGCATAGAACCCAAAAAGGAGGCCGAACACTATGGGCAGCTATGGCATCTACATCCACATCCCCTTTTGCCCCTCCCGGTGCGACTACTGCGATTTTTACACCCTCACCGGCTGCGGCCAGCTGTTTGAACCCTACACCCAGGCAGTTATCGCCTCGCTGCAAACTGCCCCCCTGCCCGGGGGCAGCCGGGTGGACAGCATCTATTTTGGCGGGGGCACCCCCACTATGCTGGGGGCCGGCCGCCTGACCGCCCTGCTGCAGGCCCTCAGGCAGCAGTACCAGGTGGCGCCGGATGCCGAAATTACACTGGAAGCCAACCCTGTCGCCCTGACCCTGCCCATGCTCCAGCAGCTGCGGGCAGGGGGCTTTAACCGTATCTCCTTCGGGCTGCAGTCCAGCAGCGCCGGCCAGTTACAGGAGCTGGGGCGCACCCACACGGCGGATGGGGCGGCCCAAGCGGTGGCCCTGGCCCGGCAGGCGGGCTTTCTCAACATCTCGCTGGATATTATGCTGGGCCTGCCCCGCCAGAGCGTACAGGAGGTGCTGGACACCGTGGAGTTCTGCGCCCGGCAGCAGGTGCAGCACCTTTCGGCCTATATGCTCAAATTGGAGGAAAACACCCCGTTTGCCGCCCGCTACACCGAAACGGATATTGACGAGGAGGTCCAGCGGGAAATTTACCTGGCTGCCGCCCGGCGGCTGGAGGAACTGGGATATGCCCAATACGAAATCTCCAACTTCGCCCAGCCGGGCTATGCCAGCCGCCACAACCTGAAATATTGGAACTGCCAGGAATATCTGGGCATCGGCCCGGCGGCCTCCTCCTTTTTGGAGGGGCGGCGGTTCACCTTCCCCCGGGATATTGAGGCCTTCCTGTCCGCCGCCAACCCCTGGCAGCTCCCGGTGGAGGAAGGCCCCGGCGGCGATTGGGAGGAACGGGTAATGATGTCCCTGCGCCTGACCCAGGGGCTCTGCCGCACAGACCTACTGGCCCTTTTCCCCGGCAAAGCCGGGGAGGCGGACGCCCTCTGGGGCCGGGCGGCGCCGCTGATGTCCGCCGGGCTGCTCACCTGCACCCCGGAACGGATTGTCCTAACCCGGGAGGGGTTCCTCCTCTCCAACAGCATCATCGCCCATCTGCTCTGGTAAAAAACGGAAAACAGCGCCTCCTGGCCATAAAAAAGGCAGCAGCCAAAACAGGCTGCTGCCTTTTTTATGGCTCACTGGGGCCATTCCCCTGCTTTTTTCTTCCCTTTTTGCGGGTTGGGTCGGCCTCCGGAACCGGTTCCTCAATGCGCACCGACAGGCGGATGACATACTGCCGGGCATTTTCCACCGCCCAATCGCCAATAATTGTTTCCTCCACCACCCACTCGCTCAGAGGCAGGCCCTGGCTGTCGGCATACTGGACCAGGGTGTCCATTGTACCATCCAGCGTATCATAGTCCCCATAGTGGTACATACACAGGTATTTCCCTGCCGGGGCGGATTCTGCCGCCGCCACATGCTCCCCCTTGGGCAGCCGGATGTAGTAGCGGCAGCCCCGGATATAGCTTTTCTGGCGGATGCCCGCCGTAGGGTGCAGCATCCCGGAACTCATCCCGATGGGATAGGGGCGAAAGTGTATCAGCTTTTGCAGAGCCAGGGCCATGCTGTAATAGTCGCTTTCCTCCTCCAGCTCCTCCGAGAGCAGCAGCTGCCGCTTTGGCTCCCGGATATAAAAGACCCCCCGGGGCTGGTTGAGCACATGTTCGGTGGCTTTCTGGGAATCCCGCAGGTTCTGCCGGACAATTCCCAGGTGGCGGATGCGCTGGGTAATCTTTTCCTCCTGCCGGCGCATCAGCTGCATGGCCGCCTGCGGGGTGCGGTGCTCCAAATACTGCTTGATCTCCCCCAGGGACATGCCGGTTTCCCGCAGGTTGGAGATGGTGAGAAAGGTATCAAACTGGAACACATGGTAGTAGCGATAGCCGTTTTCCCCCACATGGTACGGCTTTAAAATCCCCACCTCGTCGTAGTGGAACAGTGTGTGCTTGGTAACCCCGCACAGCTGGGCAAAATCGCCGGTGGTCAGATACATAGAATCATGGAACATTTTAAAAATTCCCTCCTTGACTATCGGGTTACCCTGTCCATTATACTGCTCTTACTGTCTTTTTACAAGGAGGCCCTTTTATCATGAAACACGATATTTCCACCGAATTTACCCGGAGGCAGCTCCTCCAATTTTCGCTGCCCTCCATTGTGATGATGGTGTTTTTATCCATGTACACCCTTGTGGATGGCTTTTTTGTTTCCCGCTATGTGGGCACAGCGGCGCTTTCCGCCGTCAACATCACCTACCCAATAACCGGGGTGTTCCTGGCTGTGGGCATTATGCTGGCCAGCGGCGGCTGCGCTGTGGTGGCTGCCGAGATTGGCCGGGGGGAACAGCAGGCCGCCAACGCCCACTTTTCCCTGATCGTGCTGTTTGCCACCCTGCTTTGTGTGGCGGCATTGGCGCTCTGCCTGCGCTTTCTGGATCCCATGCTCCTGCTGCTGGGGGCGGAGGGGGAAACGCTAAAACTGGGCAGGGAATATATTGTCATCCTGCTGCTGTTTACCCCCCTCTCTATTCTCCAATGCCTGTTCCAGAACTTTTTTGTCACCGCCTCCCGGCCCGACCTGGGGCTGCTGCTGACTGTGGGGTCGGGCCTGGCCAATATGGTGCTGGACTATGTGTTTATTGTGCCCATGCAGATGGGCATTGCCGGGGCGGCATTGGCCACAGCTGCCGGCTACGGCATTGCTGCCATAGGCGGCCTGTTCTTCTTTGCCCAAAACCGGGCGGGGCTATGCTTCACCTGGCCCCGGTGGGATCTGCACATATTAGTAGAAAGCTGTGCCAACGGCTCCTCCGAGATGGTAACCAACCTGTCCAACAGTGTTGTAACCGTGGTGTTCAACCTGCTGTTGATGCACTGGGTGGGTACCGAAGGGGTGGCGGCCATAACCGTAATTTTATACTGCCAGTTTTTGATGGCTGCCTTTTTTATGGGCTTCTCCATCGGTGTGGCGCCGGTATTCAGCTACCACTACGGGGCCAATAACTTTGCCTACCTGCGCCGGACGCGGGACGAATGCTTCCGGTTTATCCTGGCGGCATCGGTGGGGGTTTTTGCCCTCTCCTTCCTGCTTTCTGGGGGCATTGCGGTACTGTTTGCCCCAAAAGGCTCTCTCACCGCCCAACTGGTGGACCGGGGAATGCGCCTGTTTTCCTTCAACTTTCTGTTTGCCGGGTACAACATTTTTGCCTCGGCGCTGTTTACGGCACTGTCCGATGGCAAAACCTCCGCTATCATCTCCTTTTCCCGTACCTTCCTATTCCTTTTGGCGGGTATCTGGCTGATGACCTGGCTGCTGGGGCTGGACGGCCTATGGCTTTCCATCCCGTTTGCTGAGCTGGTTACCCTGCTGTTCTCCCGTTGGTATGTGCAGCATCGCTTCCCGGTGTCCCAGCAGCCGGATAGCCCCGCGGCCGGCGGGGAATACTGAGGAGGGAAACCCTTTGCCGTTTTTTGCCCTTGCATAGTTGTATTTGTATCCCAGGGTGATGTATAATCATAGTATAATGGTAAAATAGCTTGGGAGGTTTTTGGATGGAACTGCAATTTGCGTGGAGAGATGAATTCAACATTGGTGTGCCGGAAATTGACCGGGACCACCAGCAGCTTTTTAATGTAATCAACAAACTGTACACTATGCGGGAGGAAGGGAAAAGCAATCAGTGGGTGTGCCAGGAGAGCATCAAGTTTTTCCGGACACATGCGCTGAGCCACTTCGCCTCCGAGGAGGCCTATATGCAAACCATTGGCTACCCCGGATTGGAGGCCCACAGAAGGATTCACAGCAGCTTTCGGGAAAATACCCTTCCTGCACTGGAAGCTGAGCTGGAAAAGACCGAATATTCCACCGAGGCGATGGACCATTTTCTGGGGGTTTGCGCCGGATGGCTGATTTCCCATACCCTCACTGAGGACCTGGCCATCACCGGCAAACCGGTGCACCGTTGGGAAAACCTGCTCCCAGACGAAGAACTGACAGCAATGAAAAAGGTGATTATCCAGCTGGTGTTTGATATGTTCCACCTGGAATCCCAGCTGCTTAGCGATACCTATGGCGGCGAGGAATTTGGCAAGGGTGTCTACTACCATCTGGTATACGGCACCGAAACCGAGGAGGAAAAGCAGGAGGTCTTTCTGGTGTTTGAAGACCGGGTGCTGATAAACACAGTGGGCAAGATACTGGGCATTAAAACCAACAAATTGGACGATATGCTCATCCATGCCGCCCGCTACACCGCCCGGCAGTTTGTCAAGCAGGTGATGGAGCACTTCCCCTCCATGGATGGATACGAGCTGCGGGAGGAAAACCTGCTGTTCTATGACCAGTTCCAGAAGCATTTCCAGCAGGAAAAGATGCAGATGGGCCTGCTATTCGACACCGGCGCGGGATACTTTGCCTTCTGCCTTATTGCCCCACACCTGCTTCAGCAGGGGATTGGCACTCCTATCCAGCAGGAAAACGCCATGGCCGAGGTGGAGGAATACCTCTCCCAAAAACACCGCTTAGAAACTGGAAAAGCCAGCCAGAAGCCCAAAATACTGCTGGTGGACGATTCGGCCACCATTCGCCAGGGTATGCAGCGGCTGCTGGAGGCCGACTACCAGGTGGCCATGGCCGATTCCGGCGTGGCGGCCATCCGCGCCATCACGCTAAACCGGCCCGATCTGGTCCTGTTGGACTACGAAATGCCGGTGTGCGACGGCCGGCAGACCCTGGAAATGCTCCGCTCGGAGGAGGCCTTTGCCGATATTCCGGTTATCTTCCTCACCGGCCGGCGGGACCCGGACAGCATGATTCAGGTTATGCCCCTGCGCCCGGCAGGGTACCTGCTAAAAAGCTCCAAACCCGATGCCATCAAAAAGGAGATTGACGCCTTTTTTGCTAAGCTAAAGGCATAACTGCACCAAAAGGAATGCCTGCCGCTAAGGGTAGGGATCAGTAAAAATTACAAGGCCAAACGGCCTTTTAGGAGGCACAAAAATGAGTCGAATACCCCTTCGGCAAACGCTCCCAGCCCTGGCGCTGGCCGGGTTGATGCTGCTTTCCGGCTGTGCAGGCGGCACGCCAAACCAGGACAAACTGGCAGCCCAGCTGTCGGAAAAATATGGAACCCCCTTCCAGCCCGACGGCGAACCCACCGAGAGCGGCCGGCACACCGAATACCGCTTTACTGCCACAGAATATGGGGACGAAACGGTCACCGCCTGGTACATCCCGGAGCGGGAGGTTGTGTATGACAGCTTTCTCGGCACGAAGCTGGCCGAGGAGATTCCGGAGGAATTTGCCGCCCTGGTCCGGCCCATCCTGGGGGAGAATACCCGGGTGTTCTACCGCCCCAGCGGCCTGCCCGACTGCTTTGAAACAACAGCGGGCTTTACGGCCGCCGACTACCTGAAAAGCCCCGGCTGCTATGCCTCCATTGTCCTGTACACCGACGCCCCGGCAGCGGAACACCCCACCCACAAGGCGGCGCTGCTTCAGGCGCTGATGGACAGCGGGTACAGCTGTTCCCTTCTGGTGGAGTATTACCCCTCCGTCGAGGCGTATGGCTATGAATCGGATGGCTATATCGGCAGTATCTCCATTGATGCCGATGGCGGGGAGATCCTGTTTACACAGGACAATTTCCCCGAAGAAGAACCCCCGGCAGACACCCAATAGACCCAGGGGAGGAAAACAGAATGTTAAGGAAACTGGTATATTCCCGGCTGATTCGTCCGGTGCTGGCAGCAGTGATGGTATTTTCCCTGTTTATCGGGGTATCCTGCGCCGCCTATCCGGCAGCCAAACAGAGCGAGGCCGTCACCTCCCTCACACACAACGCCCTGATTAACCTGCGCACCCTGTCCGTATCCATTACCGAACTGGGGGAGGACCGGCTCAAGGCCCTGGCCAACCTGCCCATGCAGGGCAACGACTTTAAAAAGCTCAGTGGCCTGCTCACCGAAGTGAAGGAATCCAGCGGCTATGAGCGCCTGTATCTGGTGGGCTATGTGGATGGGCAGCTGGTAACCCTGTGTGACAGCGACTATCGGGACACCGGCACCGCCGGGCTGACCTATTTTGCCCCGGGCAGCAAGCTGGAGGACAAGCTGGCCGCCAGCCTCTCCAACGGGCTGAAAAAGGTGCTGGAGGGCAAAAGCGACTATACCGCCTCGGAAAAGGTGTTTAACCGGGAGGAGGAACAGCTGCTGGGGGCCGTTGTGCCGGTGCGGGACCGAACCGGCGCTGTCCAGGGGGCATTGATTGCCGAACTACCGGCGGAGAACCTGCATTTTACACAGCTGGGCTTTTTGGATTTGGAACTGCTGAGCTATCTGGGCTTTCTACTCTTTGCCCTCTCCCTCTTGGCGCTGGTACTGCTGCACAAGCTGAAAAAGCGCTATGACCTGCGGGCACAGGAGAGCGCCCCTGTTGCCGAGGAACCTATGGACAGTGTAGCCGGCCTGTTTGAACTGCCCGAACCGGAGGAGCTGGGCTTTACGGCCGAGCCCCCTGTGCAGGAAGAGCCGCCAGCAGACACCGAAACCCCGGAACCCCCGGCAGAACAGTAAAAGGAGCAAGTTATGGCAAAACAGTCCTGGCAGCCTGGGGCAATCATGGCCCCCATCCCTCCGGCGCTGGTGTCCTGCGGCAGCCTCGCCCAGCCTGGGCTGCTCACAGTGGGCTGGACCGGCATTATCAATACCCGGCCACCCAAAACCTATATTTCAGTGCGGCCGGAACGGTACTCCTACCCTCTGCTAAAGGAAAGCGGCGAGTTTGTAATTAACCTTCCATCCGCCAATCTGGTACGGGCAGTGGACTTCTGCGGGGTGCGCAGCGGCCGGGATACCGACAAACTGGCCCAGACCGGCCTGCACCTGGAACCGGCCGCCGAGGTTGCGGCCCCCATGGTGGCAGAGTGCCCCATCAACATCGAGTGCCGGGTTTTTCAAGTTCTGCCTCTGGGCAGCCATGACATGTTTTTGGCGGACATTGTAAAGGTGCATATAAACGAAACCTGTCTGGACAAAAACGGCGCCCTGGACCTGGCCCGGTGCAACCTGTTGGCCTATGCCCACGGCAGCTACTTTGCCCTGGGGGAAAAGTTGGGCACCTTTGGCTATTCGGTACGCAAAAGACCAGCTAAAAAGCCTGGCGGCCAAAAGGCCCCCGCTAAAAAACCACCTCATCGAAAAAGAAGGTAAAAAGGCGCCCTGTTAAAGGGCGCCTTTTGCTGTTCTTATGGTTACAGGGTGCGTTCTACAACCTCCACCTGGGTGATAATGTCCCGGAGTTTATCCCCGCTGAAGGTCATGTCCAGTACCTCATCGGCTGTATAAAATATGATGTCCTCTCCTATTTCGCCTGGGCTCAGCTTCGTAATTGTAAAGCCAGGTCCCTCTCCTGTATATCGGCAAATTCCATACTCTATTCCCTTCCAGATAAAGCGGATTTCTCCGCCGTGCATCACTGCCAGGCTGAAATCTTCAATATCCTCAAAGGGGTCAAATCCATCAAGATAAATGTCTGCCATACTATTTCCCTCCTCCGCAAAGTCCTATAAAGTCCGCTCTACAACCTCCACCTGGGTGATAATGTCCCGGAGTTTATCCCCGCTGAAGGTCA
>CAOKWH010000016.1 GCA_948473085.1 uncultured Clostridia bacterium
CCCAGCCTCTTTTTCTCCCTGGTGGAACTCTACCTTCTGCGCACCTTTTACCAGTCCCTGTGCCTTACCCTAACCTTGGCAGAGATCAAAAAACACCTATCGCTTTTGGCTATGCAGCTGCTGGGGCTGGGTACATTGTTTTGTGTCCTGTTTGCCTATCAGTACATCTGCCGCAGCTTTCAGGACCAAGCAATGCTGCTCTCGCTCTCCCAGGCAGTGCAAAGCCAGAAAATATACATTGCTGAGGCAAAACTGCGGGAGGAGCAGACCAGAGCATTCCGCCACGATATAAAGAACCACCTGACTGTCCTATCCGGCCTATTAAACCACGGCCAGCTACAGGCGGGCAGCGCCTATTTAAACAAATTGCAGGCAGCGGCGGATTCCCTTTTCCTCCCCTATCAGACAGGCAACCCTGTGGTGGATATTTTGCTGGGAGAAAAACTAAGACTGGCCGAAAACAGCGGCATTTCGGCTGAAGTTTCGCTCCTTCTACCCAGCCCTTGCTGTGTGGACGATGTTGACCTGTGTGTCCTGTTTGCCAATGCGCTGGATAACGCCATCCACGCCTGCCAAGAACAGGACGGAACCAAAATCCTCCGCATTACCGGAGAACGCCAGGGGGATTTTTACAGGCTGCAGTTTGAAAACTCCTGTGTGGATACCACCTTGCCTCCCATGGGTATCGGGCTTTCCAACATAAAGGCCATTGTAGAAAAATATCATGGGGCATTCGCAGCCGAAAAGGCTGGCGGCTGCTTTACACTAAACATCCTGCTGAACATCTCGTTACATCCAGGGGACATCCCACGCCAAATGCCTTGAAATACCTCCTGCTCTTGCTAAACTAAAACTATAGCAGGCTTTTGCTGCGGCTCTTCCCCCAAGCTGCCTGGAACCTGCTGCTATAAAAGATTGGAGGAATAGGAATGGACCCCATTTGCAGAATAACCCCAAATATCAGTCCCTCCCCTATGGCAGGCACCAAATCCCAGCCGCCCAAAAACGAGACTGAAAAGCTACCCATTAAGCCCATCCAAGATCAATACATCCCAGAAGAAAAGCAGCAGCCAAGCGGCCGCTACTATCTAAGAAAAGATGATACTGGCGGGGCCAAAATCTACTTTGATAAGCCAGAACCCCCATCTGACAAGCCTGATGCCCCAGCCTCGGACAAGGCCGCCGGCAAACCGGCCGAAAGCTGCACCTGCAACACCGATATGGTGGATAGGGAGATTGAAAAGCTCAGAGAGGAGCAGGAAAAGCTAAAATACCAGCTCCAATCTGAAACCGATATTCAGAAAAGAAAGGAGCTAAAAAGCAGGTTCCAGCAAATAGAGGGTGAACTGCTTCAGAAGGACAATGACGCCTACCGGCGAAGCCATGCTGTCTTTTCTTAACTGCACTATCATGGCACAAGGCAAAGCTTTATTGTTGGTGAAAAGAAAGCATATTCCCTCCGTTTTTGGGAAAAACATCAGAGAAAGCTGCAACCAAAATTACAGGAGGTGTTCCTTGTGTCCAAAAAGAACAAAAAAGAGCCGGATTCCGGCCACCCTATCCTTTGTAAAGGGAACCAGACTACGCTGAAAGACAATGGCTGCCAGATTCATGGCGCCTATGAGTATCAGGCCATTACCGGCCCCGCCCCCCACAAAAATGCCAAAGAGGGCGAGCCCATCCCCCTAAACCAGGTGATAGAAGCCCGGGAATTTATTGAGGAAAATAAAAAGTAAAAAAGAACTGCGGCCGAATACAAGCCGCAGTTTTTCTTTTCTATTTCTGGCCCGCGACTTCAAACTTGCTGTTCTCAGCCTTCAGCCGGTTGATGGCCTTCTGCGCCCAAACTCCCCTGTGGAACCGCAGCAGGCAGATAATGCCCCGGAAATTGAGATCCAGGCACATGGCAACCCAAATGCCGGTAAGGCCCCAGTCCAGCAGCACTGTAAGAATGATGGAGAGCGGGATGCGCACCCCCCACATGCAGGCCGCCGACATATAAAAGGCCCACTTGGAATCACCAGCCCCGCGGAAGGCGCCGGAGGATACGGTGGAGGTGGCCAGCATGGGCTGGGCAAAGGCCTCAATCATCAGCACACTGGCACCCAGGGCAACCACCTCGGCATCCGGCGAGAAAATGCCCATCAGCTGCTTGGGTATCATAAACAGCAGCAGCCCGGTGCAGCTCATCATACAAATAGCTACCTTAATACAGGTTTTGCCGTACATCTGGGCTTTTTCCACATCCCCCGCCCCTATGGACTGCCCCACCAATGTGGTGGAGGCATAGGCAATGCCCTCACCAGGCAGGAAGGAGATGGATTCCGCTGTATTAGCCAGATGATGTGCCGCCAGCGGCAGGGTGCCCAGGTTGGTTACGATGCGGGTGGATACAATCTGCCCGGAGGCCACCACAGCCCGCTCAAAGGCCACCGGAGTGCCAATACCAATCATGCGCAGAATAATATTCTTGCGCGGTTTGCAGCTGCGCAGCGGTACTTTCAGGGGATTTTCGTGCAGCATCACAGCGCTGAACATAATCAGCCCCACAAAGGCGTTAGAGGCAGCTGTGCCAAATGCTGCACCCACCACGCCCCAGCCAGCGCCCCATATGGTAATTTCCTGGCCGAACAGCAGTACCTGCCTGGTGTCATAAATAAACAGGAAGTTCAACAGGCAGTTCAGCAGGTTGCCGGTTATGTTCAAAACCATTGGAGTACGCATGTTGCCCAGGCTGCGCATTGTGGGCGAAAACACCATTGCCAGGATAGAAAACGGCAGGCCACACAGGTACACCCGCACATATTGCTGAGCCAATGGGATTACCTCCGGCGCACCACCCATCCAAATGGGAATGTACGGCGCAATAATTTGTGTAAAAATGGCCGCAATAATACCCACAAAAAAACAGGTAAAGGTGGCTGTACGCACCACATCCCGGGCGCCGTCCAGGTCGTTGGCGCCGGCCCGTTGGGCAACCTGCACCGAAAAGCCGACCCCCATTGCGCTTAAAATACCGCCAATCAGCCAGACGCAAGAGGAGTTGATACCCACCGCAGCGGTAGCCTCAGCACCAAGCACGCCTACCATTGCCGTATCGACATAGGTTACGGCGGTGAACATGATCTGTTCGAGAATTGCAGGCAGTGAAAGCTTTAGTACTGTTTGTACCGGGGACTGCTGCCCCCCAATAATACTAATGTTTTTCTCTTCCATATTTCTCCCTCAATATAAAAAATTTGTCATAATTAAAGAATGTGACCATACGGCCACACTCCCTAATTCAAACATTTATTGGGCGCTACTGGTTTGCTGTGTGTTCCAGTATATTGCGCACTGTGCCATCATCCCCGGTGAGCAGTGCAATCACCCCCCGATACAGAGAGGCTGGATCGCTGTAAAAACGCTCCCGTACCTGTTCGCAGTCCTCCTCCCGGGGTAAAAACAGGGTCAGGCTCATCAGGTCGCTGCCAATATCGGCAATGCACATTGTCACCTTGTAGCCATCGCTCACCTTTTCCACCTTAAATTCGTTGTCCTGCTCAATCTGCTGCCGGAGATAGTAGTCCTGGGCCGCCTTTAAGGTAGTTTCCCGGATTGCCGCCGGCACATCCTTTTCAAAGGTTGTGGAGGTTTTAATCCCCAAATCGGTGATATAAAGGCGCTCAGCCCCATCAAAATCCCGCCTGGATAAAATATGCCCCGAAGCAATCAGCCGGCTGATTTCCTGGGAATATTCAAAGTAGTTGGCTATCCCTTTGGAACGGAACACCTCGTTAATTTCGGAAAAGCTCATCCCCCGGTGGATGTGATGGAGCAGGTAGCAGATAAGAATTTTTATCTCCAGCCCATCGGTTAGGCCGCCGGGGCGAACATCGGCGGTAAACGCCTGTTTATCCACGATCTCACCCCTTTCCTCTCCCATCATACAACAAAAACAGAAAAAAGGAAAGTGTTTATTGTTCGTTTACAATTACAGTATTGAAGAATTGCCATTTTCACTATAAAATGCTGGTATACATATGGCAAAAAAGCACAATACAACTGGAGGACAACATGGAAAAACAATACAGAAAATACCTGCCGCTTCTCCTGCTGCTGTTCGGCCTTGTGCTGCTCTCCCTCGCCTGTATCCCACTTATCCGCTGGATGTCCGTCAAAGAAAACCAGGATATGCTCTGGAACTTTATCGACCAGATGGGTATCTGGGGTGTTGTGCTGTTTATGGGAATCCAGCTGCTGCAAATTATTGTTGCTATCCTCCCCGGCGAGCCGGTGGAACTGGCCGCCGGTATGCTGTATGGCACCTTTGGCGGATTGTTCATCTGCCTGGCTGGGGTTCTTTTGGGCTCCAGTATCATCTTTAGTATTGTACGGCGGCTGGGCCGGCCTTTTGTCCACCGCTTTGTCAATGAAAATTCTCTGAAAAAATATGCCTTTTTGCAGGATGCCCAAAAACTGGACACCCTAATTTTTATCATGTTCCTGATTCCCGGCACCCCAAAGGACGCCCTCACCTATATCTGCCCCCTTACCCCCATTTCATTGCCCCGGTTTTTGATCCTTTCCACCTTTGCCCGGCTGCCCTCTGTTATCAGCTCCACCTTTGCCGGAGCCAACTTTGCCCGGGGCAACCTATGGGGTACCGCTGCTATTTTGGTCTGCACCAGCATTATTGGGCTGCTGGGTATTCGGTACGAAAAACGCTTTACCGAGAAGCTGAACCGTTCGACAAGCCGGCTAAAAAACCATTTTTCCAAAGAATAGGCCTTAATGGGACAAAAGAATTTTTATTTTGCCTTGCAATAGATAAATTTCTATATTATAATAGATGTACAAGAAAGGTCGGGGTGATAGTATGAGCATTGTAGAAAAAATCCGGAATCTGGCTGCCGCACAGGGAGAGTCACTGGCCTCGCTGGAGCGCAAATTGGGCCTGGGCAACGGCACCATTGCCCGGTGGGAAACCGGTTCCCCCACGCTGGAAAAGCTGAGCAAGGTGGCGGACTTTTTCGGTGTCAGTGTGGACTATCTGGCCGACCGGGACCCTATGAACAGCCTTTATTTCAGCTGCCTGCGCAAGGCCCGCCAAAACAATATCGACCCTGCCGACATGGAACTGGCTGTAAACACCATTATTGCCATGCGCAAAAAGGACCGGGAACAGCATGGATAATATCCGCTCCAAGGCCGAACTTTACCAGGCGGCCGACCAAATCCGGGAGCAATTGGGGCTGCACGCCCCCTGCACGGCAGAGGAGGTATACCAGCGCATCATTGCCCGGGAGGATATTGGCCTAGCCTTTATCCCGCTGAACACCTGGGGGTTGCAGGGAATGTCGTCGGCCGGAGAAAACGGGGAGCGGGATATTATTTTGCTCTCCGATGCACTGGGGAAGCTGGAACGGGGCTTTTATGCCGCCCATGAGATGATTCATCTGACCTGCCACCGGGATCAGCAAAAAGGGCGTTTTTATTGCTTTTTTGACCAAACGCTCGAACAGGACGATTTTTTGGAGTGGCAGGCCAACGAAGGCGCTGCACAGATTGTAATGCCCATGCAGCAGTTTTTACCTAAAGCGCTATCACTGCTCCAGGATATGGGGGATCGTGCCGGGCTGCTGCGTATGCGGCTGAAGTTGGCCGAGCACTTTGGCGTAACCGACAGCATGGTACAGGTACGGCTGGAAAGCCTGAAGTATGAGCTATACCAGGCTTGGATCGGACAGGAGATTGCCTCCATTACCCCGCTTTCCGCCCGGGAACAGCAGCGGATGGGTATTACTGTCCCATCGCTGAACGACCGCATCCAGCAGCTGTGGCAAAAGGAACTGGACTATTACCGCCGCCTGCGGGATATTGACATTTAAACGAGGTACTGGGATGAACGACTATAGAAAAGCAAAAAAATGGATGGACATGGACGCCACCGACTTTATTGGCGGCGTTGCCGAACAGGACATCCAACAGGCAATGGAAGCCCTCTCTGTCCCCCTGCCCGAAAGCTACCAGGCTTTTTTAAGGGAATTTGGCGGCGGCGATGCCGGCGGGGAGATTATCTTTGGCCTATCGGAGAACCCGTACGAAAACATGGTGCAGGCCACCCAGCAGGAACGCGCTGTGGGGCTGCCAAAAAGCCTGGTGATTATCGGTTTTTGGAACGATACGCTTATCTGTTTGGATACCGGCAACATGCAGGCCGGGGAATGCCCGGTGGTGGAATTGGATGAGACATACAACCAAACTGAAATTGCAAGCAGCTTTGGTAAATTCCTGTACGACTACCTGAGCGAGGACTGACAGAAAATATAACCCCAAAAACGCTCCTATTAAAAATAGGAGCGTTTTATTTTGCTGGTACCGCCTTATTCTCAGCCCTGCAGCGCAATTGTTTTGGTGGCAATACGCTGCACAAAGGCCTGGTCGTGCTCTACAAACAACAGGGTGGGCTGGTATTCCAGCAGCAGGTTTTCCAGCTGCAACCGGGAATAAATATCCACAAAGTTCAGCGGTTCATCCCACACATACAGCGATGCAGGCGTGCTCAGGCTGTGGGCCAAAAGCACCTTTTTCTTCTGGCCGCTGCTATAGAGTTCCAGCGGCTGCTGGAACAGCTCCCGGGAAAAATCCAGCTTGCGCAGAATGGCTTTGAACAATGTTTCATCCAGGTTCTGCTCCGCCATATAGGCCTCCAGGCTGCCCTGGAGGTGGCTGGTATCCTGCAGCACCGAAGAGAGCACTGCTCCGCCGCCAACCCAGAGCTCACCGGTGTGGGGCAGCGCTTCCCCCCGCACCAGCTGCAACAGTGTGGACTTACCGCAACCATTGGGGCCGGCAACAGCCACCCGCTCGCCGGGGGCAATGGTAAAATCCAGGCCGGAAAACAGTTCCCGCCCCCCTAAGGTCACGGCCAGCTTGCTCCCCCGAACCAACTCCCGGCCCTTATAGGGCAGCAGATGCAGTTTCAGAGGCTGGGCCTGTTCCACATTCTTTAGAAGGGCCGATTTTTCCTCCACCGCCCGCTGGATGCGTTTTTGGGCCACTGTGGAGCGTTTTGCCATCTTGGCGGCCTTGTGGCCGATGTACCCCTTGTCCGGCCTGAGCCCCGCTACCTTGACATTTTTGCTCTTTTCCACCCGGTCGGACCAGCGGGTAGTGCGTTCCGCAGCCTCACCCAACCGTTGGATGTCCCGTTTCAGCCGCTCATTCTCCCCCTGCTCGTGCAGCTCCCGCAATTCCTTCTGCCGCAGATACTCCGAAAAATTGCAGGCGCTTATCTCAATCCCCGCTGGGTTGATGGACATGATATGGTCGGTGCAGCCGTCCAGAAAAGCCCGGTCGTGGGAAATGATGATGTAGCCGCTTTTGCCCGCCAGATAGCGGCTTACTGCCTGCCGAGCCTGCATATCCAAATGGTTGGTAGGTTCGTCAATTAAGAGGAACCGCTCCTCCCGCAAAAACAGGGCTGCCAACAGCACTTTGGTGCGCTCGCCACTGCTGAGCAGGTCAAAATAGTTGTAGTAGGAAGCATCTTCCACCCGCAATAGCCCCAGCTCCCGGCGAATCTGCCACTTCTGGGCATCTGAGCAAAGCTCGGCCAACAGGTCACAGGTAAGCCTGTTTTCCCCCTGCACCTGGTAGGGGAAGTATTCAAACTCCAGCGGAGAGAACACTTCCCCGCTGTATTCCAGCTCCCCGGCAAGCAGGCGGAACAGCGTGGTTTTCCCCCGGCCGTTGCGCCCCACCAGCCCTAACTTCCAACTGCTGTCCAGCTGGAAGGAGAGGTTTTCAAATATCATTTCACTGCTCCCATCGTACCCGAAGGAGAGGTTCTGCACACGAATAATAGACATAGAACAATCACCTCACAACAAAAAAGGACGCAGGAAAGCCATTTTCCTACATCCAAACGCAATCCACCCCCTCCGATACAGAAAGGGGCCGGTGTGTTCTGTCCAATAAAAAGGAATATAGAAACGCAGCTTTCTTGCCGAAACAAACCAAAACAGTACCCCAATATCTCATAGGGCTGCCGGTTGTGTTTCATCAACTTATCGTTTTAGCAAGATTAGTTGCGCATCTTTTCATCTCCAAACTTTATAAAAAGTAGCTGCATCAGGTACTTCACCCACTGCAGCTACTATTATAAAAGATTTTTTCACCCTTGTCAAACCAAAATTAGAACCTGCGCCGGGAACTGCTGAAGCTGCGTCCCGATGAGGAGGTGCGAAAGCCTGACGAACGGGTTCTGCTGCCTCCAGAGGAGCTGGGCGGGTTCTGAATCAGCCGGGAGGTCATGCGGGTATCAATCAGCACATCATTATCCCGGTTCAGGTTCAGGTGGGTATTCTCCTGTGTTTGATAGGTAGCCTCCCGGCTGACAGCGGCATACTGCTTAGCGATGGTTTTATACATCACGCCGCCGCTTATCAGACCAAGAGCAACACCGGCAAAAAGGAACACCACCGGATATTCCCTCTGTTCATACACCGGAGTGTAGTAGTGGTTGGGGTTGCCGGCGTTGGGGTCCTCCCCCCGGGGCATCCAGCTGGCGGCGTTGTCTATCATAGCCAAAAAGCTATCGGCATAGTTGCCATCGGCCAGCTGATCAAAGCCAGCGTCCACCACATAGTCCAACCTCTGGTTGGAAAGGGTATACTTGGTTTCGCCCGAGGCACAGGCCACCACCTCCCGGGTGGACATATTGACATAGAGGATCATGCCGGAGCGCTCCTCCCCCACGCCGAACCCCTGCTCATCATAGTAATCCTGGGCATGCAGCTCTGGGTCGGAGACACTGGAATCCCTTTCGGTCAGGATTACCAGGTCGGCCTCATATTCCGCCGTAAAATCGGCAATGCTCTCCTCTAAAAGCTGCTCCTCCCGGTCAGTGAGAATATCGGCATTATCAAAAACCCGCTGTTCTCCCTCTGCCAGGGCGGGCACAACGCTGGCAAACAGTACAACCGATGCAGCCAGTGCTGCTAATGCTTGTTTTATCATACAAACAGCCCTCCCAGCAACGCAATAAACCCGGCTATTGCCGTTCCCAGGGCGGCACAGTCCCGCAGCAGCTTTTTTCTATCCAGCGGCAGGACGCCGGCTGTTTTTCCAGTCTGGCCGTTCATGGCATAATAATACTTTTTGCCATCCGCCCCCTGGTAGGTAAACGCCCACACCGGAAACAGCGAATACTTATAGTTCATGTCCTTTATAAGCACCCCAATGTTCTGGTCATAAACCGAACTGTACCCCTGCACAGTGTCATCCAAAATCTGCTGGGCATACTTTTCCACATCCTCCTGAAATACGGGCTCGATGCTTTTCTGTTCGATATTGCGCATCTCCGCCCGAAAACCGGACAGATATGGCAGCTGGAACGGGATGGCCTTTCGTATCTCAAAGGGCATTACGCTGTCGGCCAGCTTGTTGCCCTCCCCCGTCAGAGCACAGCGGGTGAGGTGTTCAAAACCAATTTGGCCGTCCCGCTCAATTTTATATATACGCGTTTCGGTATACTCCCGCCTGCCGCTGCGCCATACCCGCACCTGATTGGCCCGGGCTGTATAGGCCGCCCAGCTGTTGCAGCCCAGCACCCAGTAGGGATAATACACCCCCATAAAATGCTCGGTGCTGCCGCTTTCAAAGTAGCCCTTTGGGATATAGCGTTTTTTCTTCACCCAGTCAAAAAAGCGGCGCTGGGCCTCCTCCCTATCAAAGGAGAAAGGAATCACCAGGTCGGGGTGAAACGCCCCACGAAGCCGCCCTTCCAGCACTACCGGACTGTGACAGTACAGACAACTGGTAGCCACTGTAGTGGGTGCAGTGACAATTTGGGCGCCGCAGCTGGGGCAGATGTAAAGGGAAACCTCCACCCCATCCTTTGCCCCCTGGCTTGCAGGAATTTTTTCTTCCTCCCCGGTGGCCGGGGCAATGTTTTTCAGCTCCTCCTCGGTCAGGGCTGCACCGCAAAAGGAACACTCAAACTTCTGGCTTTCGGGGGAAAAGGTCAGCGGTGCGCCGCAGTTGGGACATTTATATGCTACAACTGCCATGTTACTGTTCCACCTTTTTGCCGCACTCGGGACAGAATTTATCCGATGCCCCCAATTTGGCACCGCATTCGGTGCAGAACTTGGCTGTGGGGCGGGGCTTGCCACACTCGCTGCAGAACTTGCCGCCACGGTTTTGGGTGCCGCAGTCGGCACACTGCCAGCCCTCCCCCGCTGGAGCCGCTGCTGCTGGTTCCGTCGGCCTCTGTGCAGCCTCCCGCTGGGCATGATTGGACTGGGAAGCCGCTGCCATAAAGCTGCCACCGGCGTTCATACCAATGCCCATGCCCATAAAACCGGCCATGCTGCCGGCAGCATTGGAGCCAGCAGCCTCCATGCCTCGGGCCACAGCACCCTGCACATACCCTTCCCGCACATTGGGGTCCCCCAACATGGCGCCCTGGTTGCGCATATTGATGAGCTTCTGGCTCTCCTCGGAATAGGAGATACCCGCCAGGCCCACCGATACAATTTCCATGCCGCGCAGGGCGGTCCAATCCTCATCCAGGATATTGGACATATACCGGGCAAGCTCCATATTTTTGGATGTCACATGGGAGATGCGCACCCCATCGGCCGAAAGCTGGTTGATGGCCCCTTGCAGCGCCCCCAAAAATTCGGACAGGTACTGCTCGTTAATATCCCCAATATTCACCTGTGCGGCATTTTTGGGGATAACCTCGGAGTAAAACTTGATGGGGTCGGTGATTTTAATGGAGTATGTACCAAACGCCCGGAGAAACAGCTCGGAGTTATAAAAGGTATCAAAATAGTTTACCGGATTGGTGGTGCCAAACTTAATCCCTTTAATCTCCTGAAGATTGACATAGAACACCTTCTGTGCCCGGGGGGTGGTGCCGCCATAACGGATACGGTTGAAGGATTCCTTTACCGTATCCCCCAATTCGCCGTTAAACAGCGAAGGGATAGTGGAATTATTGACAGTGTAATACCCCTCCTCGGCTGTGTAATCGACAATTTTGCCCCCATCCACCAGCATCATAAACTGGTTGGGATATACATGGATAACCGAACCGTTGGAAATGGTAGCGCTGGTGGCCTTTGTATTGGAGTTGCGTTCTCCCCGGCGCAGTTCCACACCGGAGGTGAACACTGTACTCCCCCCCATATCTGCCGGTTCGATTACTTCCAGCCATTGGTCGGCCAAACCGCCGCGCACGGCATCGCTGATTGCTTTAATAATAGCCACTTGTATCTTCCTCCTTTAATTGTTCTCCACTTCATAAACCCGGTCAAAGGACCAGGCATACCGGTTGACCTCCTCTACCCCGGTGCCGCAGTACTCACATACTTTGGTGCCCAGGGAGCGAATAGGGGCGCCGCAGTTGGGGCAGGTCAACCCAAACCCTTTGTCCAGGCCATGTTCCCTGGCCAAAGCGGCATCCTGCACATATAGCAGTTCGGTGTTATATTTGGTCTGGTACTTTTCCTGGGAAATTGCCTCTCCACACTGATACAGATATTCCACAGCGCTTTGAAAAACCACCCGGCACACCCCTTTTTCCTTGATATAGCGGGCAATTTCGGTCTGATGGATTACCACAGCCGAAAAGGCCTCGGGCTGGCCAGCGCGCCGGTTCTGTTCCACCCGCAGCCGGGTATGCTCCAGCAGCTGTTCCGATGCACCGGACAGCCTGCCGGCATCCTGCTCGGTGATGGCTGCAAAATAGGATTTCAGCGTATTTTCGCACCGGGCGACAAACTCGGCATAATTGAACTCAGGAAAATCCCGGGCAATCTGCGGCAGGGCTAAGCGGGTCATCCCACTTACCGACTTGGGGCGTTCCCGGTTGGCCTCCTCAATATTCTTGCTGAGCTGCAGCATATTTACCACTGTACGCAGGCTGTTTACCCCCCGGTAAACAACCTGAAGCAGCATTAAAAGTATAGCTGCAATGAAAGCCCAGAACAACAGATTGATATAGTCCAATTTTCCACCACCTTGCAAAAACCAAGCCGTCCGGCGACTTATATACATTATAATTTAATTTGCGCCATTCGTCCACTGCCAAAAGTATCTTCAAGAAAACATGGCAGAAAAAGCAGGGCCACGGCATTTAGCCAAATGGTCTTTTCCTCAATTATACTCGTTTTTACAAGCTCATACTTTGTTTTTTAAGATTTTCAAAAAAATATCCCCTGCAAAGCCTTGGGCCTTACAGGGGATCGAACATTGTTCTAAAAGACTACTTAATCAGCGAGAAGTTTACAACCACTGCCGCAAATACAATGGATACGATGGACAACAGCTTAATCAGGATGTTAATAGCCGGGCCGGAGGTATCCTTAAAGGGGTCACCTACGGTATCGCCAACTACAGCCGCCTTGTGGTTTTCGCTGCCCTTGCCGCCCAGGTTGCCAGCCTCAATGTGCTTTTTGGCGTTATCCCAGGCACCACCGGCATTGGACATCATAACAGCCAGAGCAAAACCAGTTACAGTGGAACCGGCCAGCATACCAGTAACGCCTTTAACACCCAGCAGCAGGCCCACAGCAAGGGGTGCCACTACAGCCAGAATGGCCGGAGGAATCATTTCCTTCTGGGCAGACTTGGTGCAGAGATCTACACAGCTGGCATAGTCCGGCTCAGCCGTGCCCTCCATCAGGCCGGGAATCTCCTTGAACTGACGGCGTACTTCCTGAACAACACTCTGTGCAGCAGTACCCACCGACTCCATGGTAAAGGCAGCAAATACAAAGGGCAGCATACCGCCAATAAAGGTACCAATCAGTACAGGGGGATTCATAATGCTCAAATCAAAGTCATAGGCAGGGGCAATCAGCTTAATCTGATCGATGTAAGCAGCAATCAGAGCCAGAGCAGTCAGCGCAGCAGAACCAATGGCAAAGCCCTTACCAGTGGCAGCAGTGGTGTTGCCAAGGGAATCCAGGGCGTCGGTTCTCTCACGAACCTCCTCGCCCAAGCCAGCCATCTCAGCAATACCACCGGCGTTATCTGCTACCGGGCCGTAAGCATCGGTGGCCAAGGTAATGCCCAGGGTAGACAGCATACCCACTGCCGACAGGCCAACACCGAACAGGCCGGCATTGAAATCCACACCGCCACCGGATACATAGAAGCTGACAATTACCGAAACACTGACAATAATAACCGGGATAAAGGTGGAAATCATACCCAGCGAAAGGCCGCTGATAATAACAGTAGCAGGTCCGGTTACCGAAGTGCCGGCCAGCTTCTGGGTGGGCCTATAGGTATCCGAGGTGTAGTACTCGGTGAAGTAACCAATCAAAATACCAGCCAGCAGGCCGCTGATAATGGCGCCATACAGGCCGATAGCATTGGCACCCAAGGTGCCGCGAATCAGAAAGAAGGAGCCAACTGCTACCAGAGCGCCTGCAATATAGGTGCCCTTTCTCAGGGACAAGAGCAGCTGCTTCTGCGTGGCGTTCTCATCTGTCTTGACAAACAGGGAACCAATAATTGAGGCAAAAATGCCCAGTGTAGCCAGCGCCATAGGCACTGCCATACCGGTAAAGCCGTAGCCAGCCGATACAGCCAGGGCAGCGGCGGACAGGCGGGCGCCCGAATAGGACTCGTACAGGTCGGCACCCATACCGGCCACATCGCCTACATTATCGCCTACATTATCGGCGATAACAGCGGGGTTGCGCGGGTCATCCTCGGGGATGCCAGCCTCTACCTTACCCACCAGGTCGGCACCCACATCGGCGGCCTTGGTGAAAATACCACCGCCTACACGGGCAAACAGAGCCATTGCCGAAGCACCCATACCAAAGGTAACCATTGCAGAGGCAATCATCTGGGCCTGCTCAGCAGCCGGATAAGCGGAGTAGAAAAACCGCAGGAAGTAGTACCAGAGGGAGGTTTCCAACATGCCCAGGCCAACTACAGTAAAGCCCATAACCGAACCAGCAGAGAAAGCCACCTTCAGGCCGGAGTTCAGGCTGTGCTCTGCAGCATTGGCGGTTCTGGCGTTGGCATTGGTGGCAATTCTCATGCCCAGGAAGCCTGCCAGGCCGGAGAAAACGCCGCCCACTACAAAGGCCACCGGCACAAAGATATTTACCAGGCCGGCAAAGGCCAGGCCCAGCAGCACAGCGCCCATAATCACAAAGAAGACGCCAACGCCCTTATACTGCCTGCGCAGATAGGCATTGGCACCGCTTCTGATCGATGCGGCAATTTTCTGCATCAGCTCGGTACCCTCGCTGTAGCTCATTACCCTCTTGGTGAGGATAAAGGCGTAGGCGAGCGCAGCAACCGCTCCAACAGGCGCCAAAATCATCAAATCAAACATTTTTTACGCTCCTTACTTAATTTCTAAAACCTGCCGGAGGCAGAATACCTTCGTACAAGTTCTTAACAGTCTTACTATAATCAATTGGGGGTTTTTTGTCAATCCGGTTTTGCCGCAATCGCTTGAGGGGGATTTTTTCTTGTTCAAACTAATCATTTTTTGTAGTTTGTCTTTTAATATATTGTTCATATTTTCACCATTTTTTTGGAAAATATCCCTTTGTTTTTCTTGTCCTTTTCCCCTTCCCCATGATATAATTATTTGTTAGAAACAATACAGAATTCTGACAAAACCCGCTGAGGAGGCGCTGTATTTATGAATACCATTGTAATTGGCATTGCCGGCGGCACCGGCTCCGGCAAAACCACCCTTGCCAACAAACTTAAAGAAGCCCTGGGGGATGATATTGCCCTGCTCTGCCATGACTACTACTATAAAGCCCATGACGATATTACCTTTGAAGAACGGCAGAAGCTCAACTTTGATCACCCCATGGCGTTTGACACACACCTGCTGGTGGAGGACATCCGGGCGCTAAAGCGCGGCGAGAGCATCTTGCACCCCCTGTATTCCTTTACCCAGCACACCCGCCTGCCGGATAAGGTTCGGATGGACCCTGCGCGGGTGGTGATTGTAGAAGGCATACTAATCTTTGAAAACAAAGAGCTTCGGGATGAGATGGATATAAAAGTGTTTGTGGATACCGATGCCGATATACGCCTGATACGCCGTCTGGTGCGGGATGTGGAGGAACGGGGCCGCACCCTGGAATCGGTTGTAAACCAGTACATGAACACTGTAAAGCCCATGCATGAACAGTTTGTAGAACCCAGCAAGAAGAATGTGGACATTATTATCCCGGAAGGCGGCATGAACACAGTTGCCCTGCAGATGCTGCTGCGGCAAATCCAGCACTTTCTTAAGGAAACAGCGGAAAATTAACCGGCACTCCCCTACCTCTGTAAACGAATGGCCTACAAAATGTAAACAATTTTTGTGGCTCTTTGAAAATGCGGTTAAAGATGATACAATATTTTATTATAAAACTTTATCCGATGGGATGTGTCTGTATGAAAAAGATATTTGCCGCCGTCCTGGCTGCTGTGTTGGCGGCTGGGCTGGCCACTACAGCCTTTGCCAACGAGGTGATTGACGGCACAATTGAACTGAATAGATCCATGTTTGAAGAAAAGCAATCGGTTTCCGGCAGGTTTTTGAACCTGGTGGCCTCCTACCCCGGCGAAAGCGCCACCCTGAAAACCAAAGACTTTGCCTTTACCTTTCACAGCGAGGATATTGGGGAGGGAATTGACGACCGGGACCGCTTTGATTTACATATCGAGGATGTGGATGACCGCACCTCCATGTACGATAAGGCGGTTGGCCGCACCACCCCCAAATATGCCTTTAAAATGGAGGCAGTCAAAGTTCCCTTCGACCTGACTGTATTGGACAGCAACTTTATGCCCGGTTCCACAGTACATGTCTATCGGCTGGACAGCAGCGAGTGGGAAAACGGCACACAGACCAATGTCTTTGCCGCTGTGGAGAAAAATTTGACTGTGCAGCAGAATGGCGACATCACCTTCCGGATGGAGCAGGGTGGCACCTATCTGATTACAGCCAAAGAGATTGTATCCCATGTGGGCTCTATTGAGGAGCATGCCTTTGATTTTGAACGCCCCCAGCGGACGGATATCACCCAGCTGCTCACCTATCTAAAGGACAGCCCCGATGGCTATTTTACACAGCTGTGGGAGGCCCCGGGCCATGTTGCCGCCGAGGATGAATAATCTTATTAAAAAAGAACCTTTCCGGCACCGGAAGGTTCTTTTTCTCTGATACTTCCCCGCTTTTTACTGCTGTATATCTCCTGGGATAATAAAGAAAGGGGCAAAACAGGATGAAGTTCAAAAATGCCTTTTATCTTGGCCTTTTGGCATGGGCCCTTTTTCCCTGTGCTGTATTTTTTCTCTATGCCGCCGGGTATGAGCTGCTCATTGGCACCCAGTGGACCGTTTTTCGCATGCAGGCTGTACTCAATGCTGTCGCCGCGCTCGGCAGTCTGGGACTGGTATATCTACGAGGCTACAAAAGGCCCCTATTTGCAGTCATTGGCATTGTATTGTTGCTGCAATGCGGCAATTCTGTCTGCCGATTCCTGGACGCCTGCCAGGAATACCACAGCTTTTCCTCCCCAGACGGCGCTGATACCCTTGTTATGATGGAAAATGTTGACCCCATCGCCGGGCAGGTAAGAGTTTATAAACGCCTGAACCCTTTCCTGCTTTCCCCAATGGGCAGCATTATCACCGACGATGGATACCGCCCCATCTGTGACGGACAATATGAACTGAGCTGGCAGAAGGACACCGTTTCCCTATCGGTTTTTAACGGTGCCGGGGAATGGAAAACAATCATAATGGAGAGGGAACAATGAAAAAAGCAGGATATATTCTACCAGCCCTTATCCTGGCAGCCCTGATAGCATCGCTTGCCAGCTGTGATTGTCGGCTCATGTCCAACCGGGAGGTGGAGCAATGTTTGCAAAGAACCTATGGCCGGGAGTTTACAGTAACCTCCTCCCGCAACATCTCCAGCGACGATTATTCCAGAGAGGTCTGGCGGGCAAAATTATATCTTGTATCTCCAAAAGAGGAGCCGGACACCTCGTTCTTTGTGTTCAATACAGTGACAAGCGAGAGCTTTGGCGTTCCGGGCTTCTCCAACGGCCTGCAGGATACCTACTCGCTGGATATTTTCCGCACCGCATTTGAGGAAGTAGCTGCAAAAGCCGGTATAAGCTACACCCTTTCCTATATCCATCCCATCCAATCGTCCCGCACCTACTATTCCGACCTGTATATACAAATCGACCCGGTCTGTTCCGAAAACCTGACAGCAGTGTGCACCGCCTTATCCCAAGCCTTTACCGCTACTCTAAAACAGGTGCCCCAGATAAGCGGTGTAGCTATCTTTGTCACCTATCAGGAACCCTCATGGCCCGAGGAAAAATCGTACCGGATGCGCCTTCCGGCCGACATTTGGAACAAGGCAGGAGATGGCAGTGCAGAAACTAAGAGGATAGCCAAAGCCATGCAAGACTATATCCTAAGCAAGGTGGAGCAGGCGGAAGCAAAACCCTAACAAAAAAACAGCCCGCAGAATACTCTGCGGGCATTGTTTTTACTTGGCCAGGTAAGCGTTAAAGCTCTCCTCGTCGTAGGGAACTTCGATCTCACCGGAGATAATCTTTTCCTCCAGAGCCTTGGTTTTTTCCAGAATCTCAGCAGGAACATTCTTATCGGAAGAGGGGGCAATTCCTACACAGCCATCAGCAGTGGAGAAGGTCTGAGTAGTGCCACCCAGTTCCTCGCCGTTCATTACCTTTTCGGTAACAATCTGGATGGCGTCGCCTACACGCTTAACAGCGGAGGTAAGCACATTGTCAGGGGCCAGGTCGTTCTGGTCGCGGTCTACGCCGATAACCCACTTGTCCTTTTCTACAGCAGCCTGGATAACACCATTGCCCACATTGCCGGCAGCGTGGAACACGATGTCGCAGGTATCATACATCTTCAGGGCAATACCCTTACCGATGGCAGCGTCGGAGAAGCTGTTGGCATACTGTACCTCAACTGTAATCTCCTTGCCCAGCTCCTTGGCGGCATAGTCTACACCTGCACGGAAGCCATACTCAAACTGGTCGATGGTGGCGCTCTTCTGGCCGCCTACAAAACCAACCTTGTTGGTTTCGGTCATCTGGCCGGCAATGTAACCTACCAGGAAGGAAGGCTCCTGTGCCTTAAACAGCACACCAATGGTGTTGGGGGCGCCGTTCTCATAGGCCGAATCCACAATAGCGTACATCTTATCCGGGTTCTTGTTGGCAGCATCTGCAATAGCGTCGGCCATCATGTAGCCAATGCCCCAGATGAGCTTAACATTATCATCATCTGCAAAACGGTCCAGGTTGGGGGTATAATCCGCCTCATCGGTGGATTCCAGGTACTGGGCGTTTACCTTACCGGCATTCACCATTTCGGTAATGCCCTCCCAGGCGGACTGGTTAAAGGACTGGTCGTTTACACCGCCCACATCGGTAACCATTGCAATGGAGTACTTGGCCTCACCCTCCGAGTTGCTGGCATCCGCTGTGCTACTGCTGTTATCGGTACCACCAGTGCAGGCAGCCAGGGACAGCATCAGGGACATTGCAAGTACAGCGCTTAAAAACTTCTTCATTTTAAGACTTCCCCTTTTCTTTCAATCAGGCTTTTACATGGCTCTTATTCGGGAAGAGCCATGCATACATTTGCACTTTAAGTATAAGGCATCGGGGCAGTTTCTTCAACTAAAATTATTTGGCAGAGCATAAATTTAGCATTATGCTTAAACATTCGCACGAAAATCCGTGAAAACAGCACAGAAAATGTAAAAAATCCATGAAACATAAACATCTCCCCTGTTGTCTGGTGCCATACAGGGGAGATGTGCTTTAAAGCGACTGTGGAGTAAATGCCTGAGGCAGCAATTGGCCCAGGGTATAAATTTCATAGTCCTCACAGCTGCGGGCCACAATCACTTCCATATCCATGCTGCAAAACTCGGCCAGCACCTGCCGGCAAACCCCACAGGGGAAAGCCGTGTGGGTAAGGGTATCCTTTTCCTGCTCCGGCGCGCCTACAACGGCAATGGCCGTAAAAGCCCGTTCCCCCTCTGATACAGCCTTGAATACAGCTGTGCGCTCGGCACAGTTGGTAGGGCCATAGGCACAGCTTTCCACATTGCAGCCACGATATATTTTTCCGCTTTGGCCCTGCAGTGCCGCCCCCACACTAAAATGGGAGTAGGGGGAATAGGAAAACTCCCGGGCTTTTAGCGCCTCGGCAATGAGATTTGAATAATTGAGCATTTTATCACCCCTCCAATTTCAGACAGTCCAGATATAGGCAGATGGTTTCCTCCACCCTATCCCAGTTTTCGTTCAACCCAGAATATAGCCCAGTTTCCCCACAGCCAATCATCCGATACAACGCCTGGAGCAGCTCCAGCTCCAAACGCCTGCCGCTGCAGGATTGGATCTGCTCCTCTCCCAACACCTGTGGGTAACGCAGCCTTTTTTGCACCTGCTTGGAAAAGTAGTACTTCAGCAGGCGCGGCGGGATATTGTGCCGCCGGTTTTCGCCCAGCTGCTCACGAGCAATACGGATTTCCAATCCATAGATAGCAGGATAGCTGCAGGGCCAACAGGGATCCTGCACAAACTCCACACTACGGGCCAGATCGCACAGCTCCAAAGCCAGCACCCCTTCCCCATAGATATAGAGCCAGTAGAGAAGGGAGCACAGTGCTTCGGCATCCATCAGGCTTTTAAACGAACACTTTTGCATCAACCTTTTACAGGGCTTTTTCAGTGTATAATACGCTTTGGGCGAATTGTTAGACAGCGCCAAAACCTTTTCCAGCAAAGGCTTTAGCCTTTGGTGAAAGTACAGTATCTCCTGCCGCTGGGAATATTCCAGCGGGCCAACAGGCCCTTTCATCCCTGGTACCGGCCGTTACGGCTGATAAATTTCTGCAAGGAAGCTCTCCCCTTCGGTATTGTTTTCCAAGCCGAAAAAGTCCAGCACAGTAGCGCCAATATCGGCAAAGGTTTTGCGGGTACCAAGATTGGCGCCCGGCTTTATCTTTCGGGACCAGGCAAGCAGTGGAGTATATTCCCGGGAATGGTCGGTGCTGGGGGTACTGGGGTCACAGCCATGATCCGCTGTAATCAGCAGCAGGTCATCCCCATCCATCATTTCCATCATCTCTTCCAGCGCTGTGTCAAATTCCATCAGTGCTTTGGCATAGCCCGGTGCATTGTTGCGGTGGCCATATACCATATCAAAGTCCACCAGATTGACAAAGCACAGGCCGTCAAAGTCATTCTCCAGCAGTTCCATTGTCCGGCGGATGCCATCGGCGTTGCTGCCGGTTTTTATCTTCTGTGTAATGCCGCTGCCAGCAAAAATATCATAAATTTTTCCAATGCCAATGCACTCATATCCGGCCTCTGTCAGCTGGTTGAGCATGGTTGGCCGAGGGGGCAGCAGTGAAAAATCCCGGCGGTTGGCTGTACGCACATAGCCGGGGTAATCCCCCACAAACGGCCGGGCAATAACCCGCCCCACCGCTGCATCGCCAGTGAGCATCTCCCGGGCCATGCGGCAGTAGTCGTACAGCTGCTCCACCGGCACAACCTCCTCATGGGCGGCCACCTGGAACACACTGTCCGCCGAGGTATAAACCAGCAGCGCCCCGGTTTCCACATGCTCCCGGCCATAGTCCAGCAGCAGTTGGGTGCCGGAATAGGGCTTGTTGCAGAGCACTTTGCGGCCGGTAAGCTGCTCAAACCGCTGGATTATCTCCGGCGGGAACCCGTCGGGGTAGGTGGGCAGCGGCTTGGGGGAAATAGCCCCGGCAATCTCCCAGTGCCCGATGGTGGTATCCTTGCCCTGGCTGGCCTCGGTCATACGCCCATAGGCACCGATGGGCTGCTCCTCCCCCTGGGTCCAGCTATCCATCCCGTCAATGTTAAACAGGCCCAGCTTTTTCAAACTGGGCAGTTTAGCGCCGGCCTGCACAGCCGCCCGCACCGTATTGCTGCCGGCATCCCCAAAGGCGGCGGCGTCCGGCATTTCGCCAATACCCACACTGTCCAGCACAATTAAAAACAGTCGCTTATTATTCTGCATTACTCCATCCCTCCGGGCTTATTCTGCAATTTCCAGTGCAATCTCCATCATCTGAGTAAAGGAGTTCTGCCGCTCCTCCGCCGTGGTTTCCTCCCCAGTAAAGGGGCAGTCGGAAATAGTGAGCAGGCAAAGGGCCTTTTTGCCCGCCCGGGCGGCGTTCATGTACAAGGCGGCCGATTCCATCTCCACAGCTAAAACTCCCATTTTGCGCCAATCCCCCAGGGAAGCGGCATCGTCATAGAAGGTGTCGCTGGAGAACACATTACCCACCTTGTAGTTGGCGCCAATAGCCCGGGCGGCGTTCACCGCCTTTTCCAGCAAATCGTAGCTGGCAATGGGAGCATAAGTACCGGGCAGGCGGTACTGAATGGCATAGTTGGAATTGGTACAGGCCCCCATGCCAATGATAATATCCCGAATGTGCGCATCATCGGCAATGGCGCCAGCCGAACCAATGCGGATAATGCTCTCCACACCATACATATTGTACAGCTCGTGAGAATAGATACCAATGGAGGGAATGCCCATACCACTGCCCTGCACCGATATGCGCTTGCCCTTATAGTATCCGGTATAGCCCAGCATATTCCGGACTGTGTTGTAGCAAACCACATCAGTAAGATAGTTATCGGCAATATATTTGGCCCGCAGAGGGTCCCCAGGCATTAGTACGGTCTTTGCAATATCACCCATCTGGGCTGCATTATGAGGGGTTGACATAGTATTAGCCTCCTTTATTTTTAAGGCGCTGTTTCAGCGCCAATCGTTCATAATATCATTATATCACAACGCCGGCCAATTTACCACTGCCAGCGGCAGCTTTTGCCCAACAAAAAGCGCCTGAAAAATCCAGGCGCTCATCTGCTTTTAATTTTCTGTGCCGGAAAACAGGATGGAATAATCCCCGCTGGGGCTGTACAGCACATAGTCCGCTATACCGCCATTTTCCGCCGCGCGAATTTGTTCCTCTACCTCGGTTCTGGTGTAGGTTTTATTGTTTAGGGCATTGATGCTTCCATCGGTGTAGCTTTGCAGCAACACCATTACATCCTCTGTTTTCAGGCGGCTTTGCACCGTTTCCAGAGCTGAACGGACGGTGGTATACGGGTTCTGCACCGGGTTGGCTATAGCCAATTGGTCGGAGTTATACATGTTGCCGAACGAAGCCGGCATAACACCCAGTACCACACCACACTCGGTGAGCTGGAACGGGTCGCTGCCATACTTACTGCCCGAGCTATCCAACAAATTGGGGGTGGATAGGTACACCGACAGTTCCCCTCCCACCGCCTGGACATCGGCATCAGCCCGGCGGATAAAGGCCGCCAGCTCTGCCGATTTCTCTTCTTCGGTAATATCCCTGCCATAATAGGCCAGCGAAACAGAATAGCCCACCGGGAAATGTACCATATCCAATAGAATTTCCTCCACACCGGAAGTAGTGGCTTCCACCGCCAGGTCGGCAATATAGTCCTGGGAATAGTCGTGCAAGGGGTTCAGCCAAGATTTTCCACCCATATCAACCGTATTGTCCAGCCAAATCCAGTCGGAATTGCCATAACGAACCGCTGCCTCCCGGTTGGCCATCGAGGCCAACGGGTCCTTAAAGGCATAGATACGCCCAATGGGGGTAATTCCAGCAGCCCGCATCTCTCCGGTTACTGCGGCCAGGTCCGCCGCTGTATCCGACACCGAACCCAGCTCTGCCACCTGTGGCAGATGGCTGCGATAGGTGACAACCCCCTTGTTGTTTTTCAAATCAAACATAATGCTGTTTATCCCACTGCCGGCACAGTTTTGGATAAAATCACTGCGCAAAGCAGGGTCCTGCAAAATGTTTTCAGGCATATACACTGCATGGACCAGGGGCTGTACCTGTTCCGGCTCCCCTTCCTCCTCCGGTTGGGAGGAAGAACTCTCCTCCTGGGCCTGCTCATTGCCGAAGAGGAAACTCCAAAAACCGCCATCCTGGGCATCCTGCTTTGGCTGCTCCGGCTGTTTGGGCTGTGAGCTCTCCTCTTCGGTTTTTTCAAAGGAGGCGCCAATATTCATAATAAACTGATACGCCGGCTCGTACATCAGCCAACCTACGGCCACAAACAGGGCCAGACAGCCCGCTGTAACCACTGTTTTAAAGAACGGCGATTCAAAGATAGAGCTTCGGTAAATATTGTGGTACCGCTTTACCTTGCGCTGTTTCTTTCTTTTAAACATACTTTTTCTCCCTGTGTTTTTTAGGCGCTGTTAAAAGGCCAGCTGGTGCCCTACCAGGCCATAGATAGCCAGGCTGAGAATACCAATATAGATAAGCGAAATGGGCAGCCCGCGGAAAGCTCGAGGCACCCGGGACATGGCAATATTATCACTGCCCACCTGGATGAGCACCAGCGACATGGTAACACCCACCCCGGTACCGATAAAATAGGCAATGCGCTCGGCCAGGGCATAGCGGTTGATGGAACAGATTAGGATAGTGCCCAGCACCGCCGCATTGTAGCCGGCCATAACCATGACATTCTTAATCTGCTGAAATTCCGGTCCGGACTGTTTAGCTACCTCCAGCACAAGCAAAGTATGCACCACTGCCAACAGGACAATATAGCACAGCGCCCGGACTGTAACACTGTACCCCTCAGGATAAAGAAAGAGCACATCCACAAAATAACAAAGGACGCCAGTGGCAATAACCAGTGTGGTAATCAGCCCGGAGAAGATGAATACATCCTCACGGCCGGTGGGGAACAGCATCTTCCGGGTAACCAGTGCCCGGCCAAAAATGGTGTTCTCAGCCACTGCCGCTGTAAAAATCAGGGCAAACAGTTTTATCATTGTATCTAACATACCTTTGCCGCCTCCTCTGCAGCAGCTTCCCGGTCGCGGCGATCCCGCCGCAGCAGCTGGTATTTGATATTCCGGCTGGCAAACCGGGTTAGCGCACAGACCATGCCCACTAAGATAAAGCCAAAGAAGGGCAGCAGAACAGATGGGATGGTAAAGCCGTCCAACAGCTTATAGCCAAAGACCGACCCCTTCCCCAACAATTCCCGGAACGCTGCCACCGGCAGTATGACAACAGCAAAGCCTGCCGAGCTGCGGATGGACCGCAACAGGTTGTTCAGCAGCGATTTTTGGGGATCACACCGGGTAATTAAAAAGAAGGTGAGGGTGTTCACCGCCAGCAGCGGAAAATAGATGCCCATCAGGCTGAAAATTTGGCTGTGGATACCGCCAATTATATCAGAAATTTGCACCAGCATCAGGGAAGATACCAGAGAGATGATGAGCATGTACACCTCCCGGCCCAAACCCACCTTTTTCATCAGATAGGCCAGCAGCATAGCCACTGGATTGATACAGAACAAGGCCACGCTCAGCCCCAGGGCAGCCCGGGTATCCACTGTACCCATTACCGCCAGCGGAAGGGTCAGGCCATAGGTGATAATGGGGTTGGCAGACAACAGGCCGTCCATCCGGCCGGTAATATCCCTATACCGTTTCAGCCGTGTCTTCATACCGCGCCCTCCTCTCTCTGCTTTTGCGTTCCTCATATTTCATATCCATCAGCCAGGAAAACGCATTCATCAAAATCATGGCGAAGAACATGCCCTCCTCAAACGCTCCCACATACCGGAACAGCATGACCACAGCGCCGCTTAAAGCGGCATAGAACAGCCGGGGCGGCTCCGCCTTAGGGGCGGTGGTGGGCTCGTTAATAAGAAAGATGGCGCCGAAGAACAAAACACCGCTGGTAAGCTCGTACAGCACCGACTCCAGACGCCCGGTGGTAATCCGGGGGAACAAAAAGGCAATCACTGTCGCTGTGCCCATAAAAGCCAGCGTGGTTTTGCCATTGATTGTCCGGCGCACAACCAGATAAATCAGACAGGTTATCAAAATAAGAATACCGGTAGCTCCCATTGGGCCAGGATAGTTGCCAAAAATCAGGTCCATCACGCCATAGTTGGGTGTGGCGCCCATTTTAAGTGAAGCTGCCGGAGAGGCCACCAGGCGCGCTGCTGGCGCCCCTAAGGACTGGATGGGAACAGGATAGGAAAACACCTGGGTTTTCCAGGTCAATGCCACAAACGCCACACCAGCCACTGCTGGGTTAAAGATGTTCTGACCCAGGCCGCCAAACGGCTGCTTAACCACCCCAATGGCAAAGAGATCGGCCACAATAATCACATACAGCTCCACCGAGGCCGGCAGCATGAGCGGAATCAACAAACCGGTTACCACCGGCGACAGGTCCAGAATGCCCACCCTACGCCGGGAAAGGAATGTACAGGCCACATCCAGCAGCACACAGACAATAACCGACACTGCTCCCAACACTGCAACATGGTTGCCATAGAAAAAGTAGGCCATAAAATAGAGGGGAAGCAGGGCAATAACCATATCCCCCATGATACTGAAGTTGGATTCCCGGCTGCGGATATGCGGGGGGCGGCTGTTCATCAGGTTCATGCCTCTTCCTCCTTCCCTTGCTCTTTTTTCTGCCGGCTCATCATATAATTAAGCATCTCCCGCTTGCCGCGGGAGATCTCTGCTGAAATGTTCAGCTTGGCCGGGCAGATATAGCTGCAGGTGCCGCAGTCGATGCACAGGTCAATATCAAAATTGCCAAGCATATTATACCGCCCTGCCTGCACAAACTTATAGATGTAGTAGGGAGCCAAACCCACCGGGCAGACACTGGCGCATCTGCCACAGCCAATACAGGTAAAGTTATAATCTTTAAAGGCTTCCCGCAAAGCCAACACCCCCCGGGTCAGAGGGGTGATGCGGGTGCCGTCCAGGTTGGTGACCGTAAAGCCGCGCATTGAGCCGCCAATTACAATCCGGGTGGTATCCTCCAAAAGGCCAAATTCCCGGAGCAGCTCCCCCAGGGTCTTATCCAGCGAAACCTCCACATTGGCCGACTCTGCCACTCCGTTGCCGGCCACTGTAACAAAAGCCGTAGTCTGCTGTAAGCCGCGGTCCACCGCCCGGGCCAGATGAATCAGCGCGCCGGCACCAAACACAACGGCCCGCTCCTCCCGGTGTTGGGTAACCAGGGAATTGTCCGCAGGGTAGCCATATCCCACCCGTTGGATGGGAATGCCGTCCAGTTCCTGGCCAATTTGTGTTTTAATCTCCCCCAGTTCCTTATATACCTCAATGCGCAGCCCCTCTGCCCCAACGGCTTCAGCTGCCAGGCGCAGGCCCCGCACCAGCTGCTCGCTCATCTGCATAGCGGGCGCCAACTGGCTGGAAATATAGGGTTCGTCATCCAGTGCATCTGCCACAATCAGCTTGCAGCCTGCGTCCCTGGCTTTTTCCAACAGCAAATAGAGGGATTGGCCGGTGTTTTCTTCAATAATTCCCGCCTTTTTGGCAATGGTAATGGTATCATCCTCCGGCCGGCGGTCCTCCATTTCTTTTTCCAGCATTTCCGGTGAACAGAACAGACGGATCGCCCCGGAAAGAGCAGGCTCTTTGTTCTGCTCCAAAACAATGCCCTTCTTAGCCAGCCGGACATCGTCATACTGGCGATAGGACAGACGCTGGCCAGCGAGCTTTTCAAAAAAGCGGTTTGAAAATTCTGGCATTTTGGTTCTCCCTTGAATTTATATAAACAGAAAGTGGTTGATGGACTTGACAATAAAGAAAATTTCGGAGCAAAAGGTAAAAATCACACTCAGCCAGCAGGAACTCACCGAATTTTCGGTGGAATACGAACAGTTGGACTGTGGGGACGACGACACCCGGGACTTTTTGCTCCAGCTGCTGGAACTGGCCTGGCAGGCCACCGGCTTCTATCCCGAGGAAGGCCGCCTGTATGTGGAAGCCTACCCGGACGCCGATGGCTGCACCATCTTTTTTGCCGCCGCAGCCGAACGGGACACCGCCGCCAGTGTCTGCACCCCGGTAGCGTTCTACTTTGAAACTGTGGATGACCTGCTCCAGGGCGCTCAAACGCTGTTTTATCGCTACGGGCACCGGATACACAAAAGCGCCCTCTACCAGACCGACAGCCGCTATATCCTCATCATCCACCCGCTGGATCAAAGCGGTATGGACAGCGTCCTGCTGCTCTCCGAATACGGCCAGCCCTTTGCCCGGGGGGATCTGGCCGCCGCTGTCATTGGCGAACATTGCCGCACTGTTATTGAAAAGGATGCCCTGGAAAAACTCAGCGGCAGCGCCAAGGCATAAGGAGGGGTTCCTACCCCGCTATATCCTTCATTCTATCGCTGTGCAAATGTCCTGCATGGCCTGCCCATAATTTGGCTTGCCAAATATGGCCGAACCGGCCACCAGCACATCGGCGCCGCTCTTTGCAACAATATTGGAGGTACTGGTGTTGATGCCGCCGTCCACCTCAATGAGAAAATCCAACCCCTGCTCCTGACGGAACTGGGCCGCAGCTAAAATTTTTGCCCCCATTTCGGGCATATACTTTTGGCCGCCAAAGCCGGGATAGATAGTCATAATCAGCAGCATATCCACCTTATTAAGATAAGGGAACACCTGCTCTATCGGGGTATCCGGGCTGACAGCCAGCCCCGCCTTTACCCCAAACGACCGGATAAGGGCGATGGCTTCTGCAATATCCCCCTCCGCCTCGGCGTGGAAGGTAATGGAATCCACCCCTGCTTTTGCAAAGGGTTCAATATACTGCTGGGGATGGGTAATCATCAAATGGGTATCCAAAAAAAGGTCGGTGACCTTGCGCAGGCTCTGCACCACCGGCACACCTATGGAAAGATTGGGGACAAAGTGCCCATCCATGACATCTACATGCAGCCAAGTGGCACCACCCTCTTTAACAGCCTGAACTTCCTCCCCCAAACGGGCAAAATCGCAGGAAAGAATCGAAGGTGCAATTTGAACCATAAATAAAACCTCCTCGGCAGAATGGTATGGTAAGCCAGACAATAGTCCTAAAATTTATATATCATCTCAGTTTCTAATTTTATCGCAATATTCGGCAAAGGTCAACAAACTTTCCTCGGTTCGTCTGCAAATTTCCAAAGGCCCTGCACCTTCAAGCAGCAAAACAGCGGGATTTTCGCCACTCTGGACAATGTACCAGAAAAACTTTCCTAAGTATACGGCCGTCCTGGCGCTATTATTATGCAAAGGGCAAAAGTATTGTGTTTCCCCTTCTTTTGTGCTATGCTAAATTTGTGATAAATTGGCAAGGGAGCGGCGCCAGACAGGTATAGCAAATGCTCCCCCGCTGGACAGAGAGAAAGGGTGCTGCCGAATGATGAAGATGTCAACCTTTGAAAAATTAGGTATCCAAACCTCCAAACTGGGATTTGGCTGTATGCGCCTGCCCATGAAGGATGGCGAAATTGACCGGGAACAGGCTTTGGGCATGGTAGAATACGCCTACCGGCATGGCGTTAATTACTTTGATACCGCCTGGCCCTACCTGAACGGCACTTCCGAGCCGTTTATGGGAGAGGCTTTAAGCCGTTATCCGCGGGACAGCTTCTACCTGGCTACCAAGATGCCGGTTTGGCTGGTGGAAACCCCCGAAGACTTTGAGCGCATTTTTGAAGAACAGCTTCAGCGCCTGCAGACCGATTATATCGATTTTTACCTGCTCCATTCCCTGAACAAAACCCGCTTTGAAAAGCTGGTGGAACAGGGGTTGTATGAACTTTGCAAGAAAAAACAGGCAGAGGGGAAAATCCGCTACATCGGTTTCTCCTACCACGATGCAGCCGAGCACTTTGCCGCCCTTGTGGACAAGTACCCCTGGGACTTTGTGCAGATTCAGTATAACTATATCGACCCCCACCTGCTGGAGGCCGACCGGCTGTACCAAGCCCTTGCCGACCGCGGCATTCCCTGCGTGGTTATGGAGCCGGTACGGGGCGGATTTTTGGCTTCACTGCCAAAGGATATTTCCGGCCCCTTCCAGGAGTGTGACCCTGCCCGCTCCACCTCCTCCTGGGCGCTGCGCTGGGTAGCCGGCCACGACAATGTAAAGGTGACCCTTTCCGGCATGAGCAACATGGAGCAGCTCAAGGATAATGTGGCAACCTTCAGCGGCGATATTTCCCTGACCGATATAGAGCAAAAAACGGTGGACCGTGTAGTAAAACGGATTTTGGATGTACATACCATCCCCTGCACCGGCTGTGAATACTGCATGCCCTGCCCCTTTGGTGTAAACATACCCGAAGTGTTCAGCATCTACAACAACCTCAAACTGTTCCGCAACCCGGAGATAAGCAAAAACGCCTACTTTGGCCGGCTGAAAGCCGAAGCCCGAGCCGACCAGTGCAAGCAGTGCGGCAAGTGTATGAAGGCCTGCCCCCAGCACATCCAAATCCCGGACATGCTGGCAATGGCCCACGCCGAACTGGATGCAGCCTGTGGCACAAAATAAGCGCCAAAAAACATCCCCCGAGCCATAGGCCCGGGGGTTTTTTATATACAGTGCAGCCGGTATAAAGGGCAGCTATTCAGGGGCAGCAACGCCACCGCCCTTTGGGCAGGCACGGACTGTTCCTTTGTTTACTGTATCTTATGCGTCCGGCCCCCCTTTGGTACTTGCTTAGCCAGGCAGCGCATGGTATCCGGCCCTCTTTGTTTGAGCCCATCGGGGGCTTTGCAGGCAATTGATGTGAAAAACAGCCCAAAACAAAAATTCGGCCAAAAGCAACCGGATAGACCCGCTGTTTCTGACCGATTTTAGGCATTTTTTCCGATACTCCCCAACCTGCCAATTCAACAGAACCAAGCACTGTGATATAATTTATAGAGGATGGAGGGAAAAAACGATGCAAACCATTATACTGCTGCTGAATCCGGGCAGACTGACAAACCCGGATATGGACCTGCGTTACCTGCTCCCCGACCGCATTGAGGAGGTATCCGGTTCCCGGATTCTGGATAACGGGTACGATTTTTTGGATGCCGAGGAGGGACAGCCTGGCCCGCTGATGGGCATTTGGCTAACAACCGTGGATGCCCAAGCAAACTGGCCGATAGTTCTTGATCTGCTTCGGAGCGAGCAATTCAAGGGGAATGATCTATCAAAATCTGCGCAAATCTACATTTCCCAGCGCGACACAGACGAACTGGAAAACTGTACACTGGTTTTTCCGCAGTAACCTGTCAAAACGGGCAGCCGCTTAAAATTAGCGGCTGCCCGTTTTTTAACCGTTATCGGAACTTTCTATCAGTACTACATTTACCTCAAAGCTCTTGCCTGCGCCACCAGTGTTGCTGGGCCGGTAGATAGTCAGCTTCACCAGTGCCCCAGGGGAATACTGGGCCAGCTCGTTGGAAATAACCTCGTAGGAGGTTATTTCTTTGTCGTTGATATGGGTGATAATATCCCCCGCCACCACATTTTTTACATTCAAATCCGAGTTGGGGGAAATGCTCTCGATGCCAAAGCCCACCGGGAGCCGCCGCATAGAGGCTACAGCATCATTTATCATATAGCCAGTTACGCCCAGCGCCGGCCGGCCAGTGACATGGCCATATTGCATCAGCTGTTCTATCACCGGCAGAGCCTCATTGATGGGAATGGCAAAGCCAATGCCCTCATAGTCAGTTTTGGCTATCTTGGCCGAGTTGATGCCAATGACCTGGCCAAATTCGTTGACCAATGCGCCGCCGGAATTACCGGGATTGATGGCGGCATCCACCTGGATATAGCTGGTGCTATACGGCGAGGAGGAATTTAGAGTGCGGTTGATACCCGACACCATGCCGCCGGTGGTGGAACCGGCCAGTATTGTACCGCCTGGATTGCCAATGGCTATCACCAAATCTCCCCGCTCCAGATTATCCGAATTGCCAAATTCGGCATAGGTCAGGTTGTTGGCCTCAATTTTCAGCACAGCCAGGTCGGTATCTGTATCCGCGCCAATCAGCTGGGCGGTGTAGGCATCCCCATTTTCCAAAAGGACAGTAATACCGGCAGCGCCTTCCACCACATGGGCGTTGGTAACAATATAGCCATTGGCTGTCATAATAATGCCGCTGCCCGACCCTATGGGCGTAAAGCTGTTGTTGGCACCGTAACATTCAATACCCACCACAGCCGGGCTTACTTTTTTAATAATTTCCTTATTGCTCAGTTTACCATCACTGGTGGGCTCCTCCACACTGCCGGAAGGCCTATCCTGTATATTCAGCCCCGGCACTGTGGAAATGGATGAAGAGCTTTCCAGCTCACTGCTATTCCGCTCTTTAAAAATCATGCTGTAAACGCTGTAGCTGGCAAAAGTACACAGGAGGATTGCCACCAGCACGGACACAGCAACAATAGCCCGGGTACGCTTTTTGGGGTTGGGCACCGGGGAAGGGGAAGCATGTCCCTGGGGGTCATAGTCAGCAAAGTTCCATTCGTAGGTGCCGGTCATTCCATAGGGGCGCTCGTCCCGGCGACTGCCCTGGCCTGGGCCATCAAACGGGTTGACCCCAAAATCCGGCTCCCGCCCGGGCCGGGACGGTGGTGCTTGAGGCTCCTCCCCATCCGACAGATGAGGCTCTCTCCCCACGCCGCCATATCCAGTGGAAGCATAGCCCTGAAACCGCTCCTGCGAAGCTGTTTCCTGAGGCGGCGGATAGATGGTTGCATCCGCACGCAAATCGGTGTACTCCTGCCCCCTCTGCCCTTCCTTCTCCGGGCCCTCATTTACTGGAAATTCCTTGTGTTCATTCATACCAGTTCCCCCTAATATTTTAAGCCCTGCGGGCAGTTACATCTTCTAATACTGATAGCTTACCAAAGGATGTTGAATAGTTTTTGAACATCCATTAAACATTTCATTCTTTTTACTGACCCTTCTACCAGATTTTACCTTAGAATAAGGTAAAACGGATAGGGACAGCGACCAGTTTTTTTTTAATTCCTATTGATTTTCACCCGCTCATACTATAAACTATAATTACAGTTGTTGTAAACAGGGTATTTTGGTGGAAAGGAGGGTTTGGGTATGTCTATTCGCACAATTTCTACCGATACACTTATCAGCGATATTTGTTCGGACGATATTATTGTCACCTCGAATGCTAAATTAACCGTTACTGGAAGCGTCTATGGCAATGTTGAGGTCACCGGCGGCTGTCATTTTCAGCTCAGCGGTATTATGACCGGCAACCTGGAAGTAGCTGGGCGCGCCACAGCAGAGATTAGCGGCAGCCTAATTGCTGACCAGATTTTAGACGCTGGCCGCCTTACCATTTCGGGCAATGTTACTTCCAAAGTGGGGCCTTACCACGCCACTATGCTCCACGGCGCCTATGTTAATATGATGGCCTATTAAAATGCCAATATCCCACTCCCCCACAGCGCTTTGCTTTGGGAGAATTTTTATAAGCAAAAAAGGATGAGAAAAAACTCTCATCCTTTTTATTTTTCTAAACCTATTACCGGTTGGTGAACCGGGATAAGAATTCCCGTGTGCGGAGGTTTTGCGGGTTTTCAAAAATCTGCTGGGAGGTGCCCTCCTCACAGATAACGCCATCGGACATATACACCACATGGCTGGAAACATCCCGGGCAAAGGCCATTTCGTGGGTAACCACAATCATAGTCAGGCCCTCGCTGGCCAACTGCCGCATAACTGTCAGCACCTCTCCCACCATTTGGGGGTCCAGGGCGCTGGTGGGCTCGTCAAACAGCAGTACCTCCGGCTCCATTGTCAGGGCGCGGGCAATGGCCACACGCTGCTTCATACCGCCGGAGAGCTGCCGGGGCTTGGCGTTGATGTAGGGGGCCATACCCACCTTTTCCAAAAAACGCAGGGCTGTTTGGCGCACCTGTTCGGGATCCTTTTTCAGCACCTTAATCGGCCCAACCATACAGTTTTCCAGCACTGTCATGTTGTTAAACAAATTAAAGCTTTGAAACACCATGCCCACTTTGGCCCGATAGGCGTTGGCATCGCTGCCCTTGGCATTGATGGGAACACCATGGAACAGAATCTCCCCGGTGGTGGGACGCTCCAGCAGGTTGATACACCGCAGCAGCGTGGATTTGCCGCTGCCGGAGGAACCAATAATACAGGTAACATCCCCTTCCGACACCGTAAAATCCATATCCCGCAGCACTGTATTGGTACCAAAAGTTTTGCTCAGGTGCTGTACCTGGATAATTACTTCTGCCATCAGTCAGTCCCTCCTTCCCTGCTGCCAATATCCCGGCCATGTTCCTTATGTGCCCGATAGTCGGCATTGGTTTCGGCCCGGTTGGGCTTAATGCGCATGGTTCCCTCCCCCAGCAGCATATCGGTCATAGCCAAATCATAGCTGTCGGGGCCAGCCATTTTATCCTCCATAGCCCGGAGAATCCGGGAGCAGGTAAAGGTGAGGATAAAGTAGAGGACCATTGCAATGGTGTAGGCCGGGAAGAATGCATAGGTGGCGCCGGTGATGCTCTTTACATTGTAGAACAGTTCCACCACGCCAATAATGGACAGCACACAGGTATCCTTAATATTGATAATCAGGTTGTTGCCTATCTGCGGCATAATATTGCGCAGCGCCTGGGGCAGTATGACATTGGTCATGGTTTGCATGTGGTTCATACCAATGGCCATAGCGCCTTCGGTCTGGCCAGGGTCGATGGAAAGAATACCGCCCCGAACCGTTTCGGCCATATAAGCCCCGGTATTGATGGAAACAATCAACAGGGCTGCCCGGAAGGTTTCCATGTGCAGGTTGAACAGCATGGCAGCGCCATAGTAGATAAAGGCGGCCTGTACCATCATGGGTGTTCCCCGGAACACCTCCACATAGATGTTCATAATCAGTTTGGCCAGGCCCACAATGAACCACCGGACAGGGTTTTCCCGGCGGTTGGCAGGAATGGTTTGCACAATGCCCACAGCAAAGCCAATCAGGCAGCCAATAGCAGTGGCAATTACGGCAATAACCATAGTCTTCCAGGCGCCGGCCAGCAACATTCCGCTGTATTCCTCTAAAATCCATGCAACCCAGCCAAAAAAGTCGTTTGCTTCGGGAAGTGGCGACATAGGGACGATACTCCTTTTCTATCGAATCGGCAAATTAGTTGCTCAGAGGCTGTACGCTAATGGCCTGATCCATCAAATCGTTAAAATCTTCAGCTGTCATGGTGGACAGAATGGCATCCAGCTTTTCCTTCAGGCCAGTGTTCCCCTTCTTCATCGAAACACCGATGTTAATATCCTCCTCCGATACCTCAAAGGCGCCCTCAGTGCCGGTGAAGTCCAGCAGCTTAAACTCGGGGTAAGCCACACAGGCAGCCAGCGCAGTGGGCATATCGGTGACAACAATATCGCAGGCACCGCTGTTCAGGGCCACCAGCATAGCAGGGGCATCAGCCTGTGCCGGCAGGATATTGGCCTCAGGGATCTGGGGCAGGCAGTTGTCATACCAGATGGTGTTCATCTGGCTGGTTGCTGTGGCACCAGACAGGTCGGCCACGCTGGCGGCATTGGCATAGGCCGAATCCTGCTTGGTAAGGGTTACGATACTGGCATAGAAATAGGGCTCGGTGAAATCCACCTGCTGCTGCCGCTTAGCAGTGATGGACTGGCCGGCAATGACACAATCCACAACGCCGGACTGCACGGCGGGAATCAGGCTGTCCCAATCAGACTTGACAATTTCCAGCTCCACATCCAGCTCCTCTGCCAGCTTCTTAGCCATCATAACATCATAGCCGTTGGCATAGCTATTGGAATCCTTAATTTTAACAGCGCCGTTGGAATCATCGCTCTGGGTCCAGTTGTAGGGAGCATAGGCACACTCCATCGCAACAGTAAGCACCCCATCTTCCAAGCCGCTCAGGGCCTCGGCAGTGGATGAGGAATTCCCAGATGAGGAACTCTCATCTGTCTTGCCGCTGCAGGCGCTCAGGCCCATGCACAGCAGGGCGGCCAAGGCGGCGGCGGTTACTCTCTTCATCAGTCGATTGCTCATAAATAGTTCTCCTTTTCTGCATTGTTGTGGAATGTCTCATTCGCTTAGGGGCCAAAAAAAGCCATGAGACATCTGTGCAAGACGACTCATGGCAGGAATAGACAGTCCACTTACAGGAAGGGCTGCAGTTCAAGCAATGATGGTAGCGCTTCACAGATGTGACAGTCCACCGGATGTTGTTCCGGTGGCCCAACAGAGCGCCCGACAATACTGCGCCCCATTTCGGCGGCCGACCCCTTTCCCACAGACAGCCGATTGTCCGGCCTGTTGCCTGCGGTACTCATTGCCTTCCGCGCCTCTACCTAATTGATTTTACTATCTTAGCATGCAAACCCGGTGCTGTCAACAGTTTTTTGGTAATTAAGCGTTTTATACGATATTCCTTCGCCCTTTTTCGTTTACTTTATGAATGTAGTACAGTAAACTGTCCTTGATTTCTCCCCATTATTTTTCGATGGAATGGGCAAACTATTCTATAAAAAAATAGCCAGTGGGAAGGTGAGCACTTGGGTACACGCATTGAAACCGACTATTATTACTTTGTTTTGCACGAAGAAATACCCCCGGAGCGTCTGGAGGAGGTAACCCGTAAGCTGGAAAAGCAGTACGGCAAGCCGGAGTATCCTCTTCCCAACGGCAAGAAAAAGCTGGTAATTGTGGACTGAGCTGCCGCTCCGCCATATTGAAAAAGCCGCCCCCATATGGTACTATCAAAAGAAAAAGGAGGCGGCAGAAAGATGGAACTGCGGGTTCTGCAATACTTTTTAACAGTGGCGCGGGAGGAAAACATCACCCGGGCAGCAAAGCTGCTGCACATCACCCAGCCCACCCTATCCCGGCAGCTGATGCAGCTGGAGGAGGAACTGGGGGTAAAATTGTTCACCCGCAGCAGCCACAATGTTGTGCTGACAGAGGAGGGCCTGCTGCTCCAGCGCAGAGCCCGGGAGATTTTAGCCTTGGCCGAGCAGACCCGGCGGGACTTTGCCCACGATGAGGGGCAGCTGGCCGGCCGGATTGGCATTGGCAGCGGAGAACTGCACAGCACCCAGTTCCTCTCCGAGCTGATTGCCGGCTTCCATCAGCTCCATCCTCTGGTACAGTATGAGCTGTACAGCGGCAACGCCGATAACATCAAAGAGCGTGTCGAACAGGGGCTGTTGGACATTGGCCTTTTGGTGGAGCCGGTGGATATTGGCCGGTACGAATTACTGCGCATCCCGGTGCAGGAGGAATATGGCGCCCTGGTACCGGAGTGTTCCCCCCTGGCTACCCAGGGAAGCCTCTCCCCGGCAGATTTGGCGGGTCTGCCACTGGTGGTGGCCAACCGGGAGCTGGTACAGGGGTGCCTGGCCGAATGGCTGGGCACCCCAACCGACAGGCTAAACATTGTTGCCACTGGCAACCTGCAATACAACAACGCTATGCTGGCCCGGGCCGGCATGGGCATTACAATAGGGCTGCGCCTCGCCGCCACATACGAGGGCTTATGCTTTCTCCCCTTTACCCCTGCACTCACAAGCGGCTCGGTTTTGGTTTGGAAAAAGTCCCAGACCCTCTCCCCCAGTGTTTCGGCCTTTTTAGGCTATGCAAGGCAATACCTTTCAGGCATTTCTATGGATAAAATATAAGCATTGGACATTATAAAACGGCTCCACTATAATAAAGGTGTACCCAGCTGGAACACCTTTATTTTTTGACCCAAAGGAGCAGCAGCATAAAGCAAACCGGTATCCTTTTTCTTTTGAGGATAATTTCAGACGAAGCCGAAAGCGGCAAGGGCCTAAAATTGCCATAACCCTGCCGGAAAGCTAAATTTGCGAATGCTGCTGAACCCCCTTGCGCCAATCCCATTTTGGTGCCCTATAACAAGCAGAACTGGAGGAATAAACAATGGCTTTTCAACCTGTAACCGCTGGCCGGGATGCCTTGGGGGCATTTGCGCCGGAATTTGCGGCCTTGAATGACGATGTTTTGTTTGGACAGGTGTGGTCCCGGGAGCAACAGCTCTCCCCCAGGGACCGCAGCCTGATTACCGTCACCGCCCTGATGACCAGCGGCATTTTTGACTCCTCTCTGGCCCACCATCTGGCCAAAGCAAAGGAAAATGGCGTAACCAAAACAGAAATTGTGGAGGCCATAACCCAGTTGGCCTTTTACAGCGGCTGGCCTAAAGCCTGGGCTGTATTCCGGCTGGCCAAGGAGATTTGGGGCCAAGAGGAAAACGATATACCGGTGGGAGGCCTGTTCCCTATTGGGCAGCCCAACGACGCCTATGCCCCCTACTTCATCGGGCAGAGCTACCTGGCCCCGCTAAACACGCAAGGGGTGCCCATCAGCAATGTTACCTTTGAGCCTGGCTGCCGCAACAACTGGCACATCCATCGGGCCACAGAGGGCGGCGGGCAGATCCTGCTGTGCACCGAGGGCCAGGGATGGTATCAGGAATGGGGCAAGCCCGCCCAGCGGCTCAATCCCGGCGATGTTGTTTTCATCCCGGCCGGCGTGAAGCACTGGCATGGCGCTGCCCGGGAAAGCTGGTTTGCCCACCTCTCCATTGCTGTGCCGGGAAGAGATACAGCCAACGAATGGCTGGAACCGGTAACAGAGGAGGACTACACGAAGCTATAAAATAAAAAGGACCGGAAAAACCGGTCCTTTTTTCTATTTACTTGGTCAACTCTGCAATAAAGTCCTTCATAAACTCGTACACTCTGGCGTAGGAATCAAGATCCATCCACTCGGTAACGGTGTGCTCGTTGCCGGAGGTGCAGCCCAATGTAACAATGTCCATACCGGGCATTTTTTCGCTGAATACACCCAGTTCCAGGCCGCCATGTACAGCAAACTCCACCATATCCTTCCCAGTGCGCTCCTTGTACATCTGCTTGGCCAGCTCCCGCATTTTGGAATCGGCCATGTAGGGCCAGGCGGGCATCCAGTCGCTCACCCAAATATCATCCATGCCGCACAGCCTACCCACAGTGCAGATATTATCCACATAGTCATCATTCACCGAACGGCTGGAGGAACGCAGCATGGTATCCACTGTAATTTTGTCCTCCAATGTCTTGACAACGCCCATATTGGTGGATGTAACCGGCAGGCCTTCCACCTGTTTGTTCATCATACGCACACCGTTAGGCACATTATAGAGACATTCTACAACTGTGCGGGTGGTCTGTGCCGAAAGCATATGGTCAGCACTGGCAGCAGCAACACTAATTGCTACATCCGGGTCACTGGCAGCCAGCTCCTCCTTCAGCTGGGCAAACACCTTGTTCACCATGTCAACGGCAGCCTGCTTGCAGTCAGGGCAGAGCGCAAGGATAGCTGTAGCCTCCCGGGGAATGGCGTTAAACATAGCGCCGCCGGTAATGCTGCAAAGGCGATAATCCGCCACCTTGGCAACATTGTGCAGAATACGGCCCATAATTTTGTTGGCGTTGCCCTTTTCATCGGTAATATTCATCGCCGAATGGCCACCCAGCAGCCCCCGAACCGATATGGAAAGAATCTCCCCCTTAGCCGGCTCAAAGTCGGTGGGACAGGACATAATCACCTCCTGCGCACCGGCAGAGGTGGTGGCAATAACACCCTCGGGGCCGGCATCCAGGCCAATCATCCGGCGGGCTGTAATATCGGAGCAATCCAGGGCCATTGCACCCCAGAAGCCCACCTCCTCCCCGGAGGTGAACAGAAATTCCAGCGGGGGATGCGGGAAGGTGTCCGAATCCTCATCCATCAGCGCCAGCATATAGGCCACACCCTTGCCATCATCGGCGCCCAGTGTGGTGCCGTCAGCCCGGAGGATGTTGCCCTCCAAAATCAGCTTCAAACCGTCCTTTTCAAAGTCATGGCTGGAATCGGCATTCTTCTCATTTACCATATCAATATGGGCCTGCAGCAGAATGGCAGGCTGGTTCTCCAGCCCGGCAGAGGCTGGCTTTTTTACCACTACATTGTTGCGCTCGTCCACCCGGACATAGAGCCCCAGTTCCTTAGCGCGCTCCGCAATAAACGCCGCCAGGGCCTTTTCGTTATAGGAGCCATGTGGAATGGCAGAAATATCCTCGAAATATTTCAGCGGCAATTTGGGTTCTCTGTTTTGGATTACATAGTTCATTTGTTACACCTTCTCTAAAATAGTTTGGAAATTCCAATCTTTATTTCATCACTATACCACACTAAAGCAGTGCCGTCAAGAATGGTGCAACCTTTCCGGAACTTTCACCATTTAAAGCAGCCAACACCATTACTTTTTTAGGCGCTTTACCAAGTGAAGCCCTATAAAAATTGCCCCTGCAAATCAGGGTTTTCTGACAATAAGGTAAGAGTAGGCTGCACTTTAAAAACTGGCGCTGCTTTAGTGAACAAAAACAGTTTTTCCTCCCCATTGCTTCCCCACACACCGCTTTTTATAATAGAAAAACAGCAAGAATGATGAAAAATTCCTCCGGGAAATTTGGTACAATAAGCAAAGAAGGGAGGGTAAGAATGAACAGTCATCAGGTTCAAAAGATAGCGGCTGTAATTTCCCACATTGAGGCACATCTCGGTGAAAAATTGGATTTGGACGCTATTGCAAATGCGGTTTTCTATTCCAAATATCATCTACACCGGATATTTACCGGCACAGTAGGAATCACGCTTCACGACTATATCCAGCGCAGACAGCTCACCGAGGTTGCAAAACTGCTGGTTTTTTCAGAAAAGCCGATTCTTGAAATTGCACTAATTGCTGGCTATGAAAGCCAACAGGCCTTTACTTCCATTTTCAAGTGTATGTATAAGCAAACACCGCTGGAGTATAGGCAACATAGGGTCTTTTATCCCCTGCAGCTACAGTTTACACTGAACAAAAATCCAACTGCCTTTGATGCGATTACGCAGGAGATTTCTTATGCTACCCCCGCAGATATTCCCGACTGGATGAATTTTATCCCCCTTGTCATTGGCGGTTTTCCCTGCCTTGATGAAAACAAACATCTAAAACAGGTTGAATGCCACCCTCTCATAAAGAATGACACTACACGCAGGACATAGCATCCCTGTT
>CAOKWH010000017.1 GCA_948473085.1 uncultured Clostridia bacterium
ATCAGCAGCTGTAATTTGAATGACATTGGCCTGGATTTTGAAACAGTGGCGTATCTGGGAAGTTACCCGGAAACGGTTCAGATTACCGATAGCGGGGTTTATCTGGCCCAGGTGCTGGATGAATTGAGTGAGACTGTAACCAAAGTGGTAAAGTTCGCTGCTGATAATGTTTCCAGCCTGTTCCAGTCCGAATCTGTGCCGGGAGGGCTGTATGGAACCATTTATGAGCTTTCCACCGGGCATAGTGTAGTGTTCAGTACACAGGATTACTATACGGGGGGGGGTATACAGGCGGTCGGAATCACCGTCTTTGACCCGCGCCTTGCCATTGTATCCCAAACTGTACTGGAATTGGATTCCAGCGTTCCCTTCAGCCTGGCCCAGCAGCGGGACCGGGTGGTTGTGGATACTTTGGCTGGTACCTGCACAGTGGATTTTTCCGATCCAGAGGCTCCAGCTGTTATCATGGGGAAGCGCAGATGGCAGGGCGCAGAATAGTAAAAAACAGGGCGCCCTGCGGGGCGCCTTTTTTGTAAAAAAGAGGTTCTTGGGTGGTGGGAAGGTGGGAAGAGGACGATGGAAAAGGTGTTTTTAAAGGTAGCTGCGGGGGAAATGGAGCCGGCTGTCTGGGAACAGTGGTGGAACAGCCATCAGCGGGAGCTGGCAAAGGCGCTGAACCCCTATATGTGGCAGCGGATTATGCCGCCAGAATGGAGCGCCGACTATTATTGGATGTTAAAGACACAAAGCGGCATTGCCTATTATTTTTACAATCAGGGCCGGCCGGTAAACTGTTCGGATTATTATGAGCAGAAGGCCCAGGAGGAGAAGGCCGAAAACAGGCGCCAAGCCATGCAGGCATTTCACTCCCAGACTGCGCCGGTGCGGCAGCAATGGGAAGCCTATCTTGCCCTGCACCCGGCCAAAACAGTGGATTTTGATTGGAAAAGCCTACAGGGGACACCGCCGGGACAGCGGCCGCCCCGGGTATTTTCCTACAAAAAGCCCAGAACCCCTGAGGAGTGGAAGGAAACCGGCGCGGAGATAAAAGAGAGGCTACAAGAGAACCTACAGGCCAAAATTGCGCCGCTGGCCAAAGCCTATGGTATGAAAAAGGCGGGGCCACAGGCCTTTGTCCGGGAAAGCAACGGGCTGGTATTTTATCTGCGGTTTGTAGGATATTTCCGGGGCGGCGGATATGAACAGCTCTACCATTCCTTTGGCCCAATCTACGATATTCAGGCAGGACCCTCCCGTCTGCCTGGCTTTGTTACAGCAGGCGAACTTTTTCAAAAAGTGCAGCAGGATTGGGGGGTTCTCCAATATATCCCCGAGGGTGCAGTGGATGCCGGCCGGGTGGAGCGCATCAATAGAAAGTTTGATGATATATTGGCTTTTTTGGCCGATGGCCTATTCCCAGAATGGCAGAAGATAGACAGCCTGGAAACCTACTTTGCAAAAGAACGCATGGAGTACCTGAAAGCCGCCGAGGTAGGCCCGGCAGACCTGCATACAGGCAGGCCGATGTGGAATGTAAGGCCAGGACAGAACCCGGACCCTTGGTGTGCAGATGCCTATCTGTTCGGTGTCTGGAACCTGCTGTCGGGGCGGGAAGAAGAGGGGTATCGGCAGTTGGCGGAATGTGTAAATCATGGGGATGGGTATATGCAGCAGTGCCTGAAAGAGTGCCCAACAGCATACAACGATAAAAGGGATCCGATGGCTGTACTGTATTATAATGCAGGGCTTTTTCTCAAAACCCAGCAGATAGTGGACGCTACCCAGCGCCGCCAGGCGATTTGGGATACCTACGAGAATATTTACCATTTTATGCAATATTACCATGGGCTGTCTAAAAAGGTAGAGCGGGATAGAAATGGGAAGGTTGTTTAAAGCCTTCCCGTTTTTATTAAAAAAGAGCCACCCCGAACGAAGGGTGGCTCTATCAAAGTTAATTTTTATGCAAGGGGTCAAAGCAATTAAAGCTGCAAACCTCCTCCAAGGCTTTTCGTTGCTGGGCAACAGGTTCCTCTTCGGCTGGGTAGCCCAAAGCCACAGCCAGGCAGATGTCCAGATCGGTTGGAATATCCAGCAGTTCCCGCAGGCGGTTTTTCTTGCGGATGGTGTTCATTACACAGCTGCCCAGGCCAATATCGGCCGCCGCCAGGCAGAGGGTTTGCACACTAAAGCCAATATCATATTGGGGAGAACCAAATTTCTTTATGGCGGTACGCGTCAGGGGGTTGGCGTTGTCTGGCATACAGCTCACCACAATTAGCAGTACCGGCGCTTGCCGGGCATGCATATTGGACTGAAGCAGTGGGTCGCAGATACAGTTTGCCACCTTGTTTTTCAGCTGGGGGTCGTTGATTACAATATATTTCCAGGGCTGGGAGTTCAGTGAGGAGGGCGCCATCCGTGCAGCGTCAATACAGTACAGAATCTGTTCGGCGGGTATCATATCTGGCAGAAAACTACGGTTGGAGCGCCGAGTGGTTACACAATCTCTAAATTCCATCCATCTGTCCTCCTTCCTGGGCTGGGAGCTATTTCTATCTCTATTTTAGACAATTATTCAGAAGAATTCAACAGTATTTTGTTAAGAAATTTAGTGAGAACTAAGTTGTTAGAAGGACACTGTAAAATTTACTATAAAATGCAACTAAAATTCGGGCAATATCCCAGTAGAAAGAGCCTAAAGGAAATCTCGGAAAAAAGAAGGATTGGAATTGAATATTTTTATTGTCCAGCACTTTATCGCCAGATTTTTTGCAGCAGGGCAAGGCGGTTTTCCAGGGGCGGATAGCGCAATGGAATATCCGGAAACATGGGTTTTTGCAGAATCCCCTTCGTATGGGTGAAGGCTTCAAACCCAAAGCGCCCATGATAAGCCCCCATTCCACTGGCCCCCACACCGCCAAACGGCAGATAAGGGGTGGCCAGATGGGAGATGGTATCGTTTATACAGCCGCTCCCAAAGGGAACCTTTTCCATAACCCGCTGCTGGGTGCCTTTGTTTTGGGTAAACAGATAGAGCGCAAGGGGTTTTGGCCGTTTTGTAAGAAAACGGACAGCCTCCTCTATGGATTGATAACTCAGAATAGGCAGTATTGGCCCAAAAATTTCCTCCTCCATGGCCAGAGCGGGGGTTGGGTGGGTAACACTGCCACAGTCCAGGATGGAAAGGGAGATTTTTTGCGTTTTTTCATCCCAGTTGCCGCCAAACAGCCGCTGTTTTTCGGATGTGGAGGTAATCAGCCCCACCAGCCGCTCAAAGTGCAGCGGGGAGATGATGCGGGGATAATTGGGGTTTTGGCAGGGAGCGCTGCCGTAGAAGCCCTGGGCTGCCCGGACCAGCTCCTGAACCAGCGCCCCCTTGATGGACTGATGTACCAGCAGGTAGTCCGGCACGACGCAGGTCTGGCCGGCATTCAGCAATTTGCCCCAGACAATCCGCCGGGCGGCAGTAGAGAGGGGGACATCCGGTTCCACGATGCAGGGGCTTTTGCCCCCCAATTCCAATACAGTAGGGGTGAGGTTTTTCCCGGCGGCCTCCAGTACCAGCCGGCCAACCCGCTGGCTGCCGGTGAAGAAAATCAGGTCATAAGGCCGCGCAGTTTCAGCTGCCGCTCTGTCAGCCCCGCCGGTAACAGTGCGAACATACCAGGAGGGAAAACAGCCGGCAATCAGCTTTTTCAGCACAGCTGCTGTGTGGGGGGATAGCTCAGAGGGCTTTAGAACAGCACAGTTCCCCCCGGCAATGGCGCTAATCAGTGGGGTAATGCTCAGCAAAAAGGGATAGTTCCAGGGGGAAATAATCAGGCAAACACCATAGGGTTCGCGCATCAGGCGGCTTTGGGCTGGCTGATGGATAAGCGGAGTAGGCACCCTTTGGGGCTTGGCCCATTCTGTCAGATGGCGTATGGTATAGCGCAGTTCATGGAGGGCAAAGCCAATTTCAGCCATATAGCTTTCTGCCGGGCTTTTGCCCAAATCGGCGGCCAGGGCGTTGGAAATTTCTTTCTGGTTTTCCCATATAGCCCGATAAAGCCGCCTTAGCTGCCGAAGCCGAAACGGGACGGAAAGGGTTTTACCTGTATGGAAAAACTGTTTTTGTGCAGCAAATGGGTTCATGTCTGGCGCCTCTCTTTCTTCTTTTCTGGTAAATATTTCTCCCGGTACCTTCGGCCTTTTGGCGGCATATACTAACTGTAAGCGTCCAAAAGGCTTGACAAAAGTATACCGTAGTGGTATTGTATAGATATTCCGATAGTTAGTTATAACTAACTTGCTATTTCATACAAATATTTTTCGAGGAGATGATTGTGTTGGGCAATGTTCTAACCGCTGTGGCAATGACCCTTGCCGCCGGGCTAAGCACCGGCATAGGCGGATTGATTACTTATTTTTCTAAAAAACCAAACGCTCGGTTTTTATCCATCAGTTTGGGGTTTTCCGCCGGGGTGATGATCTATGTTTCTATGGTGGAGCTGTTTTTTACCAGCAAGGAGTCGCTTATAACCAGCCTGGGCGGGGTGGGATATGCAGTGGCAGTGGCAGCCTTTTTTGGAGGGATGCTGCTCATTGCCGTCATCGACCGCCTGGTGCCGGACTATGAAAATCCCCATGAGATGACCTACATGGATGCCGACAACAACCCGGAACAGGCCACTGCCGACAGCGGACGCATGATGCGCATGGGGGTTATCACTGCCCTGGCTATTACCATCCACAATTTCCCGGAGGGGATGGCCACCTTTGTTTCGGCTCTGCAGGGGGAGTCGCTGGCGCTGCCCATTACAATGGCTATTGCCATCCACAATATACCCGAGGGCATTGCCGTAGCGGTTCCTATTTACTATGCTACCCAAAGCAAGCGCAAGGCGCTGCTGTATTCGCTGCTGTCCGGCCTCTCGGAGCCATTGGGGGCCATTATTGGCTATTTGCTGCTTCGGCCATTTTTAAACGATACCATAATGGGCGTTATCTTTGGCGCGGTAGCGGGAATAATGGTATATATCTCGTTTGATGAACTACTCCCCTCCGCTGAGGAATATGGAGAACACCATCAGGCCATGCTGGGGGTTATCTGCGGCATGGCTGTAATGGCAATCAGCCTGCTGCTGTTTGCATAGACATTGCCCTCTCTGGACTTATTGGGCCAGAGGGGGCTTTTTATAGAGGAATCCAGGCCGAGCGTTCCAGTAGCCGGCTGGTGATTTGCAAATCGAGCTGTTCCTGAAAGGTGGCAGAATCCACCTTCTGATTGTTCACCTTATAACAGGGAACCTGTTCTGTGCTGGAACCCTCCACCACTTCCTCGCATGCAAACAGGGTGGAAAGGGTTTCTGCCGAGCCATCGGCCTGGTAGCGGAACAGGGTATAGGAGCGGGAACCGCTGAAATCGTATTGGCGCACCATCGTCCCGTCCCGGAGGGGGTAGTCCCGGCAGGTGGCTTCCATCCCATCGTTTTGCCAGCAGAAAAGCTGGCCATTTTCATAGTGGAACACACCGTTATAAATACTGGGGCTGTCAACCCGTTGTAACAGCAGCTCCCGGGTGCCGTCCCCATCCAGGTCCAGATAGGTATATTCTATTTCTCCTGGGATAAGGATTAGCTCCATCCAAGAATCCAGGGCCCATGTGTCAATCTCCTGCTGCTTGAACTGGGAAATATCCCCATCAAGAAGGGCGGCGTAGGCGGCCAAGGCAGCATCTTCGGAATTCTGGCAGGCTGCAAATAAGCAGGTACAGGCAAGTGCGGCTGTTGCAGTTCGGAAAATTTTCATCAAAACCCCTCCTTAAAGTCCAGTATACCATCCGGGCAAATACCGATCAATCTTAAAATACAGGGGCGGCGGGGTGCTGAGCGACTGCACTATTTACAAATGGGGATAAACAGGCTAATATAAAGCAAAGGAATGAAAAAGGGAGCGATTGTAATGACTGGAAACGAGGCTGTGGCCTATATCCACTCCGCCCGGGGCCGGGGCAAAAAGAATGGCCTGGTGCAGATTACCCGGCTGATGCAGCTGCTGGGCAGCCCCCAGGACCGGCTGCGCTATGTGCATGTTGTGGGCACCAATGGCAAGGGTTCCACCACCGCCATGATTGCGCACAGCCTGACCGCCGCCGGGTACCGCACCGGCATGTTCATCTCCCCGTTTATACTGGACTTCCGGGAGCGGATGCAGGTGGATGGGCAGATGATTCCCCCGGAGGAGCTGGCCGACTGTGTCGGGGAGGTACAGCGATACGCCGACCAAATGGCGGCGGAAGGGCAGCAGCCCACCGAATTTGAGCTGGTGTGCGCCACCGCCTTTGTGTGGTTTGCCCGGCGGCAGTGCGATGTAGTGGTGCTGGAAGCCGGCGTAGGCGGCCGCCTCGATTCCACCAATATCATAAAAAATACGCTGGCGGCTGTCATTTGTTCTATCGGGCTGGACCATGTGGAGCAGCTGGGGGATACCCCGGCCAAGATTGCCGCCGAAAAATGTGGCGTCCTCCGGGAGGGGGCCCCCTGTATTTGCTATCCGGACCAGGATACCGACGCTCTGGCTGTGATTATGGAAAAGGCGGCAGAGAAGGACTGCCGGCTGATCATGGGCAACCCGGCTGCGGCCGAGGTGCGGCACTTGGGGGTGGATGGTACCGACCTCTGCTATCGGGGGCTGAACCTGCATTTGCAGCTGCCGGGCCGCTACCAGGTTCTAAACTGTATCAATGCGGTGGAGGCGCTGTTGGCGCTCCGTGCCCAGGGGCTGAACCTGCCTGACGAGGCCATCTGTCAAGGCATTTCTGCAACCTTTTTCCCGGCTCGAATGGAGGTGGTGGCCCGGCAGCCGCTGGTGTTGATTGATGGCGCCCACAATGAATCCGGCGCAGCTGCGTTGAGCACCTCGCTGGAAGGAATTGCCGCCGGAAAACTATCCATCCTTATTGGTATGCTGGCGGACAAGGATGTGGAAAGCTCCATCCGGCAGACACTGCCGCTGGCAGAGCGGGTTTATACCGTCCAACCGCTTCACAATCCCCGGGCCCTGCCTTCCCGCCGGCTGGCGGAACTGGCCAGGACCTATTGCCCCACAGTAAAGGACTATGGCGAAGACCTTGCCGGGGCCTTTGCCGCTGCATACGATGCCCTGGAACCAGGCGATACGCTGCTTGTCTGCGGTTCGCTCTATCTGGCCTCGGATATGCGCTGGGTGGCAGGGGAATTTTTCCGCAGCCGGGGGATTGCCCACAGTTCCCGGTTGGATGTGGCATACTGAATGTCGGCATTTTAAAAGAAAATACCATAATTTAACAATCTTTTTATCCAAAATCCTCTATTCTGTGATAGAGGGTTTTTTTATTTGCCTGTTTTCCCGGCCAAGGCCAGAAGATGGCCTGCTGATGCTATGCGCGGCTGGCGGAACAGGCCAATTGTTCCGGAAAGGATGGAAAAAGTACTATGGCTGTGGAGTTGGAACTGGCCCAGGATAGGATAACTGCCTACCTGAGCGGTGAGATTGACCACCATATTGCCGCCCAGCTGCGGCAGGATATAGACCAGCCGGTTATGGCAGCGCCCCCGGCTCTGTTGGTGCTGGATTTTGGCGGGGTTACCTTTATGGACAGCTCCGGCATCGGGCTGATTATGGGACGCTATAAGCTGATGCAGGAGAGCGGGGGCCGCCTGCTGGTGCAGAATGTTCCCCCCGCCCTGCGCAAGGTGATGAAGGTGTCCGGGTTGGACAAGCTGGGGGTTATGGAAAAGATGGAGGACAGTGGAAGATGAAAAGCATAAACAACATGCGGCTGCAATTTATCAGCCGGTCGGCCAATGAGGGCTTTGCCCGGACGGCGGTTTCGGCGTTCATCGCCTGCCTGGATCCCACAATAGAGGAGCTTGCGGATATTAAAACAGCCGTATCCGAGGCGGTGACTAACTGTATTGTACACGCCTACGCCGAAGAGATGGGGCAGGTGTATCTGTCTGCCGACATTTTTCCCGGCGGCCGGGTTGTCATAAAAATCAGGGACCGGGGCTGCGGCATCCCGGATGTGGAAAAGGCAATGGAGCCGCTGTTTACCACTGGCGGGGAGGAGCGGGCCGGTTTGGGCTTTGCCGTTATGCAAAGCCTGATGGACAAGGTCCGGGTGCGCTCCCAGCCGGGGAAGGGCACCACCGTTACGCTGGAAAGGAGGATTAGCAGCAAGGGGAATGCCGATGCTTGAGCTGAAAGAACAGTCCCGGGATGAGATGATAGAGGAGAATATCGGCCTGGTGCACTCCTGTGCACACCGGTTCAAGGGCCGGGGCATTGAGTATGACGACCTGTTCCAGGCCGGCTGTATGGGCCTTGTAAAGGCCTGTGATGCCTTTGATTTTGAACGGGGGGTGCGGTTTTCCACCTACGCTGTCCCGGTTATCTTAGGGGAAATGCGCCGGCTTTTCCGGGATGGAGGCGCCATTAAGGTCAGCCGTTCCCTAAAGGAGATGTCCCTGCGGGTAACCCGCAGCCGGGAACGCTATGCGGTGGAATTTGGCCGGGACCCAACGGTGGACGAGCTGGCGGCATACACCCAGCTAACCCGTGAGGAGGTGGTGGAAGCGCTGAGCGTATCCGCTCCGCCGGTGTCCCTCACGGTGACATCGGAGGAGGGGGAGGCGCAGGTGGATGTGCCCATTCCGTCGCCGGAGGAAAAACTGTCAGATACACTGGCGCTAAGGCAGATCATCGGCCAGCTGGAACCCCGGGATCGGCAGTTGATTGTACTAAGGTATTTTATGGAAAAAACTCAGACCCAAACTGCCCAGCTGCTGGGGATGACCCAGGTGCAGGTTTCCCGCAGAGAGAAGAAGATCTTAGCGGCGTTGCGGCAAAAATTGCTTTAAATCCTATTTCCCCTCTGTGCCAATGGAAGTTCAGCTTCCTAAGCAGTGATATATGCGGGCAGTTATCCAATGATTGATAACTACCCGCATTTTTTTGCTCCTGTATTCAGATACCAGGCCGGTTCCGGTTGTTCCCCTTTCCTGTCAAACGGCGCGTGTTACCCCGTGATGCCGCTCCCATCTGTACCGTTTTCCCGCATGGAATCGGTGGGGGTTTCCATTAAAAATGTTCCTGATGGTTTTGGCAGGAGCGTTTCAGAGCAGTTGTTAAAACAGGGGTTATATGGTATAGTAAAAGAAAGAAAGCAGGTGGGAACTGTGGGATTGGCGTATCTTTTCATACTTGTTATGATATTGGGGACAACCGGGGCAGCAGTTGCTTTATTGGCAGCAGCATGGAAAATCTGGAAAAGGGCCCGCTTCAAAATTCTGGCCATTATCCCTTTGTTCCTGACTGCGCCCTGTGCAGTGGTTACAGTTTACTTGTTGGCCATCGTTTGGAGAGAGCCGCCGTGGGGATTTCATTTCTAATAGGATGACTGCCTATACCCCAAAAAAACATATTGCCTTTACTCCGCGCAGTTTTTGCCGCTATGCGCTTTTTGTTGCCGGACGAACCACTATTCCTTGTTACGCTGTTGTATACAAATCTGATTGCGGTTTTACCAGCTTTTGCACAGGCCCATCCATCAAGCGAAAGATAGAGGCAGGTTGATTGAAACCTCTGCCCCTATTTTTATGGAGTTGCCCCAGAGAACACTTTTTAATATGTAGGCAAACAAGTGTGAAAGAATGGCAGACAGAGGCCAGAACTTTGCTGCTGGCTATACCCTGTGGATGTGCAGTGTTTTTTGCAGAACCGGTAATTTGTAAATTTAAAGATTGACAAATGCAAAGAAAAACGAATACTATAACAAGAAAAGTGAAAGGGGTTCGTTTGTGTATTTTCGCAGCGTGCGGTTTTATAAGTGTTTAATTTATAGTGGATTAACCCTTGTGGTTCTGTTTGCAGGTATAGGGATTGTAGGGGTTGTGCGCTGGATGATGCCTGCGGTTTACGCAGTGGAGGAGCTGTCTGTTTTGCCACAGGAAGCGCCTCCATTGGAACAGCTTGCCCCGGTGGAAATGCCGGCCTATACGCAGTTGTACCCCGAATTGTATGTTTCTTCTGCCGAGTTGCTACATACACAAGGTAAGGTGGCCTATCTCACCTTTGATGATGGCCCATCGCACAATACTTCCGAGATTTTGGATATCCTGGAGGAATATCAGGTTCCGGCTACCTTTTTTGTGGTAACAGGCAAAAATCGGGATTTAAGTGTTTTGGAGCGGATGGTGTCCGATGGGCACAGTATTGGAATCCACTCCGATTTACACGAATACCGCACGATTTATGCCAGCACCGAGGATTTTTTAGCAGATTTTGCTGCTGCCCACGCAAGGATAGAGGAAGCCTGTGGCGTTCGCCCCGAAATTTTTCGTTTCCCTGGCGGCAGTATCAATTCTTACAATACAGGCAGCTATCAGGAAACAGCCTCAGAAATGCTGCGCCGTGGGTTCCGGTATTTCGATTGGAATGTTTCGCTGGAGGATGCCAAGTCTGGCATTACCGCCCAGGAGATTTATGCCAACATGGTACGGGATATTAACACTTATCAATGCGACAGGGCGGTTATACTGGCCCACGATGGCGCCCATCACCGTCAACTGGTGGTGGCACTCCCCAACATTATTGAATATCTGATGGACGAGGGATACACCTTTGCTCGATTGGATTCCAGTGTACAACCGGTGGTATTTTCCTATCCAGTATAAGAATAGAAGGGATGGAGTAAATTATGGATAACAATTTTAAACGGGCAATGCGGGAAGTGTTCCAGGGAGAACGCCCTGAGGATGCTGGGCAGCTGCCCGCTCCCCCGGCTGCCGAAGAGCAGCGGGGCCCTGTTCCTACCACCCGGCGGGAAAGTACCACCATCACTCGAAATACACATATCCGGGGTGATATTATTTCGGATAGTGATATTATCCTGGCTGGTGAGCTGGAGGGAACGCTGATAACTGCTGCTTCGGTGCAGGTATCCGGCGCTGTTACCGGGGATATTGAGTGTGAAAGCTGCGAGTTGGCTGGTGCCCACATCAACGGCAACATTAAGTCTGGCAGCCAGATTATCATGATGGCTGACAGTGTGGTAATAGGCGACCTGACAGGCGGGTTGGTGCGCGTTTCGGGCGATCTGCGGGGCAATGTTACAGCTACTGAGGAACTGGTAGTACATGGAAATGCAAAAATTGTGGGCGATATTGTCACCCGCAGCATCAGCGTGGATCGCGGCGCTGTTATCCAGGGTAATTTGCAAAGCCAGCCCCAGCCGGTGGCTCAGGTGGTGCCGCTGGAACAGTCCAATCCGGAAAAGCCGGAATAAACAACATCATGGCAAGGTGCCGCTGTTCTGGGAAAAGTTTTCCTGCTGGACAGCGGCTTTTCGTTGATTTTTATAGGGGGAACAGAGATGGAAAAAACTGTAATCTTTCGTTTTGCTGTCAGGGAAGATATCCCGCTGATTTTGCAGTTTATCCGGGAACTGGCTGACTATGAACAGCTGTTGGACCAGGTTGTAGCGGACGAGGCGACACTGGAACACTGGCTGTTTGAGAAAAATGGCGCTGAGGTGCTTTTTGTGCTGGAAGATAGTATAGAGGTGGGGTTTGCCCTGTTTTTCCATAACTTTTCCACTTTTTTAGGCCGGTCAGGGCTGTACCTGGAGGATCTCTATGTCCGCCCGGCGTATCGGGGCCGGGGATACGGCAAAGCACTGTTCCAGCAGCTGGTGCAGATAGCCCGCCAGCGCGGCTGCGGCAGAATGGAGTGGTGGTGTCTGGACTGGAACCACCCCAGTATCGAGTTTTACAAGCGCATGGGGGCCGAGGCCATGACCGATTGGACGATATACCGCCTGTCAGGGGAGGCGCTGGAACGGTTGGCCGATACACCCGCCCAGGAATAGAGGCCATCAGGTGCAGAAAAAATCTTTGGGGGTACTATAAGCCCCCTTTACCTTATTTTTATATCAAAAAAAGGGACGGAATTTTCCGTCCCTTTTTGCTATGCTAACCCAAAGTGTGCTGCTATCTTCTGCACAGTTTGTTCTACAGTGGAGTTTGCGGTTTTCTCCAACCAGAAATAGGGGCTCCTTTTAATCTGCTCAAACTTTGCTTGGTTGAGCAGCACCAGTGCTGTATTACAGTTTGCCTTGGCCTGTTCCGGGTGAGTAGCGCTGTGGATATAGGCGTTAAAGTCGCTGTGGTCGGGCCGGTTGCAGTATTCCTCTATAATATTGGCGGGTTCCCTGATTAAAAAGGCAATTCTTTGAGGAACGGTGAATCGCTCTGCCTCTTCCACAGTCAGATGTAGGTCGCACACTATTTTTTGGGTCTGGGATAGGCGGATTAAGTCCATCAGGATGAAATCAAGCTGTTCCCGGGTATTATCCCGCAGCCAGCGGACATAGTCCTCTGTGCTCCGCCCAAAAAACGCGTCGGCATCTTTGAATGTGGTGTTCATAGCGGGCTGCCATCTGGCGTCGGATTGTTTTTGATGCCTTGCAAATTCCTCGTCCACATCAAAAACAGCCAGTCCATACCGCTTGGCCAGTTCCCGCGAGGCAGTGGTTTTCCCGCCGCAGGCCGTCCCAGAGATAAAATATACATTTTTCAGGTATTCTTTTAGTACATTGTCCTGCAAAATCATCGTGTATTTCTCCTTTTCCATAGAAACGATACTCGGATGTTATGCAGCTCTCAGTTTTAAAAAGGCTATCATGGTTTTTCCCTCCTCACTGTGCCTGGGGTAGGTCCGCCGCTTCCGAAACAGTATAGAGCTCCAGCAGGCGCCGGCTTTCTCCAAACAGGTTGTTATACTGAAAGGCTCGGTATTTTTGTATCAACTCGGTCCATTCGGTATTTTCCAGGTGGCTGTAGGCATTTCCCTCCGGGTCGGTGTATCCAACAAAGGTCAGGGCGGGTATCTGCTGCTGCACGCCCCATAAAAAGCGCCCATAATCGGTGGTTTCCAGCCCAGAATATTTCAGCAGCAGCTGGCCTAAAAAGTTCAGGCTGCTTGGGGGCAGCGGTTCATCCGGCAGTTCATAGTTGGCCCAGATGAGATAGGGCACTTCGTACCTGCGCATATACTGCTCCATTGTCATTTCCGATTGGGATACACCATAGGCCAGGTCCAAAAACTCCTGTTCCAATGCGGGTTGATGATCCCCAAACATCAGGATAATAGTGGGTTCCTCATACTCGGAAAAATAATCCACCAGCATTTCAAAGGCCTGGTCGGTTTTGTTGGCCAGTGTCAGGTACTGTTCTGCTTTGGGGTACTGCCCGGGATAGTCGGCCAGATACACTTCGGTGGGGTAGTCCTCCACTGTGTAGCTGCCGTGGTTTTGGATGGTTACACCAAACAGGAACAGGTTTTCCCCCGGCAGTTTTTGCTCAAATTCATAGATAATCTGCTGGAAGGTGCTGGCGTCGCTGATGTAGCCATGCTCCCAAGTGGGCAGTATGTCCAAATCCTCCATGCACTTAAAGGCGTCAAAGCCCAGCTTGGGATAGGCGGTATTTCGCTGCCAGGAACCCCGTTCCCCTGGGTGGATGGCCAGGCAATAGTACCCATAGTCGGACAGGATGGAAGCCAGCGAGGCGCTGCCCGGCGTGAGATATTGCTGGTAGGGAATACTGCCGGAGGGCAGAAAGGCCATCGAGTTGCCGGTTAGGAACTCAAATTCGCTGGCGCTGGTGCCGGCGCCAAATACCGAGGCGTAGGCATGGCCAAACAGGGCACCAGTGGAGTCGATGGTATCAGTGACGCTCTCGCTCAGCTCCAAAGTGCCAAATTCCTCATAATCCGCCCAGGATTCGTTCATAATGGCGATAATGTTGGGGCGTTTGTACTGCGATAAAGGTTCCGGATCGGCAGCAACGGTGTAAAGAATTTCCAGAACATATTCGGGGGAATTGTTTTCCGGCTGTTCCACCGACAAAAACTGCAAATTTTTCAAAAATACAGCCAACAGCCCGCCAGCGCGGTAGGCGCCGGCCTGGTCCCACACATCTGTTTTAATATTAAAATAGTTCAGCGTGCTGCCCCATAGGATGGGAATGCAGCAGACCATTGCGGCCGCAAAGCATACCACCCGGGCCAGATAACTTTGATGCAGGCCGTTTGCCAGCGACCGGGACAGGCGATGGATGGTCACAGCCAGGGCCGAAATGGCCGAGATAGCAAACAACATCTGCCAGGTCAAAGCCATATCATAGTTATCCATTACAGCAATGGCTGTGTTCAGCGCTGTAAAATCCCAGGGCAGGATGGGCAGCCCCCGATATAGGTTTACAAAGTAGTTGGCAATGCCCCATCCCAGGCAGAGCAGATGGATGAAGATGCTGCTGAACAAGATGCGGTTGGTTATTGCAGCCAACAGGAAAAAGCCGGCCCCGATACACAGGTAGTTGGCCAACAGGGTAGGGAGGGTATATTCCCAGGGCAGCCCGCCAAAGACAAACTGCATGATATAAAATGCAGTAAGCGGGGTAAGCAGCAGGATGCATAGGCGAATTGCCCGGGCCTTGCGCAGCCCAGGGGTGCGTATATAGTCGTGGTTTTGCAAACAAAGCAGCTCCTGTACAAAATTTAATATAGAGCGAATATTGCTATAGCGGCAATGAGGTGATACTATTTTATTTATTATAGCATAGTTCAACAAAGATTGGCCAGAATACCCCGGAAACTATTGCAATCTATTCAAAAATAGTTTACAATTTTTAAAAAGATGGCCCTACTTTCCGGGGATAAGTGCTGGCACAGTTAAGAATATTAGCTTAACCGGCGTGTGGTTATTCTTATAGAGAAAAGAGGGGCTGTTTATGGAAGAACGGCCGAAAAACTTGCATTTTTTTCATAAACCAGTAGAATAATAAGTAAGGCAAGACTGCCATAGGCAATGGAAAGGAAGTTGAAAATATGCAGGTAACAAAGGATACGCTGATTGGTGAAATTTTGCAGATGGATATGGGCACCGCCCAAATCCTCACAGCTGCCGGTATGCACTGTGTAGGCTGCCCGGCCTCCGCCCGGGAGAGCCTGGCTCAGGCCTGTGTGGTGCATGGGATGGACTGCGACAAACTGCTTGTTAGCTTAAACGAGTATCTGGCCAACAAGTAAAACAACGGGGAAAAAGCGGCAGGGAAAATTCTCTGCCGCTTTTTAAACAGGGAAGGAGTGGAACAAATTGAGCAGTGTACTGCTGATAAACGGGAGTCCCAACCAGTATGGCTGTACCTATACGGCACTTTGCGAGGTGCAGGGCGTATTGGAAAAACGAGGAGTAAAAACCCAGTTGATTTGGGTAGGGCACCAGCCGGTAGCCGGCTGCATTGCCTGTGGAAATTGCAGAAAAACCGGGCGCTGTGTTTTCGAGGACCAGGTGAACCAAGTCCTGGAACAACTGGATGGGTTTGATGGAATAATAGCGGGTTCCCCGGTGTATTACGCCGCCACTTCGGGGCAGATTACCTGCTTTTTAAACCGCCTGTTTTATGCTGGCGGCAGCCGGATGGCGGGTAAACTGGGGGCTGCGGTGGTGTCCTGCCGCCGGGGCGGGGCTGCCAGCGCCTTTGACCAGCTGAACAAATACTTTACCATTAGCAATATGCCGGTGGTTTCCTCCCAGTACTGGAACCAGGTGCACGGCAACACGCCAGAGGAGGTGCGCCAGGATGAAGAAGGTTTGCAGATTATGCGCACTTTGGGAGAGAACATGGCCTGGATGCTCCAAAATATTCAGGCGGGCCGGGCCTCCGGCGTGGGCTCACCGGTTTATGAGCCCCGCATCGGCACCAACTTTATCCGATAGGGGGAGCAGGATGAGAGAGCTGGATAGCTATTCCTACAACTGCGGCGTTATAGACTGTTTTTGCGAGATGGTCCGGGCAGGGGTGAAGCCCCTGGCACTGAGCCATGCCTTTTCTACCGCCGTAGAGCGGGATGAGTACCTGCCGCACGCCGAGGCGATGGCAGAACAGTATGGTGTCCATTTTTTACCGGAGGATGAACTGATTGTCACCGATCTGTTCCCGGTGGAGGCCTGCAGGGGCGTATACATACTGCTTTTTGGCACCGAGGAAAGCCTGGCTGCTTACCAGGTGCTAAAGGAAAAGCAGGCGGATTTAATAGCACAGGGGACCTATCTGGGCGAGGCCCGGGCCGGAATTGCACAGGAGTTTGGCCGGCTGCTGGGCTATGCCCCGGCGGCCATTGAGGCGTTTATTGCCGCCAATACACAGCAGGGATAGCGTTTTTACTACCTCCTTTTGCTATTTCTTGTCTATTTTCTCTAAAATGCAGGGGGATTTTCCGGTGTATATTCGGGGCCTCTCAAATGCGAAAATAGTTGAAAAATGCCCAAAAAACCGATATAATTACAGATGGAGCGGATCGGGTTATGGCCAAATCCGCTGTTTCTTATTTTTCTGGCCCTGCCGGCGTGGGGCATGTTGGACAAAAACAGGTTAGCAAGAACAGGAGAGGTAGTATGAAAAAGGTTTATGTTGGCAAGACCAAGGATGTTTTTGAGCTGGAAAACGGCAATTATCTGCTGAAGTTCAAGGACGATGTTACCGGCGAGAATGGAGTGTTTGACCCCGGCGCCAACACAGTTGGCCTGAGCATTGAGGGCATTGGCCGTTCCAATCTGCAAATGTCCATCCATTTTTTTGAGATTCTCAAGGCTGCCGGTATTAAAACCCACTATGTAAGTGCCGACCTGGACAATGCCACGATGGAGGTGCTCCCTGCCAAGGTGTTTGGCCATGGGCTGGAGGTCATCTGCCGCTTTAAGTCTACCGGCAGCTTTATGCGCCGCTATGGCGACTATATCCAGGAGGGCGCCGATTTGGATGCCTATGTGGAAACCACCTTTAAAAACGATGAAAAGGGCGACCCGCTGGTTACAGAAGATGGCCTGATTGCCCTGGGTGTGATGACCGCCGAGCAGTACGATTCCATGCGTTCCCTCACCAAGAAGATTGCCACAGCAGTTCGGGATGAGCTGGCTAAGAAGGACTTGGTACTCTATGATATTAAGTTCGAGTTCGGCTACAATGGCGATGAGGTTATCCTGATTGATGAAATTGCCTCTGGCAATATGCGCGTCTACAAGGACGGCAAAATTGTTGACCCTATGGATTTGGGCAAGCTCCTGTTTGCATAATAAAGAATCCCTGGCTGTCTTTTTGGACAGCCGGGGATTTTTGCTGGAGAGAGGCAGGGGATTATAAAAGGGATGGGGAATAGTTCCCATCCCTTTTATCCTATCCATCAATCCATTCGCTAACAGTGTATGCGGCCTCCTGCACCAGCCGGAAGTACTCGGCGGCATGCCAGCCGTCGGCTACGGCGTGGTGCAGCTGGATAGCCAGGGGAAGCATCAACTGGCCGTTCACCTCCCGGAAGCGCCCGCAGGTGATAATGGGGGCCAGATAATCCCCGTCTGTGTAGAGATTCAAATTCATGGCAGTGAAGGACGCCCAGGGAATGGCCGAAAAATTGTGGATATTTTCCGGCAGTTCCCCCTGAGGGGAAAGCCCACCCTTTCCGCTGTATTCCTGTATATCAGCACAGACAGCAGCATAGAAGCTGGGAAAGTGCGGACTGTATGGTGTATACAGGGTGGAAAACAGCTTGGTATCCTCATGGAAAACAGTGTAGGCCGGGTGGGTGACATCGTAGTAGCCAACCTGCCCCTGGCTATCCCTGCCAAACCGCAGGTTTTGTATAGCGTTGACTGCCCTGGCCGAGATGTACAGCAGCAGCGGATAGGTGTGCAGCCCCCGCTGCTTTGCGGCGGCATATAGCCGGGTGATGTCGATATCCACTGTCATGCTGTAGGTACAGCGGGCGTTGTCCATATAGTGCCGGTAATATTCTGCACGGTCCCAGCTGGCAGGGTCAATTATATAAAACATAGGGTTTTCCTCCGTTGTGTCAGGCGGTTTGATTACTTATTGCTGAGCTGCCAAACCGCCTAACTTCCGGGTGTTCACCACAACATTTCTCATTTGTTCTCACCTCCAGAAACGGTTATGCCATGGATAGTGCCAGGAAAGCCAGATAGCACCCCAGCACCAAGGCGGGAGGGATAAAGTAGATGGTCCGGCGCAGCCGGGGGAACCGCCGCCGTCCATAGGACTTGTAAAAGATGGGCATGGAGATAAACACAGCAGCCAGGAAACCAAAAACCAGCAGCAGTGCAGTTTGATAGGAACCATGATAGACAGAACCGGCCGAGTAGCTGAGGTCTGCCACGGTGAGGATAGCAAAGTTGAACAGGTTACTGCCCAAGATGTTGCCGGCCATAGCGTTGAAGTTGCCCAGCCGGGCCAGCTCGATGGAGGAGGTAAGCTCCGGCAGGGAGGTGGCCACCCCCAGCAACAGGGCACCGGCCAGGGTGGCGCCAATGTTGTAGGTTTCAGCAATGATGTCGGTGGCGTAGGTGAGCGCAACGCTGGCCAGCACCAGTCCGGTGCTGCACAGTATAAACCGGAAGATAATCTGCCGCAGGGTCAGGTTGCTGCGCCCGTCATCTTGGTTTTGCACCCCATCATCCGAGGACATGGAGCGAATGCTGTACAGATAAACACCGAAGAGGATGGGGGAATGGAGGCTGATGCCAAAGATGGTGTAGTCAATATCTAAAATAAGGGCAAGCATCAGGTAGATATACAGCCCGATAATCAGCAGCAGGGACTGGTTGTGGGAGCTGCCAATGCGGGAGCGGCGAAAACGCACAGGAAACAGCAGGAACAGCGCTGCCAGTACCGAGGTGTTAAACAGGTCGCTGCCCAGGATATTGCCCAGCACCAGCTCTGGCTGATCCAGCAGTACCGTAGCCGAAAGGCTGGTGAACAGTTCGGGCAGGGAGGTGACAGCTGCCAGAATCACCCCGCCAATAAAGGCGCCGGACAGGTTGGTACGCTTGTCCATTAAATCCACATAGTTGGATAGCTTTATGGAGAAGGCCACGACAACGGCGGCCAACAGCAGATAGAGCAGGATAATCATTGTTGGTTTTCCTCCCGTAGATTAGCGATAAAAAGCAGCGCGGACCTTTCTATCCTGTCCTACGCCGCCAAGCATATTTTTCCATGTTATAGGTCTAATAGTAACACACCCAAACGGTCCTGTCAAACCGGTAAGATGGCTGTTTTTTAAATGAAAACGGGTATTTTGGCACTTTGCAAAAGCAGTTTGTGCAAGGTGGTTGTTTGTGATAGAATTGGGGTATCAATCAAATGAAAGACGGAGGGGAATAGAATTGGAACAGCTTGCAATTCACTTTTTAAACGAAGAAGGAGAACCGGTTACACCGGAAGCGGTGGAAAAACTGGTTCGAAGCATTCGGGAAAACGGTTGCCGGTCCGCGTGGCTGGCTTTGGATGAGTTTGGCGAGGAGGAGTTTTTGTCTGTGGATATAGAAAACGGCTGGGCGGCTCTCTCCTACAATGCCTGGGACGAGGAAGGGGAAGCGCACCAATATCAGCCTGTCAACCCCGCATATTCTGCATCCCAGGAGGAGGCGCCTGTATATATTGGCGGCCAGACCCCGGTTTTAAAGCGCAACGCCCTGGATAACCTGAATTTAGCCGCCGACTGTGTTGCTTTTTTTGCCAAAACCGGAAAGCTGTATTCCGGTTTGCAGTGGGAGGAAGCGGAGTAACGCCCTGTTAACGGGGCTGCTCACTTTCAGCGGAGTATTTGGCAGACCGGCAAGAAGCACGCCTTGAAAAGGGTATTTAAGCCTCCTTTTCCCGGAGCTGCTGCAACAGGGTATGGTGCTGCTTTTCCAGTTCAATCATCTGGTAGATACAGGCCTCTATCTGGTCGGCATCCGCCGTCATGTTAAAGTTTGACTGGACGGCATTGAGCTGGCGCTGTACCTGCTGCAGTTCTTTAGCGGCATCCTGCCGGGACAGGGCTTGTTCTTCTTTGGCCTTCATCATATTTGAACCACCTTCTCTGTTCCTTTTTTATTACAGTTTAGGCGGATTGGCTTTGGAATATGCCTAAAGGGCATGAAAAAAGCGCCAGCGGAATCACCGCCGGCGCAAAAATGGCAAAGAGCGAGCAAACAATAAGCCGAGTTCTGTAGTTGACAACAATCTATCTAATCCGTATGTTGCCATACGGCTTTAGCCACCTCATCAAGACACGACGGGCCGCCGTATTGTCTTTGTCGGGTGTTGCTTCGGATAGGGTTTACAGGGCCGCACAGTCTCCTGTGCGCCGGTGAGCTCTTACCTCGCCTTTCCACCCTTACCACCCAAAGCGGGCGGCGGTATATCTCTGTTGCACTGTCCCTATGGTCGCCCACGGCTGCCGTTAGCAGCTATCCTGCCCTATGAAGCCCGGACTTTCCTCACGCACGGCCTTTCGGCACTGTGCCCGTAGTTGTCTCGTTTACTCGCAGCTTCTATCATAATATATTTTGGCCTGAAAGTCAAACGCCGGCAGTATTAGTCCCTTTTCAGAAAACTGTTACTGGGGTATAACTTTGACAGTACTTACAAAAGCACATTGATACAGAGCAGGGGCCCTGCATTACAATCGGCCCGACAAATCGGAATTTGAGAGGGATCAGCAATGAAATATAACAAAATGATAAGGTTGAAAAATGGTATTGAATGCTGCTTGAGAAATGGAATGGAATGTGATGGGCAAGCTGTATTGGACTACTTTAATTTAACACACGGAGAAACCGATTATTTACTCACCTATCCGGATGAAAATAGCTTTGATGTTATACAGGAAAGCCAGTTCCTAAAAGAGAAATGTGAAAGCAAAAATGAAATTGAAATAATTGCCGTAGTCGGTAATGTAGTTGTGGGAACTGCTGGGGTTGAAGCAGTGGGGAATAAATATAAGGTGCAGCATCGTGCCGAATTGGGTATCAGTGTTGCTAAAGAATTTTGGGGGCTGGGGATAGGACAGGCATTAACTACAGCGTGTATTGAATGTGCAAAGGCCGCGGGATATGTCCAGCTTGAACTGAATGTGGTTGCCGACAATGTAAGAGCATTATCCATCTATAAAAAAGCTGGGTTTGTTGAATATGGTAGAAACCCGAAAGGCTTTAATTCTCGATTAGCAGGATTTCAAGAAGTTATTTATATGCGATTGGAATTATGATAAACATCTAAATTTATTTTTATCGGCTGTCCATCAACAGACGATTGCCCGCCTGGGATATTTTGACGAAGCGGCTTTCGTCAGTACCAATCTGAAAAACAAGCAGTGCTATTATAGCAAGGGCATAAAGAGAAGGAGGCTTTGCAGTGAATGAATACAATCTCAAATTGGATTATTACGACCTACTCAATTTGCACAAGGCGCTGTTGGAGGCAAAGTTTCACACCATGCCGGATAATGAGCTGATTGCGGGCAGCCCCATTATAGCGGGCATCCATATACAAATTAGAGAGCTATTGATAAAAAGCGATAGGGGGAGCGTATGGCAAGAATGGTTCCTGCTGAAAAACCGGCCGGACTACAGGCATCGGGCCATCCTATTGATGAAAAACGGTAAGGCTTGGACGGCGGCTTCCACTGATAAAAAGCGCGAAATTGCCAGCAGTTACTTAGCCCCTTTTCTCTTTGAGGAAACAGAGCTGCTGGATGTAATAGCGGCAGCGGATGGGAGCTTTTGAGGAGTTTTCCAGGTGGGCTGGTATTTGCTTGGAGGATGGGGTTATCTGGCTGTTTGTATGGATTAAGGGGAAGTGTTTGATACTCATCGGCACGAAAGGCGATGTGGATGTTCTTGTCAAATTGCCTGTGTATTTTTGGGAATAGAATAGATTTTTAAGGGGTTCTTGAAATTTTATTCTTTAAATCCTGCAAATTGCCTTGTCAAACCGGCGGTTTTTCTGTATAATACAGCTATCAATTTTTATGATAGGGAGCTGATGGAAGTGGAAATTAAAAACGAATATCTCAGGCAGTTGTATCAAAGGGTGGAAAAGCGGGATCCCGACCAGCCGGAATTTCTCCAGGCAGTGGGGGAGGTGCTCCAGTCCCTGGCCCCGGTGGCTGACCGCCGGCCTGATCTGGTGGATTGCGGCGTATTTGATCGTATCGTGGAGCCGGAGCGCCTGATCCAGTTCCGGGTGCCTTGGGTGGACGACTGCGGCAAGGTGCAGGTGGACCGGGGGTTCCGGGTGCAGTTTAACTCTGCCATTGGCCCCTATAAGGGCGGCCTGCGGTTTCATCCCTCTGTAAATGCTTCCATCATTAAGTTTTTGGGCTTTGAGCAGACCTTTAAAAATAGCCTCACCGGCCTGCCGATGGGCGGCGGCAAGGGCGGCAGCGACTTTGACCCCAAAGGAAAAAGTGATGCCGAGGTTATGCGCTTCTGTCAAAGCTTTATGACCGAGCTGGCCAAGCATATTGGCCCCGATACTGATGTTCCTGCCGGGGATATTGGCGTGGGCGCACGGGAAATTGGCTATCTGTTTGGCCAATATAAACGCCTGCAAAACTGCTTTAGCGGGGTGCTCACCGGCAAGGGGCTCACCTATGGCGGTTCCCTTGGCCGCACCCAGGCCACCGGCTATGGCCTGCTCTACTTTTTGCGGGAAATGCTGGATGCTATGAAGGGGGAGGACATTGCAGGCAAGCGCATTGTCATTTCCGGTTCGGGCAATGTAGCCATCTATGCCTGCGAAAAGGCCCAGCAGCTGGGAGCCAAGGTGGTGGCAATGTCCGATTCCGCTGGCTATATTTATGATGAACACGGCATCGACCTGGAGGCAGTCAAGCAGATTAAGGAAGTGGAGCGGGGCCGTATCAAGCTGTATGCCGACCGGGTACCGGGCAGCCGGTATGTTGAGGGCTGCCGGAATATCTGGACCCTGCCCTGTGACATCGCCCTGCCCTGTGCTACCCAAAATGAACTGGATGTGGACAGTGCCAAAGCGCTGATTGCCAACGGTGTTTTGGCTGTCTGTGAAGGGGCCAATATGCCCTCCACCCCCGAGGCTGCCCAGGCACTGCAGCAGGCGGGCGTATTGTTTGCCCCGGGTAAGGCTTCCAACGCCGGAGGTGTTTCGGTAAGCGGCCTGGAAATGAGCCAGAACTCGATGCGCTATGCCTGGACCTTTGAAGAAGTGGATCAGAAGCTGGAGGAGATTATGAAGGGCATCTTCCACGCTGCATATCAGGCGGCGGAGCAGTACGGCGCCCCCGGAGATTTGATTGCCGGTGCCAATATTGCCGGGTTCCTCAAGGTGGCAGAGTCTATGAAGGCCCAGGGCATTGCCTATTAGGTTTTCTAACAAACTGTAAATAAACTTAAAATTCCCCGGTGGGGAAGCCTGTCGCAAGTGGACAAAAGCCGCAGTATAGGATATAATATCCCTGTGCCAAAGTCCACTTTGCGGTGGGCTTTTTGCGTTTTGGCCGTGCTATTATGCTTTAAAAGGAGGGGGAAGCGCCCATGCGCCGGATTGATTATACCATAACTGCCGAATATGACGGCCTGCGGGTGGAACGCTACCTGAAAGCGGTGCAGGGCATGTCCAGCCGGGTGCTCATCTCCCTGAAGCATTGGCCGGATGGGCTGCTGCTCAACGGTAGGCATATCCGCACCATCGACCCTATCCACACCGGGGATGTGCTGACAGTTACCTTGCGGGACGCCCCGCCGGACTATCTGGAAAGTGATATCCGGGTGGAAATCCTTTACGAGGACGACGATGTAATCGTCTATAACAAACCGGCGGATATGCCCTGCCACCAGGCCAAAACCCACCAGCAGGATACCCTGGCTAATGTGTTTGCCCGGGACTGCCGGGAGCGGGGGATCCATTTAAGCTATCGCTGTATCAACCGCCTTGACCGGAACACCACCGGAGCAGTGGTTGTGGCCAAAAATGCCCATGCTGCCACAGTTTTAGGGGGTGTGGGCCGGGGCGGCATTCAGGTGAAAAAGCGCTATACAGCGCTGCTTACCGGTATCCTGCCCTATGAGCGGGGGATGGTTGATGCCGGGATTGCTCGCCTGGATGAGGATACCATCAACCGCATTGTGGATAACAACGCCCCTTTTGCCCGCACTGCTTTTGAAGTGTTGGGGTATGGCCGCCGGCACACTTTGGCCGAATTTCGGCTCTACACCGGCCGCACCCATCAAATTCGGGTGCACATGTGGTGGCTGGGTTATCCACTGGCTGGGGATGATATTTACGGCTGGGATGACAGCGTTATCTGCCGGCACGCCCTGCACTGTGGTTGGGTTCGTTTTGCCCATCCGGTGACAGGGGAGATTTTAACCATCACTGCGCCTCTTCCGCCGGATATGGCAGAGGCGATAACCCGGGCCGGGGTACAGCCCAAGGCGCTTTCGGCCCATTTTAAAGAAAAGAGAGAGGAGAGAATCGAATGAGGGTTCTGTTTTTAGGCGATGTAGTGGGGGCCTATGGCTGCGAACTGCTGGAAAAACGCCTGCGCTCCTTAAAAAAATACTATGCTGCCGATATTGCCGTGGTAAATGGAGAAAATTCTGCCGAAGGCAACGGAATGCTGCCCAGCAGTGTGCGCCATATTTTTGAAAGCGGCGCCGATGTAATCACCGGAGGCAACCATAGCCTGCGCCGCCGGGAGATTTGGAATGTGCTGGAGGAAGAAAAGGGGGTTATCCGCCCTGCCAACTACCACAGCACTGCCCCGGGGGCTGGGGTTTACCTCCTGGATATGCTCAAGTTTCAGCTGGCGGTGGTCAACCTGCAGGGCCAGGCTTTTATGGACAGCCACCGCAACCCGTTTGAAACGATGGATGAGCTACTAAGCTCGCTGCCCACGAAGAATATCCTGGTGGATTTTCATGCTGAAGCCACGGCGGAAAAGCTCTGTATGGGTTTTTATCTGGATGGCCGGGTGTCGGCTGTGGTAGGCACCCACACTCATGTGCAAACGGCCGATGAACGCATTCTCCCCAAAGGGACTGCCTACATCACCGATGCCGGGATGTGCGGCAGCTTTGATTCGGTGCTGGGGGTAAAAAAGCAGCTGGCTATAGAAAAGATGCGCACCTCCCTGCCCACCCGGTTTGAAAATGCCCGGGGGGATGGAATCCTTTGGGGCGTTGTTATTGAGATTGATGAAACAACCGGCTGTGCTGTGTCCATTCAGCGGATAGCCGACCGCGTCGACCGATGAGGGGGATAGGCCAAATGTGGAAAAAAGTATTGGCCGGCGCCCTAATTTTAACACTGCTGGCCGGCTGTGGTTTTCGGGGCTTTCGGGATGTATATGAGGATATTTTTCGCCCCGCCGAGCCAGTGGAGGCACAAGCGCCCCAGGAACAGACAACCCTGTTCCTTCCCCTGAACCGGAACGACAGTATCAGCCCCTATGCCGCCCAAAGTGATATGAACCTGAGCATTTCCGGGCTGATTTTTGACCCGCTGTTCCGAACGGACAACCGGTTTGAAAGCCACCCCTGCCTGGCCGAGAGCATTACAAGCCTGGGGAACGAATACATTGTAATCCTGAAAAGCGATGCCGTTTTCTCGGATGGGACGCCGGTGACAGCGGAGGATGTGGTCTACTCTTACCAGCAGACCGAACTGCAGGCCCGGCGCTACTGGCAGCTGCATACCTCTATTGAATCGGTACAGGCGCTGGACGGCAGAACCCTGCTGGTCAAAAGCTACCGGGCAGATAAAAATATTGCCGGGCTGCTCAGTTTTCCCATTGTTAAACAGAATGCAGGCAGCAATGCCTTAATTGGTACCGGGCGCTATATCTACCGGGAGGAGCATGGCCGCCAATACCTGGCTGCCAACCCGCGAAATAGCCAGGCTTCGGACAAAATCCGGGAGATCGATCTGGTGGCGCTGCCCAACGACGGTACCGTGGCCAATGCCCTGCGCAGCGGCACCATCCACTGCCTGTACACCGATTTTGCCGAGATAGGGGACTATGGCCTGGGATCCAACAGTTTTCTGATGCAGTCGGGCAATGTTGTATATGTCGGGTACAGCAGCCGCCACCCGCTGCTTTCCCAGCGGCGGTTCCGGCAGCTGATGGCGGAGATGGTGAGCCGGGAATCGGTGGCATCGGATGTCTATTTTAACAAGGCGTCGGCGGCCTACTCACCTTTTCCAGACAGCTACTATGATCTGCCGGAGCTGGAGAAGGGCAGGCAGAATGATGATATTATCAATATGGAGCTGGAACAGCTGGGGCTGAGCCGGGGGGAGAACGGTACCCGCCTGTATGAAGAAAAGCCTATGGAGCTCCATATCCTGGTGAACAGTGAGAATACCTTCCGGGTAAAGGTGGCTGAAACACTGGTGCGCTATCTTAGTTATTATGGCATCCAGGCTGTTGTGGAGCCGGTGGCGTATGACCGGTATCTGGCAAGGCTCTCCTCCGGGGATTTCGATTTGTTTATTGCAGAGGTATGCGTGGGGGAGAATGTGGACATCAGCCCACTGATTTCCGGCAGCTCGCTGGGTATTGCCGGGGATTGTTCCGACGCTCAGCTGTTGGAGCAATACTACGCTTACTGCTCTGGTACCATCAGCTGTGCCGAGTTTCTTCAGGAGTTTGAGCGCTATTCCACCGTTACGCCGCTGGTTTACCGGCACAGCGGGGTAGTGGTGTCCCCCTCCTTTACAGCGGTGATGACTCCGGTATTACGAGATATTTTCTACAATATTGATAAGTGGTAGTCCTTTTATAGTGCATTTTTGCCAAATATTTGTGCAAAACCAGCGTGATTAGTGGCTTTTTTTAAAATTTTATGGTATACTATGAACGCTTTATTTTGGATAAGCGTTCATTTATTGAAAAATTTGATAAAGGCAGCTGTTTTTAATACAGCTTGCTAGCTCTAAAGCAAAAAGCTGCCGTCTGCTGCCGTTTTTACAGGTACAGCCGGGGCGTAAAAAGAAATTAAGGAGGTAAGCGGTATGCTCAAGCTCGAAAATCATCTGGGTGTGATTGAAATATCGGAGGAGTACTTTGCCAATCTCATCGGACATGCGGTTTCTGAGTGTTTTGGTGTGGCGGGCATGGTCAGCAACGGTGCTGTACAGGGCCTTCGCTCTGCTCTTACCAAGGAGGAATTTATTGATAAGGGCGTTACAGTTAAGGCTGTAAAGGGCAATTTGGTAGTGGATATCCATATTGCTGTAACTTATGGGCTTAATATTTCCAGCGTGGTAAAAAGTATTGTGGGCAAGGTGCGCTATGTTGCCGAGGAGGCTACCGGCCTGCAAGTTTCCAAGGTCAATGTCTTTGTGGACGATATGATTTAAGCCAACTGGACAGACCGAGTAAAGGGAGAGTAGATTACAAGTGATTAAAGGTTCCGTTTTAAGAGATGCCTTTATCTCTGCTGCCAACAATATTACCAACCACAAGCAGAAGGTAAATGCGCTGAATGTATTCCCGGTGCCGGATGGCGATACCGGCACCAACATGTCTATGACCATCTCCGCTGCCAAGCGGGAAGTACAGCTGATGAATAACGATGTGACTGTGGCCGAGGTATCTAAAACCGCCGCCTCTGCGTTGCTGCGGGGCGCCCGGGGCAATTCCGGCGTTATTCTGTCGCTGTTGTTCCGGGGCTTTTCCAAAAGCCTGGCCGGCAAAAAAGAGGCTTCTGCCGCCGACCTGGTAAAGGCGATGGAGGCCGGTGTGGATGCCGCCTATAAGGCGGTGATGAAGCCCACCGAGGGCACAATTCTTACTGTTGCCCGCGTAGCCCATGAGGAAGGCGCCAAAGCTCTGACTGCCGACAGCACCGAAACCGGCATCTGGCGCACTATGATTGATGGCGCCAAGGCAGCGCTGGAAAAAACCCCCGACCTGCTGCCTGTTTTAAAGAAGGCCGGCGTGGTGGATGCCGGCGGCGCCGGATTGGTGTATGTCATGGAGGGTATGGAGCAGGTGTTCCTGGGAGAAGGTATTATCCCCCTGCAGGAGGAGGATGCCAAGGCTGCCCCTGACGAAATCCCGGATGAACGCAACGCCGCTGGCCTGTATGAGGGGGAGATTACCTTCACCTACTGCACCGAGTTCATCGTCCTCAAGGACGGCAGCAGAGCAGATGCCCTAAAACTGCGGGCCTATCTGGAGGGCATTGGGGACAGTGCCGTTGTGGTGGATGATGACGATATTATCAAATGCCATGTGCACACCGATAACCCGGGCGATGCCCTGCAGCAGGCTCTGCAGCACGGCGCGTTGACCAAAATTAAGATAGAGAACATGCGGGAGCAGCACGCCGATAACCAAAAGGCGGTGCGGGAAGCCATGACTGCCGGCTTTGCCTACGCCCCTGTGGATCCCAGCAATGAGTATGGCTTTGTGTCGGTGTGTGCCGGCGATGGTGTGGAGCAGCTGTTCCGGGATTTGGGCGTGACCAATGTTGTAAAGGGCGGACAGACCATGAACCCCTCCACCGATGATATTCTCTCGGCGGTACATGCCACCCCGGCCAAGACGGTGTTTGTGCTGCCCAACAATAAGAATATTATCATGGCGGCGGAACAGGCCATCAATCTGGCCGACCGCCAGGTGCGGGTTCTGCCCACCCGGAGTATCTCTGAGGGCCTTTCGGCCATGCTGGTATTTGATGAAACGGTGGATGCCGAACAGAACCAGCTGGACATGACCAAGGCTGCTGAAAAGGTGAGCACTGGCCAGATTACCTTTGCTGCTCGGGATAGTGAGTATGACGGCCACAAAATCAAGGAAGGCGAGATTCTGGCTATCGAGAATGGCAAGGTAATCTCGGTGGAAAATGATATTGTAAAGGCTGCCTTGAAGGTAACCAAGAGCATGGTAAAGAAGCGCCGCGGCGAGGTGAGCTTTATCACCCTGATTTATGGTGAGGATGCCACCGAGGAGCAGGCTGCCCTGCTGGAAGCAGAGATTAAGGAAAAGGTGGACCCGGATATCGAAATTGCCATTGTGGATGGCGGTACCCCCATCTATTACTTTACCATCTCGGTAGAATAGTGTTTTTTGGGAGAGGCAGTTTGTGCCTCTCCCATTTTTCGGCCAAGGTGCTGGAATGATGGGTAAGCCAGCAAATGGAAATGCCGCACAAAGTTGAGTACTCGTAGTCCTGCCTGGAAGGAAATGCAGAGGGGTTTGCATTTTCTTACCAATATGGTATCATTATAAGCTGTAAAGCAGTATGATAAATGGAGCGTAACAAAAGATGATACTATCCCTTGAACATATAACCAAAAGTTATGGCGCTGAGCTGATACTGGATAATGTTTCCCTCAAAGTGGAGGATAACGACCGCATTGGCCTGATTGGCGTCAATGGCGCGGGCAAGTCCACCCTGCTAAATATTATCAGTGGGGATTTGGACTTTGATGCCGGCGACCGGGCTGTCTCTTCCGCAGCCCGGATTGGCTTTTTGCGCCAGAACAGCGGCTTAAACCGCGGCAACACTATGTTTGCAGAGCTGCGCGGTGTGTTTGCCCCGCTGCTGGAATTGGAGCGGCAGATGGAATTGCTGCGCATTGAAATGCGCCAGTCCCCGGAGGATGAGGCTTTGATGGAGGAATACAACCGCCTGCATACCGCTTTTGAAGCAGGGGATGGATACCTGATTGATGTAAAAATCAATACCATCCTCAACGGCATGGGCTTTGCCGGCCGGGATCGGGAAACTTTGATTTCTTCTCTATCCGGCGGGGAAAAGACCCGTCTGGCTCTGTGCAAGCTGCTGCTGGAGGAGCCGGAACTGCTCATTTTGGACGAGCCCACCAACCACCTGGATTTCCGTACCCTGATTTGGCTGGAGGACTACCTGAAAAACTATAAGGGCGCGCTGCTCATTGTTTCCCACGACCGCTTTTTCCTGGACAGCCTGGTTACCTCGGTGTGCGAGATTGACCGCACCCGCTTAACCCGCTATCCTGGCAATTACACCAAGTTTTTGCAGCTGAAGGAGGAGGCCTATACCCGCCAGCAGAAGCTGTATGAGCGCCAGCAGGAGGAGATTGCCCGGCTGCAGGAATATGTGGATAAAAATATTGTCCGGGCCACCACATCCAAAAGTGCCAAGAGCAAGCGCAAGGCCATCGAGCACATGGAACTGGTGGAAAAGCCGCTGCCACCGCTGAAACATGCGTACATGAGCTTTGGGTATGAGGTGGAACCGGTAAAAGAGGTGCTGCATGTCAAAAACCTGGCGCTGTCGGTGGGGGAAGGGCAGCAGCAGAAGCGCCTGTTTGACAATTTGAACTTTGATGTGCTCCGGGGAGAAAAAATTGCCATAATTGGAGAAAACGGCGTGGGGAAATCCTCGCTGCTTAAAGCAATCCAGGGCCTGATTCCGGTGGAATCGGGCAGTGTGGACTGGGGGCGGAATGTGTATATCTCCTACTATGAGCAGGAGAACACCGGGCTGCATGAAGATAAAACCGCTTTGGATGAACTGTGGGACCGTTACCCCCGGCTGTATGAAGTAACAGTGCGTACCATCCTGGGCAATGTGCTGTTGTCCGGGGAGGATGTGTACAAAAAGGTGGCTGCCCTATCCGGCGGTGAGCGTGCGAAGCTCAAGTTTGCCATTATGATGCTGCGCCAGTCCAACCTGCTCATTTTGGACGAGCCCACCAACCACCTGGATTTGGACACCAAGGAGTCGCTGGACCGGGCCTTAAGCGAATTTACCGGCACCATTATCATGGTATCCCACGACCGCTACCTGCTTAGCAAGGTGCCCACCAAAATTGCCGAAATGTCCGCTGCGGGCATGGCCATTTATCAGGGCAACTATAACGCCTATATCCGGGGGGACCGGCCCATCTCCACGCCGGAGCAGCCCAGCGCGCCCCAGACGGAGCAATCCCAGAAAGCCGGAAAGGAGGAGGGCGCTGGCAGCTATTTCCGCAGTAAAAAGCAGCGCTCGGAGGATGCCCGGCGGAAAAAGCGCCTGGAAACCTTGGAGCAGGAGATTGCCGCAATGGAAGCAGAGATTCAGCAGTTGGGGGATTTTATGGCCACCGACGAGGCGGCCAGCGACTATGAAAAGCTCACCGAAACCGCCCACCGCATTGATGAGCTGAACACCCGGCTGACCGAACTGTATGATGAATGGTATTCCCTCTCCGAATAATTAGCAGAATTGTTTACAGAAACTGTGTGGAAATGTGCCCGAAAATCCCGTATAATACCCGTGGAACCCCTAAATCCGAATATTGAGATGAGAAGTTTATCGGGGGATATTATTCTCATAGGGAGTGAATTGTTTGAAAATTGAATGGAACCGCCGCTACACCACAGTGGCGGTGTATGCGTTTTTGGTATTGGCCGGGGCCATCCTGTTCTTTTACGGGGTGCAGAACTTTTCCCAGGTTAAGGGGATTGTCAATACAGCGTTGGCTACGGCTCGGCCGTTTATTTTCGGCTTTGTCATCGCCTATTTGCTCAATCCCATCTATGTTTTTCTGGACCGGAAATTTTTACCTTGGATTACCAACGATACCATCAACAAGCCGGCCAGTCACCTGTTTTCCATTGCGCTTACCTACTGTTTAACTGGCATTTTGCTGTATGCCTTTTTCTCGGTGGTTATTCCGCAGATAGTGGTGAGTATCAGCAACATTGCAAGTAATCTGCAAAGCTATGCCGACTCGCTCCAGCACCTGCTGGATATGATTATTGGCTTGGTGGCGGTGGAGGGCATGCCGGTGGAGATTACCAATGCTGTCAGCAGTTCGGTGGATAGTGTTATTACCCAGCTGTATGACATGGTTTTAAGCTCGGTGCCGCATATTATCGGCTATGCCATGAATTTTACCAGCGGGCTGTTCAGCTTTGTCATCGGTATTATTATCTCCATCTATATGTTTATGGGCAAGGAACGGTTTATTGCACAAGCTCGCAAATGTATGTATGCCCTATTCAGCCAGGATACAGCCAACTTTCTCATCGACCTGGTGAATGAATCCAATGCCATTTTTAGCGGGTTTATCACCGGGAAGATTGTAGATTCTTTCATTATTGGCATTCTATGCTTTATTGGTATGTGGATTTTAAAGATGCCCTACATGGTGCTGGCCAGCGTTATTGTGGGGGTTACCAATGTTATCCCCTACTTTGGGCCGTTTATCGGGGCGATACCATCCTTTGTTATCATCCTGACCGAAAGCCCGCTGCAGGCACTGATTTTTCTAATTTTTATCCTGCTGCTCCAGCAGTTTGACGGTAATATCCTTGGCCCCTACATTTTGGGGGATACAACCGGGCTTTCCGCCTTCTGGGTGGTGTTTGCCATTTTGGTATTCGGCAAGTTTATGGGTTTTGCCGGTATGTTCATCGGCGTGCCCACCTTTGCAGTAATCTATTCGGTGGCTAAGAAGCTCATTGCCATGCGTTTGGAGCACAAGGGCCTTTCCAGCAATACGGCCGATTATTCGGATGACCCCGAACGGCTGTAACATAGTTTTTAAAAGCAGAAACACCGGGTTATTCGGTTGTTTCTGCTTTTTTAATTTTGTGTACGGGGTGTAAATTCTGCCAAAAACACGCCATGCCAATTGTTTTTCCATTGGTACTGTGTTATAGTTGGTTATATCGAAGCGCGAAATAGTGCGGTTTTCCCGTATAGTTTTGGGGTAAACTGCCAACGCTTTTGGATAGAGACACAAGGGGCAGAGAACCCACCTGCCCCAGGAAAGGATAGAGATAATGAACAAAACAAAAACCCGCAACCTCCTTTTTCTCGGTGTTGCCCTGCTGGCAGTGCTGCATGTGTTTGTCAACGCGCCAAACCTGAACCCATTGTACCTGGAAGGCGCCTTTTTCTGGAGCTTCCTGTTTACCATCTATCTGCTGATTTATGCCATATTCCGGTATGGGGAAATTGTCCCCCAGGTTGCCTTTGGCGGGGTGCAGCGCTATTCGCTGGAATTTTACAACGGCTCACCCAAAAAGCTGTTTACCGTTATGGCTGTGCCGTGGGTGCTTATTCTGCTGGTAACTGCCTATTCCTCTCCCATCCTGGGTTCCCGGGACTATCGGGATCAGTTGGGGGATCCGGAGGTGCGCACCTTTTCCAGTGACATCCAGGTCATGGACCAAAGCCAGCTGCCCATTGTGGATAAGGCGCTGGCCAAAAACCTGGCGGATAAAAAGCTGGGGGAGAAGCCCTCTTTGGGCAGCCAGGTATTTGTAGGGGAGCCCACCATCCAGCAGGTGAACGGCAAGCTGGTGTGGGTGGCGCCTTTGCATCACTCCGGCCTGTTTAAGTGGTTTACCAATATGTCCGGTACACCGGGCTATATTATGGTGTCTGCTACCAATGTAAATGATGTGCGCTATGTGGAGGATTATAAAATTAAATATCAGCCCAATTCCTACCTGCTGGACGATTTGGAGCGTCACCTGCGGCTGAACGGCGCCCTGTTTGACGGAATTGTGGACGAATCCTTTGAACTGGACGATAGCGGGCAGCCTTATTGGATTGTAACCTCCTATAAGAATACCCGGGGATTTGCCCTGCCGGAGGCTACCGGCGTCTATGCTGTCAACGCCAGCACCGGCCAGACCGATTACTATACAGTCGACCAGGTCCCCGAATGGATTGACCGGGTGCAGCCGGAGGATTTTGTGCTCAATCAGATTAACAACAAGGGCGAGTATGTCCACGGCATCTTCAATTTCTCGGATAAGGATAAATATCGCACCTCCCAGGGGCAGGCCATTATCTACAACAACGGCAACTGTTACCTGTTTACCGGCCTGACCAGTATAGGCCAGGATGAGAGCGCCATCGGCTTTATTATGGTGGATATGGTTACCAAACAGCCCATCCTGTATCAGATGAACGGCGCCACCGAAAAATCAGCCCAGCTTTCAGCACAGGGTAAGGTACAGTATCAGGGATATAAAGCCAGCTTCCCCATTATTCTCAATGTGGATGCCATTCCCACCTACTTTATGCCGCTGAAGGATTCTGCCGGCCTGATTAAGCAGTATGCCTTTGTGTCGGTAACCAACTACTCCAGCGTGGGCGTTGGGGAAACCATTGCCGAGGCACTGCGGGATTACAGCAATGTCCTCAGCCGGAACGGCGATACCTCCATCAACCGCCCCGCAGGGGAGGTGCGGGATGCCAGGGGCAGTGTGCTGCGCATGTCCTCCTATCAGCAGGAGGGCGGCACCCTCTATTCCTTTATCCTTTCCGGGTATGAGGACCGCATCTTCATTGCCGGGATGGAAACCAGCCCAGAACTGCCCATTACGCGGGAAGGGGATGTGGTAAATATCCGCTATCAGGAGGAGGAAAGCGGCGTTTGCACCGTTATGGCCTTTGATAACGAGGGCTTTACACAGGGCAGCACTGCTTTGCCCGATGCCGAATTGGAGCTGCCTCCGGCAGAGGGATCAGAGGAAGAGCCTCCGGACCAAACAACAGAAGCTTTTAACAATGCTTAGAAAAAACTCCGCCCGGGATATGGTAAAGCCCGGGCGGTTTGTGCTATACTGTAATAGTAATAGTGGGCCAAGTGCCTGTATAACTTTTGGAGGTGTGCTTTATGGAACTTGCTTATAAAAAGCGGGTAAAAACCTTTGCTGCACAGATCAGGATTGAAACGCTCAAGGCGCTGGGCCATCTGGGCTTTGGCCATCTGGGCGGGGCGCTGTCCATTGCCGATCTGCTGGCGGTGCTCTATTCTGGTGAAATGAAAATCGATCCCGCCAACCCCGATTGGGAGGACCGGGACTATCTTATCTGTTCCAAGGGACATGCTGGGCCTGGTATCTACGCCACTCTGGCCCTGAAGGGGTATTTCCCGATGGAGGATCTCCTTACCATCAACCAGGGGGGTACCCATCTGCCCAGCCACTGTGACCACAACCTGACCCCCGGCATTGATATGACCACTGGATCCCTGGGGCAGGGTTCCTCCCTGGCTGTTGGGGTGGCACTGGGAAAGAAAATCAGCCACAAGGAAAATTATACTTATCTGATATTGGGCGATGGCGAAATTCAGGAGGGGCAGGTTTGGGAGGCGCTCTCCTTTGCAGCCCAGCAAAAGCTCTCCCATCTCATCACCTTTGTGGACTGGAACAAGCGCCAGCTGGACGGCCCCATTGCCGAGATTAACGATTTTTCCAACATTGCCGAGCGGTTTGCCGCCTTTGGCTGGGATGCAGTGACAGTGGATGGGCATGATGTGGCCGCCATTGCCGATGCCATCCAAAATGCCAAAACACTGGATGACGGCCGGCCCCACTGCATCGTACTGGATACCATCAAGGGACAGGGATGCAGCTTTGTTTCCCAGGCAGCAAGCAATCACCATGTAACAATCAATGCCCA
>CAOKWH010000018.1 GCA_948473085.1 uncultured Clostridia bacterium
TTTTCTCGCCCCTTACGGGGCAACCGAAAAAGACGGCCAATTATACCATTCCGCTGTCGCTTCATGGTATAATAACCGCAAAGCGGTTATTATACTGGAATTCTAAAGGCCTTTTTTCTCGCCCCTTGCGGGGCAACCGAAAAAGATAGCCAATTATACCATTCCACTATCGCTTCATGGTATAATAACCATCAAACTAACAGAAGAAACAGCGGCTTTGGTAAAGTTCGGGAAAGGAGCAATCGTATGTTGGAACTTGCAAGGAAACGAAATGAACTCTTGGCCACTAAAACAGTTAAAAATTTGGAGCGGCGGGGCTTTGGCGCCTGTTACTGCGCCACTACTGCCGAGGCGGTGCAAAAAGCGCTGTCCCTGCTGCCGGAGGGCAGCACAGTGGCCTGGGGCGGTTCGGCCAGCATCCGGGATTCTGGGCTGACTGCCGCTGTCCACGCCGGGAACTATACGGTCATTGACCGGGACCTGGCCCGGGATGCCAGCGAACGCTTTGAACTGCACCGCCAGGGCCTGCTGAGCGACTGCTATCTGATGTCCACCAACGCCTTATCGGAGGACGGCATTTTAGTAAATATTGACGGTACTGGCAACCGGCTGGCCGCTTTATGCTTTGGGCCCCGGCAGGTTGTCATGCTGGTGGGGATGAATAAGGTGGCTAAGTCCCTGGAGGACGCCATTTCCCGGGCCAGAACTGTGGCGGCTCCCGTGAACGCCATGCGTTTTACGAACACCCCCTGCACCACCGACGGCAGCTGTCACAACTGCATGGCTGAACACTGCATCTGCAACCAGCTGCTCCTTACACGCAACTGCCGGCCGGCAGGGCGTATCCAGGTTATCCTGGTGGGGGAAGAACTGGGCTTTTAGGCGTACCCCTTTTATCCAATTCGAGTGAAATACCACTGCAAAAATGCTTCCAAACAGCAAACTCCCGGAATCTTATGCCGGGAGTTTTTCTATCAAATGGGCTGCGGCATTGCATTCTATCAGCGGGCTATAAATCCCCTGTAAGCCCATCATTCCGGCCCAGCTTTAATTTCAGCTATATAAAAAAGAGCGCCTGTACAGGCGCTCTTTGTTGCAATATTTAGTCCTTATAGGGCCAGGCTACATCATCTGTAATGGGACAGATATAGGGCTTGCCGCCGGTGCTCTGCTCAAAGTCGGCGTTAATAGCCTCCATCATCTCCGGCTGCTCAATTACCCGGTAAGCACCCTCAGCCATCACCTTGGCGGCATACAGCATGCCCTTCATACCAATGGAGCTGCCCGAGCAGGAGGTAATCATCCAGCTGTGCCCGCCGGACAGGGTGGCAGCGGTACAGATGGTCATCTGCACGCCGGGACGGATGTGCATAACATCGCCATAGTCGGTAGAGCCGCCCATCAGACCGTTTTGCAGCGGGCGAATCTCGCTGTCAATAGGCGGGGTAACACCCTTTACATATCGGGGAGAGTGGCTGTTCATCTCATCGGCAAAGGCCAGTTCTTCCTCGGTGTATGTGGGGGGAGGCAGCTGCTCCCGCACCTCCTGCATCAGGTTGTTCAGCACCTTGTTCTGCAGGGTGGGATAGATGCCGCCCAGGCGCTCAATCTCCAGGGTGGTATCGGTCATCTTGGCAGCGCCTTCGGCACAGTTTATTACACGCTGGAAGGCATCCACTACCGCCTCCCGGCTTTGGGCACGGACAAAATATTTCGTAGCAGCGGCTTCCGGCACAATATTCGGGGCCAGGCCGCCATCCATGTAGATGTAGTGCATCCGTACATCGCTGGATACATGTTCCCGCAGAAACTCCACGCCAATGTTCATCAGCTGGGCAGCATCCAGGGCGCTGCGGCCGTCCTGGGGGTTGGCTGCCGCATGGCTGGTGCGCCCCTTAAAACGGAAGATTGCAGCCTCTACGCCATTGCAGACACCGGTGAGGGAGTCGTTGCTGGTGCCGGGGTGCCAGGCGATGGTAAAGTCGCACTCTGTAAAGGCACCGGCCTTGGCCATCAGCCCCTTGCCAATCAGCTGCTCCTCGCCAGGGCAGCCATAGAACACCACTGTGCCCTCCTTGCCGCTCTGCTCCAGTTCCGCCTTCAGGCCGATGACAGCGCCAACACAGCCCACACCCAGCAGATTGTGGCCGCAGCCCTGGCCCAGGCCGCCAGGAATAACCGGGTCCTGATGGGCGCAAACCTTCTGGCTCAGGCCAGGCAGGCAGTCATATTCGGCACAGAAGCCAATTACCGGATGGCCATGCCCCCACACTGCCCGGATGGCGGTGGGCATGCCATAGGCGCCCAGCTCCACCTCAAAGCCCTGCTCCCGCAGGTAATCGGCCGTCCACTTGCTGGCCTGCTTTTCGGTCCAGCCCATCTCCGGGTTCTCCCAAATTTTAGTTGCCAAAGCAATCAGTTCGTCTGCATGCTGGTCAATCGCCGCCGCAGAATATCTCTCTTTCATCCTCTACATCTCCCTTTAAAGTCTATAATCAGAGTGTTAACTATTTATCACAGTATAGCAGAAAAGTATATCAATTTCAATTAGAAATAAAAAATATTTTCTTCTATTCTCCAAGAAAATCAAGGATGTGAAAAACTGGAGTTGCTGTTTTGTATATCATAAGCGTACTATTACACTCCTAAAGCCTGCCCAGCAAACACAGCCCTATTTCTTCCGTTTCTAAAACAAACAGGCCGCCGGAAAGTTCCAGCGGCCTGTTTGTTATCCCTTCGCCGCTGCCCCGGCGCAGATGGGGATATGGCGCACCTCCATCAGGGTGCGGGCATACAGCGCATTGCTGCCCCAGATATAGGGCAGGGTGTAAAGCAGCGGCAGCATGAACACCGATAAGAGCGCCCAGCCAATAAACCCGAACTGAAACCAGGCATAGCTGGTTTTAAAGCCCTTTGTGGCCTGCACAGACAGCCGCAGCGCCTGGCCGGCTGTCAGCCTGTCATCCCCGGCAATGAGGTAGGGGGCCAACGAGTACCGCCGGGTAAAAATCCCGGCTGTAATAAAGCCCAGCGCCACCAGGCACACACCGATTGCCAGCCCCATAATGGACATAATGCGGTCCAGCGAGCTGGGATTGCCCTGGGTAAACAGTGTGCTTAACAAAATCATAACCACACCCGGCAGCTGCATGATGGTAAAATAGAAGGCCCGGCGCACTGCAATGTTAAAATAGAGCCAGACAGCCCGGAAAAAGTCCCGGCCGGTGCGAAAATGGCGGAACACATCCCGCATATTGTCCTCGGTGCCGCCATAGGTCAGGTTAAAATACCACTCCGAAATGCCCAGCAGCAGTGGGTACAACAGCGCCATCTGCAACAGCCCCAGCCCCACCGATAGCAGCAGCGAGGGCAAAATGCGCTCGGGAAACAGCATGGATAGATGCCCCCGGTAAAGATACAGCATACTTGCCAGGCCATAGACATTCAGCACCGATGCAAGGACGCTTTCCAGCAGCGCCGTCAGCAGCAGTACAGCCATAACCGCTATGGTAAGCATAACCGCCTTGCTCCAGTTTTTTCGCAGCATTGCCCGGGCATTCCGGCGTATGCGTTCATTGAGATATTTCATCGGTTACTCCTTTTGCGCGTTCTGCCCAATTGGGCCAAGCCATTGTTCTCCCCCTTAGTATAGGCCGGCACCCGGAGGCGCTATACAACAGGCCCAAACAAGCGCCTACCCCTCCACTTCCATCAGGAAGCTGCGGGTATCCCAGCGGTTATCCCCCTCCTCCAGCGCCGAGGGGACGGTGTCGTAAATTTCAAACCGGTTGTCCCGCATCCACATCTGGGGAGTGAGCAGAATGGTATAACCCCGGCCGTTATCCACGCTCCAGGCCCCCATTTCCCGCTGGGGAAAGCCGAAAGCGGAAAGCAGTGTCATAATTACGCCGCCGTGGGTAACCACCGCCACATTGGTAAGGCCCTCCTGCATCATATGGCCAAAAATTTGGGTGAGGGCGTGCAGCAGGCGCTCGGCAAACTGCATGCCGGTTTCGCCCCCCTCCGGGGCGTTGTGCATGGAATCGGCCAGCCAGGCGCCAAAATCCTCATTGTCCGAAAGCTCCTCCATGCTCTTGCCCTCAAAGGCACCAAAGTTCATCTCCTGCAAATCCTCCACTACAGTGAGCAAATTGTTGGGATAGAGGAACTCCGCTGTCTGCCGGCACCGGGTGAGGGGCGAGCAGTACACCGCCTCCACCCGGGGGTAGTCGTAGGTGTCCCGCAGCACGGCCAGCTTATCAAACCCCTCCTCCGACACTGGAAGGTCGGTACGCCCCACAAACAGGCCCTGGCGGTTGCCCTCGGTCATACCGTGGCGGATAAAGTGCAGCTTGTATGTTATCATAAAAAATCCTGTCCCCTCTCCCGCAGCCTGGGCGGGATTTTATTTTCCAGCCAAGGCGCCGCGCTGTATGTAAAAGGGAAAAGCCGCCGGCGCAGATGGTACTGTAATACCATTAGTATAATCCAAAATTTACACTTTATCAATTGGAATATAGTATATCCCTGCAACATGAAGAAAAACCAACCGAATTGTAAGGGATTCCTGAACATTTTGTGGCAAATTTCTGACGATTTCGGCAAAATTGACTTTACAAAAAGTTATAAGTAGCTTATAATTTCTATTACAAACGCCCCATGCGATGGGGCCAAGCTATTTTGTTACAAAGGAGCAGTGCTGTGAAATCGGAATTTCCCCGGATGATAACCCTTCTTCGGAAAGAAAAGAATATCAGCCAGAAGCAGGCCGCCGCTGAACTGGGAATCTCCCAGGCCCTGCTCTCCCACTATGAAAACGGCATTCGGAAATGCAGCCTGGATTTTTTACTCAAGTGCGCCGACTTTTACGGCGTTTCCTGCGACTATCTGCTGGGCCGTTCGGCCGACCGGGACGGCAGCACCCTCACTGTGGAGGATATTCCCGAAGCTGATGCCGGCGGCAAAGAAAACACAATGGGGTCGGCCGGTGTTCTGCCGGTACTGAACAAAAAGCTCATTGCCAATTCGCTCAATATCCTGTTTGACCAGCTGGCCCGCACCGGAAGCCGCCAGATGACCGCCGCGGTCAGTGAATTTTTAATGCTGGGCGTTTACCGGATGTTCCGGCAGGTGTATTCCATCAACGCAAAAAACCAGCAGAGCCTGTTTTCGGTGCCCCAGGCACGCTTTGCCCGCTATGCCGACGCCCTCATGCAGGTGCGGGAGGCCGATGTAGCCGCCCTGGTGGAGGAGGGGAAGCTGGACAAGGGGGAGGATCCGCTGACCACCCAGCGCATGGGCGAATTGTACCCGCTGTTTTCCACCTCGCTGCTGAGCCTGATAAAAAATGCAGAAAACAGCATTTCCGGCACCATCCATCCTCCGGAAAAATAACCAACCCGGCGGGCGTCGTTTGGGCGCCTGCCTTTTGTTTACAACCATTCAGGAGGTTTCTTTCCATGAAAAAACTTGTTTTGGCGGCGGCAGTATCTATCCTTCTCCTGGCCGGCTGCAGCCTGATCCGCTCCTCCGAGCTGCTGGAGGCTGCTGACCTTGCCCGGCCCCTGCCGGAAGAATTTACCCAGTGCGAGCTGTACAACCAGGCGGTGCATTCCGGCAGTATTGTGCTGTACCAAGGGGAGCCCATCACCACCTCGGCCATGGCCTACAGCCTGCTGGAGGGCCTGGATAAAAAGGGCAATACACTGGAGATTTATGTCTTTGCCTCGGATGGGGGCAGCCAGACCTGCCAGCGCATCCTCTATCGCAACGAGGATGGCGTGCTTCGGGAGTACACCTCCCTGGCCCCGGACTGGATTACCTCCGCCGAACCCGAGGCGGTGCGCACCGTCACCCAGCCCGAAATTACCCGGTATGGCTTTTTCACCGCCCTGGCGGAGGATGGGCAGCCCTGTGGCCTGCAGGTGGTGAACAACAGCGAACTATACAGCAATATGGCCGAGCTTCAGGAGCTGTATGACACCTATTTCCGTCCCATTGGCCGTTCCGCCATTGGCCTGGACACCTGGAGCAGCCCGGAGGAAGCCGCCGACCTGCTGTGGTTGGCCGAAGATATTGCCGCCTATGGCGGGCTGGAGTTCCGGGAGGAGTATCCCGACGGCTGGATTCCGGTCAACTACCTGGTGGAAACGCTCTCCGGCTATTTTGACGGCATCACCCGCCGGAGTGTTGTGTACACCATTTACGACTTTGACTATCCCAGCGACTGTATGCACTACACCTTCGGCCGGGACTATGACGCCCCGCCGAGCTATGTACGGGTGCTCTCGGCCCATCAGCAGGAGGATATCCTGCGCATCAGCTACTGCCTGTACAGCCCTTACACTGGCGAACCGCTGGAGGACAGCAGCCGGGTGCTTACCGTTAAACAGCTGGATGACGGCTCCTTCCGGTACATGTCCAACCTGATGGCCTAACCGCTGGCCTGGCCGCTCCTTCACCGGGGCGGCTTTTTCTTCCTCCATCCGGTACAGGGCTTTATTTGCGGCGCTTGGTGACAAAATACAAAGGGTCCTTTTTTCGGCCCCAAGCTGCCGGGATGCGCTACGCTGCGCCAGCGCCCGTTTCCTTATCCGGAATTTGGTGTTACATACCGTTATTGTAAAGGGGAATGGATGGAACATCACATTGACACCGAAGCCATAGTTGATATAAACTATATGGTAGGTATTTATTCCCTAATTGAAAGAAAACGAGGTTAGAAGCATGGAACAAAACAACGCTGTTCTAAACGCCATCAAAACCCGCCGGAGTATCCGCAAATATACCGGCCAACCCATTGACGATGCCCTTCTTCAGGAAATTATACAGGCGGGCTTTTACGCCCCCAGCGCCATGAACCGTCGGCCTTTCCACTTTATCCAGCTGACCGATAAGGCCCTGTTGCAGCAGCTGTGCGACCTGCACCCCTATGCCAAAATGCTGCCCCAGGCCGCCTGTGCCATTGTGGTGTGCGGCGATTACAGCATTTCAGGCGCCTTTTATATGGACGACTGTGCCGCCGCCACCCAGAACATCCTGCTGGCTGCCCACAGCCTGGGGGTTGGCGCTGTCTGGTGCGGAGTGGAACACACCGACTGGCAGCAGCCCTTTGGCGAACTGCTGCACCTGCCAGAGCAGATCCGGGCCTATTCGCTGATTGTGCTGGGCATGCCCGCCGAAGCCAAAGAGGCGCTTGACCGGGTGGAACCGGCAAAACTGCACCTGAACCGCTGGTAAATCCCCCAAAAAGGAGGCTGTGCCCATGAAACAGATTTTGCTTGCTGTGCTGGCAGCTGGGACCAGCCTGTTGCTGGCCGGCTGCAGCGCGGTATCCTTCAGCACCGAGGCGCTGCTGGTTCCGCCCAAACTCAGCCCGGACCAGACCGCCCTGTCGGCTGCCCTGGAGGAAGGGCTGGGCACCGGGGATTATACGCTGAAATACCCCACCTCCGGCGAAAACCGCTCGGCCTACATCCTCTGCAACCTGGACGAGGAGGAAAGCATGGAGGCCGTGGTGTTCTACCAGCTGGGAAATGAAACCGCCATCCGCATGAACATCCTGGACCGGGACGATAGCGGCAGCTGGAAATCGGTATACGATATGGCCGGGGCCGGGGATGAAATTAACTCGGTGGATTTTGCCGCCATCTCCAGCAAGGAGAAAAACAACCTGATTATCTCCTGGAAAGGCCGGGGCCGCAGCGAATTGGATGTGGAAATTTATGCCTACGACAGCGGCACCCTGCGCAGCCTGTTCAGCGGCAGCGGCGAGCGTACCTACTTTATGGATATAAATGAAGATGGGTACAGCGAGATGATCCTGCTGGGCTGGGCAAGCTCCCAGGATCCCTCCATCCAAATTGTCCGCCGGGCGGGCAGCAAGGTCATTGCCCGGGACGAAACCATCCTAAACGCCCAGGCCATCGACTTTTTGGGCCTGAGCCTGGGCAAAACGCTGGATGGGCAAACCGCCCTGTATGTGGATGAAATGATCAACTCCTCCTCGGCCGCCACCGACATTGTCCTGCTCAACGGCTTTGAGATGAAGGTTATCACGGCAGAACCGGAAGAAGAGGATGAGGGCGAGGAAAAAGAACCGTCGCTGTACAGCCAAACCATCCGCCCCAGCAGCCTGCTCTGCCAGGACTATAACCAGGACGGCGTGGTGGATATTCCCTCCTCCCAGATCCTGCCCGGCTATTCCTCCGGCGACGAGGATGAAAACATCTATCGCACCGATTACTACAACCTGAGCAGAGGGGAGCTGCTGCCCGCCTATTCCACCGTAAGCAACGAGGAGATGGGCTATGCCTTCCGTATGCCGGACAGCTGGGTGGACAGGGTGACAGTGCGCCGGGTAACCGAAACCAACGAATGGCAGTTTATCCTGTACGAAGGGGACATCAACCAGTCCACCACTGTTTTGCTCAGCCTGCGGGTATCCTCCCACCAGGACTACCAGGATAAATTCAGTACCGGCGTCTATTTCCCGCTGGCCACCAAGGGCATTTTTGAATATGCCGCCAGCATCCCCACTGCCGAGCATCCCCTGAGCATTCCCCAGGAGGAGGTCCGCCAGCGCTTTATGCTTACCTGAGCCCAGCAGCGCGGGTAGGCCGCACAAACCCAGAACACCCAAAAACAGAGGAGGTAGCTGCCATGAAACGAATACTCGTGGTGGAAGATGAAGATAATATCCGCGCCTTTGTGGTGCTGAACCTGAAACGGGTTGGCTACGAGGTAGTGGATGTAAATTGCGGCGAAGCGGCCCTGGAGGCCTTTGCCCAAAATTCCGGCGATTTTGACATTGCCATCCTGGATATTATGATGCCCGGCATGGACGGCTTTGAGGTGTGCCGCCGCCTGCGGGAGCAGAGCAGCAGCATCGGCATTATCATGCTGTCGGCCAAGAGCCAGGAGATGGACAAGGTGCAGGGCCTGATGCTGGGGGCAGACGACTATATCACCAAGCCCTTCTCCCCCTCCGAGCTGCTGGCCCGGGTGGATGCCATCTACCGCCGGGTGTCCCTGTCCGGCGGCGGCAAAAATGCCGATGAAATCCACTCCGGCCCCTTCACCCTGAATCTGACCAGCCGCACCCTGACCAAGGGCGGGACCCCCATCGACCTGACCCAGGTGGAATTTCAGATTATGGAATTTTTTATGCAGAATCCCAACAAGGCGCTGGAGCGCAGCGAAATTCTGGATAATATCTGGGGGAAAAACTACCTGGGGGATGTTAAAATTGTGGATGTGAACATCCGCCGGCTGCGTATGAAGATTGAGGATGAACCCAGCGAACCCCGGCACCTGCTCACCGTGTGGGGCTATGGCTACAAGTGGAACCAGTAACCCCAAAAACCGCCGGGTAAAGGAGGGCAGCCCATGGCAATGAAAAAAATTACCCGGCGCTGGTTGGTAAACGGCCTGGGGGTTATATTTATCATCCTGCTGGCTGTGGTCATCGCCTTTTCGGTGGGTATACGCAGTTTTTATTACAGCAGCGTACAGCAGATTATCATGTCCCGCTCCACCGTTATCTCCACCCTGCTGCAAACCTACGCCCAGGACAGCTCGGTCAATTTTTCTCAGGAACTGCAAAATATTGTGGAAACCTTTGAAAACCGCCAGCAGATGGAGCTTATGGCCATTGACACAGCCGGCAATGTGATGATGACCTCCTCCGGCTTTTTGCCCAGCGAGGCGCTGGAAATGCCGGACTTTTTGGATATGGCCTCCTCCCCCACCGGTGTGGGCTTCCATCAGGGCCGGCTGAACGGCGAAAACATCATGGCGGTTTCGGTGGCCTTTAACTCGGCAAACGAAAACCTGGCCGCCACCCGCTATGTGGTGTCGCTGGAACAGGTGGACCATCAAATCAACCTGCTTACCGCTGTGGTGGGGTTAATCTGCCTTGCCATCATCCTGTTTGTTGTCTTTTCCAGCTCCTACTTCATCAATTCCATTGTCAACCCGGTGAGCGAAATTGGCTCCACTGCCCGGAAAATTGCCCAGGGGGACTTTAAAGCCCGGCTGGAAAAGAAAAATGATGATGAAATTGGCGAGCTGTGCGATGTTATCAACTACATGGCCGAGGAGCTGTCCAACTCGGAAAAGCTGAAAAACGACTTTATCTCCTCCGTTTCCCATGAGCTGCGCACCCCCCTTACGGCCATCCGCGGCTGGGGGGAAACCATGCTGCTGGACGGGGACATTGACCGGGCCACGCTGGAAACCGGCATGGGGGTTATCATGCGGGAAACCGAGCGCCTCTCCGGCATGGTGGAGGAACTGCTGGACTTTTCCCGGATGCAAAGCGGCCGGATGAAGCTGATAATGGGCAAGATGGATGTGCTGGCCGAACTCAGCGAGGCCGTTATTATGTACACCGAGCGGGCCCGGCGGGAGGGCATGCTGCTCATCTACGATGAGCCGGACCTCTTTGTGCCGGTGCTGGGGGACCGGGGCAAGCTGCGCCAAGTATTCATCAATGTCATAGACAACGCTTTAAAATATTCCGACCCCGGCGATACCACCACTGTAACCGCCCGGGTACTGGGCAGCGAGATTGCCATTGAGGTGGAGGACACCGGCTGCGGCATCAGCCAGGCCGACCTGCCTAAGATTAAAACCAAGTTTTACAAGGCCAACCTGACCCGCCGCGGTTCTGGCATTGGGCTGGCTGTGGCGGACGAAATTGTAATGATGCACGGCGGCCGGCTGGATGTCAGCTCGGTGGAGGGGGAGGGCACCACCATCACCATCACCCTGCCCATTATGGAACGCCCGGAGGAGGATTCCACCCAAATTTCCGAGGCCCCGGCCGACCGGGCCGAGCCCGTTGCCCCGGAGGGGCTGCACCTGAGCAAGCTGAAGATTGACGACGATGGATTATAGCCCCGCCGTTTCCAAAAGGAGGAACCCAAAATAGAAAACAACAACCAAAACTGCGCTGTAAAACAGACATCCATCGGCGGACAGGCCCTGATTGAAGGGGTGATGATGCGCGGCCCCTGGAAGTCGGCTATGGCCATCCGCAAACCGGACGGCAGCATTTACACCGAAACCTGGGATACCTTTTCCGGCGGAAGGAAGTGGTACCAGTCGGCGCCCCTGCTCCGGGGCTGCTTTAGCTTTATTGATTCCATGCGGGTGGGCTACCGCTGCCTGATGCGTTCAGCCGAGATTGCCGAGTATGAGGAGGAACCCTCCGCCTTGGAAAGGAAACTGATTGAAAAATTCGGCAAAAAAGGTTCGGACTTTCTCACCTATTTGGCAATGGGCCTGGGGGCTGTTATTGCCGTGCTGCTGTTTATGGTACTGCCCGCCTTTTTGGTGGGGCTGCTGGGGGAACAGGTTCCTGGCTGGTCCCGCAGCCTGCTGGAAGGGGTGCTGAAAATTACGCTGTTCATCCTCTATCTGGCCGCTGTTTCCAAAAACCAGGAGATGCACCGGATGTTCCAGTACCACGGGGCCGAACATAAAACCATCGCCTGCTATGAGGCCGGGGAGGAGCTGACCCCGGAAAATGTAAAGAAATATACCCGCTTTCACCCCCGTTGCGGCACCAGCTTTTTGCTGATTGTCCTGGTGGTATCGGTTATTGTCTTTTCGGCTGTCACCTGGGAGAGCCTGCTGCTGCGGGTGGTGCTGAAGCTGGCCATGCTGCCGCTGGTAGTGGGTATCTCGTTTGAGCTGATCCGTTATGCCGGGCGCTACCAGAACACCTTTACCCGCCTCATCTCCGCCCCTGGCCTGTTCCTTCAGCGGCTGACTACGGCAGAGCCGGACACCGAGCATATCGAAGCAGCCATTGCCTCCATGAAGCCCTGTATCCCCGGGGACAACAGCGATGCGTGGTGCATGTAGCATGACCTATCGCCAACTTTACCAGGCCCTGCTGGCCGACCTGAACCAAGCAGGGAGGGAAAGCGCCCGGTTTGACGCCACCCAGCTGCTCTCCCACTTCTGTAGGGCGGACCGGGCCTTTCTGCTCTCCAAGGGGGATCTCCCCTGTCCCGAACCGGCTGCCAAACAGCTTTGGGCCGCTGCAAAACGCCTGAAACAGGGGGAACCCCTGCAATATATTCTGGGCAGCTGGGAGTTTTATGGCCTGCCATTTGCTGTGGGGCCAGGTGTGCTCATCCCCCGGCCAGACACCGAAGTGGTAGTGGAAAAGTGCCTGGCCCTGATGCAGGCGGTTCCCGCTCCGGCTGTCTGCGACCTGTGCAGCGGCAGCGGCGCCATTGCCCTGGCCTTGTGGCGGCATCTGCCCGGTGCAGCGGTTACAGCGGTGGAACTGTCCCCCGAGGCGGCCACCTACCTGCGGCAGAATATCCAAACGCTCTCTGGCGGCGCTGTACAGCTGCTCTTAGGGGATGTATTGCAGCCCCTGCCCCTGCCAAAATACGACCTGATTGTCTCCAACCCGCCCTACATCACCTTAGAGGAGATGCAAACCCTCTCCCCCCAGGTGCGCCGGGAGCCGGAGATGGCCCTGTATGGCGGCAAGGACGGCCTGACCTTCTACCGGGGCATTGCCGCCGGCTACTATTCCAACCTGAACCCCGGCGGCTGGCTGGTGTTTGAAATTGGCTGCAGCCAGCAGGAAAGCGTCCTGGCTATTTTACAGCAACAGGGCTATACCAACCTGTTTTGCCAGCCCGACCTGGCCGGCCTGCCCCGATGTGCCGGCGGCCAGCGGCCCATCATCGCACCGGGGGATACCCCCGATGCACCTTGCTAAGGAGGAACTAAAATGAAACTATTGGTAGTAGTGGACATGCAAACCGACTTTGTAAACGGCGCCCTGGGCACCCCGGAGGCTATAGCTATTGTGCCGGCGGTGCAGGAGCGCATCCGGCAGGCGCTGGCTGACGGCTGGGAAGTGGTGTTCACCCAGGACACCCACCAGCCCGACTATCTTGCCACCCAAGAGGGCAAAAACCTGCCGGTGGAGCATTGTATCCGGGGCGGCGCCGGCTGGCAGCTGATACCGGAACTGCTGCCGCTGGCCCAGGGTTGCAGAGTCTTTGAAAAACCAGCCTTTGGCAGCCCGGAACTGGCCGCCTACATCCGGGAAGCCGCCCCGGAGGAGGCAGAGCTCATCGGCCTGTGCACCGACATCTGTGTTATCTCCAATGCGCTGCTCATCAAGGCAGCCTGCCCGGAGCTGCTGGTTTCGGTGCGGGAAAACTGCTGCGCCGGCGTTTCCCCGGCCACCCACCAGAACGCTCTTGAAGCTATGAAAATTTGCCAGGTGGCTATCCGCTAACTATAAAAAGGCCCACTCTGTTTTAAACAGAGTGGGCCTTTTTTGCAATAAGTGTAAAACTGCTACGCTGTGCCCAAATCGCCCTCAATAAACAGCTGGTAGGCACGGCCGGCAATCATTTTTGTTTCCGCAAAATCAAAACCGCCGCCAACAACCCCGCCGACAAGCGGGACCGCCCTGCCAAAATTTACTACACCCTTGGTCCCAAACTTTGTCAGAAATCGAAACCCTACTATTTGATTGATTTTGGTCAGCACAGCGGCCGGAATTTTGCGAACCATCGCCGTTGTAAACTTCTGCCCAAACTGAATGCCGGCCTTTTTAAGAATCTGCTGGATGGAAATGCCCGTAAGGCAGACATAGACCAGTGTTTGCACCTGATCACTATGTACATCCCAAATCTATCATAAAAATTCCCATTGAACAGCAGCCGCCATCCAATGGGAATCTATCTTTATCTATACATCATATCGCAGGTAGACTACACTGTACGGCGCCAGTGTCAGCTGGGCGTACTGGTCAAAGCTGCCAAACTCCCGGGGGATGGGCTCAATCCGCCGGCGTTCCACCGGCTGGGAGCCGCCAAACCGCTCCAGGTCGCTGTCAAAAATCACCGTATAGGTCTTTTCTTCCGGCAATCCCAGGCGATAGTCCACCGGCTTATCCGAGAAGTTGCACACCACTACAACGGCGTCCCCCTCCTCATCACTGCGGGCAAAGGCCACCACACCCGGGCGCAGGGCGCCGGAGTCAATCCAGTAAAAGCTGGCAGGGTTGCCCTCGTCCTCCCACAGGGGGCAGTTTTTCTGATAAACCTGGTTCAGTTCCCGGATGCATGCCATGGTCCCCTCGTGGCCGGGGTCCTCCAGCAGTTCCCATTGGAGCTGACCCCGGTGGTTCCACTGCTCTATCTGCCCCAGCTCGCTGCCCATAAAGCTCATTTTCTTGCCGGGGAAGGCCATCATAAAGCCAAAAAAGCTGCGCACACCGGCCAGTTTCTGCTCCTGCAGGCCGGGGAACTTTTCCATCAGGCTGCGCTTGCCATAGACAAATTCCTCCTGGGAGAGGGGCAGGATATACTCCTCGCCAAAGGCGGAATCGGGGCTGAAAGTGAGCTTGTCCTGGTTGTAAAGCCGGTATTCCGGCGCCAGCGAAAAGTAGCTCATCATATCCCGGGTCCAGGCCACATTCCAGGTGTGGGTAAAGCCCAGCCCGCCCAGCAGCACCGGCCGGGTCAGGCCCGGGAACTGGGTAAACTCCTCGGCTATCATCAGAGCACCGGGGGCCTCGGCCAGCACAGCGGCGTTCAGGCGTTTGATAAAGTCGATGGCCTCTAAGTTCTCCCGGCCGCCCTGGGCGTTGGGGGTCCATTCCCAGGACTCCCGGCCATAGTCCAGATAGAGCATGGAGGAAACATTGTTCAGCCGCAGCCCGTCCATGTGATATTCCTTCAGCCAGAACAGGGCGTTGGAGAGCAGGAAGCTGCGCACCTCCTCCCGGCTGTAATCAAACACCCGGGTATCCCACTGGCTGTGCTCCCGCTTCATGGGGTCGGCATATTCATAGCAGCTGCCACCGTCCAGGTCTATCAGGCCATAGCTGTCCTTGGGAAAGTGGGCGATGTTCCAGTCCATAATCACCCCAATGCCCAGCTGATGGCAGCGGTCGATGAGCTGCATCAGGCCGGCAGGCTCCCCATACCGGAAGGTGGGCGAAAAGTAGTTGGTGGTGCGGTAGCCCCAGGCGCCATCAAAGCTGTATTCCATAATGGGCATAAGCTCGATATAATTATAGCCCATCTCCTTTACATAGTCCGGCAGGCAGCCGGCCAGCTCGGCATAGGTGTACAGGCGGTTTTCTTCCCCTCTGCGCCAGGAGCCCAGGTGCAGCTGATAGATGTTCACCGGGCGCCCCTTGGCCAGTGCAGGCCGAGCCTGCATCCAGTCAGCATCCTGCCAGGCATAATCCAGTGTGCAGGTTACCGAATCGTTCTGGGGCTGGGGCGAAGTACGGGTGCCATAGGGATCCATCTTCAGCAAAGTGTTGCCATTTTGGGCCAGCAGGCAGTATTTATAGGAAACACCCTCCCCCAGGCCGGGAATGAAACACTCCCAAACGCCGCCATCACCAAACGCTTTCATCCGATGGGCCTTGGGGTCCCAGCCGTTAAAGTCCCCCACCACCGAGACCCCCTCGGCATTGGGTGCCCAGATACGGAATGTAAAGCCGGTTTCGCCATTTTTGCGCACCGTTTTCTTCGCACCAAGCAGCTCATAGGCCCTTGGGTTGATGTCGGTGTGGAAAAGCTCCAGGAACACACTGTCCCTCTTTGAAAGTTTTGCCATACAGATCCCCCCTTTTTATTTACCATCTTAACAGTTTTTAATGGATATTTCAATATCAGGCGCGATGGGAATCAGAATTTCCATGAAAACTGCCATTTTCCACCTGTGAAAGACATTTTTTAGCATTGAAACAGGAAAATATGGACAACATTTGTTCAATTATAGGATAATTTTACTATTTTTTATTGATTTTAACCTCCGAAATATGGTACAATAGAGATGAAAAATGAACCTGTCTTGGCAGGAAAGGAGAATCAAGCTGAAATGAGCAAGACCCCTGAATTTGAAAATTATACCAACTGTAGCACCATTATTGTGGGCAAAAATGCCTCGGCCACCGGCCGGGTGCTGATGGGCCACAACGAGGATGACCCCAACTGCTTTGTGCAGTCCCACCTGGTACCCCATATGCAGCACGCCGAGGGTGAAACCGTCACCTTTGCCGATGGCACTGCCGTTATCCCTCAGGTGCCCGAAACCTATGGCTATTATTGGTCCGAATTCCGCGCCCTGCATGGCGAGCCCTTTGCCGACGCCTTTGTAAATGAGCACGGCGTTTCGGTGGTTTCCAACGGCTGTGTCGGTTCCAAGGTACCGGAGGATGGCTCGGTTACCGGCGGCATTGGCTACGGCCTGCGCCACCTGATTGCCCAGCGGGCCCGCACCGCCCGGGAAGGCGTGGAGGTTGCTGCCGCCCTGGTGGAGGAATTTGGCTATTACAGCACCCGTTCCTATCAAATCTGTGATAAGGACGAGGCCTGGGTGTTCCAGGTAACCATCGGCCACAACTTTGTTGCCCGCCGGGTGGGGGACGATGAGATTTACTACATCCCCAACTGGCTGACCATCCACGAGGTGGACTTCTCGGATACCGAGCACAAGAACTTCTATTTCTCGAAGAACCTGGTAAACTACCCGCTGGAGCACGGCTATTACAAGCCCGCTAAAGAAGGGGATTACAGCGATTTTGACTTTGCCGCTGTTTATCAGGCCGGCGGGTTTGATATCCCCTCCAACCACCTGCGGTCCGACCTGGCCTGGCGGCAGATTACCGGCAGTGAGCCGCTGCCCCACCGCACCTTCTCCATCAAGGCTCCCAAGAAGTACAGCATGGACGATTTGAGGCCCATCCTGCGCTCCCACTATGATGGCCACGAGGAGGACCTGAAAACCGACCCGAAGATGAGCCCCCACCGCTATGGCATCTGCCGGGACACCACTGTGGAAAGCATGATTGTGGAGTTTGCCGACATCCCGGAGCTGACCTGCATTTGGCGCGCCTTCCCCCGGCCCTGCGCCTCCCCGTTTGCCCCGTGGTACCTGGGCATCAACAAGCTGCCCAACGGCTACGAGTGGATTGGGCCCAAGGCATCGCTGGCCTCCCACTTTGCCGTAGACGCCTCAGAGCTGGACTTTGAGCGGAACCAGGCTTACTGGGCACTGCATATGCTCCAGAATATCATGGAGTTTGACTACCAGACCTGCGAAGGCAAGGTACACAGCGATATTGCCAAGATGGAGGCCGAATGGGCCGCCACCAAGCCTGCCATCGACCAGGCCTATCTCCAGCTGAAGGACAGCGCCCCAGAGCATGCCCGCCAGCTGCTCACCGATTACACCTGTGCCCAGGCCCAGCGCGTATGGGATTGGGCCGAGCAGACCGCCCTTGGCCTGATAAACAGCAAAAACCAGGCCAACATGGACTTCTGGAGAAGCAAGCTGTAAAAATAGTATACCCAAAAAGGGAGCCGGACTGTTGTCCGGCTCCCTTTCTTACTGCAGCTTTTTCTCTTACTATTATTTTAAATATCCCGCTAAATTCTTAGTTTTAAAGCACATTCACGCCTCTATGTTAAAATTTGCATGGTATCCTATCCCAATTTCTGGTGCAAACTCTTTAGGTCCATCATTACTGAAAGTTCTGTTTTGCAGTTCCTGCCCTTATTTAATATAGGCACTGCCGTCCAGCGGTTCCTGGCAGCTTTTCAGCTCTCTTTCTGCACAACTTTTCAGCATATCCAAATACATCTTCAGGCCCTGCTGCTCCTTCTGGGTAATCACCCCATCACAGGACAGAAAATTTTCTCCCAACACCGTATATAAACGGAGGAAAAGCCTGCTAATTTGCACCTCGCTATCTTCGGAGTTTTCATAGATTGCATTATCAGCTTCTATAAACGCCCTCATGCTTGGAGGTACTGTGTTTTTAAAATAGGTGCTGTAGATGTCATATTCCACGGTCATCCGGCGCAGCGCCTCAGTATCCACATCCCATTGCAGGTATTCTTTTACAAATTTGGCTTGTGGCTCGGTAATTGGGCCACCTAAGGCAGACAGATATAACAGAAACTTCAACAGCTCAAACCTCAAAACTTCCCTGAGCGAAGTGTTCGAGTAAAATCGAGCTAAATCCAACGAACTATTATCCAATGCATCGCATGCAAGATATAGCTTATCAATCAAATTTTTCAGTTCATCATTCATCCTATCCCAACCCCCATACGAAATATAGCCCCACCATTCGGTAGCTGCCGAAGGTTCAAGTTTCTTTTATTTTCATCCTGAAATGCCCCTTAAACTTCAGTCAAACATCTATTTTTCCAGGTTTTTTCTGAATAGTTTCCCCTATCGCCCTACCACCCCGCTTTTACCCTATTTTTAAAATCTAATAGTATTATAAATCAAATAAATTCTATGTTCAAGTACCATAGTATTTATATTTTGTTTATCTGCTCTGTTAAGTCCACTGTGCTAATAAGGGGTGAACACTATGGATATCGATTACGAACAAATAGGAAAACGAATAGCGGTTTTGAGGAGAACAAAGGGGTCGACCCAGGCTCAGCCGGCGGAAAAAGCAGATATCACCAACAATTTTCTATCCCGCATTGGAAGAAGCTATTCCACCCCGAGTTTAGAAACATTTCTAAAAATTTGTGATGCCTTGGACCGCTCGCCCGATGCCATACTGGTAAGCGTAAAACGGGATTCAATCGAGTACCTCAATGATGATATTTCCAAAAAACTGCTTGCCTGTTCCCCAAAACAAAAACGCTTTATATTGACGATGATAGACTATCTGCAAAAAGAGGATTAAACTGAACCTTTGGGTATCACCCCACACAAAAATTGCTCCCTTCCGCCTATAAAGGCGGAAGGGAGCAGCTTTTTATTCCCCTTATCTAATGCAGAGCAAAGCCGAAACTACTTGGCATCCACCTTGGCCATGTGCTCAATCAGCTCCAGCACCTTGTTGGAGTAGCCCCACTCATTATCATACCAGGCCACCAGCTTAACAAACCGGGAATTGAGCATAATACCCGCCTTCTCATCAAAGATGGAGGTGCGGGGATCCCCTACAAAGTCGCTGGATACCAGCGCCTCGTCGGTGTAGCCCAGAATGCCCTTCATGCTGCCCTCGCTGGCCTTCTTCACAGCGGCGCAGATTTCTTCGTAGGTAGTATCCTTTGCCAGGCGGACAGTCAGATCCACCACCGATACATCCAGGGTGGGCACCCGGAAGGACATACCGGTAAGCTTCCCCTTCAGTTCCGGAATAACCAGGGCGCAGGCCTTGGCTGCACCCGTAGAGGAGGGGATAATGTTGCCTGCAGCTGCCCGGCCGCCTCTCCAATCCTTTTTGGAGGGGCCATCCACTGTCTTTTGGGTGGCAGTGGTGGCATGTACAGTGGTCATCAGGCCTTCCTCAATGCCAAATTCATCATTCAGCACCTTAGCCAGCGGCGCCAGACAGTTTGTGGTGCAGGACGCGTTGGAAACCACAACCATATCCGAGGTATAGCCGGCTTCATTGACGCCCATAACAAAGGTAGGGGTTTCCTTATCCTTGGCGGGGGCAGAGATGACAACCTTCTTTGCACCGGCCTTCAGGTGGGCAGAGGCCTTTTCGGTGGAGGTGAATACACCGGTGGACTCCACAACATAGTCGGCGCCACACTCGCCCCACGGAATTTCCTCCGGGTTCATGCTGGCATAGACATGGATAGCCCGGCCATTTACCACCAGCTTGCCGTCTTCGGCCTTGATGTCGGCATCAAAGCGGCCGTGAACCGTATCATACTTGGTCATATAAACCATATAGTCCAGGTCCACGAAGGGGTCGTTGATTCCCACAATTTCGTACTTCTCCGGCTGCATAACCGCTGCCCGGAATACCAGGCGCCCAATGCGCCCAAACCCGTTGATACCTATTTTAACTGCCATAACCAAAACACATCCTATCATTATTATTCGGGACAGCCGGCAATGCACTGGGCCGGCGCCCCTTTTGTTGTGCTTACCAATAGTTTAACCTATATGGCGTTTTTTTTCAATACAGCCAACCGGAAACCAGACAGTTTTTTGCTTTAGAAGCCAGGCAAAGCGGGGGGATATTGGCTATTTCGACCCAGCCGCCAGCAGGTTTGGGTCCAGGTTGAAGGGGTTCCCCTTTTTCTCTGCGGGCTGTTATTTGTCACTCTGTAAAGCGATTAGAGGCAGTTTTTTCGCCCCTATTCAGGCTGGTGCAGCCCCATGCCATTTAACAAAGCGGCCAACCACCAATGAGTAAAAACAAGTATCTTCATTTTAGAGGCTTGCGTGGCATTCGGGCTTCCCCCAGCCCACTATAACAGGTTTATTATTCCATAGGCTATAAATGGGCTTGCGTAGATTGTGATATAAATTAGTGTAATCCAAGGCTGGTAATCAATATAAAACTCCTTAAATGTTAAAGACCAAGGATGCTTAATTAAAACCCACCCAACTAAATCAAATACAACTGTTATCGTCCCCCAAATCAGGGATGTGGCAATCACATTTGAAAACTTGATTGCTTCCAATCCGTGAAAATACAGGTACGCAAATATAGGAAAAATAATGATATTATACAAAGGATGCCAGGGCTTTGTTTTTTCATACCCTTCCCCCATACCGGGGCTATCTTTCATCGACTTCATGTGCAATACTACAATATTAAAAATAGTATGCAGTACACCTATGGTTGTAACAATAAAATATGCCGCCCAAAACCATACCATCGAAAGCCCAAAATTCTCCATTTGATTTCTCCCCATTTTTCTTCATAAACTCAGTTTGCCAGACCAATTATACTATACGATAAGCACCATATCAATCATCCTTCGCAGAAACTGCCGACGCTCTTTTGCGGCAACACTTCCCTTAAAGGGGATGTTTTTTGTCAAATGTTGAAAACAGTCTTATTTTTTTGTATAATAAACTTGATACGACATTTTTCGACAAATCCTGCATTTTTGCCTGAAAATATACAGCGGACATCTGGACAAACTATACCGAAAACCATTCGTCCACCGAACAGGGGTATTTTTATGTCAAATAAAATTGAAACAATTGAACAGGTCCAGGCCCTATTTTCCGCCTCTCTCCTCCCCGCCGCTATTTTAGATGCCAACAAAGCGGCGTGGTGTAATCCGGCTGCCCGCATCCTGCTGGACAACAGCCAGGTGCTCACCCAGCTGCTGGGATACATCTCCCGGCTAACCAAAAAAAATGGGGATCGCCAGGCCGCACGAACCCTGCACCTGGCCGGCGCCCCGGAGTATCTGTTTACCATAACGCCGCTGGCCGAAAGCGGGTTGTTTTTGGCCCTTGCCTCCCTGGACACCAGCAGCAGCCAGCTAACATTGGCTGCACAAAAAAGCAACGAACAGCTGGACCAGCTGGTGCGGGAACTGTTTGCCACTGTGATGAACCTGAAAAACCTGAGCCTGCTGTATGAGGATGATACCGGCTATGCCGCCATAAAAAAGCTGAACCGGGACTGCTATCAGCTGATGAAGCTGGGGCAAAACACCCGATGGTATACCAAGCTGCTCACCCAAAAAGCACCAGCCCTGCAATCCCTGGACTTGGCCTACCATCTGCGGGTACTCACCTCGGCGCTGGCAACCAAGATGCTGCTGCTCCCCCAGGTAAAATTGGCCACCGAAATAGAGGATGCACCAACCGAAATTTTGGGCAGTACCGAACTGGTGGATGCCATTGTTACCAACCTGATAGACAACAGTATCAAATCCGGCTTTTTGGAGCAGCTGCTGGAAATCCGCCTGACGCTGCGCACCTATGGGAAAAATGCCGTGATTACCATCATCGACAATGGCAGCGGGCTTCCGGCAGAATTTTCGGAAAAAGTGTTTGAACCCTTTTTCACCCTGGATGAAAGCCACCGTTCCACCGGCCTTGGCCTCACAGTGGTAAAGCTGGCTGCCGAACAGATGGGCGGCTCGGTGCTGGCCTCCTTTAAAGATGGGGAAGGCAGCACCATTTCGGTCACCCTTCCGCTGGACCAGCGCACCATTTTAAGCACTTCCTCCCCCTCCAGTGCCATCCCGGACTACTTTGACCGCTATTCGCTCATTCACATCATGCTATCGGATGTTGTGGATCCTCCCATGCCATAAGGGCAAGGATCCCTTTCCCCAAAACAAGCCTTATCAGGCCTTCCAACCCGGAGGCCTGTTTTTTTACCGCCAAAAAGGCCGGATTGGCTACTATACGCTCTTACCGGTGCTGACTATAGCTGCTTTCACATATCGGCCCTATAACCTGCCATTAAATCGCGCTCCTTGTTCTAAACAAAACAAAGAGCAGCTTTTTCTCTCCAAAAAACGCCACTCTTTGTATAATCTTTTCATTTTTCTACATAATGTTATAATAAAATGGAACTCCCGGCTTTTCCTTTGCAAGGCTATCTATAATATTCAAATTGAATGCGACGCTATATTCCAATAAGAAATCTGACACTTTGGGATGATAATAGCTTTATTCTATCAATAGGCCATCGGGAAGGGAGAAGGGCCTGATGATGTGCAAAAACAATTCGTTATGCCTTTGGATGAGAATAAGAAAAGGCTTGTTTAAATCGCATACACTAATTTCGGTCAAACAGTTGGTTCATCCGGGCAATGCGCTGCGCAAGCCGGTTGGTTAAACTGCCTCGGCGCAGCCGCCAGGACCAGTTGTCCGCCGGATTTTCAAAGCCGAAGAACCGGGAACTGCTGCCCAGCTCCAAAAAGTCCTGAACCGGGGCGATAACTGTCCCCGCCGGGCTGGCCCACAGTGCCCGCAGCATCGACCAAGCCTGGTCCCGGGATAGGGTGCTTCCAATATAGTCGTTTAAATCCTGGGCCGGCTGTTTTTCCAGCGCCTTAATCCAGCCCCGGACCGTATCATCCGTGGCTGTGCCCAAATAGGCCACTGTATCCCGGCTGTACCAGTGGGGTTTGTGGAAAGGGGCGGCAGCGGCTCCAAACGCCCGTTGGAACACCTGGGCCCGGCTGCACTCCTCCCCCTGCTGCATTCGTTCCAGCGCCTGGATAAACTCCTCCGGCGCTTGGCTATCCGGATAATGATAAGTATAAGCCGCGCCGGCTTCGGTGCAGTGGTACACTTTGATAATATCATACAGCTGGCCGCCCCACTCCAGCCAGGGCAACCAGTAATCCCCAGGCTGCTCCTGCCTCTGCCGCTCGGTTTGAGGGGAAACCCAGCAGTCGGCGCTGTTTTCTGGAACCTTCCAGGGGCACTCTCCCAACAGCTTAATGCCCCGGCTGCTGGCATAGCGCCGCAGCTGCTGCCACTGGATGAAAAAGAGGTATTGCAGATATTTATAAAACTGAATGCGTACCTCCAACAGCTGGCACAGCTGCGCCATATCCGTTTTGGCACGGCCAACTATGGCTGCCGGCCAGAGCGGCAATGGCAAAAAGCGAAAATACTCCCGGATGGCAGCAAAGCGGCAATAATCCTCCAGCCAATAGTCATTCTGCCGGCAAAACTGGATAAAGTCGGTATCCTCGGCATTATACAGCGCTTCAAATACGCGCTCCAGCACCCGTACCTTGCCTTCGGCCACCTTTTGCCAAGATACCTTCGCCCGGTCCCTGCCCCAATCCATCCGGGCAATTTCCTTGTTGGTAAATACCCCCTGTTCAATAAAGGGCTGCAGGTCAATCAGCAGCGGGTTGCCGGCATAGAGGGAAACCGGACTGTATGGGGAAAAGCTGTTGTCCACCGGATGGATGGGGGGCATCTCCCAAATGCGCACCTGGGCAGCCTGCAAAAAGTCGATAAATTCGCAGGCGTCCTTTCCCAGCGTGCCAATGCCAAAATCGGACGGCAGCGAAAATACTGGCATTACCACACCGCTTACCCGCATTGTTTTCCCCCTTTTTCTGTCATTCCCGGCCGTTCCAGCCGTATTGTTTCAGGTCTACTGTAAAGTCGTGCACCTCTATCCCCTCAGCTTTTAGACGCCGTGCCTGCTCCTGCCGGAAATCCCGGGAGGAAAGTTTCCCGGTGGAGGACACCACCCGGTGACAGGGTAGCAGGCCGCCATAGGGGGTTTGGGCCATCAGGGTGCCCACCGCCCGGGCCGCCTTGGGACGGCCGGCCAACAACGCCAACCCCCCATAGGTTATAACCTTGCCCGCCGGCACCTGCAGCAATGCCTGGTACACCTTATCTGAGAATTTTGGCTCATTCTTTTCCGGATTTTTCTTCCCCACTGCCATATTTCTCCTTCATATACTTCTTGATGGGAACAGCCTGGCCGTCCTGCTCCTCCACATACACACTGTCCAGCGTGCTATCCAGGCTGGCCCGGAACGCCTTGATATATTCCTGCCGCAGCCGCTGCTGTTCCTCCCGCTCGGCGTCATTCAGGCCGGTTTCCCGGGATTTTTTGGCCAGTTCGTTGATGCGTTTTATCCTTGCGTCTATCATAAGCTGTCTTTAAACCTTTCCACTTTTTGAGTATAGTTTATTTTAACACAAGCCGGCCGCCAGGGCAACCGCCTGGCAGCTCTGCCCCGATGCCTTTTTGCCCATATCAGCAGTTTTACAGGGCTTTTTCTGCCTATAACCGGCGGCCGCCCCCCTATCCCAAATGAGAATAAAATTTTCTCCAGGCAGTTTATGGGATTTGCCTCTTTCGCATTTACCCACGCAAAAGGAGCGCCAGACCCGCTATGCGGGAACCCAGTGCTCCTTTTTCTTTACTTCTTACCCATTGCCCGGGGTGCTACCCCCTTGGGGATGGGGCAAACATAGCCTGCGCCCACACGGTCCCGGTGCTCGGCCTTGGCCTTTTCCAGCAGGTCGGGATGCTCCAGCAGGTCGATGGCGGTGGCGGCAATCACCTTGCCGGCGTGGAGCATGGCAGTGTGGGCCACATTCTCCTTGCCCTGGGCCACCAGCTGCCAGGAGTGCCCCGGTGTACCGGAGGCATAGCAGGCGGTGTTCACCTGGGCGGTGGGGCATACCCAGCTGACATCCCCCACATCGGTGGAACCGGCCATTGCCGCCTCATTGGGGGTATAGGGCAGGACAAAGTTGTTTATTGCCTCCCCCAGGTGCTCCCGCAGCAAAACCTTGGTGTCATAGTCAGCCGCCTTCTCCAACAGGGCGGCTACCGTATCGCTCTTATTCTCCACACTGTCCTGAATCTTCCGGGCAAAATCCAGCTCCTCCGGGGTGTATTGGGGCAGATCCAGGCCGGAGAGGTTGTTATAAATCAGCCGTTCCAGCGTGGTGTTGGGCACCAGGTTGGAACAGGCCTTGTAAAAGTCGATTTCCAGCTCGGTTTCGGTCATCATGGCGGCGCCATTTGCAATCTTGTTCACCCGGGCGTAAATCTCCTGTACCTGAGCGTTCTTGGGTGCCCGGATCAGGTAGAGCACCTCCGCCTCGGGCTGCACCACATTGGGGGAATAGCCGCCGGTGTTGGTGATGGCATAGTGGATGCGGGCCTCGGGGATGACATGCTCCCGCAAAAACTGCACCCCCACATTCATCAGTTCCACCGCATCCAGGGCACTGCGGCCCAGATGGGGCGCACCGGCCGCATGGGCCGCCACCCCCTTGAACTTATAGGCCACCTGTACATTGGCCAGGCTGCTGCCCGCCATAACGGCGTTCAGGTCGGAAGGGTGCCAGGTCAGCGCCGCATCCAGGCAGTCAAACACGCCTTCCCGGGCCATAAAGGCCTTGCCGGAACCGCCCTCCTCCCCAGGGGTGCCGTAGTAGATAACCGTGCCGGGCTTGCCGGTGGCAGCCAGATACTCCTTGACGCCCACAGCGGCGGCAATGGAGCCCACCCCCAGCATATTGTGGCCGCAGCCATGGCCGGCGCCTCCCGGCTGGATGGGGGTACGCACGGCGCAGCCCGCCTGCTGGCTCAGGCCGGACAGGGCATCAAACTCCCCCAAGATGCCAATAACCGGGCTGCCGCTGCCATAGCTGGCGGAAAAGGCGGTGGAAATACCGGCTACATTCCGGCTGACGGCAAAGCCTTCCTTTTCCAACGCCCGACAGAGCGCATCTGCCGACTGGTGTTCGCCAAAGGCCAGCTCAGCATAGCCCCAGATTTCATCACTCAGGGCGGAAAGCTCGCCCTTTCTCTCATCGATTCGTTCATTTACGGTATGCTTGTTCATATATAAAGTCCTCCATTTCACACGGCGCTTTGCCTCTATTGTATCACAGGGCAGGCGGCTTGCCCAGGCCCTCATCAGTCGGCAGTGGGCAGGGCAGCCTCAGCTGCAGGGGCTTTGGCAGACACCCGCCCGGCTATTGTAACCCCAGCCAGGATTACCCAGAACACCACAGCGGCTGCCAGCGAAAACAGCAGATTATCCATTGTGCTGCCGGTGGAAAGCACAGCCATCGACAGCGGGGTGGTAATCAGCCCCGAAAGGGAGAGCAGCGAAAAGCCCATGGAAAAGTCGGCCAGAGCCGGGGTGTCATAGTCCGGGTCACAGATTTTGAGCAGCATCATGCCGGTAATCATCACGCCGGTGGCGGTGCCCCAGGCAATGATGGAACGCTCAAAGGCATAATCCCCCTTGAATACCAGATCCCCCAGCTTAAAGGTGAACAGGTAGGTGAGCAGGAACCCAACCACACACATAACCAATATAGGCAGGGCATACTCCATTACAGCCTGTACAGGCAGGCTGGCAATGGCGGCAGTAATGGCAAAGTCGGACATGGCGCCGGTAATCTTCCCCTTAATTTTGGTGTCAATCAGCCAATCCAGCCCCAGCATCCGCAGGATGTGGTTCAGGCCAAACATGATAACCATGGCGTAAATCCAAACCGGCAGGCTGGCGAATGCTGTAATCCCAGTGCCTTTGAGCAGGCCCAGCACCCAGTAGGCCAGGCCGCAGACGCCTAAAATCAGCGCCAGGTGCAGCGAGATGGTTTCGATACTGGAGTTCATGGTGGTTTCCCGGCCCATGGAGCCCTGCTTGGCAATATCGGTGGTAAAGCCCCGTGCCATCTCGGCAGGGATATCACCGGCCTTTTTCAGCACGGCTGTTTTGCCCTTGGCAGCAGCAATATTGATGAAGATAATGCCCATGAGCATACCGCCTACAATACCAATGGTGGCAGTGGTAACAGCAACCCCCTGGGCAGTGGCCCAGTAGTCCATCCCCAGGCCCTCCAAAATTTTACCCACCGCACCGGCGGTGCCATGGCCGCCGCAGAAGCCCTGGCTAAGCTCGTACCCAAAGGTCCGGTAGAGGTTGTAGCTGCCGCTGCCGCTAAACAGCAGGTTGGTGCCAAACCCCACCACCGACTGCAGGAAGCTGAGTGCCGCAAACAAGGCAAAGGCCTTGAGCACATTAGGGCCGGTTTTTCCCTTGCCGGCCATAGCGCTGGGGGCCTTGTTCATGAACAGCCCTAGCGGCACTGCCGCAAAGATGGGAACAATCAGGGTACCCGGCAGCAGCGCCCAATCGCTGATATAGGTTTCCGGCACCCGGAGCAGGGCATAGTCCCCCAGGACTATCGGCCCCAGCAGCAGCCCTACAAAACCGCCAATAACCGAAGCCGGCAAAAACAGCTTCTGGAAAATTCGGACCTTGGCCCGGAGCAGGGTACCCACCAGCAAGAGGCCGCCGATAATGGAAAGGCTGCAAAGCAGCTCGGTAAGCAATGATGATGTAAGCATGATAAAAATCCTCCTTCAAAACAAAAACAGGACCGTGCTTTGATAAGCACAGTCCTGCGGTTCCTTCTACAACAAAGTGTGTATAGTACAATAGGGCCAGTGAATATACAAAGTCGCTGCGCATTGGCAGCCGCCTTTGTGTTCCACCCGCCTGGATATAACATCCATCAGCGGTTTTTCCAAACCGTCATGCCAACGCATTATTCTGATTTCGCTGTCGCTGCTGTCGCTGGTTTGGCTGCTGAGGCTGCACAAACACACAGGACATCTGCTGATTGCCCTGCTGTCGATTAGCATTATTTGCGAAATCAAAATATCTGGCATAGCGCATGGAAAAATACCTCCTCTTTTTGGAACTGTTTTCAGGATCTCCCGCCCCACCGGAACGGGTTCATGTGTTTTATTATACACAAATTGCAGCGCTTTGCAACACTAAATTTTCAAAAAGACAAATGCAGGCCAAAAGATGCACAATTTCATATTATCATTTTTGTACAGTATTTTTTCATTTTGGTGCAAAATATCGTGCGCTTTATCCTATTAGCAGAAAAAAGCGCGTCTTTCCATTGGTGAGAGCGACTATAATTTCAGGGATACTCCCCGCCATCTTTGTTAAAACCAATAAAAATGAAAATCCGGTCCGACGGGGTGCAAAAAGCACCATACCATCCCGGCGCCTACCTGTCCTCCAAGTGAAAACGCCTGTACCTCTTACCAAGTGTCAAACAAGCTAAAACTGCCAAAAACAACAGCCTGTTCTTATACAATACGGCTATTTATCAGCCTTAAAATGAAACAAGCCTTGAATAACCCTGCAATAGGGTATATAATGAAAACACAGAATTGGATGAAAGGGGATTTGTTCCAATGGCAAAACAATCGATTAAAACCAACATTGAAAAGCACAGAGCTGCAATTGAAAAGATGGCTCTGGACATCTGGGCAAAGCCGGAGGCTGGCTTCCGGGAGTTCTTTGCCTGCAAGACACAGATCGACTACTTAAAGGAGCTGGGCGCTAAAATTACCAACCCCATTGATGTGGTGGAAACCGCATTCATGGCTGAGTATGGCAGCGGCCACCCCATTATTGGTATTCTGGGTGAGTTTGACGCCCTGCCTGGCCTGAGCCAGAAGGCTGGTTCCACTGTCCAGGAGCCGGTGGAGGCTGGCGCCTATGGCCATGCCTGCGGCCATAACCTGCTGGGCAGCGCCGGTATTATTGCCTTTGCCGCCCTGATGGACACCATGAAGGAGGATAACCTGCCTGGTACCATCCGCTTCTATGCCTGCCCGGCCGAGGAGAACCTGTCTGGTAAGTCCTACATGGCCCGCGCCGGCGTATTTAACGACCTGGATTGCTGCCTGACCTATCACCCCGGTTCGGCTGACGCTGTTAGCGGCGGCAGCATGAACGCCTACCAGCTGATGGAGTTCTACTTCAAGGGTATTCCCGCCCATGCCGGCGGCGCTCCCTGGCTGGGCCGCAGCGCCCTGGATGCCGTAGAGCTGACCAACATTGGCTGTAACTACCTGCGGGAGCACATCATTGACGGCGGCAGAATGCATTACATCATTACCGACGGCGGCATGGCCCCCAACATTGTGCCCGCCACTGCGGCTGTTCGTTACTCGGTACGCGCCCCCAAGATGGATCAGATGCAGGATATTGCTGCCCGTCTGATTAAGTGTGCCGAGGGCGCCGCTCACATGACCGAAACCACCATGACCTATTCGGTAAAGAGCGTTATGCACAACATGATGCCCAACTATGCCATGAACGAGCTGATGTTCGACAACCTCTGCCAGGCTACTCCTGTGGAGTACACTGAAGAGGAGAAGAAGTTCCTGGATGATATGCTGGCCGTATACCCCGAAAACGCTGTAGCCAACGCCTGCAAGCAGTATGGCGTAGACCTTGCCGATGTGGAGCATGGTATCATTAAGAAGCCGGTTATGGTTGGCGACAAGAGCCAGTGCGGCGGCGGCAGCTCGGATGTGGGCGATGTCAGCTACATCACCCCCACTGCTCAGTTTACCACTGCCTGTGCCCCGCTGCCGGTATCGGCTCATACCTGGCAGTCGGCCTCCTGCTATGGCACCTCCATTGGTACCAAGGGCATGATTCGGGCCGGCGAGGCTATGGCCCTGGCTGGTTATGACCTGCTTACCGACAAGAAGGATGTTATTGAAAAAGCCAAGGAAGAGCTGAAGAAGGATTTGGACGGCAGAAGCTACACCGTCATTCCCGAAGACATGATGCCTTACTACGACTAATATCTTTCCAAAAAAGCCCTCTGTTTAGAGGGCTTTTTTACTGCTTAAAACAGTATAAAACTTTTATTTTCATCTACTGGCATATTTCATCTAAAGCCTCTCAATTTTGGCCTCTCCCCTTTATTCACAATTTATTAAAATATTAAATATATATTTTTAACATAAATAACATACACTATAGGTAACAGGACCCCCCGCACCTCTTTACAGTATTGTAAATGTGTCCCAGTGGGGGACATTTTTATATTGGGAAATATTATGGAAAATTTAAAGCCAGCTACTATATACGCTCAACAAATAGAATTAATAAAATCTCGTGGCATTGATATTGAAAACGAAGAACAATGTATATCTGTTTTATCACAGATTAACTACTATCGTATTACTGCATACTTTCTCCCTTTTAAGCAGGAAAATGGAAATTATTTGCCTGGCACCAGTTTCAATCAAGTTTATCATATCTATGAATTTGATCGAAAATTTCGATCGATTCTTTTATCAATAATTGAAGAAATTGAAATTTTATATCGTGCAAAAATTTCTTATTTTCATGCTCATAAATATGGCCCTGAAGGTTACTTGGATCCATCTAATTTTTCCAATAGACATAATGCCATAAAAACCAAAGAATGTATCGAGAGAGAAATAAAATATAATCAAAATAGCCTGTTTATCCAACACCATCAGACAAAATACGCTTGCCATTTCCCCATTTGGGTAATCATTGAAATTTTCACTTTGGGGATGTTATCTAAATTTTTTGGCGATTTGACTACTGAAGACCAAAAAGAAATATTAAGAAATATCTATGGAAATGTTAAGGTATCTTACAAAAATGCAGTTAGTTGGTTACGCTGTTGTACTGATTTAAGAAATATATGTGCACATTATGGACGGCTGTATTTTAGGGTATTTCCATCCATTCCTGCCGGCTTTAATACTCATAGATCGGATAATCGTTCACTCTGGGCAGCTATTTTTGCATTAAAATGTCTTTATCCGAATAGTGATAAATGGAACAACAGCATTATTCCTCAAATTGAATCTTTATTTGAGGAATATGAAACCGATATTTCTCTAAAACACATTGGATTCCCTGAAAATTGGAAAAACGAAATTTGCAAATATAAAGAACAACTATAAAAAGCCCCAAATAGGGCTTTTTCTTTATATACTTCTGGTCTTTACAGCTATTGGCTTTTAACTGGGCAATAAATTGACAGTTCCTGCCGGCTTGCAGTATAATAAAAGGGCGATTTAAACGACAATAGGAGGTTTTCATGACATCATCCAAACTGAATATTAAAAGCATTGTTCTAACTGCACTGTTTGTTGCCATCGGCTTGATGCTGCCCCAGGCCATGCACATGATCCCCAATGCGGGCAGTGTTATTTTGCCCATGCACATTCCGGTTTTGCTCTGCGGCATGACAGTGGGAGGATTGTACGGCGCTGTGTGCGGAATACTGTGTGTGTCCCTTTCCATGCTTATCAACGGTATGCCCCCGCTGTTCCCAGTGGGCATCTGCATGGTGTTTGAGCTGGCTACCTATGGCCTGGTTGCCGGACTGGGCTACAAACTGTTCCGCTGCCGCACCAAGCCCAAAATGGTCTATGCCGCCCTTGTTACAGCCATGTTGTTTGGCCGGGTGGTAAATGGTATGGCCATGTCCCTGGCCATGGGAATGGCGGACAAGGCCTATACTGTGCAGGCCTTTTTAATGGGGGCCTTTGTCACCGCTCTACCGGGGATTATCCTACAGCTGATTATTATCCCCCCCATTGTTATGGCATTGGCTAAAACCAACCTGACCGCCAATTAACGGGCGGAAAGAGGGCTTTTAAAGGCCCTCTTTTTTTCTTATTTTAAAACAGAATGCAAAAAATCCAAAATTCATGAGTATTTCAGAAGGAAATAGAATCGGTATATAATATTTTTGCGAGTAACATCTTTCTTTATCCCCATGATAATTATTCCGGGCATGGACAGCTGATTTTAAGCACTGTGGAAAGCGATGGCTTATTGCCAAAAGGAACATGGCACAGCAGCATAAGCTATAACATAAAGCCAAAAAAGCAGCCAAATATTTGAAACAACTCAGATATTTACTTTATGGACAGAGAATTATTTTATTTGCTTGGCCTTTACAATAAAAAGAGGGCCTGCCTCCAAAAAGACAGACCCTACATGCAGATATATTCTTAATAATTGGTAGCGTGAATCTGGAAGAATGCCTGAGGATGAGCACATACCGGGCAAACCTCGGGAGCCTTCTCACCCTCGTGGATATAGCCACAGTTGGCGCACTGCCATACAACCTTCTCGTCCTTAGCAAATACCTTGCCGCCCTCTACATTGGCCAGTAGCTTGAGGTATCTGGCCTCGTGCTCCTTCTCAATCTTGCCAACCTGCTCAAACAGGAACGCAATCTTGGTAAAGCCTTCCTCCTTGGCCTCGGCAGCAAACTTGGCATACATGTCGGTCCACTCAAAGTTCTCGCCAGCAGCAGCAGCCTTCAGGTTCTCAGCTGTGGTGCCAATGCCGCCCAGCTCCTTAAACCACATCTTGGCATGCTCCTTCTCATTGCCGGCAGTCTCCTCAAAAATAGCGGCAATCTGGTTAAAGCCCTCGGCCTTAGCCTTGGATGCAAAGTAGGTGTACTTGTTTCTTGCCTGGCTTTCGCCAGCAAACGCTGTCCAGAGATTTGCTTCTGTTTTGGTGCCTTTCAGTTCCATTGGTAATACCTCTTTTCTAAAATGATAATTATTACTACTAATGTATTCTTAGTATAGCACTGCGAGAATTTTTTGTCAACAAAATTACCTCATAAATCAAAATTTTTTTGTTAATCAGACAAAATTTTTATTTTATGATATAATATCCGCAAAGCGGATATTATACTCAATTTATGCGCAGAACCTCGCCACCGGGGGCGGCAACCGGTTCTAATGCGCAATTATACCATTTCGGTGTAAACACCTTCATGGTATAATATCCGCAAAGCGGATATTATACTTAAATTTTAAAGGCCCTTTTTCTCGCCCCTTGCAGGGCAACCGAAAAAGATGGCCAATTATACCATTCCACTATCGCTTCATGGTATAATAAATGCAAGTAACTATTAAATATCACAACTCAGAAAAAATAAGAGGCTAAATTATGATATTGGAACGAATTTCACCCTATTTTAATGAACAATTTGTTTTTTCCACCCTTACTCAGTTAAAAAAGGGCAGTACAGCCCCTTACAAGAAAGTGCAGATCCGCCCCTTTTTGCAGGGGGATGATTTGACCTTTCAGTTTACCTATGTCTATGATAAAAAGGTCACGCATGAAAACCTGTCGCCCCACGAGGCTGCCCAGGCCGTGGCGGGCTTGTTGGAAAACACCTTCCATCAGTGTATTATCCACACCACCCAGCATGACTATCATTTAACCCTGTTCTCCCGGCTGAAAATTAAAACACAAGCCCCCACCAAGGCAGAGGAACAGAACCTGGCCCACAACAAACAAAAAGCCTATGCCATTCCGGACGGGGAACCCTGCGACTTTTTAATTTATTTGGGCGTAATGAATGCCGAAGGCAAAGTGTTGCGGGCCTACTATGATAAATTTAGGCAAATCAATAAATATTTGGAGTTGGTGGCTGGCTGTGTAGACAGCTTACCCCGGAACCGCCGTATCCATATTGTAGATTTTGGATGTGGAAAAAGTTATCTGACCTTTGCACTATACCACTATCTGGTAAATAAACTGGGGCTAAATGTACAGATTATCGGCCTGGATTTGAAGGACGATGTTGTCCGCTATTGTGAACAGGTGGCCCGAGAACTGCATTATGACGGCCTAACCTTTCTCACTGGGGATATTCAAAGCTATACCTCCGGCGGCCCCATTGATATGGTGGTAACACTGCACGCCTGTGATACGGCCACTGATGCCGCCATAGTCCAAGCCATTGGCTGGGACTGCAAAATTCTGCTTACTGTTCCCTGCTACCAACATGAATTGTTTAGCAAAATCAAAAATGATTCAATGAAAGTTATCACTAAGCATGGCATTCTTAAGGAACGCCTATCTGCTATTATTACAGACAGCATACGCGGTCAGCTGTTGGAGGCCTGTGGATATGAAGTGGCCATCATGGAATTTATCTCTATGGAACACACGCCTAAAAATATCTTAATTAAGGCAAATAAAGCCGGTGGATATAATCAGAAAGCCTATGCCAACTACCTATCTTTCGCCCAGGATTGGGATATTTATCCCTACTTAGAGCAGGAGCTGATCCGTGCCGGGCGAATACCTGCACGAAAAAATTAGAAGGGGGAAGGTAAAACACATGAGCAACATTATTGTCCTATTTGAAGTAAAGCCCACTTTAGAAGGAAAACAGCGCTATTTGGATTTGGCCGCTATGTTAAAGCCGCTGCTTACCGGCTTTGAAGGCTTTATACGCGCTGAGCGATTTGTTAGCCTCAATGAGGAAGGTAAGCTGCTATCAATGAATATTTGGACCGACGAAACTGCTGTGGAGCGCTGGCGTACCACCGTGGAACACCGCATGAGCCAACAAGAGGGACGGGAAAAGCTGTTTGAATCCTATAAAATTACAGTTTGTTCCATTCTGCGGGAATATTCCCAACAGGAGCGCAGAGAGGCCCCAGCAGATTCAAACGCTTTCTTTCATATTTAAAAAAGCAAGCCTCTGCCAGTAGACATAGCAGAGGCCGATTTTTTGCAAAAGAAAAGCGTGTTTCCTCAACAGAAAACACGCTTTTGGCAGGGGCAGTAGGACTTGAACCCACGACCAACGGTTTTGGAGACCGCGACTCTACCAACTGAGCTATACCCCTATCTTTATCAACAATTTGGTGGGCCTTCAGGGATTCGAACCCGGGACCGTCCGGTTATGAGCCGGATGCTCTAACCAACTGAGCTAAAGGCCCAAAATTGATAAATAAGCTGCATAGCCACCAAGATATGCAGCTTTCAACAAACAATTGGCTCCCCAAGTTGGACTCGAACCAACGACCCTGCGGTTAACAGCCGCATGCTC
>CAOKWH010000019.1 GCA_948473085.1 uncultured Clostridia bacterium
CTCCACGGTCTTCAAGTATTCATCGTGAGATTCTATCTTTTCATAAGCCATAATTTCACCGCTCCTTTTCGTATCTGCGCAACTTCCGATTTGTCGATTTGTCATGAGCCAAATATACCATCAATGGGAATGACATTCAACCCTCATTTATAGGCGCTGATAGTAGTGGCAAGCAATGCCCCGGTATATACCCGGCGCAGCTTGTTGGTGGCCGATGGCCCCCAAACCCCCAGTGATCGGCGCGGCTGCGTCCGATGCACAAGTCGCCGTTGGCGTCTACTGGTATATACCGGCAGGGCAGGACACCCTGGCGGAGCCGCCCCCGGAGGGCGCACGGCTGCCGTCAGGCAGTACCACCGCTGGCCCCTGGCCGGTGGTGAGTAAGTGCGCTCTTCGAGAGGGCCGACAAAGGGAACGGAGCACCCAGGTCATCCCCGGACGCTCCCCCTTCGGTTCCCTCCTGCTGGTCGATCACCGCCTTTCCGGCCTGTGTCATTCTGCCACAAATGAACCGTCAGCCAATGTGTATTTGGGTGGTGAAACCACCCTTTACACAATACATCTCAGTCGTCTATCTTGGAGGAATGGCTGCCATGGGCCGCCAATATCCACCTGTCGCTGGGTGCTCCCCACAAAAGGGCGGGGATGCCCTCTATCTTTATCTTGCTTACTTCCATCTAAAAATCCCTCCTGTTTGCAAAAAAGGGTAGCCTGCAGGCCGCCCTTTTTTCCCTCTATTCGTGCTCTTTGCAGGAGAGCTGTTCTACCTCCAGCTTGTAGACGCAGACCGACCGAAGCATGGCATCGGTAAACGGCCAATCCTCCCGGCCGGAGCACTGGCGCATCAGCGACTGCAGGGCCGCCTGGCGCTCGGCCTCCTCCTCGATAAAGGAAACCCTGCCGGTGCCAATGACACTCTGGAAACGGGCGCCGTACTGGCAGGCCGTTTCCCCCGGCACCAGCTCGTAGCCCCGGTCCAGCTCAAAGCCCACCCGGGGGCCGGCTGCAATGAGCGCAATCTTCCGTCCCTCCCGGGCGCTGTGGAAATAAAAGGTGCGCTGCCCCTCCCGGTTTTCATACCCGAAGCTCAGCGGCAGGATATACACCCCGCCCTCCTCGCAAAAGCCCAGCCGGCAGCAGGTGCAGCCCCGGATAATCTCATCTATCCGGGCGGAATCGGTAATCTCCCGGTCTTTTCTGCGCATAAAATCCTCTCCTTTTGATCAGCAGCACTCCTTGTGGCCGCCGGACAGCTCCTCTATCAGCTTGCCGAAGTCGTGGGAGGTGTGGGCGGTGGCCCGCAGCACCTCCTCCGGGGCATCGGTGTTGTTGAGCAGGGTCAGCTCCCCGTCCGGGTCGGTCCAGAACCACCAGTAGCTGCCCCCGGCGGTACCCTCCTCGGGCAGCAGGTGCAGGATATAGTCGGGCGAGCGGTCCGGCGCCTGCTCCGCCGGCTCGGTGTTGGCAAGAATATCCAGCACCAGGCTGACATGGTCGTTGGTGTCCAGCTGGGCCACACAGCCCTCCAACTCATAGTCCCGGCTGGTGTACACATTGATACGCTGCCCGCTGGCGTCCACCTTGTTTAGGTGGGCATCAAAGTAGGCGCAGCCGGACAGGGCAGCTGCCAGCAGCCCCGCCGCCAGCAGGGCAGAAAAACGGCGCATCCATCTCCCTCCCATTCGGTTTTAGAAGCGGCAATACTGTGCCATATACTGCTCCATGTGGGCCAGTACATCGGCGTATTCGGGCTTCTCCTTCAGATACTCATAAATATCCTGCACTGTTACAATGGCATGCACGGTGATGCCAAACTCCTCCTTGACCTCCATCACGGCTGTCTTTTCGCCGTCCTTGCCCACCTCGCAGCGGTTGACCGAAATGAACATGTCAGTCACCTGCACATCGCCGCAGCTCTTAATCTGGGGCATCACTTCCCGCACGGCGGTACCGGCGGTGATTACATCCTCAATCAAAATAATGCGGTCGCCGTCTGCCGGCTTGTAGCCCACAAAGCTGCCGCCCTCGCCGTGGTCCTTCTCCTCCTTGCGGTTGAAGAAATAGGGCTTGTCCATCCCATGCTCCACAGCCAGGGTGGAAGCGGCGGCAGCCACCAGCGGGATGCCCTTGTAGGCCGGGCCGAACATGGCGTCAAACTCGCCGCCCAGTGTTTCCTGAATCAGTTGGGCATAGAACCTGCCCAGGGTGGCCAGCTGCCGGCCGGTGCGGTAGTTGCCGGTGTTGACAAAGTAGGGGGTGTTGCGGCCGCTTTTGGTGACAAAGCTGCCAAAGCGCAGCACATCGGCACTCATCATAAATTCGATAAATTCTCTCTTGGCCTGTGTCAGCATAAAAAAACCACCTTTACAAAATTTTAAACGGTCTAAGTATAGCACAAACCCCCGAGGGGCACAAGGCCGGACGGGGATTTTTGTCCAACACTCCTAAAACGAGCGGCCAAATTTTATGCGAGTTCCCCCAGGCTTTTGGCCTTGAGGTAGGCATTGATAAAGCCGTCCAGGTCGCCGTCCATTACGGCGGTGATGTTGCCCGATTCAAACCCGGTGCGGTGGTCCTTGGCCAGGGTGTAGGGCATGAACACATAGGAGCGGATCTGGCTGCCCCAGCCAATCTCCTTCTGCACACCCTTGATGTCCTCTATCTTGTCCAGGTGTTCCCGCTCCTTAATTTCCGCCAGCTTGGCCTTGAGCATTTTCATGGCGGTTTCCCGGTTCTGGAACTGGCTGCGCTCGTTCTGGCAGGCCACCACCACGCCGGTGGGCAGGTGGGTGATGCGCACGGCCGATTCGGTCTTGTTTACATGCTGCCCGCCGGCGCCGCCCGCCCGGTAGGTGTCCACCTTCAAATCCACATCGTTAATTTCAATGTCGGTTTCCTCGTTGAGTTCGGGCATCACCTCCAGCGAGGCAAAGGAGGTGTGCCGCCGCCCGGAGGAATCAAACGGCGAAATGCGCACCAGCCGGTGCACCCCGGCCTCCGACTTTAAAAAGCCGTAGGCGTTTTCCCCCTCAATGAGGATGGAGGCACTTTTCAGCCCGGCCTCGTCCCCGTCCAGATAGTCCAAAATTTTGTACTTGAAGCCGTGGCGCTCGCTCCAGCGGGTGTACATGCGGTAGAGCATCTGCGCCCAGTCCTGGGCCTCGGTGCCGCCCGCCCCGGCGTGGAAGGTGAGGATGGCGTTGTTGCCGTCGTACTCGCCGGACAGCAGGGTGGCCAGCTTTTGGGTTTCCAGGTCGGCCACCACAAAGTCATAGCCCTGCTTGGCCTCGTCATAGACGCTCTCGTCCCCCATCTCAATGGCCAGTTCCACCAGGGTGAGGGTGTCGTCATAGGCGGTTTGCAGCTTCTCATAGGCCCGCAGGATGCCCTTGATATGGCTCATCTCCCGCACCACCTTCTGGGAATTTTCCTGGTCGTTCCAAAAGCCCTCGGCGGCGGTCTGTTCCTCCAGGTCGGCCAGGCGCTGCCGGTTGTGGGCAATGTCCATCGCCTCACACAGGTTTTCCAGCTCCTCTGTCAGAGCCAAAAGCCCCAGTCGCAGTTCTTCAAATTGCAGCATCGTGCTTCTTCCCTCTCCTCAAAAAATTTCTAAAGATTATACTCTATCTATTGTATCCGTATCCAGCCCCCTTGTAAAGGGCGGGGCGGCAATTTCTTTCCTCTGATAGATACAAACCGGCCCTATGGAATGGCAGGTGGGCCTGCGGCCTTTATCCCGCCCATCCGTGGGTGCCGTCAAGTTGTCCCCGAAAGGCGGAATTTGTGAACAGCCCGGCAATTTTTATTCATATTTTGGGCTTTCTTTTTTGTGCAGACTACTATATAATAAATTATTAGTGAAAAAATCTGCCGAAACAGGCAGGTTTTGCGGCCCGGCAAGGGCTTTTCTATAGGAGGTCAGCATGAACAAATATGTCAATGTACCCTGCGCCAAATGCGGCCAGGCGTTTACTGCCGAGGATGATGTGGTGGTATGCCCCGACTGCGGCGCCCCCCACCACCGGCACTGCTATGCCCAGCTGGGCCACTGCGCCCTGCAGGAGGAGAACCACGCCCAGGGCAAGCTGTGGGAGGACCCCACCCGCACCCCGGAGCAGCTTGCCGAAAAGAGCTGTCCCCGGTGCGGCGCCATCAACCTAGGGGACGCCCAGTACTGCTCCACCTGCGGCATCCCGCTGGACGGCAGCTATCACCCCCCGGGCAGCAGCCCGGAACAGGCCGGGGCGGGCAGCACCAACACCGGCTATGGCGGCGGCGCCGGCGGGTATGACAACCTGGGGGCACAGCCTGCCCAGCAGCCCATCCCCATTATGTCCCCCATGGGGCCCATCCACTATGACGACGACTTTGACGGCGTCACCGCCCAGGAAATAGCTGTCTATGTGGGGCCGAACTACCGGCGCTACCTGACAGTGTTTAAAATGATGCGGGAATCTGGCCGGAGCTTTAGTTTTAACTGGTCGGCCTTTTTCCTCAGCTTCTCCTTCCTGTTCTATCGCAAGCTGTACCGCCCGGCCATTGTGGTGCTCACCGCCATGGCCATCCTGTGCGTGCCCCGGGTCCTCTACGCCAACGAGAGCATGAAGTTTATGCTGGCGGAATACGCCCACCTGCCCATCGCCTACGACCTGGGGCTGATAGGCAACCTGGGCAGTATTGTGGATATCATCAATTTGGTGCAGCTGGCGCTCATGCTGTTTTTGGCCACCTTCAGCGACAAGCTGTACTATGCCCATATTATCGCCGAAATTAAAAAGCTGCGGGCAGCGGCGCCTGCCACCCTGCCCCGGGAGCAGTGGCTGTCCATGCTCTCCCTCAATGGGGGCACCAACCCCCGGCTGGGCTACCTTTCGGCCCTGCTGACGGCAGCCGTAGTCTTTGGCATTTCCTACCTGATGACCTACCAGATGGTGGCCGGCCTGATGTAGCCGCCGGCCTGAAATAAAGGAGAAGATAGAATGAAACCGATTCGGAAAGCTGTAATCCCCGCCGCCGGCCTGGGCACCCGGGTGCTGCCCGCCTCCAAGGCTATCCCCAAGGAGATGCTGCCCATTGTGGACAAGCCGGTAATCCAGTATATTGTGGAGGAGGCTGCCGCCGCCGGCATTGAGGAAATCCTCATCATCACCAGCCGGGGCAAGAGCGCCATTGAGGACCACTTCGACCGCTCCCCCGAGCTGGAGCAGCGGCTGCTGGGCAGCGGCAAACAGGCGCTGTATGACGAGATTGCCGCCATACCCGGCCTTGCCAACCTCACCTTTATCCGCCAGAAGGAGACAAAAGGGCTGGGGCACGCCGTCCTGTGCGCCAAGGCCTTTGTGGGGGATGAGCCGTTTGCCGTCCTGTACGGCGACGATGTAATTATCGGGGAGCAGTCCGCCACAGCCGAGCTGTGCGCCGCCTACGAAAAATACGGCAAGGGGGTTGTGGGCATCAAAGAGGTGCCCCATGAGATGATACACAACTATTCCTCCCTGAAGGCCGAACCCATCGGCCCGCGGGAGTTTGCCGTCACCGATATGATAGAAAAGCCCAAAACCCCGGCGGAAGTGCTCTCCTACTACTCCATCCTGGGGCGCTGCGTGCTCCCGCCGGAGATTTTCGGCATTTTGGAGCAGACCCCGCCCGGGGCCGGCGGGGAGATCCAGCTCACCGACGCCATGCTGCAGCTGGCCCGGAACGGCGGCATGGTGGGGGTGGACTACACCGGCACCCGGTACGACATGGGCAACAAGCTGGGCATGCTCCAGGCCGCGGTGGAGGTGGGGCTGGCCCACGCCGAGGTTGGCCCGGCCTTCCGGCAGTATCTGAAGAATCTGGCCGGCCGGCTGTGACAAAAATGCCGGGTTTTGGCTGCAAATGGCGGTTGTTTTGGAAAAAAGGCTTGACAACGGCTTTTTGTGTGCTATAATTTGACTGTTATCGTGCCGGACACGATCGACATTCCTTGCTCTGTGCCACAGCGCAGGGCCTAAAGTCCAAAAGGAGGTGCACAATATGCCAAAGGTAACAGGTAATTACGAAACCGTGGTAATCTTCAACACCAAGCTGGGTGAAGAAGCCATTACTGCCAATGTTGAGAAGTTCAAGTCTCTCATCAGTGAGAACGGTACCATCGTCAATGTGGATGAGTGGGGCAAGAGAAAGCTCGCCTATCCCATCGAGGATGAGTTCGAGGGCTACTACATGCTGGTGGAGTTTACATCCGCCCCTGAGTTCCCCGCCGAGCTGGACCGTATCTACAAGATTACAGACGGCGTACTTCGTTCCATGATTATTGCTAAGTAAGGCGGTGTTTGTATGTACAACAAGGCTATACTCGTTGGCAGGCTGACTGCCGACCCGGAACTGAAGCAGACCACAAGCGGGATTTCCGTCTGCTCCTTCTCGATAGCTTGTGACCGGCCTTTCTCCAGCAAAAGCGGCGAAAAGCAAACCGATTTTATCAACATTGTGGCCTGGAGGCAGAACGCTGAGTTTATCAGCAAGTATTTCTCCAAGGGGCGGGCCATCGGCATTGATGGCTCCATCCAAACCCGCAACTACGAGGATAAAAACGGCAACCGCCGCACCGCAGTGGAAGTAGTGGTGGATCGCGCTTTCTTTGTGGAGAGCAAAAACGCATCCTCCTCTGCCCCGTCCGCTGCATCCGCCCCCAGCTTCGGCCATCCTTCGGCCCCTGCCGACCCGGTTTCCTATTCCAGCGGCAGCTTCAGCGATTTTGAAGAGATTGAGGGCGAGGACGATCTCCCGTTCTAAACTTGTGATACAAGGAACCGATTTTTCAAGAAGGAGGATATTCCCACTATGGAGAGAAACGAAAGAAGCCGTGGCGGCAGAAGAAACAGCAGAAGAAAAGTATGCGCTTTCTGCGCCGACAAGGTTGAAACCATTGATTATAAGGATGTTGCCCGCCTGAGAAGATACATCTCGGAGCGTGCCAAGATTGTTCCCCGCCGTGTAACCGGGACCTGCGCCCGCCACCAGAGAGAGCTGACTGTGGCCATCAAGCGCGCCCGTCACATTGCCCTGCTCCCCTATGTTGCCGACTAAGCAACCGGAGCCCGGGAAATAGAGCATGATTCGGCAGTGCCCGCTGGGTGCTGCCGTTTTTCTGCTCTTTTCGGCCTCTTTCCGCCCCGATTTTAGCGCAAAGGGGCTGCTTTTGGGGAGGAAAATCCCCTGTTTGCCCACCTCTGGCTGTTCCCCCTATCCCCTGCCACCCTGTTTTTTCCTGTAAAGATAGAAAAATTTTACGCAAACCAATTGACAAACCGGGCACTGGTTGCTATAATTATATAGCGTCCTGCACAGAATAATTTTGATCCATTAGCTCAGTCGGCAGAGCACTTGACTTTTAATCAAGGTGTCCGGAGTTCGAATCTCCGATGGATCACCAAAGGCCCTACCGGTTGGTGGGGCTTTTTTGTGGCCTTTTTTGGAAATGTGTGGTACAATAGACCTAAGCGCCGCTCCCCTTTCGGGGGATGCGGCGGAACTGCCCAGCCATGGGCAAGAAAGGGCGGCGAAACAATGGCAGTGGGGTTTGAAACCGATATACAGTACCTCAAGGGCATCGGGGAAAAACGCGCCCAGCTGTTCCGCAAGCTGGGCATTACCACCGCCGGGGAGCTGATTGCCCACTATCCCCGGGAGTATATCGACCTGACCCAGCCCACCCCGGCCGCTGCCGCACCGGTTGGCCAGCAGGCCGCCATCCGGGCCACTGTCACGGGCAAATCCGGCGAGCAGCGCATCCGCAAGGGCCTCTCGGTCTTTAAAGTGCAGGCTGTGGATGAGGAGGGTATCCGGCTTTCCATCACCTTTTTCAATGCCAAATTCACGGTGGACAAGCTGCAAGCCGGCCAGGAATACCTCTTTTACGGCCAGGTGGGCGGCACCCTGCTGAAAAAGGAGCTGTCCGCCCCGCTGGTGTTCACCCTGCAGGAGGCGCAGGAGCTCATCCCTGTCTACCCGCTGACCGCCGGGCTCACCTCCCGGATGGTGGCCGGGGCGGTGCGGCAGGCGCTGGGGGCGCTGCTGGAACAGGTGCAGGAACCGCTGCCCTCCGCCATCCGGGTGCAGCACAACCTATGCCACCTGCAATACGCTGTGGAAAACATCCACTTCCCCGCCCAGCGGCAGAACATGCTGCTGGCCCGGCGGCGGCTGATTTTCCAGGAACTGTTCACCCTCACCCTGGCCCTCTCCGCCGTGCGCAGCACCAAGGGGATGGAAGCGGCGGTCCGCCTTGCCCCTGCCGATCTATCCGACTTCATCGCCTCGCTGCCCTTCCCCCTCACCGGCGCCCAGCTCCGGGCCGTGGGGGAAATCACCGCCGACCTGGCCGGCCCCGCCCCCATGAACCGGCTGCTGCAGGGGGATGTGGGTTCCGGCAAAACGGTGGTGGCGGCCTGCGCCTGTGTGTTCGCCGCCAAAAACGCTGCCCAGGCCGCCCTGATGGCCCCCACCGAAATTTTGGCCGCCCAGCACCACCAAACCATGCAGAAGCTGCTGGGGCCGTTTGGCATCCGCACGGCGCTGCTCACCGGCAGCACCAAGGCCGCCGAAAAGCGCCGCATCAAGGAGCAGCTGGCCGCCGGGGAGATTGATTTGGTGGTGGGCACCCATGCCCTGCTCTCTTCCGGCACCGAGTTTGCCCGGCTGGCCCTGGTCATCACCGATGAACAGCACCGCTTTGGCGTGGGGCAGCGCATCGCCCTGGGGCAGAAGGGCGGAGCCCCCCACACGCTGGTTATGTCCGCCACCCCCATCCCCCGCACCCTGGCACTGATGATTTATGGCGATTTGGACCTTTCGGTTATCGACACCATGCCGGTGGGCCGGCTGCCGGTTAAAACCTATGCCATTGACAGCGCCAAGCGCCAGCGGGCCTTCGGGTTCATCCAGAAGCACCTGGACGCCGGCTACCAGGCCTATATTGTCTGCCCGCTGGTGGAGCCCGGGGAGCAGGACACCGCCGGCCTAATCTCCGCCGCCGACTATGCCCGGCAGCTTCAGGAAAAGGAGTTTTCCGCCTACCGGGTGGGGCTGCTGCATGGCAGGATGAAGGCAGCCGAAAAGGAGGAGACCATGCTCCGCTTTAAAAACGGGGAGATTGACCTGTTGGTGGCCACCACTGTCATTGAAGTGGGGGTGGATGTGCCAGGCGCGGTGATTATGCTCATCGAAAACGCCGAGCGCTTCGGCCTCAGCCAGCTGCACCAGCTCCGGGGCCGGGTGGGCCGGGGCAATGTGCAGTCCTACTGCATCCTGCTCTCGGACAGCAAGGGGCTGGATGCCCGGGCCCGGCTGAACACCATGTGCAGGACCACCAGCGGCTTTGCCGTGGCGGAGGAGGACCTGCGCCTGCGGGGGCCGGGGGACTTTTTCGGCCAGCGGCAGCATGGCCTGCCCCAGTTTGCCCTGGCGGATTTGAGCACCGATGTGGCGCTTTTGGAAAGCGCCCGCACCGCCGCCGAGGAACTGCTCACCGCCGACCCCGGCCTGGCCCTGCCCGAACACCGCCTGCTGCGGGAGCAGGTGGAACAGATGCTCCGGGCCATTGGCAGCCGCCCCAACTAACACCGGAACCCCACCGTACAACCAGAACAGGAGGAAAACGATATGGCAAAACTGCTCTACCAGGGGCACGGCAGCCTGCGCATTACTGCCGAGGACGGCCGGGTGCTCTACCTGGACCCCTACATGGGGGAGGGATACGACAAGCCCGCCGATATTGTGCTGATTACACACGAGCACCACGACCACAACGCCCTGCACCTGCTGCAAATGCGGCCGGACACCGCCATTCACCGGCCGGCGGATATGCTGCAGGCCAACGGCTACCGGACAGTGAACCTGGGCGGCGGCATTGTGGTAACAGCCGTGCCTGCCTACAACAAAAACCATTCCTGCCGGGAGTGCGTGGGCTACCTGATTGTTGTGGACGGCGTACGGCTCTATGCCGCCGGGGATACCTCCACCACCGACTATATGCCCGCCCTGGGCGCTATGCAGCTGGACTATGCCCTGCTGCCGGCGGACGGCGTCTACAATATGGATATTCCCGAGGCCATCAGCTGTGCCGAAACCATCGGCGCCCGGCACACCATCCCCATCCATTTAAAGCCGGAGGCCCCCTTTGACGCCCAGCGGGCGGCACAGTTTATCACCCCATCGGCACTGATTGTCCTCCCGGGGGAGGAAATCACCCTATACCGGAAAGGCGACAAAAGATGGCAAACCCCCAAACAGAACTGACCTACCAACAGGCCCTGGCCCGGGCCGAGGCCAAGCTGGCCGAACTGTGGCAGCAGGGCCGCCGGAAACCGGCTGTTTTCCAGCGCACACTGGCCGAAATACTGATGTGCCAAAACCTGCTGTCCCGGTTTGCCCTCTGCGGCTTTTATACCGAATAACCCCCTGCCCGGCGGGCAGCCAATGCCTGCGGGAACCAACTACACCAAAAAAGGAGCAATGACATGGAACTGCGCGAGTCGGCAGAAGATTATCTGGAAAAAATACTGATGCTCAACCGGAGTATGGGCCGGGTGCGCTCGGTGGATTTGGCAAATGGGATGAACTTTTCCAAACCCAGCGTGAGCATTGCGCTCAAAAAGCTCAGGCAAAATGGCTATGTAACCATTGATGGCAGCGGTTCCATCACGCTTACCGAAAGCGGGCTGGAAATTGCCACCCGGGTGCTGGAGCGGCACACGCTGCTCTCCTCCCTGCTTATGGCCCTGGGCGTGGAGGAGGCCATTGCCAAAGAGGACGCCTGCCGCATTGAACACGATCTGAGCACACAGTCGTTTGAAAAAATAAAGGAATACTGCCAAAAGCACGCCATCGGCCAGCAGGAGGACGCCGGCTGTTAAAAGCCGGCACAGCCCTGCCCGGCCCCTGCCAAAATTTTTGCCAAAGGGTGTTGACATCCCCATGGCGCAATGCTATAATTGTTAATGTTCCGTGCGAGGGTGGCGGAATGGCAGACGCACCAGCTTGAGGTGCTGGCGGTAGCAATACTGTGTGGGTTCAAGTCCCATCCTTCGCACCAATAAACAGAGTTGTCCTATTTGGCAGCTCTGTTTTTATTTTTAAAGGGTAAAACCTGCACCAACAAAGACGACAGGCTTCTGCCTGCCATTTTTTGCCCCTGCTGCGGCAGATGGCTGAATGCGCAAGAATTTTGCACCATCTCCCCTTCCAAAATGCAGCCTATCATGAAAAAGGCCCGCAGATGTACTCTGCGGGCCTTTTTATTCTGCTCCGCTGTAGACAGCAAGCACAGCAGCTTTTGGGGCTGCCTCTCCCCTGCAAAAAATTTTATAGCCGCTGTTACAGGTGCAGGGCTGCCGGGGGAAGTTCCCGGCTGTCCTGCCTTTTTCCTGTATCCCGTACTTCTCGGCAAAGTCGGATACTGTGTTAGAAAGGCAACCTTCTTTTCAATACAACTCTGTTACAGGTCGGCCTTTTTATAAAGGGTTTGGATAAGTAGAATCTTCTATTCGCAGCCCTGAGGCTCTCGATGGAAAGGATTATCCCAGCCCGGAAAGCCATCAAGGGCCAATACTCCTATCTACGCAAATTTGTCCGCCATAGCTTCCCGGGCTTTGGCTTAACCGGTTAAAAGGGCGGTTTGGGCAGGGGCCTTTTGGAAAGCGGCTGATAGGAAAACTATCCTCCCGGATGGCCGCTTCCAAAGGCAGGGGTCACTAAAATATGGCCAGATGTTGGGAAAGCAACACCCTTTCAGCAAAGCTCTATCACATCCGCCGCTGCCCTCTCCACACATAAAGGGATATTGGCGTCCAACAGCAGGGAGAGCCCCACTTCGCACCCTCTGTTGATGCGGGGATACAGCAGGGCGGAAAATTGCAGGGTCTGGGGGCTGTGTGCCAGGCACTCCAGCGAAAAATACAGGGGCAGTGCATCGGTAAATGCGCCGCAGGGGGACTGCCTGAAAAGAAGGCGGCCCGTTCCGTCCATCGGGGAGGCGGCGGAAACAACCACGGTGTACTGGACTGCATAGCGCCTGCCCGAATTCAGCCAAATCTGGGCAGGGGCGCGCCCATCCAGGCGGATATTTCTTCCTATGCAAATCTTCGGCCGCCAAGGCAGGGGGCAGCCGGGGTTCCACAGCAGCTTTTCCTGCTGGCCCACCAGTTGGAGGGCGCTTTTTTCACAAAGCGGCACACAGGGCAGCGAACACTGCGGGTAACAGGCCGTTGTTTGACAGGGCCGAGGGCAGCAAGGACAGCAAGGGCAACAGGGGGTTGGCTGGCAGGGGAAACCGCAGGGGGCATAGCAGGGTTCCGGCCGGTAGGCCGGTGGTGCAGGCGGCATCCATCCGGGCAGCTGCTCCGGTGGCTGTTCCATCAGCTCGGGCGGCCAGCTTTTGTCCCCGGATATCAGGGCCAATGCCGACAGCACCGTGTTCACAGTGGACACAGCCGGACGCTACCTGATCACTTACAGTATCAACACCGCCGCCCTCCTGGCCGGCGGCACCCGCCTGTTAATCAACGGCGCGCCCAATCCGGCCTCCACCGTGGCCCCCTCGACAGTATCCCTGAACCACTTTTCCGGCGAAACCATGGCGGACTTGGTGGCCGGGAATACGGTATCCCTGCAGATATTCGGCATCACCGATGCCGTTGCCCTGCTGCCCAACTCCGCCGGCGCCACCCTGTCCATCACCCGTTTGAGCTAAGGAGGGTTGTCTGATGTCACTGCCAAATTTTCCCCAAACCAATCCCGCGCTGACCCGCGAGGCAAGCCTCAATGAAATCATTGCCGCCATTGCCGCCGAGGAGCTCAGCCTGAGCCATATCCTCAACACCGAGGGCGAAAAGCTGCAATATGTCCTGGGCACCCTGCCCGGCTTGGAGGGGGCGGCCTCCTTTAGGCCCGATTCCCCGGCGGTTGCCCACAACCGGGCGGTTTTTCAAACCCCGCCGGAACGGATGGCCGCAGCAAAACCCCCTGCCCCGGCTGAATAAGCCCCGCTTTCCGATAAAATGGTCTGACAGGCGAGGTTTGTCCGATTTAGAAAGCCCTGTATGATAGCCTTTTCGCCATACACGCAGAAAAGGGCGGTGCCGCCTTCTGTAAAAGGAGGGCCGCCGCTCTTTTTTTCTGCCAAACGCCCCAAAAAGCCCGCCCTTGCCTGTTTGATGGGGAAAACGCAGGATAAAAGCGGTTGGACGGCACAGGAAGAAGCACAAAATCATCTATTTTCCTCTTCACACGGCCAATAATTGGTGTATAATGGGGAAAGACACACAGAACGGTGCAGGCTGCGGCGGGCAGAGCTTTGCCCGCTGAGAAGATATCATTTTTTACAAGAGTATTACACTGCCTTAGCAGTGCAGACGCGGCGGCTTGGATTGGCGCCCTGTGCAGCTAATTTTGCAGTGCCGCCAGAAGTGCCCCTGGTTCTCTATTGCGGCCGCGGTTCTGTGTTCCTTTAAGCAGGATAATAGCCTTTGTACTAAAGCAAACAGAAGGAGGATACCCACATGACCACCGAAAAATATCCAACCTGGCTGAACGGCCATGTGAAGGACTGGGCGGAGAAGCGCCTGACTACTGTAACCCTGTGCTCCACCAGCGGCAACGACCTGCTGGAGGTGTGGTACTACGGCGATTTGTTCCCGGTGAAGGGCGAGCCGCAGCCCTTCATTGTGGATGGCGACGAGGCCCCCGCGCTGGTGGCCGCCCGGGACCCGGAGAGCGGCGAGGAATTTATCCTCTTTGACGGCGGGCGTCATGGCTATAACAATCTGTTCTGCGACGAACAAGACCCGGAGGCGTTAAAAAACCGCCCTCTGCGGCGGTATGAGATTCCCTCCTCCAAGCTCATACTGGAGCTGGGCTACAGCATCGACTATGAGGATGAGAAGGAGCTTTTTGAGCCGGACGGGGCGGACACCGTAGCGCTGATTACGGGGGAACGGATGCCCTGGGAGCAGGTCAAACGGGACGGCCTCGACTACATTGCGCTTTCCTATTTAAAGGAGGGCGGAAAGCAGGTGCAGATTTTAGACGCGGAACTGGCGTGAATAGAGCCCGTTTTTAGGCAGAAAGGAAGCGCAGTATGATAGGGACAGAGGAAAACCGGGCGGTGCTTCAGGTGGAAGTGGTGTTCTGGAGCGGCAGCAGACGAACTATGCCGCCCAACCTGGCCAGCGGGCGGTATTGCCCCCATTTGGTCGTCCGGGGGAGCAGCGCATATTTGGGGGTCTGCTTCCTGGATGGAACCGAATGCGCCTTTGACAGGCCGGCCAGAGGGAATATCCGGCTGCTGTACCCGGATACGGTGGATTACAGCCTGCTGGCGGATCATGCGGAGTTTTTGATTGTTGAGGGGCCAAACCCGGTCGGGAAAGGCCGGGTGTTGGGCCGGAGCGCCCCTTTTGAAACAGGGCTGTAGCGGGCAGGGGCAGGAAGGAGCGGGCAATGGAAAAGCTAAAAAAGGGATGGCTCCCGGACGGGGGTTGCCAGGAGGAACCGGATAGCGGCATTGTGCTGGATGACGCGGCCTACCACCTGGAAACGATTGAGGAGAAAAAACTGCCGGTAAACAGGCTGAACGCCTACAACCACCTGGCCATCTACCTGCGCTGGTGCATGGAAAACGGCCTGATGGACGGGGGATATCTAACAGAATATGGCGAAAAAACCCGGACCGAGCCCGCCGGTGCGGGCCTGCGGGAATTTATCCGGGATGAGCTGGCGGGGCAGCTCTCCACCTCCCTGTTCAGTGAAAAAGGCCGCGCCTTTGCCGCCTACTATTACGGGGAGAACGACAGCCCCTTCTTCCCCAGCGACATCGACCGCTATGCCATAGGCGTCATTGGAGAGGAGCGCAACAACTCCGACGAAATCCAGGACGAGGCATACCTGTTCCTCCCCTTTGACGAGGGCTGCTATCAGGCGATGGCAGCGGTCATCCAGGAACGCTTTGATACCTGGCAGAAGGACATACTGGAACCCTCCCAGCCGGCCCGGGCTATGATGGGCTATCTGGGCTGCGCATGTACCTACTTCCCTGCCCTGCGGGACGACGCCCCCATCCTGTCGGCCTACCGCTCCGCCCGGCAGCAGGGGGCGCAGGAGGGCTTTGTCCCCATCCTCCTTCCACCGGATGAGGCGTTGCTGGAAAGCCTAATGATCAATGCTGGCCCGGAAACGGCGGCGGCATACCGGCAGAAGCTGCTGGCCGCCCCGATAGGGGACGGCAAGGCTGTTTTGGAGGAGCTTGCCGGCCAGTATGGGGAGGAAGAACCCCCTGGCGAGCCGGCAGGCGGGTACAGCAACTGCTGCTTTTCCTGTTACTGGGATGCGGATACCGGCAGGACCCGCCCGCTGATTCTGGCCAAAATCCCGGTGCAGAACCCCTGGGAGATTTTTGCCTACCTGCCCTTTGGGGGCTGGAATAACTGCCCCGACACGCCGGAACTGATGGCTGTGGCAAAATACTGGGCCCAGCAATACGGCGCAGTGCCTGCCGCCATGACCCGGGACGAACTGGAATTTGCGCTCCCCTCCCCCGTTCCCGGGGAATTGGCGAGGGAAGCGGCGGCGGAGCAATCCGCCTTCTGCCCGGATATGGACCAGTTTTTTGATACACCGGAAGCCCAGGCCGATACGCTGCGGCAATCCACCGTCTGGTATTTCTGGTGGGATTGATGGAATATCCCGGCAAGCCCCGGCGGGAGGGGGCTTGCCGCCAGCGCCCCGGGCCGGAAACTACCCGCCAAGGCAGTGCAAAATCCCATTGAAAGAACAACTTTACGGGGCCATGCCCCATAGACGACTGCGAGGGACTTATGATTGAGATAAAAGGAAAATTTAACGAGGCCAAAATTTTCACCGATGTGGTGGACAGCGCCTCGGTTGCACAGGTTCAGGAGCTGTGCAACCAGGAATTTACAGCGGGCAGCCGCATCCGGCTGATGCCCGACATCCACGCCGGAAAGGGCTGCACCATTGGCACCACCATGACCATCACCGACAAAGTGGTGCCCAACCTGGTGGGGGTGGACATTGGCTGCGGCATGGAAACCATCCGCATCCGGGAAAACCGGCTGGAACTTCAAAAGCTGGACAAACTCATCTATGAGAAGATCCCCTCCGGCTTCTCCATCCGGAACAAAGCCCACCGTTTCCACAGCCAGATTGACCTGAGCCAGCTGTGCTGCGCCCGCCATGTGGATCTGCTGCGGGCAGAAAAGAGCATCGGCACCCTGGGCGGCGGCAACCACTTCATCGAGGTGGATAGGGATGAGGAGGGAAACCTCTATATTGTCATCCATTCCGGCAGCCGCCATCTGGGTGTGGAGGTGGCCAGCTACTATCAGGAGGCGGGCTACAAGGTGCTCAACCACACCGATGACGCCTCTGTGCAGGCCCTCATCGCCCGAATGCGGGCCGAGGGCCGGGAGAAGGAGATTCAAAAGGAGCTCAAGAAGCTGAAAAACCTCAAGCAGACCAATATCCCCAGGGCGCTGGCCTATGTATCGGGTAATCTGTTTGAGCAGTATATCCACGATATGAAGCTGGTCCAGCAGTTTGCCATGCTCAACCGGCAGGCCATGATGGAGGAGATTGTCAAGGGCATGAAGCTCCATGTGGAGGAGCAGTTCACCACCATCCACAATTACATTGACACCGACGCCATGATTCTGCGCAAAGGGGCCGTATCCGCCAAGGCCGGCGAGCAGCTGCTCATCCCCATCAATATGCGGGATGGCAGCCTCCTCTGTGTGGGCAAAGGCAATGAGGACTGGAACAGCTCGGCGCCCCACGGGGCCGGCCGCCTGATGAGCCGGGCCGCCGCCAAGCAGTCCTTCACCGTATCCGAGTTCAAAAAGCAGATGGCGGAGGTCTACACCACTTCGGTGAACAAGGCCACGCTGGACGAGTGCCCCATGGCCTACAAGGGGATGCAGGACATTCTGGACAATATCGGCCCCACGGCAGAGGTGGTAAAAATTATCCGCCCCATTTACAACTTTAAGGCCGGGGACGAGGAATAAAAAAAGGGCGGCGCCGCAGAAGCAGCGCCGCTTTTTTGCCCCCTGTGCAAATATCCACCGGGTTATCCCCGCCCCCGGCCAGCCCCTGCCCGGCCTATTGCAGGAGGGCGAGCAGATAGGCGTAGATGCTCTCCTCCTCCCCCTCCTTTGCCCGCTTGATACAGCGTACCACCGGCCAGAACAGCGTCCCGTCCGCAAGCTCCACGGCAATATTCACCTCGCCGTAGGGGTCGGCGTCATCTGTCTGCCAGCTACCGCCCCGCAGCCGGATGGCTGTCTGGCCGATATAGGCCCCCAGGGCGAACAGGATGCTCCCCCGGTTCTGGGATAAAAGGCCGGTGGGGGTGTTCTGCTCCTGGAAAAACCGGTCGATCTCCCGCATGCTTTCCAGCGTGTAGTCCGCCTTGTAGCCGGAGGAGTTCAGGGCCCGCACCACCCAATCCGACGCTGTGGCAATATCCTCCATCAGTGTGTTCTGCTGCATTTTTTCATCCTCTCCTTTCCATAAGGCCATTGTAGCACAGACCTCTCCCCTTTGTCACCTTTTTCCGGAGGGTCTGTTTCCTTCAGGCCCCGCCAGAGCTTTCTTTTCCTGGTAGAATTATGCTATAATACAAACAGCAGCAGAAAGGCCCCTTTCTGGCGGCAGGCTGCTACAGTAAAAGTATCAAAAAAAGAGGTGATTGCAATGTGCGTTTTGATAAAAAATATTGACAAACTGCATGCCACAGAAACAGGCGCAGGGCGGGTAAGAAAAAACCTACAGCTGGAAATAAAGGATGTTATCCCCTGGTGCAAGGAGCAGATTTTGAGCAGCGGCGCCAAAATTGAGCGGTTTGGGCAGAACTGGTATGTGACAACCGACACCTGCAAAATAACAGTAAGCGTGCGTTACACTGTTCTTACAGCGCATCGGGTGGAGGGGTAACCACCCGGCGGGGCTGGTTTTTTCTTCCCGCTATTGGCTATACAGAACCACCGGCTAAGGGTGCTGCCCCCATCCCCTTCTTTTGCCTGCGGAGGGTATAGAACAAACCCAGGAGATAAATTAGAAGCACGGATTACAAAGCCTAACCGGCAAGTAATTAAAATACAAACAGACAGTGGAAAGTCTAAATAGAGTGCAACACGATACCCCAGTGGAACTGTGGCAGAAACAAAAAAATATTTGGAGGTGCAAGCATGAACCACGCCCCCCTTATCCGGCAGGAGCAGCCGGCCGACTATGCCCAGGTGGAAACGCTCATCCGCCGCGCCTTCTGGAACCTGTATATCCCCGGCTGTGTGGAGCCCTACCTGGCCCGGATCATCCGCCCCCACCCCGACTTCCTCCCTGAACTGGACCTGGTGCTGGAACTGGACGGGGAGGTTATTGGCAGCATCATGTACACCAAAGCCCGGCTGGTGGAGGATTCCGGCGCCGAAACCCCCATTCTCACCTTCGGCCCGGTGTGCATTGCGCCGGAGCACCGGCGCCGGGGCTACGGCAAGCTGCTGATGGAGCAGTCCTTCCAGATGGCCACGGAGATGGGCTACAAGGCCATTGTCATCTTTGGCGACCCTGCCAATTATGTGGCCCGGGGCTTTGTCAGCTGCAAGCGGAAAAATATCTGCTTGGAGGATGGCAGTTTCCCGGCGGCCATGCTGGTGAAGGAGCTGCTGCCCGGCGTGCTGGACGGCCAAAAACGGGTGTACCGCCAAAGCCCCGCCTTTGAAATAGACGAGGCGGCCACCCAGGCCTACGACAGCACCCTGGAACCCTGGGAGAAAAAGGTGCTGCCCCAGCAGGAATCCTTCTATATTATGAGCCACGCCACTTTGCAGTAAAAACAGAAGCCTGTCCCCTCAAAAAAGGGCGCAGGCTTCTGTTTTTTCTCAGATGGACACATCCCGGTTGCAGTCCTTGGAATAGATGTAGGTAAAGCGCTCCCGGCCGGTGGCATAGGCCGCCTGGGGGCAGTAGGGGCCAAACCAGACAAAATCCCCCTTTTTAATCATACGCCAATCCTCATCCAGCAGGTAGATGCCCTCCCCTTCCAGGATGTACATGCCATGCTCCTGCACATGAGTTTCCACAAAGGAATGGGAGGCCCCCGGCTCAAAGGAGAGGATGTGAAAGTTCATATCATAGGCCAGGCCGGCCGGGAGGAAGTTTTGCATATACACATTCTCCATCCCGTCCAGGTGTACCGTTTCCAGCTGGCTGGTGTGGCCAAAGCAGAGCTGCGGCAGGCCCACCCCCTCGGCCGGGATGTAGCGCTGTTTGTAGAGGATGGCCCGCATCGGCTCCTCCCCGGCCTGCCAAAATTCCAGCCCCAGGCCGGGGGGCGCGTAGAGGAAGCTGCCCGCCGGGGCGTCGAACCCCTGCCCATCTGCTGCCAGGGCGGCCCGGCCGCTGATGATATAGAGGAAGGTTTCCACCCCTTCCTCCCGGCCGAAGGGGCGCCGGGTGCCGCCGCCGGGCTGGGCCTCCACCAGATACTGCACAAAGCTGGCGCCATACTTGGGGGAGGCCACAATGCTCACCCGGCAGCCCTCTATGCCGGGGATCACATTGTTCACCAGCCCCTCCGGCGGAATCACTACATACTTGCCGGGCCGGATAACCGCCCGTGTGGATAGGATATCAGTGGGATAAGGCATCATAAAAACCTCCTGCTTCTGTTATTTTTAGTTGGATATATATTCCGAACAGTATAGCACAAAACTACCCCAGGGGCAACCTGTTTTTGAGAAAACCTGCCTGCTTTTACAGAAGTTCCCTTGCGCCGCTTGGACAACGGGGTGCCGGCTGTGCTGCCGTATCTTTCTCCCTCTTCGGGGATTGAAGCATGAAACTGTGAATGATATAATCTGATTAGAATTGGAGGGAGACAAATGGAAAAGGTAAAACATTTCTTATCCTCACCAGAAGAACATAAAGAGGATTTTTGGGAGAGCGATAGCCTTATCTGGGTTGATTGGCGTGAGTTTGATGACTCTATTATCCGGTATTTCAATGAGAAGCTTCCCGATGAAGACAAAATCCGGTTCGAGTGTGTAGAAACAAAAAAAGAGCGTGGGATTGACATTCTCCTGCACAAGGACGGTACCATTACAGCCATCCCCTATGCGGACGATTATACAGACAGGGATACAACATTGCGGAGTATTGGGGAGTATGTATCCCCAAACTACCAAATCCGCTGGTATATGGGTTCGCTTGGCGGTGATACGCTTGCTTTTTGTATCGGGCCCAGCGTCCAATGGGAGCAGTTGGAGCAGGAATTTGGCGCCGAAAAGGTCGCTTACTATTTTGCGCCGGTGCAGGCAGACAGTGTGATGTTTGAAATGGATATGGATGAAGTGTTTAATCTGTTGGAACAAAGAGGAGAAATATAATTTTTATCTGCCGGGCAGTTATCTATGATAGATAACTGCCTGTACTGCTATTCCGCAAAAAATTGCCCTGTCGGCAGCACAATCGGCCGCATTCCACAGGCGGAAGCCCTCCTTTCTTTTTATCAAACTACTGGAATAGTGTTGACAATCCCACACTACTGTGATAGTATAATATAAACTATTGCAATAGTTTGAAAGGAAGTGATGGAAATGGCCATCAAGCTCTTTGATTCGGAGCTGAAAGTCATGGATGTACTATGGAAAGAAGGGGATATGCCGGCCAAACAAATCTCGGATATACTCAAAGCAGCCATCGGCTGGAACATGAACACCACCTACACGGTGATTAAAAAGTGCATTGCCAAGGGCGCCATTGAGCGCCGGGAGCCAAACTTTGTCTGCCATGCCCTCCTGGGCCGGGAGGCGGTGCAGGCCGCGGAGACAGAGGAGCTGCTGCACAAGCTGTTTGACAGCTCCCCCGACCTGCTGTTTGCCTCGCTGCTGGGCCGCCAGAAGCTGACCCGGGAGCAGATTGACAACCTGCGCCGCATGGTATCGGAACTGCAGGCCCAGGAGGAAGCGGAATGAACCTGCTCTCCATGACCCTGTCCGGCGGGCTGTTTGTCCTGTTCATTGTGGTGGTGCGGGCGCTGGCCCTGCACCATCTGCCCAAGGGGGCCTTCCTGGCCCTGTGGGAGATGGCGGCGCTGCGGCTGCTGCTGCCCTTTACCCTGCCGCTGCCGTTTGGCCTGCCTGCTCCGGCAGGGCGGCTGGCGGCGGGCGTCTCCCTTCGGGCGCCGGTGGCGGCAAGCGGCGCGCCTGACCTTCCCGGTGCTGCCCCCGGCACAGCCCTGCTCACAGCCTGGCTGATGGGCGCGGCGCTGATAGCGGCCTACTTCGCCGTATCCTACTGGCGGGCCAGGCGGCGGTTTGCCGTTTCTGTTTTGGACGCTACCCCCGCCGTCCGGTGCTGGGTAGCGGGGCAAGCCCTGCGCCGGCCGCTGCAGGTGCGGCAGTCCCCCCTGGTGGAATCGCCGCTGACCTACGGCGCCCTGCGCCCGGTTATCCTGCTCCCCGCAGGGCTGAAGCAGGAGGAAACCGGCCTTATCCACATCCTCACCCACGAACTCGTCCACATCCGGCGCTTTGACAGTGTCGCCAAACTGCTATTTGCCGCTGTGCTATGTGTCCACTGGTTCAACCCCCTGGCCTGGGTGCTGTATATCCTGGCCAACCGGGACCTGGAGCTATCCTGCGATGAACGGGTGATGGATATTCTGGGCGGCCGGGAAAAGGCCGCCTACGCGCTGACCTTAATTGACATGGAGGAGAGCCGGTGCTTCTCCCCCTACAACCATTTTAGTAAACTTGCCATTGAAGAAAGGATCGAAGCTATTATGACCTATAAAAAAGCCTCTGTTCTCACTGTTGCCCTGGCCACCATCCTGGTAACAGGCGCAACCACCGCCTTTGCAGCCTCTGCCGCCGCCCAGGAGCAGCAGGACTACCAAATCCATACAAGCTACAAGGAGAGCACAGTGCTGTCCTATGTGAACCCGGAGGATGGGAAAATCTACTACAGCTTTGACAACGGGGAAACCTTCCAGCCGCTGACAGAGGAGGAATTCCAGCAGCGCTCCCCCGTTATTGAGTGGTGGACCTATGAGGAATATGCCGCATGGCTGGAAGAGGAGAAGGGAAACCTCCAATCCATGCTTGGGGAAACAGGCTCCACTGGCGGCCGGGGCGAATTTGTCTGGACCCAGGAGATAATAGACGAAACCATTGCCCAGTACGAGGGCATTTTGGAAGAAATTAAGGCGGGCCAGCTGTACTCCAAAACGGTGGATGGAGAGGATTCCATTATGATAAGCGTTGCCCCTGCCAACAGTACAGAAGTTGACGAATAACCCCTGATAGGAAGGCCTGGAACCTGTGTTCCGGGCTTTCTGTTTTATTTCTGCCCGGCGAACGCCGCCCCCTTCCGGTTAATTCCCCCTTTCCGGCAAACCCTCCCTACGCGGGCATAAAGCCGGGGGTTTTTCCAAACTCCCTATAAAATGCGGGGCTTTTGCCGCCCCTTTATTCCTGCCAAGCGGCTTTTGGCGCAGGTTCTTTCTGTCTAAATTTCCCCGCTGGTAATTTTCTGCCTTGTGTGGATATAAAATCCCCGCCAGTGGCTCCGGGTTGACAGATACCGGCCTCTGGTAGTATATTGAAAGAAAAACAACAAGAATTTGGAGGTTTTTCACATGGAAAAAATTCAAGCCGGCACCAAGCTAAACGACTTTACCTTTGACACCCCGTTTGCCAGCGGCGTGGCCCTGTCCGATAAGGTGAAGGAGGCGGACAAGACCGTCCTTTTGTTCCTGCGCTACTATGGCTGCCGCATCTGCCAGCTGGAAATGCGGGAATACACCGCCGCCTATGACCGCCTGAAGGCCAAAAACGCCCAGCTGCTGGTGGTGCTGCAAAGCCCGGTTTCCACCATGCTGGCCCAGACCAAGCCGGGAGAGGTGCCCTATGACATCATCTGCGATCCGGAGATGAAGCTGTTCCAGCAGTTTGAACTGCATGTTGCCGCCTCCAAGGAGACCATGACCCGCCCGGAGGACGCCGAAAAGATGGCCGAAAAGCGGGCCAAGTATGACGAATATGGCCTGGTACACGGCGCCTATGAGGGCGAAGAGCTTCAGCTGCCCGGCTACTTTATCCTGGATGGCGGGATGAATGTGCTGGAGGCCCACCGGGCCGTTTCGCTGGTGGATATGCCCACTGTGGAGGAAATGATTGCCAAGCTGTAAGCAGCCCTGCTACCGGGCAATCCCCGCTGAGGAGCTGGGGCCAGGGCTGTTCGCAGGCTTCCAGCGCCGGCAGCTGGTCACCGACTGCTGGCGGCGGGAGGGGAAAAGCTGGGTGATCCGGCCCGACCCCTTTGTGGACGACTGGACCCCGGCGGAGGTTGCCGCCCTGCTGGCCCAGCTGGGGCAGGTTCTGGCCGGCGGCGGCTTTGTATACGGCGCTTTCTGGCCGGATGGCCGGCTGGCAGGGTTTGCCGCCGTGGACGCCCGGCCGCTGGGCAGTGCCGGGCAGTACCGGGACCTCTGTCAGCTGCATGTCTCCCAGGAGGCCCGCCGCCAAGGGATTGGCCGGCGGCTGTTTGGGGCTGCCAGGCGGTTCGCCGCCGGGCTGGGGGGCCAAAAGCTATATATCTCGGCCCATTCGGCTGTGGAAACCCAGGCTTTTTACCGGGGCTGGGGTGTGTGGACGCGCTGGAAATCCAGCCAGGGCATGCCGAGGCCGAACCCTTTGACTGCCAGCTGGAATACAGCCTGCCAGAGGATACTAGGCAGCCTGGCTGTATTGTTCAAAAATAAACCATTTGTACCGATTTGTACATTGACATTTTTCTATATAAAGCGTATACTTAGCCTAACAACTAAATTTTGGAGGTAGAAAGTTATGGCAAAGATTGAAGCAGGCTGCAAGCTGGCCGATTTTACATTCAACACCCCGTTCGAGAGCGATGTGAAGCTGTCCGAGAAGGTGAAGGGCGCGGACAAAACTGTCCTTCTGTTCCTGCGCTATTACGGCTGCACCCTCTGCCAGCTGGATATGCGGGAGTATGCCAACGCCTATGCGCGCTTTAAGGAGAAGAATGCTCAGCTGCTGGTAGTGCTGCAGAGCCCCGCCTCCACCATCAACGCCCAGATGAAGCAGGGCGACCTGCCCTATGACATCGTGTGCGACCCCGATATGGGCCTGTACAAGGAGTTTGAGCTGGGTGTTGCCGCCTCCAAGGAGGCCATGATCCGCCCCGAGGATCTGCCCGCCTTTGCTGCCAAGCGGGAAAAGATGGCCGAGTATGGCCTGGAGCACGGCGCCTATGAGGGCGAGGAGATGCAGTTCCCCGGCTACTTCATCCTCAATAGCGAGCTGGATGTGCTGGAAGCCCACCGCGCCACCTCCATCCTGGATATGCCCTCGGTGGATGAGATGATTGCCAAGCTGTAAAAAATGCCTGAAAAAAGCCCCCGCCCTTCCCCTTTTGGGGATGGGACGGGGGTATTTTTTGCACCTGCTAAAAATCGTGCAGGTCCTGGCGCAGCCGCCGGATAATGCGTTTTTCCAGCCGGGAGATGTAGGACTGGGAGATGCCAATGGTATCGGCCACCTCCTTTTGGGTGTGCTCGCTGCCGCCCCGGAGGCCAAAGCGCAGGTGCATAATCCGGCGCTCCCTCTCGGACAGGCGATCCACCGCCGCCAGCAGCATGTGCTGTTCGGCGTCCTGCTCGATGGGCCGGCTGATAATATCCGGGTCGGTGCCCAGGATGTCCGAGAGCATCAGCTCGTTCCCGTCCCAATCCACATTCAGCGGTTCATCAATGGAAATTTCCCCCCGCTGGTTCTGGTTTTTGCGCAGATACATCAAAATTTCGTTTTCAATGCACCGGGACGCATAGGTGGCCAGCTTGATGTTCTTTTCCGGGCAGAAGGTGTTCACCGCCTTAATCAGGCCGATGGAGCCGATGGAGATGAGATCCTCCAGGCCAATGCCGGTGGATTCAAACTTCCGGGCGATGTATACCACCAGGCGCAGGTTGCGTTCAATCAGGGTGCGGCGGGCCCCCTCATCCCCGGCGCTCAGCCGGGCAAACACCTCCTGCTCCTCCTCCTTGCCCAGGGGCGGCGGCAGCACCTGCGCCCCGTTGATGTAGTAGAGCCCGCCCAGCCCCAGGCGCCCCGCCCAGGCCAGCAGCCAGGCGCGCAGCCGGTTTTTCCAATCTGTTATCCAAACAGGCACGCTGTTTCCCCCTTTTTTAATGGTATCCCCGAAAAGGCGGCCGGCAGCAGCAGCTGAAAGTCCGCTGTGCCCACCCGCTCCGGGGAGATGGCTATGTACAGTTCCTCCACCAGCAAAGCCCCCTCTGCCCCCTGCAGCTCCACCCTGTCCGGCCGGAAGGCGGGCAGCAGGCCGCCGCCATAGGCTGTGCGGCAGGGAATGGGGCGCAGCAGGCCGGTTTCCGGCAGCTGTCGGGAGAGGATGGCGGCCATGCTCTCGGCATCCAGCAGCGGCTGCAGGGCCTCCAGCCCGGCCACTGCTGCCGGCAGGCCGGAAAACGGTTCTGTTAGGCGGTTGCCGCTGTCCCGCAGGGCCGGCAGCGTCACGCTCCGCCCCTGCCAGGTGATGGTGGCGGTGCAGCGCTCCTCCTCAGGCAGGCCCCGCAGCCGGGCATAGGCCCCCAGCAGCAGATAGGCCGCTGTAATGGAGAGCAGCAGCGACAGGATGCTCACATCAAAGTAGGTGACGCCGTTGTAGCACAGCACGCCCCCCACCCCCAGGCCCAGCCAGAGCCCCAGGCAGATGCCCGCCAGCAAAAAACTGACAGTGAAGAACAAAAACACCTCCCGGGCGAACGCCCAAGCCCCCTGCCAGGGGAAGGAGAGGCGCACCATGGCGCAGGCGCTGCCCAGCTTGACCCCGGCCAGCAGCCAAAAGCCCATGGGCGGCAGGAAGATGGCCAGCGATACCAGCGCCCCCAGCAGCGCCCCGGCCAACAGCCGCCGCCGGTGGATGCGCCGCCCAGCCAGCCGGCCGCAGAACAGCAGCAGCAGGTAGTCGATAATAAAGTTCAGCACCAGCAGCACATCCACATAAACGCCAATTTCCAAGCAGCCACCCCCTTTGCTGTATCCATTATAGCCCCCGCCGCATGGCGCTTGCTGTCACATTTGTGGGCAGGCAGGTTGTCCTTTTTTTCTGCAAAAAACAGGCAGGCCGGGCCAAACCGCCCGCCTGCCGCTATTTCTTGGTGTACTCCTCTATGGCCTTGAGGAACGCGGCCCCGTATCGCCGCAGCTTGGCCTCCCCTACGCCGGATATCTGCAAAAATTCCTCCTCACTCCGGGGGCGGGTGGCCGATATCTCCCGCAGGGCGGCGTCGCTGAACACGGCGTAACCCGGCACCCCGGCCTGCCGGGCCAGCCCCATACGCAGCTGGCGCAGCACCTCGTACAGGGCTGGGTCCACCGGGCCGGCCGCCTTTTTGCGCAGCAGCCGCACCCGCCGCTGGCGCATCATTACCCGGGCCCGCCCCCGCAGCACCTGCCAGGCGGCAGAGGTGAGGGCAAGCTCCCCCTGGGCGGCGCTCAGGTAGCCCTGGGCCTCCAACACCGCCAGATAGGCGTAAATCTGCTGCTCCGGTTCGTCCAGGATGCCATAGGTGGAAAGGGTATCCAGCCGCTGTTCCAGCAGCTGGCTGTCCCGGCTGCCCCGGAGGATCTGCACACAGCGGCTGCGCCCCGGCTGGCAGCCCAGATGCCGCTCGGCCCGGACAACACAGGAGAGGATCTTCTGGGCCTGCACCGTAATATCCACCTCGTTGTAATCCCCCAGGCAGTTGCCGCAGTTTTCGCAGAGGGGCATCTCGGTTTCGCCAAAGTAGCTGAGCATAAAGCTGCGCAGGCAGCTGCTGGTTTTGCAGTAGTCCACCATCCAGGCCAGCCGTTGCTTATCCCGGCGGTTCACCTGGAACCGCTCCAGGGCGGTGAGCCGCTCGTTATCCTCCGAATGCTCGAGCAAAAAGCGGGCGATGTTCACATCCTCCGCCGAATACAGCAGGATACAGTCGGCCGGGGAGCCATCCCGCCCGGCGCGGCCCGCCTCCTGGTAATAGCTCTCCAAATCCAGCGGCATGTTGTAGTGGATGACATAGTTGACATTGGATTTATCAATGCCCATGCCAAAGGCATTGGTGGCCACCATGATGCGCGCCCGGTCGTGGATGAAATCCTGCTGGTTCTCCCGGCGCTCCCAGTCGGGAAGGCCGGCGTGGTACCGGGCCACCGGCAGGCCGGCGGCCTGCAGCAGCTCGTAGACCGACTCCACATTCCTGCGGGTGGAGCAGTAGACAATGCCGCTCTGGTCCCGGCGTTTGCCCAGCTGCTCCATGAGGTAGGCATCCTTGCCCGGGGGCCGGGCCACTTCAAAGTAGAGGTTGGGCCGGTTGAAGCCGGTGGTAACCTGCAGCGGGTTTTGCAGGGCCAGCAGGCGGAGAATATCCTCCTTCACCTGCTGGGTAGCCGTGGCAGTGAACGCCCCCACGGCGGGCCGCCGGGGCAGCTGCCGGACAAAGGCGGCGATATCCAGGTAGCCGGGGCGGAAATCCTGCCCCCACTGGGAGACACAGTGGGCCTCGTCCACCACCACCAGCGAAATATCCATCTTCCGGCAGGCGGCGGAAAAGCCCCTTGCCAGCAGGCGTTCCGGCGCCACATAGAGGATTTTGTAGTAGCCCAGCCGGGTGCCGTTCAGCGCCTCCATCTGCTCCTCCAGGCTCTGGGTGGAATTGATGCAGGCCGCCGGCAGGCCCGATTGTTCCAGCGCCGCCACCTGGTCCTGCATCAGCGAAATAAGCGGCGAAACGACAATGGTCACCCCCGGCAGCAGCATGGCCGGCAGCTGGTAACACACCGACTTGCCCGCGCCGGTGGGCATTACGCCCAGGGCATCCCGGCCGGCCAGCAGGGCGTCCACCATCTTTTCCTGCCCGGGGCGGAAGGCGCTGTGGCCAAAGTAGGTTTTCAGTGCTGTGAGCTTGTCCACCGGCGCTTTCCCTCCCTTTCCCCTATCCTTCCCTGCCCTGGAAATAGCCCTGGGTGAGCAGGTGATAATCCAAAATATCGCAGAACATCCCGCACAGGCAGCCCACCTCGTTGCCGGCCAGGGCCGAAACCCCCCAGGAGCGCTCGCCGTTGGTCACCTCGCACACGGCGCTGTATTCACTGCCCATACTGCGCCCCCGCAGGCTGTGGATGTGCAGGTTTTGGATATTCTTCACCTTGTCCTGCACCGCCAGCAGCACCGCTGCCCACAGGGCCCGGGCGGTTTCCTCCCCGCTGCCTACTGTCACCCGCTGCTGCCCGTCCACTGTACTGGTGAGCACCGCGCTGACACGGTTGTACCGGCAGCTTTCAATCTTTTCCGAAAGGATTTTCACCTCGTCGATACAAAACGGGCTGCGCAGCCGGCCCAGTGCCCGCAAAACCCGCAGCGCCTGGGAAATCTCGGTCTGGTAGCCCCGGCCCCCTTCCCGCCAGGCGTCCACTGCCAGCACCTGTTCCCGGGTGATGGGGTAGCCAATGCGGTTGAGGCGTTCCAGCAGCACATCCAGCGCGCGGTCGGTGTTGCGGCTGCTGCGCCGGGTGTTGCCCAGCGCCTCGGGCTGGGACAGGTTGGCCGAGCGGGACTTGGGTATCACCGGCAGTTCGGCCACAAAGGCCTGCCGCCCCACATAGGGGGTGGAGGGAGGCAGGGCAATATCCAGCTGGTCGGCCACCTGTTCGGCTGAATGGGTGAGCCGGTTCAGCCGCATAAAAGGGATGCAGCTATAGCCCAGGTGCACCTGCAAATTGACAATTATTGTAATCAGGTTAATACCCCCCCCGGTACCAAGGAAACTGCCCTGAATGTGCATTGCGCCGCTTTTCACCGCCACGATGGCGTTGGAATCGGCGCAGCCAGCGGAATTGCGGCAGGCGATGCCAAACCGCCGCACCTGCTGGATGCGGGCCACATCAATGCCGGCCGTAATATCGCAAAACATCGAGTAACCGCTGCTGTCGCACAAGACAATGCGGTCCGCCCCGGCGGACTGGGCCGCCTTGAGCACATCCTGGGCGTAGGCCGCTGAGGCCGAAAGGGCGTCGAAATAGTTGCGGGCATTGAAGATGACCAGCTTGCCCCGGGAACGGAACCAGGAGATGAGGGCGGTTATCCGCCACAGGTTTTCCTCCAGGCGCAGGCCCCCCTGCTTGCGCACGATATACTCGGAGCATTCGCCCTCAATGCACACCACCTGGGTGTTCAGCGCCGCCACCCGCTCCACCGCCGGGTCGGTGCCCACCTGCGGGCCGGCGCAGTCCATCACCCGCAGGAAGGCGCTGAGGGTGGAGTTATCCAGCGGCAGCTCCTGGGCCGCCGCCCAAAACCGGGCGTATTCCTCGCTGCCATCCGGCGTACCCACATCAATATAGGTGATGCCAATATCGTTGAGGATGCGTATAATTTCCACCCGCTCCCGGATGCCAATGCCCTGGCTGCCGCCCAGCGCGGCGTGGCGCAGGGTAATATCGTAGGTTTCTACAATCCTGTTCATACAAATAGCCTCACAAAGCTGAAATATAAGCCTATCATACCGCACAATTTATTCCCTGTCAATAAATGGGGAACCTTGTCGTTTCCAATACATCATTCCGGAAGGGGCGGGCCCCTGTGGGGGTGTTTTTTGCCCCCCGGCGGCCGCTGCCGCGCCAAAGGGCCGGCAAAAACTGCGCGCCCGCACTTGAACCGGGCAGGGTTTTGTGTTAAGCTATAGTATATTTGTGATAGAGAGGTTGAGAGCATGTCAGGACATTCCAAATGGAGCACCATCAAGCGCAAAAAGGAAAAAACCGACGGGCAGCGGGCAAAAATTTTTACCAAGCTGGGCCGGGAAATGGCCGTTGCCATTAAAGAGGGCGGCGCCGACCCCAACAACAACGGCAAGCTGCGGGAGATTATTGCCAAGGCCAAGGCCAACAATGTGCCCAACGAAAATATTGACCGCGCCATTAAAAAGGCAGCGGCAGACAGCGATAAAAGCGATTTTTACGAGATTACATACGAGGGCTACGGCCTGGGCGGCATTGCCGTTATGGTGGAGGCGCTCACCGACAACCGCAACCGCACAGCGGCGGATGTACGCCACTACTTTGATAAGTATGGCAGCGGCCTGGGCCAGACCGGCTGCGTCTCCTTCCTGTTTGAGCAGAAGGGCGTGCTGGTGATTGCGGATGAGAACCTCACCGAGGAGAAGCTGATGGACGACTGCCTGGAGGCAGGCGCCGAGGACTTCAGCATTGAGGATGGCACGGCGGAAATTACCACCACGCCGGAGGAGTTCCAGCAGGTGCGGGACGCCCTTTCGGCCAGGGGCTACCGGTTTGAATCGGCCGAGATTGAATATGTGCCCTCCACCTATGTGTCCCTGCCAGATGAGGAATCCATTGCCAAGATGCAAAAGCTCTTGGACCAGCTGGAGGACAACGACGATGTGCAGAATGTCTGGCACAACTGGGAGATGCCCGAAGAATAAAAAACCATACAGAAAGGCGGCAACAATATGGCAGAGATTAAATACGAAATTGTCAAGGAAATCTGCGTCCTGTCCGAGAGCGCCCGGGGCTGGACCAAGGAGCTGAACCTGGTGAGCTGGAACGACCGGGAACCCAAGTTTGATATTCGCGAATGGGCGCCGGAGCACACCCGCATGGGCAAGGGCGTCACCCTGAGCAAGGAAGAAATGCAGATGATTCTGGACATTATGGCCGACTATGACGAGGACGCCGACGAAATGCCCATTGAACCAATGGAAGAATAAAAAAGCCCGGGGCCGGTGTATCCTTTTCAAAGGGATATGCCGGCCCCTTCCCTCTGCCGGCCAAAACAGGCAGCGCCCGGGCAGAAAAAATGCCCCCAAGGCTGGGGGCGGGTTTTTTACTGGGCGGCGGCTGCCTTTTTGGCCCGGGGCTTGGCGGGCTTCTTCTCCGGGGCGGCAAGCAGGGGGTTCCCCTCCGGGTCGTGGGTGTCGGCGTAGTGCTGGCAGGCGCTGGCAAGCGGGCATTCCTCACACCGGGGGCGGCGGGCAATGCAGTACTCCCGGCCAAACAGCACTGTGCGATGGCAGAAGCTGTTGGATTCCTCCGGGGGCAGCAGCGCCCAGAGCTGCTGCTCCACCTTGGCCGGGTCCTTGCCGGTGGTGAGGCCCAGGAGGTTGGTAATGCGGATGCAGTGGGTATCGCACACCACGGCGGGCTTGTGGTAGATATCCCCCACCACCAGGTTGGCTGTTTTGCGGCCGATGCCGGGCAGCTTGGTCAGCTCCTCCACGGTGTCGGGCAGCACGCCGCCATACTGCTCCAGCAGCATCTGGCACATGCCTATAATATCCCGGGCCTTGGTGTGATAAAAGCCGCAGGGGCGCACATACTCCTCCAATTCCGCCAGGTCGGCATCGGCAAAATCCTTTAGGCTCTGGTACTTTTTATAGAGCTGCTCGGTGACAATGTTCACCCGGGCATCGGTGCACTGGGCGGCCAGCCGGGTGGAGATAAGCAGCTCGTAGGGGCGCTCGTAGTCCAGCGAGCAGATGGCGTCGGGGTATACTTCCTTCAGCAGCTGGATGGCCAGCAGCGCCCGTTCCTGTTTTGTCATATCCTGTCATCCTCCTGTTCTGTGCTTGCCGGCAGCCCGGCGGATACTGCTGTTAGTATAGCATTTTTCGCCAAAAAAGTACAGCCGCCCCGGCAAGCCCTGCGGCATATGGCAGGACAAAGAAAGGGGCGGTTTCCGCTCCCGCCCCAAACAGGTTTTTCAACAGGCCATAAAAACCGGCCTGCTTTTTTCTTTTGGGCTGGTATAAAAAATGGCTTTGGGCAGGATTGCCCGCCCGGCTGCCTGCGCAAAACCGGGCGGATGGCCTGATTTCGGCCTAAACAGGCGAAAAGCCCGGCCTTTGGGGAATATATGAAGAACCGGCCTGCTTATACGGGGCTGCGCCCTTTTCCCCCGCGCCAAAAATGGGCCGCAGTTTTCTCCCCTGGCAAAACCACCCTGCCATTATTGACTTTCGGTGCCGGGAATGCTATAATCTGCTAAGTGGCAGGGCCGCCTGCTTTTAATTGCTGGAGTGGCGCAGGGGTAGCGCAATTGATTCGTAATCAATAGGCCGTGGGTTCAAATCCCATCTCCAGCTCCAAACAAACGCCCGAAATCTGCGGATTTCGGGCGTTTTTTCCGTGCCGGAACACCCCCTCTTCCCCGGCAGAACCGCTCAGGCCAGAAACTCTGCAAAGAAGGTAATACACCCATCCTTCCACTCGGCCCAGATGCGGCCGTGATGTTCGTCAACAATACTTTTTGCAATGGCAAGGCCCAGGCCAAAGCTGCCATCCGAACTGCGCGCCCGATCCATACGGTAAAAGCGCCGGAACAGGTTTTTTAGCTCCTCCTCTTCCACCGGTTCGCAGGCATTGGATACAGAAAGCAGGCAGCGGCGCCTTTCCCCCCGCCTGAGCGCAAACCGGACAATCCCAGGCGATGGGGCGTATTTCTGCGCGTTGTCCAGCAGGATGTCAATCATCTGCTGCAGCCGCTGGCCATCCCCCAGCACTTCGATATCCGGCTGGATTTCGGTGAGCAGTTTCAGATCCTTTTCAAAAAAGAGCGGCTCAAAGGGCAGGAGTGCATACTCGGCCAGCTCGCTGAGGTTGATGGGCACATGCTCTGCCCCATTTTGCTCCCTATCGGCCCGGGCCAGCTCCAGCAGGCGTTCCACCAGCCCGCGCATCTGCCGGGAGCTGGCTAAAATCCGGCCGGAAAAGCAGGCCCTGCTTGCCTCGTCATACTCCGGGAGCTGCAGCAGCTCGGCATTGGATATGATAACTGTGAGCGGCGTTTTCAGCTCATGGGAGGCATCCGCCACAAACTGGCGCTGCTGCTGCCAGGCTTTCTCCACCGGCTGCACCATCCAAAAGGCCAGCCGAAAGCTGATGCCGAAAAATGCGGCAAAGCAGAGCACGCCAATTAAAACGCAGTTTTTAACCAGGGCGGACAGGGTAGCCCGTTCATTGCTGATATCGGCAAAAACCAGGCTTTGGCCCCCTGGCGCCGCAGCCTTGCAAAACCGAAGGCTGTATTCCTCCAGCTTTGGGGTTACACTGCTTGCTTTGACAATGATTACCACTGTGGTCATCCTTGCTGTTACCAGCAATGTGGTGCTTTCCCTGGGTATGGTGGGCGCGCTGTCCATCGTGCGTTTCCGCACCGCCATCAAAGAACCTCTGGATATCGCCTTCCTGTTCTGGTCCATTGCTGTGGGCATTGTGCTGGCGGCAGGCATGATTCCGCTGGCGGTGATTGGCAGTGTTGTCATCGGCCTAATCCTGCTAATTTTTGTAAACAGGCAGGCGGCGTATAACCCGTATATTGTCGTGCTCCAGTGCGAGGGGCAGGAGGCGGAGCAGCAGGCCAGGCAGTACCTTGCCGGCCGGGATAGGAACTCTTCGCCAGAAGGCCGCGGCCAGGAGGAGCCGGGTTCTTCCGGCCCCCTGCAGCCGGCCATTCCTTTGCTGGCTGTTTCAGCCCTCCTTTTAGCGGCAGGATTGCTGGCCGCATTCCGGTATAAACGATAGCTTTCCCTCTCAGCCAAGCCCGGACGATACGCCCCGTCCGGGCTTTTTTATTCTTTCCGGAAGTTTTTGGCAAAACACGAACT
>CAOKWH010000020.1 GCA_948473085.1 uncultured Clostridia bacterium
CCGAAAAGCCTTGTAAAATCAAGGTTCTTCGGGGGCTGGTTTTTATTATACCATATTTCCACATATTTGCACAGAAAAAGGGGGATAGAAAAATCCCCCTTCCAATTGGTGAAAATGATTAACCCAGTACCACCGAATCACTTTCTCCATCTATTTCCATCGCTTCCCTATCCAACTCCACATTCAGTTCCGCATCCAAGTCCGCATCAGGATCGACTGTCTGGGTTGGCAGGTCGCCATCCGCCATATCCTTCATACTGTCTGTAGACTCCTCGCCACCGGCGGGTGGGATATCGTCCACCTTGGGTTTGGGTACATAGGTCAAGGCAAACAGGGTCAGGCCAATGGCCAGAATAGCGCCGCCCAGCGCTATAAATTTTTGCTGTTTGGTTAGGATGCTCTGCTTATCCGGATCGGGATAAAGGATGGAACCGATAATTTTTCCAAAAATCCAGCCCACCAGCATAGCAGAGAGAATAACACCCAGTGCAATAATTAAAATAGCCGCCCAGTTTGGCAAAAAGCTCAGCGATTGTTTCAGCCCATCAATAAAGCCGCCGCTACTGCCGCCTATCATGCCCATATCTCCGCCCATACTTCCGGGACCCCCTCCGCCATAATATCCGCCGCCGTATTCTATGGAAACAGCTGCATTCTGTATTACATTATTCATTGGCCTTACCTCCTGCCTTTTCCTGTCTGCCTAATAAGCCCAAAACAGTTATATTTATCATATCATTTTCGGGCGGGCAATGCAAATATTTATCCTATGTATTTAAAGTGGCGGGTTTTGCCCAAATTCCTGCACCAAAAACGCCTTTTATACCTGGGGCAATATAAAAGTCCCTTAAAATTACCAGCAGTTTGTGTTATACTGGTATTATTCCGACACCAACCAATCTACAGGAGGTACAAATTATGGCATCATTTAAAGGAGAAATTAAATCGGCAGCACTGGATATGGATATTGCCCTGAATATTATCCTGCCGTACGACCGTCCTCACGACTTTTTAAGCAATCCCTGCAAGGTGCTCTACCTGCTGCACGGCCAGGGGAGCTCCTCTGCTTCCTGGATGCGCTGGACCTCCATCGAGCGCTATGCCATAAAGCATAGCTTTGCTGTTATTATGCCGGAGGTGCAGCGCAGTTTTTATCGCAACATGGCCTATGGGCTGGACTACTTCACCTTTGTGGCAGATGAACTGCCCCGGCTTTGCCAAACCATGTTTCACATCAGCGCAAAGCGGGAGGATAATTTTATTGCCGGGCTTTCTATGGGCGGGTATGGCGCACTGAAAATTGGCCTGCTGCGTCCGGAACAGTATGCCGCCATCGGAAGTTTTTCCGGTGCTGCGGATCTGGAGCGCATTTTTACAGCCATGAAGGAATACCAGCCCCAGAGGCAACTGAATGAGATGGTAGGCATCTTCGGGCCGGAGCTGACCCTTCAGCCGGAGGATGACATCCTGTACTTGACCAGGGAACATGCCAAGCTGCCCCGGGAGCAGCAGTGCAATATCTTCATCAGCTGCGGCACCGAGGATGAAATGCCCACCCTGTACCAGGGCAATGTGGACTATGTGCAGCTGTTGCAGGAATTGGGAATCTCCCACCGGTATTTCGAGCAGAGCGGCATGCACGAATGGGGCGTGTGGGACGAGGCAGTCCAGCAGGCGCTGAACTACTTCGACCAGGAACGATAACCCCCAAAAAGAAAGGAGCAGTGCAACATGGCATCACCGCTGGCGGATAAACTGCGGCCCCATACCCTGGCCGATGTGGTAGGCCAAACCCACCTGCTGGGGGAGGGGCGGGTACTGCGCCGCATTATTGATGGGGGCAGTATACCCAACATGATTTTTTATGGGCCATCCGGCGTGGGCAAAACCACAGTGGCCAACATTATTGCCAGCCAAGCAGGCAAAAAGCTCTACCGGCTCAACGGCACCACTGCCTCCACAGCAGACATTAAGGATATTGTCGGCCAGCTGGATACCTTTGAAGGACGCGGCGGCGTGGTGCTCTATCTGGACGAAATCCAATATCTGAATAAAAAGCAGCAGCAAAACCTGCTGGAATTCATCGAAAATGGAAGCATCACCCTGATTGCTTCCACCACCGAGAACCCTTATTTTTACATCTACAATGCGGTGCTCAGCCGCTGTACGGTCTTTGAATTTAAGCCGGTGGAGCCAGCAGAGATAAGCCGGGCGGTACAGCGGGCCTTTGCCCTCTGCCGGGAAGAATACCCGCTGCTCACAGTGGAACCGGGGGTGACAGAACACATTGCCCAAAGCTGCGGCGGGGATGTGCGCAAGGCGCTGAATGCAGTGGAAATGCTGGTGCTCTCCGCCGTCAGCTCCCAGGAAGTGCCCATTGCTACCCTACAGGCGGCCCAGGAGGTTTCCCAGCGCTCCACCAACCGGTACGACCGGGATGGGGATATACACTACAACCTGCTTTCCGCCCTGCACAAGTCCATCCGCGGTTCGGACGAAAATGCCGCACTGCATTATCTGGCCCGGCTGCTGGATTCCGGCGACCTGCTCTCCCCCTGCCGGCGTATTCTCATCACGGCCAGTGAGGATGTGGGGCTGGCCTACCCTATGGCAGTGGTGATTGTAAAAAACTGTATTGATTCCGCCCTCCAGCTGGGCCTGCCAGAGGCCCGGATCCCGCTGGCCCAGGCCGTTATTTTGCTCTGCACCGCCCCCAAGTCCAACTCGGCCCTGATGGGCATTGAAGCTGCCCTGGCCGATGTTCGCGGCGGTGGCTTTGGAGATGTGCCCGACTTCCTGAAAGACGGGCATTACAGCGGCGCCCAAAAGCTGGGCCACTCCATTGGTTACCAAAATCCCCACGCCTATGGCGGCTGGGTAGACCAGCCCTATCTGCCGGAAAAGCTGCGCGGCCGGGTATACTACCAGTTTGGCAGCAACAAAACCGAACAGGCAGCCTTGGCCTATCGCCGGCAGCAGCGGGAGAAAAAATAAAAGGGCGGTTTTCCGCCCTTTTATTCGCTGCAAATTTGGAGTGATAAATTGCGGAGCTTGACCACTATACGGCCGAATATTGAAACAACGGCCAAACTATAAGAAACAGGAGGGATTGCCTTTGGCTTTCAGCCACCCTATTCTTGAAACCCCGCGTTCAATTCTGCGCCCATTCACCCAGGAAGACCTTCCTGCCCTGTTCAACCTCCTGCAGGAGCGGGAGGTCAACACCTTCCTACCCTGGTTCCCCCTCACCTCTTTGGAGGAAACAGAACAGTTTTTCCGGGGGCGCCTGATAAACCGGCCTGGTGAATACCACTATGCCCTCTGCCCAAAGGAGGATAACAGCCCCATCGGTTACCTGAATGTGGGCAGCGGCGAGGCGCACGACTTTGGCTATGCCCTGCAGCGCCCATTTTGGGGGCAGGGCCTGACAGCCGAGGCCGGTGCTGCTATCATCCAGCAGCTGCGCCGGGACAACATCCCCCATATTACTGCCACACATGACAAAAACAACCCCGCCAGCGGCGCTGTGATGCAAAAGCTGGGTATGTGCTACTGCTACTCCTATCAGGAGCAGTGGCAGCCTAAAAATATCCCGGTTATTTTCCGGATGTACCAGCTAAACCTGGACAACCAACAGAGCCGGATCTATCAGGCCTACTGGAACAGCGCCGAGGTGCGCTTTATAGAGGATTTGCTCTAAGCCAGCCATCCAATTTAAAAATACAGGGTATTGGGAAAGCCATTTAGTTTTCTTCCCCATTAAAAACAAGCAAATCCCCGCGATGACAGATACTTTATCATCCAAATAAGCCTTTATCATACTGATTTTTCTCCGCCTTTTATGGGGCAGGGTAGAAAGCCAATTATAGTATCCCGGTGTAAACACCTTCATCATACTTAAATTTTAAAGGCCCTTTTTCTCGCCCCTCATGGGGCAACCGAAAAAGATAGCCAATTATACCATTCCGCTATCGCTTCATGGTATAATAAAAGACGATACAGCTTTTTAGCCGTATCGTCTTTTTTACCCTATCGTATCCAAACAACCTTAGCGGTTGTAAACAGTTCCGATATATCCTGCCGGATCCTTTTTTACACCATTAATACGGATTTCAAAGTGGCAGTGGTTGCCGCTGGAATTACCAGTGGAACCCATGGCTGCAATCAGCTCGCCCTGTTCCACCCACTGGCCAACCTGAACATAAACCTGGCTGTTGTGCGCATACAGGGTCTGTACACCGCCGCCGTGGTCAATTACTACATAACGCCCGTAGGCGCCGTTGGTGTAGTTATAAGCTGCGACAACTGTACCAGAAGCCGACGCACGGATTGCCATGCCCTGCTTGCCGGCAATATCCATTGCACCATGGCCATAATAACCATAGAAACCGCAGGAGAGGTAGCCGCCATCCACCGGCCAGATAAAATAGCTGTTGCTAACCATAGCCGACGCCGGCAGCTGGCTCAGCGGAGCCTTGCCGCCTACTACCATAATTTCATCCACCGGTTCTTTGATTACATTGGTGCTCAAAATGGTGCGGGACTGCTCAATACCATCAATATAGACAACCTTGGCAGTGATTTCAGTGATACCCTTTTCGCCCATCTGGGTTACCTTGGTATAGCCCTGCTGGAAGTTGGGGTCCTGCTTGTGCTCAATCTTAAACGCCACTTCCTCATTGTACACCTCGGTGCGCACTACCTGCACACCCAGGGTGGGAACTGCCTTTTCGATCAGCACTTCCTGGCCAATCAGCAGCGACTTTTCCACATTGGGATTCAGCGCCTTAAAATCGGCATACAGCATATCAAACTTCTGGGCAATTACAGTGGGGGCATCCCCCGCCTGCACAATATAGGTCTGCTCCTCGGACTCGTTCTCCTTGAGCTTCTCCTCCAGCGCTGCCATGTTTACAATGGAGGTTTTGGGATACAGGCCCTCCTTAATGGAAACGGGATCGGTAAACTCAATCACTTCATCCGGGTCGCCGGTGCTATACTCAGCCTTGATGCTGTCCAGCAGGCTGTTAATCTTGCCGGGGTCATAGGAGGCACCCACAAACTTATCCGCCACATAGAGGCCGTAAGCATCGGTCAGCTCACTGCCAGTGGAGGCTATCAGGCTGTCGGTAATCTCCTCCTCGGTGTTCACAGCCGATTTGGAAACGATTTGGAGTGTGTACTTGGGAATGGCATCCTCCGGATACTCAAACTCCTCAAATACAATACGCTCGCGCATCTTCTGATTGGCGGCTACAAACTCGCTCTCACTTGTCACATATCCGATAAACTGCCCATTGTATTCCACCGAAAGGGCAAAGGTAAGGCTGTTATATACCGTGATGGTAAGCAGCAGCACTGCAATACCACCCGCCGGCGCCACATAGTTAAATGCCTTGGAAGTGGTGTCGCTGCACAGCTTCAGCCCCTCTTTCAGGGTATTGCCCAGCAAGCGCCCATGCTCACCCTTTTCTGCTGCGGCTTTGTACTGCTCAGCAAACTCAACCGACCAGTTAAAGCCCTCGTTAAACGACTCCTTGGCCCTCAGCAGCGGCGCCTGCATCCGGCCCATAATCCTCTTTTGCCTGTCGTTCAGGTGAACAACAGGCCTGTGGGCCAGCAGGAACCGGATAGCCCGGCGCTTTACCCTCTTTGCCTTGCGGAAAAGGGTAATACCGGTAATATAAAAATATTTATAAAGTTTCGTTGTTTCAAATTTTTCGTAAGAATCGGATATGAGCTTCAAAAAACGGTCTTTCGTCGCCATCGTCTCTTCACCCATGTCGGGAGAGTCCTGGACTATCTCGTCATTGGCGTCAGAACTGTTGCGAGTCAAACACATCATCTCCTCTCTGCGTCACATGGCAGCACAATACCAGAAAGGTGCCCACGCCGGAATGGCCGCCCGGTACTGTGGCCGCATCTGCGGTTGACAACCCCGGTAGATGCCGCACCAAAATGGTATAAACTGTATGCCAAAAACCATCTGCTATCCTTGCAGCGGCCCCTGTATACAAAATGCTACTATCTGCCTTGCCGCTATTATACCACTATAACTCGTATAAGTCAAAACTTCCGGGATAAAATAGCGCTTTTTCACTAAATTTATTCGATATTTTCGTTTAACTTTACAGCTATTTGGCAATGAAAATTCCAATACCCACCATAAGCAGACATCCCCCGGCCTTGCCGGGGGATGTCTTTGATATAGAAAAATCTTCGCTTTTTTAGGTTACTTGGCAAAATCAATGGCCCGGGTTTCCCGAATCAGGTGGACTTTAATCTGCCCAGGATACTCCATCTCACTCTCAATTTTCTTTACAATCTCCCGGGCAACCACTACCATTTTATCATCCCCAATGGTATCGGGGTTAATCATAATGCGAATTTCCCGGCCGGCCTGGATGGCATAGCAGGATTCCACCCCGTCAAAGGAGTTTGCAATCTCCTCCAGCTTTTCCAGGCGCTTGATGTAACTTTCCACATTCTCCCGCCGGGCACCGGGCCGGGCAGCAGAGATGGCGTCGGCAGCCTGTACCAGTGCGGCCACCACGGTGCGGGGCTCCACATCGTTATGGTGAGCCTCGATAGCGTGGATAACCTCCGGGTTTTCCTTATACTTTCTGGCTACATCCACACCAATCTGGACATGGCTGCCCTCAATCTCATGGGTCAGGCTCTTGCCAATGTCATGCAGCAGGCCGGCGCGGCGGGCTGTCTTTACATCGGCGCCCAGCTCGGCGGCCATCATGCCCGCCAGGTGGGAAACCTCCAGCGAATGTTCCAGCACATTCTGTCCATAGCTGGCGCGATAGCGCATCCTGCCCAACAGGCGCACCAGTTCGGGGTGGATGTTGTGCACGCCGGATTCGGTGACGGCCTGTTCCCCGGCCTGCTTAATTTTGGCGTCCACCTCCCGCTTGGCCTTTTCCACCATCTCCTCAATGCGGGCGGGGTGGATGCGCCCATCCTGAATCAGGCGCTCTAAGGCAATCCGGGCAACTTCCCGGCGCACCTGGTCAAGGCTGGAAAGGGTGATAGCCTCCGGGGTATCGTCAATAATCAGATCCACGCCGGTCAATGTTTCCAGCGCCCGGATGTTCCGGCCTTCCCGGCCGATAATGCGGCCCTTCATCTCATCATTGGGCAGCGGAACCACCGAAACGGTCACCTCGGCCACATGGTCGGAGGCACAGCGCTGGATGGCGCCGGCAATAATCTCCCGGGCCTTCTGGTCCGCCTCGTCCCGCAGTTTGGCCTCAATCTGGTTGATTTTCAGGGCCTTTTCATGTGTCAGTTCATTCTCCAAATTCTGGAGCAGGTGCGCCTTGGCCTGGTCGGCCGTATAGCCGGAGATTTTTTCCAGCATCTCCATCTGGCGCCGCTTAACCTCCTCGGCCTCGGACAGGCGCACCTCGGCCTGTTCGATTTTTTCAGTTAGCTGCTCGTCCTTTTTCTCTAAGTTTTCCGACTTTTTGTCCAGGCTTTCCTCCCGCTGGAGCAGCCGGCGCTCCTGCCGGGCTACCTCGTTGCGGCGCTCCTTTACCTCCTTGTCGGCATCGCTGCGCAGCTTAAAAATCTCGTCCTTTGCCTCTACCAGAGCTTCCCGCCTTTTGCTCTCAGCTGTTTTAATGGCGTCGCTCAGCACCCGCTTGGCCTCCTCCTCGGCCGACCCCAGCTCTGCCTCCGCCACCCGTTTTCTATACTGAATCCCCGCAGGAAATGCAAGTACAATACCGATAACAAGCGTAACAATAGGGATAATCAATTCCTTCATGGTCCTGGCAGACCTCCTTTCATTTTGTTTTTGTGTTTTATCTTACTTTCAGCTTTTGTGATAGATAATATTTAAAAATACGGCGCCGCTCTGGCCGATTCTGGACATGAAAAGACAGGACGCCCATCCAGACATCCAAAAAAACGCCATATTGCTGTATAACCAGGGCAGGGCTGACAGCCCTTGCCCGCAAATATAGAGGTTATATAAAAATATTATATCAGTTTCTATTTTATAGAACTGCTTAACATCTGTCAAGAATTATATCTTCCAGCGCGGTATTTTTTACTTCTGCCCAACAACCGCCCCCTTTGCAGCAAAGGGCACACAGCCGAAAAATCCCTGTCCGCCTGCTATTGACAACCGCCCCCGCCGGTGATAAGATAGGCGTAGGGCAAAATCCCAAAGAAAATAGCATTGCAAATTGTTGATGAGGAACCCCAGGCCAACACCCCTCCTGCCAGAGAGAGCTGCCAGCGGCTGAAAGCAGCTTGGAACGGGGGCCAAAGGGTACCGCCTCGGAATGTGTGTCCAAGGAGATGTTCCCAAAACGCACCGCTGGGAAAGCGTTATCATCCAAGCGAGTGGCAGTTTTTCTGCAATTCGGGTGGAACCGTGGAGTTATATGCTTCACCCCGTGTTTTGGGGTGGAGCTTTTTCTATTTATTTCAAAGGAAAAGGAGCAGAGAACCATGATTAAAGTAACCCTGAAAGACGGCTCTGTCAAGGAGTTTGAAGCGGGTATTTCGGTGGCAGAAATTGCCCAGAAGCTAAGCGCCGGCCTGTACAAAGCGGCCTGTGCCTGCAAGGTGAACGGCGAGGTGCATGACCTGCGCGCCTGCCTGAACCAGGACTGCGAGCTGGAAATTCTCACCTTTGAGAGCGAGGAGGGCAAGCGGGCCTTTAACCACACCGCCTCCCATATTCTGGCCCAGGCAGTAAAGCGGCTGTACCCCCAGGCCAAGCTGGCCATCGGCCCGGCCATTGACAGCGGCTTTTACTACGATATTGATATCGAGCCGGCCTTTGGCCCGGAGGACCTGGCCAAAATTGAGGCTGAAATGCACAAGATTGTCAAGGAGGCCTACCCCATCCAGCGCTTTGAGCTGAACAAGGCCGAAGCAGACAAGCAGATGGCCGACGAGCCCTACAAGCTGGAACTGATTGCCGAGCATGCCCAGAGCGGCGAGCCGGTGTCCTTCTACCAGCAGGGCGAATTTACCGACCTGTGCGCCGGCCCCCATCTGCCGGATACCGGCCGGGTTAAGGCTGTAAAGCTGACCCAGACCACCGGCGCCTACTGGCGGGGCGACGCTGAAAACAAGATGCTCTGCCGGGTATACGGCGTGGCCTTCCCCAAGGCCAGCGAGCTGGAGGCCCACCTGACCATGCTGGAGGAGGCCAAAAAGCGGGATCACCGCAAGCTGGGCAAGGAGCTGGACCTGTTCGACCTGTTTGATGAGGGTCCCGGCTTCCCGGTGTTCCTGCCCAACGGCATGGTAGTGCGCAACCAGCTGGAGAAGTTCTGGCGCGGCCTGCACCAGAAGGCCGGCTATGTGGAGGTGCGCACCCCCCAGATTATGTCCCGCACCCTGTGGGAAAACTCCGGCCACTGGGACCACTATAAGGACAACATGTACACCACCGTCATTGATGAGATGGACTTCTGCATCAAGCCCATGAACTGCCCCGGCGGCATCCTGGTGTATAAGAGAAAGCCCCACTCCTACCGGGACCTGCCCATCCGTATGGGAGAGCTGGGCATTGTACACCGGCACGAGCTCAGCGGCGCGCTGCATGGCCTGATGCGGGTACGCTGCTTCACCCAGGATGACGCCCACATCTTCTGCACACCCGAGCAGATTAAGGATGAGATTTTGGGTGTAATCAAGCTCATCGACGGCATCTACAAGGTGTTTGGCTTTGACTATAACCTGGAGCTCTCCACCCGCCCGGAAAACTCGATGGGCAGCGATGAGGACTGGGAGATTGCCACCGACGCCCTGCGCAACGCCCTGGCGGAGAACGGCAAGCCTTACAAGGTAAATGAGGGCGACGGCGCCTTCTATGGCCCGAAGATTGACTTCCACCTCACCGACTGTATCGGCCGTACCTGGCAGTGCGGCACCATCCAGCTGGACTTCCAGATGCCGGAGCGGTTCGATATCACCTATGTGGGAGCCGATGGCGAAAAGCACCGCCCGGTTATGCTGCACCGCACCGCCTTTGGCAGCATTGAGCGGTTCATCGGCATCCTGATTGAGCAGTTTGCCGGCGCTTTCCCGCTGTGGCTGGCTCCGGTGCAGGTACAGGTAATCCCTGTATCCGAGCGCCATCTGGAGTATGCTGCCAAGGTACGGGATCAGCTGACCGCAGCCGGCCTGCGGTGTGAGCTGGATGAGCGCAACGAGAAGATGGGCTACAAAATCCGCGAGGCCCAGATGCTCAAGATTCCTTACATGCTGGTAGTGGGCGACAAGGAGATTGAAAACAGCACAGTGGCAGTCCGTTCCAGACAGGGCGGCGACCACGGCGTTATGGCGCTAAATGCCTTCCTGGCCAAGGCCCAGGAGGAGATTGATTCCCAGGCACTGGATTCCGTCTTCTAATTCTTTATACAAACAGAAAACCCGCCGGAGGCTCCTGCTCCCCGGCGGGTTTTATTCTGCGCCAACTGCTCCGGGCAAAAGAAAAAAGACGGGTTGTTCCCCGCCTTTTGTTTTAAGCCCGCGCCGCCACCGGCTCGGCCAGATTCAGCCGGCCCTCCGGGTCGGTGGTGAAAAACCGGACGCCGGGGAACTGCTCCCATAGGGAATAGAGCACCGAGCTGTCATCCCCCGGTTCACCTGTAACCACATTTACCGTATTGCTTTCGGCAATGGACTGGGCAATGGTTTCCTCAAACGCGTCGCTGAACACAATCTCCAGCACCGAGCCGTTCTCCCTGGCTATATCAAAGAGGTATTGCAGGGCGATGGGATCCCCCATGCGCTCCATCTGGCTGACACTGAGCACCCGCAGCTGGGTATGGGTTATATTGGAAATGGCCCGGCCGGCCTTTATAATTCTTTCACATTTAAACTGGTCGGTCACCAGCACCAGGGTTTGGCGTCTGGCAGGCTGCCTGCTAATTTCGATGTTGCTCATCTCACAAATCCGCTCCTTTCTGTATACGCAGAGAGATGTGGAATTTCTACTACCATTATTATACCGGACATATATGAATAAAGAAGGCGAAAATAATAAACGCTTTTCAAAATCTTTTCCTGGCTGTTGTTGGATATTTGACATTGCCGGGCATTTGATATAGAATGGGCATAAAGCATGCAGGATGAAAACACCTGCCGGAAAGGATGTGTATGGCTGATGAACACCAAGCGAAGTGAAGTTTCCGCCGCTGTTGTGCGGCGTTTGCCCCGATATTACCGCTGTTTGGTACACCTGGAACAGCAGGGGGTGGTTAAAACCTCTTCCAAGGAGCTGGCGCGTATTATGGACCTCACTGCCTCCCAAATTCGCCAGGACCTCAACTGCTTTGGCGGCTTTGGCCAGCAGGGGTACGGCTACAGTGTGGCCGCGCTGAAAAGCGAAATAGCCGACATCCTGAGCCTGACCAGCCCCAGGAAGATGATACAGCTGGGGGCCGGCAACCTGGGCAAGGCCATCGCCGGCAGCGTGGACTTCAGCAGCAGCGGCTTTGAGCTGCTGGCTATCTTTGACACCAACGAGTGGATTGTCGGCAGTGAAATCAAGGACTTCCCGGTGCTCTCCCTGGATGTACTGAAAGATTTTTGCCACGAGCACCATCCCGTTGCCGCCTCCCTCTGCGTCCCCATCGAGGGGGCCAAGGTATTGCTCCCGCTGCTGGTGGAGCTGGGCATCCGTTCTTTTTTAAACTTCTCCCACTATGATATTGACTACGACAATGTGGCAGTGGAGAATGTCTACATTGCCGATAGTGTGATGACCCTCTCCTACAAAACCGCCGCCTTAGAGGAAGAGGAATCCCTGTAAGCAAAAAAGCCGGACCTATAACAGCCCGGCTTTTTTGTTAGATAAATCTGGTGAAAACCAGCGATGGTGTATCTCCCGGCAGATTGCAGTATCCAATCCGTTCTCATTCTGCCGGTTATACAATCTTTCAGCAAAATTGCTGGACTGGTGGCAGCTGTACAGTAAACTGAGCATACAGCGCCTGAGGCGGGGCTCCAATCCATCCCGGTTGATATGTAGGAAACCGCCTGATACTCTAAAACCGAAAGAAAAAGGGCAGTGCAGACTGTACAGTCTGCACTGCCCTTTTATTTTACAGGAATCCTTTGCAGCTTAGCCGGCTACGGGTGTAGTGGCGTGCTGGGCGGGTTCCTTTACATCGCTGTTTCTGCTCACCTTGGCAGTGGTGGGGATGGTCTCACCGGGGCGGAGCAGTCTGGCCTGTACAACCAGGCGCAGGTCTCTCTTATCCACGCCATACTTGTAAGCGCAGGTAGACAGGGTGAGGATACGGTCGGTCTTGGTTACATCCACATCATAGTCCAGACGGGAACGGTCCTTGGCCTCCTTAATCATAGCTTCAAAGGTGGCGTCATCGGGGTTCTCCAGGTGATACTGGAAGTCCAGGTCGGTGAAGTACACGGCGTAAATTACCCAAACCATCTCGTCATCGGTGGTGGAGAAGTAGATAACAGGGTTCTTCTCGGCAAAGGAGAAGTCGTTGGCAGTGGCCACATCGTCACCAAAGATGGTGCCATCTCCGTTAAAGTCCACAAACTTCTGCAGAGCGCCAAACTTCAGGGTATCCTTGGGGCCATCGGTTACATTGTGCATGTTGTGGCCGTAAATAATGGTGTTGCGGGACATATCGTTGCGGTTGCCGAACGAGTTGCCGGCATCAGCATAGTAACAGCCATACCAGTTGTATACACCGGTGCCGGTCCAGTCGGCACGCTCATATACCTTGTTATCAACGCCCTGTACAACCGGCTCGTCAATTTCGGTACCAGGTACGGTCAGCCAGCCCACTACATCGTTATTGGTGTCATAGGCAGTGTTCAGCTTGTCCAGAATACCCTGCTCCGGCTCCACCGGGTCGGCGCTGGAAGGCTCGGTGATGGGGTTGGAAATGCTGCTGTCACCCGACGGCGAACTGCTCTCCCCCCGGTCACCGGTACAGGATGCCAGCGAAAGCACCATGACACTGCACATAGCCAGTGCAAGGACTCTTTTGATAAAAGAATTCTTTGTTTCCATTACTTTTCTCCTTTAATTTTTCGATTATTCAGGGATGCTGCGTTATATACAAGGCCCTGGGATGCATCCACGCCTACAGAGATACCGCCCCTCAAAACAGAAGTGGCGTTTTCTGCGCCCACAATAATAGGGATCTCACGGTCTTTGCAGATTTTTCCTGCGTCAAGCTCCATCTCAGCTGCCTCGATAATAACACCCGAGGCCTGCTCCAACAGGTCACGCAGCTGAGGAGAGATTGCAGGCACTACTAATATATCATTTTGTTTGAATTTACGCAATGCCTCTGCCGCATTTTTTGCTACACAAAGATTGCCAACTGTCCGGAAGGCGTTGAGCCCCCTGCCCCGAACCAGTACATCGCCGGCCACTGCCACTTTGAGCAGGTTGGTGGTACCAGGCACGCCCAGCGGCACACCAGCTGTAATAACCACCAGGTCGCCGGGCTTTAAGTACCCTGCCTGCTGGGCTGCCTCCAGGGCGGCGTCAAACAGGGCATCGGTGCTCTCCTTCATCTGGATGATAATGGGATGCACCCCCCAGGACAGGCTGAGCTGCCGGGAAACTGCCAGCGAGGTGGTGCAGGCGATGATGGGCACCCCCGGCCGGAACCGGCTGCACATCCGGGCGGTCTGGCCCGACTGGGTCACGCTGATAATGGCGGCCGCGCCAATATCATAGGCTGTGGTGCAGGTGGCATGGGAGATGGCGTTTGTCACATCATCCAGGACATAATCCCCTTTGTAGAAGCGGTTGCGGTAGTCAATATCCTCTTCGGTGCGCTGGGCAATGGTGGCCATTGTGGTAACAGCCTCCACCGGATACTTGCCGGCAGCGCTTTCGCCGGAGAGCATGATGCCGCTGGTGCCATCGTAGATGGCGTTGGCCACATCGTTGGCCTCGGCCCGGGTGGGCCGGGGGTTGTTCACCATCGACTCCAGCATCTGTGTCGCTGTAATTACATGCTTGCCTGCCATATAGGCCTTTTTAATCAGCGATTTTTGGTGGATAGGCACATCCTCCAGCGGAATTTCCACCCCCATATCCCCACGGGCCACCATAACGCCGTCCGATACCCGGAGAATTTCGTCAATATTCTCGACCCCTTCGGCGTTTTCAATCTTGGCAATAATCTTGATTTTGCGCCCGCCGTTCTGCTCCAAAAAATGGCGCATCCCGGTGATATCCTCTGCTGTACGCACAAAGGACGCCGCCACAAAATCGAACCCGGTTTTAATGCCGAACAGCAAATCCTCCCGGTCCCGCTGGCTCAGGAAGGGCAGGGACAGATGTACCCCTGGTACATTCACCCCCTTGCGGTTGGACACCCTTCCCCCATTGACAATTAGGCAGCGAATATCGCCGTCCGGCAGCACCTGCTGCACCCGCAGTTCAATCAGGCCATCATCAATAAGCACAGTGGTGCCGGGCTGCACATCCCCGGCCAGCCCGGTGTAGGTAATGTGCGACTGGGTACTGTCCCCTTCAATTTCCCTCGGGGTCAGGGTAAATTCTGCCCCGTTTTCCAAAAAGGCCTGGCCGTCCCGGAACAGGCCCAGGCGGATCTCCGGCCCCTTGGTATCCAGCATGGTGCCCACAGGGAGGGATAACTCGTTGCGTAGTTTATCCACCATCTGAAAGCGTTCCAGATGCTCCTCGTAGGTACCGTGGGAAAAGTTGAACCGTGCCACATCCATGCCGGCCAAAATCATCCGGCGAAGGGTTCCTGCATCGGAGCTGGCCGGCCCCAGGGTGCAGATAATCTTTGTCTTGCGCATTTGGCTCACCTCTTGCTTCTTCGTTTCAGGCAGTCTTTGATACCTGCCTGCGTCGCGCCTTTCGCGCTGCTATACGAGAATAATTTTATCGCATTGCACCATAAAAAGCAACGAAAAAATGCAGCCTCAAGCGGGAAAACACCCCTGCGGATATTAACAAAGTGCCAAAACCCAAACAAATTATTGCAGCCACCGGTTTTTATGAACTATTTTTTAACAAACCTCTGGGGTGCTTGACAAACTGTACTTTGTGTACTATGCTTACTGTATCAACCGCATTAGTACACTAAAAACAGTTATCCGGGGGTGAGGATATGTACCAGCTTGACCTTCACAGCAGGGCGCCCATCTATCAACAATTAAAGGATCAGATCTTGCGGCTTATCATGGCCGGGGCCATTGGTCCCGGGGACCCACTGCCATCGGTGCGGGTGATGGCGCGGGAACTTGGTATAAACCCCAACACGGTGGCAAAGGCCTACCAGGACCTGGAAAAAAGCGGGCTAATCTATTCGGTAGCCGGCAAGGGGAGCTTTATCAGCGGCTCCGACCAGCTGGGCCGCCAGGTGACGGTATCCATCACCGACAAACTGCGCAAAATTCTAATCGAACTGAAAAATGCCGGCGTTGCGCTGGAAACGGTTTTGCAGCTCACCAAACAAGTATACGGGGGGGGGTATATTGATGATAACCATTCAGAACCTGACAAAGAAATTTGACAACTACGAGGCGGTAAGCAACCTGTCGCTGTCCATCCGCCCCGGCTGCATCTACGGCCTGGTGGGTACCAACGGCGCCGGCAAATCCACCCTGCTGCGCACCCTGTGCGGCATCTACCGCCCCTTTTCCGGCAGTGCAAAGCTGGATGAGGCCGAAATTTTTGACAATGTATTGGCCAAACAGCGCATTGTGCTGGTGCCGGACGACCTTTTCTTCTTTCCCGGGGCCACCATGCAGGAGATGGCGGCGTTCTACCGCTCCTGTTACCCCAGCTGGAGCGAGGAAAAGTACGCCCAGCTCTGCACCGCCTTCCCCATCCTTTCGGACAAGAAAATTGCGGGCTTTTCCAAGGGGATGAAGCGGCAGGCCGCCCTGATCCTGGCCCTGGCGCGGGAACCGGACTATCTGCTGCTGGACGAGGCCTTTGACGGCCTGGACCCGGTGATTCGCCTGGCAACCCGCAAGCTGATAGCCGATGAGGTTTCTGCCCGGGGAATGACCGCCGTTATCTCCTCCCACAACCTGCGGGAACTGGAGGACCTGTGCGACCATGTGGCCATCCTGCACAACGGCAGCCTGCTGCTCACCCGGGAAATGGACGATTTAAAAAGCGGCTACTGCAAAATACAGGCGGCCTTCCGGGAGACGATGGAGGAACCTAACTTTCCCGGCCTGGATGTCCTGCGGCTGGACCGCGTCGGCAGTGTTTACACCATTTTGGCGCGGGGCAGCGAGGAGCAGGTGACTGGGGTGTTCCAGCAGTACTGCCCGCTCATTCTGGACTGTATCCCGCTCACCTTAGAGGAAGTATTTATAAGCGAAATGGAGGCTGTGGGTTATGACTACAATCACATCATCTTCTAACATGCCCGGCTTTCGCGCCATGCTCCGGCATGACCTGGGACGGATAAAGCTCATGTCCTCCCTGTTTTTCCTGCTGGGCTTTGTTTCGCTGCCCATGCAGATGGCCCTGGTTATCTACAGCAGCTCCCATTACAGCATTTTTATCCGGCACACCAGCATTTACAACGGCCTATCCCTCTTCCTGTTCATCAGCGTAATTTTTGTTTTTTCTGTGGTGATTGCATTGCAGCTGATGAACTACAACTTTGGCAGGCGCTCAGTGGATATTTACTACACCCTGCCCTTTACCCGGCGCCAGATGATCCTTTCCCATCTGCTCTCCGGCTTCATCGGCCTGGTGGTGCCTATTGGGCTGAACCTGGGGCTGACAGCGGTGGAGGTCACCCTCTACCTGCCCAAAATGGGGCTGGACTGGCTGCTCCCCGACCTTTTAAGCTGGAGCTTTTTGGCCTATGTGCTGTTTGTTTCTGTTGTTATGGTGGCCTGCCTGATGGGCAACACCACTGATACAGTGCTGTATGCTTTCCTGCTGAATACGGCGCCCATCCTCCTGCTGCTGGCGGTGGCAGGCACCCTGGGCATATTCGTGCTCGGCTTCGACCCCACTGCCCTGCTTTCCAAAATAGGGCCATACACCCACCCTTTTGGCTTTTGCACGGCCATCGTTACAGAGGGCCAGATGGCAATGGAGTTTCTGAGCATCTGGGGGCTTGGCCTTTGGGCTGTGCTGCTCTGCGCCATGCTCTACCTGTCTGTCTATTTCTATGAAAAACGGGACGCCGCTATGGCCGAAGGGATTGGGCAGGACAACTGGTTTAAACTGATACTCAAAATCTGCGCCGCCTATCTTTTTTCGGTGGGCTTTGCCACAATGGTGTTCTATACGCTGCTGGATTCGTCCTCCAACTATTATACTGCCGGGCAGCGGGTGGTTTTCCTGGTGGGCTCCCTGGCTGGCGCTCTGCTCGGCTACATTATACTGGAAGTGGTGTTTGCCCGGGGCTTTAAGAGCATCCGCGGCAACTGGTGGATTTGCATGGCCGACCTGGCCGTTTCACTGTCAATTTCCCTGCTGGCCGTTACCGGGCTGCTGGGATATGAAACAGCGATACCAGCTGTCCCCTCCATCCAGTCCGCCAGCTTTTCCGCCCGCGTTGGCTACCGGGCCTATTACAGCGGCCTGGGAACCCCCGACTGGCTGCTGATTACCGACCCGGAGGCGCTGGAAATGCTGACAGCGCTGCATACCCAGGCCATTGATTCGGCCAAGACACTGGACGAGGGGAGCACCTCCCTGGCTGTGGAATACCGGCTGAACAACGGCTGCACCATCAGCCGCCAATACTATGGCCTGACACTGAATGAGCAGGGGACCGAGCAGCTGCGCCAGCTGTATACCCGGGATGAAATTATCCGGCAGGTCAACCCCATCCTCCGGCTGGGGCAGGAGGATACCCGACTGGAAAACGCCGCCGTCATCACTTTGGACGGGAGAACCCTTTCCACCGACCGCACCACTGCCCAGCTGCTTCTGGAAGCCGCCCAGCAGGATCTCTTCCACACCCTTTCCCAAAACCAGGGATATATCGGCAGCAGCACCGGCTTTTTAAACCTGCGCTATTCCTATCCCGCTAAGGTTTATGACTATGAAAACGACGCGTACACCACCGAGGAACTGTATGCCGAGGTACAAGTTCCAGTTTTGGATAGCTTTACCAACACCTCCGACCAGCTAAAGCAGCAGGAGATTGCCCTCCCGTCCTTCGATGCCGAAGATTACGACCGGGTTTACGCAAACTTTTCCCGTTACAGCGAGTACCAGGACCCCTCCACCAATGAACTGATGGAGGAGATGGCCTACTACTGTGTGACCGGGTACGACTCCTACCTCTTAAAGGATCAATCCGGCGATATACCTGTTCAGGACTACGATGGTGAAAACTTCCCCCTGCTGCCCACCCTCACCACCGACGAGGTGCAGCTGCTGTACGACGCCTCCTCCCCGCGTGTCCATGCCGCAGACCTGGACAATACCAGCACTTTGCTGTTTGACACTGGGAAAACCGGCAACTACAACTCCCACCTGATGCTTACCCGCTATATCAGCAACGATACACTGGCAAGCCTTCCAGCCGAACTGCTGCAAAAGCTGGGCGTTCGGGCCGATGGGGTTCACATCCAGTATATCTATGAACTGATGCAGGAGGACTGGCCCATTGCCCCCCAATAAAACTTCCCAACAGGAAGGGAGTGTTTCCATAAAAATACACAGCCCCCATTTTGGAGGCTGTGTATTTCTTTTACATCAGTGGAGCCATCAGCCGCAGCAGCTTTGCCAGCGCCCTGCGGGCAAGAGGCTGCTGCACCATCTCCTCCAGCGTAACCCGCTGGCAGGCCTGCAGGGTTTTTAGAAAGTCATCCCGGACATCCCCCGCCACCGAGGAATTATAGAAGGAAACGCCGCATTCAAAATGGAGATAAAAGCTGCGGTAATCCATATTGGTGGTACCCACAATGGCCACCTTGTCATCCGAGGTAAACATCTTGGCATGGATAAAACCAGGTGTATACTCATAGATTTTAACCCCTGCCTTGATGAGCTGGCTGTAATAGGAGCGGGTAACCATGTGTACATACCACTTGTCCGCAATGTGGGGGGTGATAATGCGTACATCCACCCCGCTCTGGGCCGCCATGGACAGGGCTGTTATCATCTCGTTATCCAATATGAGGTACGGCGTGGTGATATAGACATACCGGGTGGCCCGATTGATAATTTGCATATAGGCGTTTTCCGAAACATTCAGGTTGTCCAGCGGGCTGTCGCCGAAGGGCTGGACATAGCCGTCGCTGGGGAAATCCTGTGTGGGGCGGTAGCGGTCAAAGTCGGTTTCCACCGTGGTGGTGAACTGCCACATCATCAGGTACATCAGGGTCAGGTTCCACACCCCGCTGCCCCGGAGCAGCACAGCCGTATCCTTCCAGTGGCCGTGCTTGGCATAGGCGTTGATATATTCATCCGCCAGGTTGATGCCGCCGCAGAAGCCCACATTGCCATCAATAATGGTGATTTTCCGGTGGTCCCGGTAGTTCATGGCAATGTTCAGATGGGGGCGGAAGGGGTTGAACACCGCCGTTTTAATCCCGGCCTTTTCCAGGACGGTTTTGTAGTTGTTGGGCAGGGTTTGCAGGGTACCCACATCGTCGTAAAGAAAGCGGACTTCCACCCCTTCGGCACTCTTGCGCTTAAGAATTTCAAAGATGGGGTCCCACATCTTGCCCTCCTGGACAATGAAGTACTCCATGAAGATAAAGCGCTTGGCCTGCATCAGTTCCATCTTCAGCGCCTCAAAAAAGGCCTCGCCAATGGGCAGATAATCCGCCTGGGTGCCGTCCCACACCGGGAAGCCGGAAACATTGTGGATATATTTGGCCTGCATACCCAGCTGCTCATCCTCCGCCTCCAGATTATCATGGCAGCCATCTTCCGGGGTGATGCGCTGGATGGTGGCGTCATAAAACTGCTGGATGCGAATTTTCAAATCGTCCGGCACCCGCTTGTTGCCAAACAGGATATAGAACAGCCCGCCAAACACCGGCACAACCGAGATAACCAGCACCCAGGACAGTTTGTAGGCGGGGTTATCCTCCCCTGTTACCACCCAGACCGACACAATAACGCTGAGCACCACCATCGTGGGGTAGGCGTACATCACCTGGTTGCGAAAGCCCACCAGCAGGGCCATCAGCAGCAAAAACTGCAAAAAAATCAGCACGCCCACCACTACCATACGGCTGAACAGCAGCCGCAGCAGTTTTTTGATGGAAATACGCTGGCGCAGCTTGAGCGTGGGCTGGCCGTTCTTTTTCCGGGTTGTCTTCTGTTTGTTGCTCATAAAAACCTCTACTTCAGCCGGCGGGTCGCCCTGCTGTTTTTGTTTATTTTCTCCAAAGCGGCTCTTTTCTATAAGGATACCACTTCAAAATTTTTAAATCAATCTTCTGTTGTAAAAGTTTGTCGCAATCTTAAACATCCTGTAACACCTTTGTATCCAAACGATGAAAAGTGCCGTTTCCCGCCCCCGGCGGATAAAATATTGGAAAAGCGCCAAACCATCCCGGTTTTATGCTATAATAGCAGTAAATTCTATTTGCTTTCCGGACATGGAGACAATCCGGCAAATTATCCACTCCAACCGCATAGCCTTTGCATATAAGAAAAAACGAGGTGAAACGAACCATTGGAACAAATTACATTTGAAATGATTAAAAACAACGAGGACATCAAGGAGTACATCCGCCGGGCCGACCGAAACCTGGCACAGATGGGCTTTACCAAACATGCCTTTGGGCATGTTACCAAGGTAGCGGAGGGCGCCGCCGATATTTTGGACATCTTGGGCTATGATGAGCGCACCCTGGAACTGACCCGGATAGCCGGGTACCTGCACGATATAGGCAATGTAGTCAACCGGGTGGGCCATGCGCAGAACGGCGCTGTGATGGCTTTTCACATCCTCACCAACCTGGGAATGAGCGCCAAAGAGGTAGCCTATGTGGTGTCTGCCATCGGCCACCACGACGAGGGCACGGCTTTTCCGGTAAACGCCATAGCCGCCGCCCTCATCCTGGCAGACAAGAGCGATGTGCGCCGCACCCGGGTGCGCAACCAGGATATTGCCACCTTTGATATTCACGACCGGGTAAACTATGCGGCGGAGCACTCGGCCCTAATTTTAAACCGCAGCGCCAAGACCATCTCCCTCTCCCTGTCCATTGATACCAGTATCTGCGCTGTGATGGACTACTTTGAAATTTTCCTCACCCGCATGATGCTATCAAAGCGTGCGGCGGAATATTTGAACCTGAGCTTTAAGCTGGAAATCAACGGCACCCAGTTCCTGTAAAAAAGAGCCATCCCCCAGGCAGCACCCGGGGGATGGCTTTTTAATAGGTTTAACACTCACTCCTGCTCCGGCTCATTGGCCCGGCGGCGGCGAAACAGCGCCTGGGCCGCCGCATGGTTGCGCTTGCGCCGGCGGTTGGTTTCCTCCTCGTCCAGAAAATATACCCCATCCTGCACCCGCAGGCAACTGCCCGGAACCGTACCGGCCGGCAGCTGGCCCAGCGGCAGTTCCAGCAGGCCGTCCTCCGTTTCGCAGAGGGCGATCTGCCCCTCAATTCGTTCTACAATCCACAGCATCGTTTGGCCCCCTCTCCGGCAGCTTTTCGTCCATTAGCCAATTTCTGTCCTGCCCTCCCCCCGCTCGCTTTGCAGCCAGAGGGCGTCACCATCGGTTTCAAAGATAATGCTCCCCAACAGGTCGGTGCGGTACACCGCACCATATTCCACCAAGCGTTCCAATGTCCGCTGGGTGGGATGCCCGTAGGAGTTCCCCTCCCCCACCGAGATTACCGAACAGCGTGGGGATACAGCCTGCAAAAATTCCCTGGTGCTGGAGGTGGAAGCCCCGTGATGCCCCACCTTGAGCACATCCGCCTTCAGGTGGGCGCCGGATTCCACCAGCTTCAGCTCGGCTATCCGCTCCATATCCCCGGTGAACAGGAAGGAACGCGCCCCGGCGTCCACCCGGCAGACCACCGAGGTCAGGTTCAAATCGTCATACTCCTCCAGCGGGCCGATAATGGTCAGGGTCACCCCCTCGGCCAACGGGTACTGCGCACCGGGCCGGGCTGCTTCCACCTGGGTGTTTTTCGCCTCGGATAGGGTATCCAGCAGCTTTTCGTACGCCCGGGTGGTGGGGGTCATCTCTTCCGGCAGCTCGGTTGTAAGAAAGGTATCGGCCGGCAGCTGATCCAACACCCGGGACATACTGCCCATGTGGTCGGAGTGCATGTGGGTGGCAATGGCTATATCAATCTTCTGGTAGCCCAGCCCTTGGATATAGTCGATGACATGCTGGGCGTAGTCAGCCTCGCCGGTGTCAATCAGCAGGGTCTTATCCCCTGTTTCGATAAAAAAGCTGTCCCCCTGCCCCACATCAATGCAGTGCAGCCGCAGCAGCCCGTCCATCGGCTCCACCGGTGCCGCAGGGGCAAAGGCCTGCTGTAAGTCGGACAGCGGGCCCAGCACATTTTCTATATCATCCAGCCGCCCTGTTGTGAAAAAGGCCGCTGCTGTCATCAGCAGGCAGAGAACGGCGGCAACGGGGCCGCTGCCCCGCCTATATTGTTTTTTTGCCAAAGCAAATCCCTCCTAATTGGACTGTTGCAGCTTCATTTCATACCAGCGCTCTTTGGAAATAAGCACCTGGCGGGGCTTGGAACCCTCAAACGGGCCGACAATGCCCATCTCCTCCATCTCGTCCACCAGCCGCCCGGCCCGGGCATAGCCCACCTTCAGCCGCCGCTGGATCATCGAGGTGGAGGCCTGTCCGGCTTCTACCACACATTCAATGGCGTCCATAAGCATCTCGTCGTTCTCCTCAAAGCCGCCGCCGGAGGAATCGCCGCCCTTGCCCTTTTCTGCCGGGATGTTGCGTTCAATCTCCTCCATTACGCCGCTGTCATAGCTCTGGTTCTGCCCTTCCTTGATAAACTCCACCACCCGCTCTACTTCCTTGTTGGAAACAAAGCAGCCCTGCACACGCAGCGGCTTGGAGGAACCCACCGGGGCATAGAGCATATCGCCCCGGCCCAGCAGCTTTTCGGCGCCGCTGGCATCCAGGATGGTGCGGGAATCCACCTGGGAGGACACCGCAAAGGCGATGCGGGAGGGCACATTGGCCTTGATAATACCGGTGATAACATCCACCGACGGCCGCTGGGTGGCAATAACCAGGTGCATACCCGCCGCACGGGCCATCTGGGCCAAACGGCAGATGGCATCCTCCACATCCTTGGGGGCCGCCATCATCAAGTCGGACAGCTCATCAATAATAATGACAATCTGGGGCATGGTGGGCAGCGTTTCATGGGCGCGGGCCATCTCGTTGTAGCTCTCCAGATCCCGGACATTGTTTTCGGCAAAGGTCTTATACCGCCGCAGCATCTCCCCCACCGCCCAGTTCAGGGCGCCGGCCGCCTTTTTGGGATCGGTGACCACCGGCACCAGCAGATGCGGGATACCGTTGTAAACCCCCAGCTCCACCACCTTGGGGTCAATCATCAGCAGCTTTACTTCCTTATCGCTGGCCTTGTAGAGAATGCTCATAATAATCGAGTTGATGCACACCGATTTACCCGAGCCGGTGGAACCGGCAATGAGCACATGGGGCATCTTGGCCAGGTCGGCCAGGGCAATGTTGCCGGCAATATCCCGGCCCAGCGCCACGCTCAGCTTACTTTTGGCCTCCACAAAGGCGCCCGAGTCCACCACCTCCCGCAGGGTAACGGTGGCAATATCCCGGTTGGGCACCTCGATGCCCACAGCCGGCTTGCCGGGAATGGGGGCCTCGATACGCACACCGGCGGCAGCCAAGTTCAGGGCAATATCATCCGCCAGGCCGGTAATTTTGCTAATCTTCACACCGGCGGAGGGCTGCAGCTCATACCGGGTTACCGCCGGGCCGCGGCTGATGTCAATGATCCGGGTTTGCACCCCAAAGCTCTGGAGGGTGTCCACCAACCGCTGGGCATTGGCCCGCAGCTCCTCATTGTCCACCGCTGTACTGCGGGACTGCGGCTCGGTGAGCAGCGTAATGGAGGGGAAAATATAGTCCCGCTCCTCGGCCGCCGGGGCAGGTTGCTCCAAAGCCTCCAGCTGTCCCTCCTCTGTTCTGGCAGGTTCTGTTTCCCCCGCTGCTGAAACTGGCGGGACAACAGGGGCTGCCGGAGGGGCCGGGGGTTCTGCCGCCGGGGCATCCGCCTGGGCCTTGGCCGCCTGCTTTTGGGCCATACGCCGGATAATTTCATCTATGTACTGGTTATCCGGCTCTTCCGGCCGTTCCAACGGGTCGGCTGCCGGGGCTTTTTCTGCCCTCTCAGCCGCCGGCTCGGCCACTTCTTCCCGAATTTCCGCCGCCGGTTCCTCCAGCTCGATATTCTTTATAACCTTAGGGGCGGGCCCCTTCTCCACATCCAGGAAATCGGCCTGGCGGGCAGCCGGCTTCTTCCTGGGGCGCGGCTCCTCCTCTTCCTCCTGCCCCGCCAGCGGATCCTCTCCGGGCGGGGTTGGCAGGGGCACATCAATATTAAAGCGCTTGCGCCGGGGCTCGTTTTCGGCCTCGGCCATGTGGCGGCTGATGCCGTCCAGCGTGCTGTTGTACACATCCTCCACCTTGCGCGCCGGTTTTTCCACCACATTGCTATATAGGCCCACCAATGTGGCCCCGGTGATAAACATAATAAGGATAAAAATGCCCAGGCCCAGGATAACCAGCGAGCCGGTTTTGCCGCAGGCCGCCAGCAGCGGCGCACCCAGAGCCGCGCCCAACAGGCCGCCGCCCTCCAGCGCCACGCCCTGCACATACAGCTCGGCAACCGTGTTCATAAAGCCTTCGGCCTCTGGCACCCCGGCCCCGATGACCTGAAGCACCGCCCCGATGAACAGAGCCAGCAGGCTTAAAAATACCGCCTTGCTTTTAAAGGTGGGATACCGGCTTTCGGACGCCAGCACCGCTGCCAGATACACCGGGATGAACGCCGCCCCATAGGCACAGGCGCCCAACAGCCCGAACATGGCCTCGTGCGCCATGAGCCAAAAGCCCTCCCCTTTAAAAAACACCAAAGCGCAACACAGCACCCCCACCGCCATTAGGAGAATTGCCTGGGCCTGGCGCTGGGCCCGAAGCCGGGCCTCACGGGCCTTGGCGCTCTCCCGCTTGCGGCCGGTGCTCTTTTTGCCGGATGTCTTTTTTTGTCCCGCTGCCATTTTTACCGTCCTCTCTATTCTAATCTATAAAATATTGCTGCAAAAGGAGGCCGTCGGGGCAAACTGTCCCGGCGGCACAGCAGGCGCCTGTCTTGCGCCCTGTTTGGTTTTTACCATCCGCAGGGTTTAGTATAGCACAAAACCCCACCCTATTTCCAGTGGGCAAACCAACCCCCGTCCTATCCCAGCAGGGTGATAACCGCCTGCTGGAGGGCATGGCCGGAAACCTGCTCATAGATACCCAGCGCCACCACAATGGCCCCGGCAATTAGGGTATAGTAGGCAAAGATTTTAAACTTATCGCTCACCACCAGCCGGTTCACCAGCGCAATGGCCAACAGCCCAAAAATGAAGGAAGTGAAAAAGCCGATTAGCACAATATGTAGCGGCAGGGTCAGGCCAGTGGCCATCACCTCGGGGATTTCCAGAATCACCGCTCCCAACACTGCCGGAATGCCCATAATAAACGAAAAGGTGACGGCATACTTCTTCCCCAGGCCCATCAGCATGCCGGTGGCAATGGTGGAGCCGGAGCGGGAGATACCGGGCATGGGGGCAATGGCCTGGGCAATACCCATGGCCACAGCGTCGCTATACTGCATGGAGGAGGCATTTTTCCCCTTCAACGGGCAGCGGCAGGCCAGCGAAAGCAGTATGCCGGTGATGAGCAGGCAAACCCCCTCCACAATAATATCGTTATCGGTGGAAAAGCTCTCATAAAAATCTTTGAGCAGCACAACAAAAAAGAGCGGTACCAGCGAAAGAATGAGCATAACCACCATTTTCCGGCGGGAGGTCATATTTTTAAGGCGGAAACGGCCCCGGAAAAGATCCCCCAGCATGGAGAAGAACTCCAGCACCAAATCCCAGATTGTGGAGAAAAAGGCGATGATTACAGCAAACAGGGTGCCCAGATGCAGGAGGATGGAGAAGAAAGCCCCACTCTCCCCGGATAGCCCGGTAAAATACTGAAAGATGGAAAGGTGCCCTGAGCTGGACACCGGCAAAAATTCGGTGAGGCCCTGGATTACCCCCTGCAAAATGGCTTCCAAAACGGTCATGATATTCCCTCCGATACGCTCGCCTTTGAACGCTGTCAAAGGCTATTATGATACAGCCGCCCCGGCGCAAAATTGGGCGAAAGATAGTCCCTGGGATTGGTGGAAATCAGGCGCTGCAGGACAAAGCCCTCCGGCGTCTGCTCCCCCACCAGGTAGCGCCCGCCCATTTGGCGAACCTGAAACTGCGGCCGGTACTCGGGCAGCACCTGCCAGGGGGAAAGCGGTGTGTAAAGAATCATGCCTTTCCCCCCTTTTTCCGCCCGGATTTTTGGGTTTTCTTTGGTTTTTCCGGCTCGGTTGGCTGCTCTTTGGCCCGGGCCTCTATCATCTCATACAGGCACTCGATGGCCTCGCCCAGGCCACCCAGCCGGTCAATCAGGCCCTCCTGTACAGCGGCCTCCCCATCCAGCACGGTGCCCACATCCATCATCAGTTCCCCGGTTGTCATCATCAAATCTCGAAAGCGCTCCGGGGTGATGCCGCTGTTGGCACAGACAAAGCGAACAATGCGCTCCTGCATTTTATCAAAGTAGGATAGGGTTTGGGGCACCCCCAGCACCAGGCCGTTCATGCGCACCGGGTGGATGGTCATGGTGGCGGATGGCACAATAAAGCTGCGCCCCGCGCTGACTGCCAGAGGCACGCCAATGGAATGCCCGCCCCCCAGTACAATGGAAACGGTGGGTTTATCCATGCCAGCGATAAGCTCGGCAATGGCCAGGCCGGCCTCCACATCGCCGCCCACTGTATTTAATATGATAATTAACCCCTCAATATCCCGGTCCTGCTGGATGGCCACCAGCTGGGGGATAACATGCTCGTACTTGGTGGTTTTGTTCTGGGGCGGCAGGATATAGTGCCCCTCCACCTGGCCCACAATGGTCAGGCAATGGATGACATGCTTCCCCCGCACCGGCGTAACCGACCCGGTTTCAATAATCTGCTGGGCCTGCTCGTTCTGGCTTTCGGCCATGCGCAGGTTTTCGTCCTGCTCCTCGTCCTCCTGGCGCTTATCCTGATTGTTTGCCATAAAATCCCCTCTCTTTCAGCAAGCGTTTTTCAGTAGTTTGCGCCAGAGAGGGAAGTTTATACAGTTTCGCTGCACTTCATTATAGCACGCCGGGCCAGGCGGCGCAATGAAAGGGGGAGGAGTTTTCAGTCTGTTCAATATTTTGCTCCCCTTTCCCTGCCAAGCATCCTGCCCGCCCTCAATTGCAGCCAAAAAGAGGCTGTGCTATAATTTCTACAAAAACATGGAAGTAAAAGGAGGAAGGGCAATGGGTTTAAAACTGGTCAGGCCGGCCCCGGAATATGCCGGGCAGGTTATGCAGTACAGGGAAGCTATGCTTGCAAATAACGATAGTTTTGATGGCTGTGCGGGCCTTGAGGAGGTCACCTCCTTTTTGGAATGGGTGGACTTTGAAAACAGGCTGAAAAGGAAGTATGGGGAACAGTATGTGCCATCCGAGGTATTTTTGGGCGTTCGGATTGCGGATGAAAAGGTGGTGGGTATCATCGACTACCGGCACCCCCTTTCCCCCTTTTTGCTGCAATATGGCGGGAACATCGGCTACAGCGTTCTGCCCGCAGAGCGCCGGAAGGGGTATGCCAGTGCGCTGTTAAAGCTGATGCTCCCCGTTTGCAGAGAATATGGCGAAAAAAGGGTTCTGCTCACCTGTGATAAAGCCAACGAAGCCTCCCGGAAAACCATCCTAAAAAACGGCGGCAAGCTGGAAAACGAGGTACAGGACCAAGCCGGGCTGGGCACAAGCGGGGTTATTGAGCGTTACTGGATTGCGCTGTAACAACAGAGGCGGGAAAAGGGGCGACTTTTTTCCTCTCAAACTGTCGAGCAAAGCGGCAGACACCCTGCTATACTAATAATCAAGCCGGCGCCCCGCTATAGAAAGGAGCAAGCCAATGTTAAGGGAGCTGAACGAAGTGGTAGACTATATCGAACGCCACCTGACCGAGGAACTGCCGCCGGAGGAGCTGGCCCGGTACGCCGGCATTACCACCCCCCAGCTACAGGCGGTGTTTTATGTCCTGGCCGGGCAGACACTGGCCGAATACATCAAGAACCGCCGCCTTTCGGCAGCCGCGCAGGAGCTGCAGCGGGGTGGACGGGTAACCGATGTGGCCTATCGGTACACCTATCAGTCGGTGGATGGCTTTACCCGGGCGTTCCGGCGGTGGTGCGGCGCGCTGCCGTCCGAAATCACGGCCGACACCCCCATTAAAACCATCCCCAAAATCCAGTTTGTCATCACCATAAAGGGAGGAACTTCTATGGAATACAAAATTGTTGAAAAACCCGCCTTCCACTTTGCCGGCGTAAGCAGAAGGGTGCCCATGCAGTTTGAAGGGGTGAACCAGGAGATTGTAAAGCTGGCTCAGAGCATCACCCCGGAGCAGCGGGAGGAGCTGCATCGTCTGCGGGACACCGAGCCTAAGGAGATCATCAACGCCTCCTACCAGTCGGACACCAACTTTTTGCGGGAGGAAGGGGAGCTGACCCACCTGATTGGCGTGCTCACCAGCCGGGAGGATGTGGGGGCCGGGCTGGAAAAGCTGCCCATCCCCGCCCACACCTGGGCTGTGTTCCCCAACCAAGGGCCGTTTCCTGCCACCATGCAGGACACCATGGCCCGCATCTACTCCGAGTGGCTGCCCTCCTCCGGCTACCAGTTGGCAGATTCCCTCTCCTTCTCCTTCACCAGGATGGACACCGAGCAGGAAGGGCATGCCTACAGCGAAATTTGGATTCCGGTAACCCCCGCCCGCTAATCCCGCCAGACAAAAGGCTCGCAGAACTGCTCTGCGGGCCTTTGCTGCTTAGTATCCCCGGTTCTCCTCCAGCGACTCATCCTCCAGGATATAACTGTCCCGGACATTGAAGATGCGGTAGTGGTCCCGGTCATCCCGGATAACCACCGTTTCAATACCGGCGTTGATAATCATGCGCTTGCACATGGCGCAGGGGTTGGCCCCGCTGACATAGTCGCCGGTGGATACCTCCCGCCCCACCAAGAACAGGGTGGAGCCCAGCATATCCATCCGGGAGGCCGAGATGATGGCGTTGGCCTCGGCATGGACCGAGCGGCACAGCTCATACCGCTCCCCCCGGGGGATTTGCAGCTTCTCCCGGGTACAGTACCCCAGGTCGCAGCAGTTGGCCCGGCCCCGGGGCGCCCCCACATAGCCGGTGGAGATGATTTGGTCGTTTTTTACAATTATGGCGCCAAAGTTCCGCCGCAGGCAGGTGCCCCGGTCCAAAACCGTTTCGGCTATATCCAGATAGTAGTTCAGTTTATCTCTGCGCATGGTTTTCCCCTTCTCTTCCCTCTGTTTTTCTTCATTTTACCGCAAATTCCGGTGCTGTTCAACCATTTTCCCACCCCCGCCTTTGCAGCCGGCGGCTTTTATGCTATACTGGCAGTACAAAAGCATGTATTTGTGGAGGATGTTATGCAAAACCTTTCCAATATATCGGTTATCCGGGATATTTTAAACCGCTATGGCTTTACCTTTTCCAAGGCGCTGGGGCAAAACTTCCTTATCAACCCATCGGTTTGCCCTCGCATGGCCGAGCTGGGGGGCGCCGGGCCCGGCGTGGGTATGATTGAAATAGGCGCCGGCATTGGCGTGCTCACGGCCGAGCTGGCCAAGCGCTGCGACAAGGTGGTGTGCGTAGAGATTGACAGCCGGCTGCTGCCCATCCTGGATGAGACACTGGCGGGGTTTGGGAATATTGCCATTGTCAATGACGATGTGCTCAAGGTGGACCTGCACCAGCTGATTGGCAGGGAATTTTCCGGCATGGAGGTGGCTGTGTGCGCCAACCTGCCCTACTACATCACCTCCCCCATCCTCATGCACCTGCTGGAACAGCGGCTGCCCATCCGCTCCATCACCGTTATGGTGCAAAAGGAGGCCGCCGCCCGCATCACAGCCGAGCCCGGCACCCGGGAGGTGGGGGCCATCAGCATTGCCCTGCGCTACTACTGCACCCCAAAGGTGCTGTTCCAGGTGAGCCGTGGTTCCTTTATGCCAGCCCCGGAGGTGGATTCCACCGTTATCCGGCTGGACATCCTGAAAGAGCCCGCCGTGGCGGTGGAGGACGAAGCGCTGTTTTTCCAAACAGTCAAGGCGGCCTTTTCCCAGCGGCGCAAAACCCTGCCCAACTGCCTGAGCAGCTTTTTCTCCCTGCCCAAGGCGGAAGTGGCTGCCCTGCTGGAGGGCTGCGGCATCCCGGCCACTGCCCGGGCAGAACAGCTCACCCTGCCAGACTTTGGCAGGCTGTGCAACGCCCTGCACCAAAAGGGCATCCGGCGGCAGGATATATAAGAAGGAGGGACTGAACTATGTCCATGATAGGAAACTTTGGGCTGTGCTCCAAAGGCGTTTACAACCAGCTGGCCGAACAGATACAAAAGGGCCAGCTAACAGAAGCCAGCCTTTTGATTCAAAAGATGCAGGAGGAACTGATGCGCACCGAACAGGGGCTGAATAACAACACCTGTTCCGGTGAGGTGTTCCTGGCTCTCTACGACTACCTGCAAACGGCGTTTGGGGTTGATGTCCGGCAAGCCGGAGGCTTTTTGGGCGAAGAGTGGCGCAGCAGTACCGGCGACTGGGATATGGTTGTATTTGCAAACCCGGAAGAAATTTTACTGCTGGAAAGCCGGATGGACTACCCTGCCATCTCGCGCGCTGTTTCTGCCTTTTTTGAAGCGGACTATGGAAATGCCGGAGAGCTCGCCTGCGCCGCCCTGCTGGACAACCTGAAGAAAACCGACAACGAGCGCCTTTTAATCTGGCGCCTGTTCTAACCCTTCCTAAGCAGCAAAAGCCAAACACCCAGGAAAGCAAAAAAGCACCTGGGTGTTTGGCTTTTTTTAAAAAAGTTCCCACAACCAAAAGGAAGTGGGAACTTGTAGGAGATGTAGCGCGACACGATTTTTAAGAAATGCGGACAGAATAAATGAGAAAAACGAGGCCGGGAAAATCACTCCCCAGCCTCGTTCTTTTTGGCCTCAATCAAGGCGCTATCCCGCTGCAAATAGAACCATCCTTCGACCCACTCGGATTCGCTGTACTCGCCAAAAATGGCCCGCTTCAGCTGGTAGCTGTCACAATGGGATAATAGGCCCATATAGGAGCTGACTGTCTTCTGCGCCCGCTCCAGTGTGATCTCGCCGGTAGCGTAAAGGTGCTGGATGCGCTTGAGGTTGCGCTTCATGCGGAGCGCCGTCGCCTTTTTCAATTTGATATGGTCGGGGAATACACGGTACTGGCAGAAGTCGATGCCTCTGGAGATAGGCTCTATAAAACACTTTTTCGGATTCAGCTCCAG
>CAOKWH010000021.1 GCA_948473085.1 uncultured Clostridia bacterium
TGGCCTGGCGGTCTGTTCTTCCCGCCAGGCCGCATTATTTGCAGAAGAAAACGCCGGGGGCTGGTTGTAAAAACCAGCCCCCGGCGTTTTTTAGCCGTAGATTCTATTTGGCGTCGTGTTCACAGTAGAAACATTTGCAGCGGGTATGTGCTTCATCTGTATACATAAACCGCTGAGGCAGGCCATTTTCGGCCGTGGTGATGCAGGCAGGGTTCTGGCATACTGGCGGCTGGGCAACCAGTTCCGGTTCTTCCTCCCGGATGGGAGCCAGCGGGTTTTTAATGCCCAACAGGGTTAAAATCAGGGCCATGCGCACATACATACCAAACTTTACCTGTTTAAAGTAGGCGGCCCGGGGGTCGCTGTCCACTTCCAATGCAATTTCGTTCACCCGAGGCAGCGGATGCAGCACAATCATGTCCTCCCGGGCCAGCTGCATTTTGGCGGCATCCAGCACATAACTGTCCTTCAGGCGCTCGTATTCGGCCTTGTCCAGAAAGCGCTCCTGCTGGATACGGGTCATATACAATACATCCAGTTCCCCAATTACTTCCTCCAGGCTCTGCACCTCCCGATAGGGCAGGTGGTTTGGTTCCAGCACCTCGTGAATCAGGTGGCGGGGCAGCTGCAGCTCCTCTGGCGAGATGAGGATGAATGTGACATTTTCATACCGGGCCAGCGACTGAATCAGGCTGTGTACGGTGCGGCCGAACTTTAAATCCCCGCACAGGCCGATGGTAATGCCCCCCAGCCGCCCTTTCAGCGAGCGGATGGTCAACAGGTCGGTGAGGGTTTGGGTGGGGTGCTGGTGCCCGCCGTCCCCGGCGTTGATAATGGGGACCGGCGAGAACAGGGAGGCCACCTTGGGCGCCCCTTCCTTGGGATGGCGCATGGCAACAATATCGGCATAGCTGCCCACTACCCGGATGGTGTCGGCCACCGTTTCACCCTTGCTCACCGAGGTGTTAGCGGCGGAGGAAAAGCCCTCCACCTTGCCGCCCAGACGCAGCATGGCGGCCTCAAAGCTCAGGCGGGTGCGGGTGCTGGGCTCGTAGAACAGGGTGGCCAAAATCCGGCCCTTGCAGCATTCGCCAAAGGCGGCAGGGTCCTGTATAATATCATCCGCCAGGTTTAAGATACGGTCAACTTCGGCAACGCTCAGGTCGGTGGAATCAATCAGATGGCGCATATGCATAGTAGTGTTCTCCCTTCGTCTTACAGTGGATAGTCTTTTTTGGGAAAATAAAAACGGCCCCCTTGCACAGGAGCCGGTAACATACAAAACCATGCCGCAGCCGGAACCCGGTGCGGTTTCATTTTCCCTTTTTAGCCTCTCTGTGCTATTTTAAAGGTTTATCTTATTTTATTTATCATACTACAATGGCAAAGTGCTGTCAACGGCTTTTCTATAAAAATTGCTTTGAGTTCTATCTATTTTTTACACACTGCCCAAAGATGTTTTATTGCTTCCAATATTTTCTTAAAGTGTCAAAGCTGTTTTGACAGCAGCAGGGTGTTTGTGCTATTCTGCAAGGGAAAGAAGGGGTGAAAAGATGCAGTATAATCATATAGTGCCAGCAGTGTTTCTCTCCCGTCCCAACCGCTTTACGGCGGTCTGCCGGCCGGATGGGCGGGAACTGCGCTGCCATCTGCGCAATACAGGGCGCTGCGCCGAACTGCTGTTGCCCGGTGCCCGAGTTTGGTTGCAGCACACGCCATCCCCTGCCAGGAAAACCCAGTACACCCTCATTACAGTGGAAAAGCAGGGCCGGCTGGTGAATTTGGACTCCCTGGCGCCGAACCGGCTGTTCACCGAGGGGATTGCCTCGGGAAGGATTTACCTGCCGGGCCTTGGGGAGGTATCTGCCATCCGGCCGGAGGTGCGGGTGGGGGATTCCCGGCTGGATTTTAGGCTGGACAGTGCCGGTGCTGCTGCTTACTGCGAGGTAAAGGGGGTTACGCTGGAGCAGGGTGGCGTGGCTCTGTTCCCGGATGCGCCCACGGTACGGGGGCTGCGGCATATCCGGGAGCTGACGGCTTTGCACAGCCAGGGTTTTCTGGCGGCTGCTGTGTTTGTTGTCCAGATGGAGGAGGCCTGCTGTTTCAGGCCCAATACGGCCGCCCAGCCGGATTTTCATCAGGCGCTTTTCCAGGCAAGGGAGCAGGGGGTACAGGTGCTGGCTTACAACTGCCGGGTTTGCCCCGACAGTGTGGAACTGCTGGCCCCTTTGGAGGTACAGCTCTAAAAATAGAATACAATACAAAAAATGCCCCTGGTGTGTTTTGACACCGGAGGCATTTTGTCTGATAGAACCAGTAGTAAATCTTATTTGTTGCAGTATTTGGCGTCATAGTTGGCCATGCAGTGCCGAATGACTTCCCGGGCAGCGGCAGCGCCCTCAATGCTCTTAATTTCAGTAAACTTGCTGCCTTCCAGTTCCTTGTATACCGAGAAGAAGTGCTTCATCTCGTTGAAGATGTGGTCGGGAAGCTCGGAAATATCCTTAAAGGTGTTGTACACCGGGTCGCTGAAGGGGACAGCAATAATTTTCTCGTCATCCTCGCCGCCATCCACCATGCCAATAACGCCAATGGGGAAGCAGCGCACCAGTACCAGCGGGTCGATGGGCTCGGAGCAGAGCACCAGCACATCCAGCGGGTCCTTATCATCGCCATAGGTGCGGGGGATAAAGCCATAGCTGGCCGGGTAGTGGGTGGAGGTGTGCAGGATGCGGTCCAGAATAATCATACCGGTGTACTTGTCCAGCTCATATTTCTTTTTACTGCCTTTGCTAATTTCAATTACAGCAGTAAAATCCTCCGGGGAAATACGGTCGGGGCTCATGTCGTGCCAAATATTCATGGTTGTGCTTCTCCTTCTTCTCTCAAAAAATCCGATTTTCTCCCCTTATTATACCGGTATCCGGACAATTTGACAAGCAGCAGCGGGTAAAAATGGACAAAAATTATTGTTATTTTTATAACTATTGACAAAGTTGCGGCACTATTCTTGATAAGTGGAGATAAAAAAGTAACCGCCCATCCTCACAAGATTGCGGTTACTTTTTAACCAAAAACTAAGGGGAGAACCGTCACCGGTAATGCCCTTCCTATTTCTATTATATGCTTTTTATTTGTAAAAGTCAATGTATACGGGGCCTCTTATATTGTCAAACTCTGCCGCCTATGATAAGATATATCTGGGCATTACCCTACGGTTGGCGGTCCTCCCCTTTGAACTTATATTTGAAGGGGTGATACTTTTTTGCCCCTTCTTTTAGAAGGGGGTGATAGAGTGGAGTACATAGCTTTAATTTTAATTATTGTATTGTATACCATTGTGGAGATAAAAAAGTAACCGCCCATCCCTCAGAAAGATAGCGGTTGCTTTCTTAAATGAACTGGGGAGAACCGTCACCGGTAATGCCCTTTCTGTTTTTATTATATGCTTTTTGTCTGTAAAAGTCAACAGATCCGCTTTTCAATCACTGCTTTTGATCGGGCAGTGATTTTTTGCGGCAGTATTGTTCGAGTCAAAGGGATAAAAGTAAGCTGCTGCCTGATAGAAAGTAAGAATTCCCCTGAATGCCAGATTACAAAATATACAGCGCTACCACCAGATAGTGCAGCACGGTGCCTAAAAGTACAAAGCAGTGGAACAGCTCGTGAAAGCCAAATTGCGGGGAGAGGTTGGGCTTTTTAAGCCCATAGATAATCCCGCCGATGGTATAGCTGACCCCTCCCGCGGCCAGCAGGCCGATGGCCGGGGCCGGCATCTGGGCTAAGGGGCCAGGCCGAAGCAGGATGGACCAGCCCATCAGCAGATAAAGGAGGGTGGATACCCACCGGGGAAGTGCAAACCAGAACGCTTTTACACAAACCCCGGCTATTGCCGCCACCCACAAAAACAGGCAGAACCACATTGCTTCCTGCGGGGGGTAGAAGGACATCAGCATGGGGGTGTAGCTGCCGGCAATCAGTAGGTAGATCATCGAGTGATCCAGTTTGCGCAGCCGCAACAGGGCGGCATCGCTGCCGGTGTAGTAGTGATACCAGGCGCTGGTGGCATAGAGCGCCAGGGCGCTGGCACAGAAAATCAGGGCGGCCAGCAGCCGGATGGGGTTGCCGGTGGCCTTGATAAAGTAGAGCAGAACCGAGAGCGGGAGGCCGAACAGCGCCAGCAGCACCCCAATAAAATGGGTGTAGCTGTTCATCGGCTCCCGGGCAGCGGAAAAATGGCGGAAAAAGGGCATGGTTATCGCCTCCCGAAGTTTCTATACCAATAGTATAAATCTTAAATGTAGTTTTGTAAACTATATATTGTAATTTTAATTTCTATATAGTATACTCATTTCAAGAATAGCACAGAGGGAGGGAACAATATGTCAGAAGCGGAACTGACCCGGCTGCTCCGGGAGAATATGGACGCCACACCGGTCCGGTCCGGCGATATACCGGAAATTCCTTTGTATATCGACCAGGTGTTGTCCCTGCTGGACAGCCGGTTTCAGGCCGGCGGCGTTGCAAAAGGGAAGCATATCATAACCAAAATGATGGTTCACAACTACACCAAGGCGCGGCTGCTGAAAAAGCCCGTCGGGAAGAAATACACCCGGGAGCACAGCATGGTTCTTGCGCTGATTTGCTGCCTGAAGCAGGGCCTGTCCATTGAGGAGATTGGCCGGCTGCTGCAAAGCGCCGAGGGGCGCCTGGCCGAAGGGGAGGGATACAGCCCCGCCGGAGCGGCAGAACTGTTTATCCGTTTTGAGGAACTAAAGCGCCAGCAGGAACAACTGGCTGGATGGATTGCCCAAAATGTTCTCACTTGCAGCGGTGAAGAGGATCTGTTTGCAGAGGTGCTCTATCTGGTCAACCTGGCTGGCGCACTGAACCGGACAGCCGAACAGCTGATTGATACCCTGCCGGACTATGGGAAAAAGCCGGGAAAGGCAGCGCCTGCCCGGCAGGAAAAGTAGGCCGGCCAGAAGGAAAGGCAGTACCAATGAACAGGTAATAAAATAGAGGGGTACCATACGCCAATTCGGCAAGCGGTACCCCACTATTTTTATTGTGGCTGGGCATGTGCAATATAGCGGTAATGGGGCATGTCCACACCCCGGTAGTGCTTTACCCAGCTGTCTGCTACAGCCATGCCGTTGCGCAGTGCCACATTCTGGGAGGCAATGTTGCTGTCCCGGATAATGGAGCAGACTTCCTTTTCACCCAAAATTTCAAAGGCATATTGCCTGCAGGCTACAGCAGCCTCGGTGGCATAGCCCTTGTGCCAGTGCTGGTGCTGGAACAGATAACCAATTTCCAGCACCTGTTGCTCCTTCCAGGGCTGCATGGTCAGGCCGCACTGGCCAATGGGTTCCCCGGTTTCCTTCAAAACAACAGCCCACAGGCCGAATCCCCACTGTTGGTAGCGCATCAGCTGCCGGTCCAGCCAGTCCTGTACCTCAGCATTGGTAAAGGGGCCTTCGTAGGCGTACATCACCCTTGGATCCTGCAAGATACTGCATAGAAATGCAAAGTCGTCCTGCGTCAGCCGCCGCAGGTATAGGCGTTCGGTTTCTATAATCATCACATTGTCCCCTCCTTTTATCGTTGTGTCATTTGCTCCCACAGTGAAAAGAATAGGATAGGCCGGCTTTCTGAGGTGAGCACATCGAAGGAATAGCCCTCCTCCTTAAAATGCCGGATAATCTGCCGGGTGGCCTCCGGCGTGGTGGAAAAGGGGTAGCTGTCGTGCAGCAGCACCACCGGGGTCAGCAGCCCTTCCGAGCGGCGGGCCACCCGTTCGGCAATCTCCTCGGCAGGAATTGGCAGCGGGCTGCCGTCCTCGCCATCGTCCCCACTGGAAACATTCCAGTCAAAACAGCTGTAGCCATCCTGATTCAGCTGGCGCAGAATGGCCTCCAATGTCCGGGGGCTGGCTTCCTGGTTCAGGCTGCCGCCCGGCAGGCGCACCAGTTTTTCGTAGGGTACCCCCATCTGGTCCAGCGCCGCTGTCAGCTGGCCCAGATCCTTGCGGTAGGTGTGGCTGTTCTGGTACAGCCGGGAGTAATCGTGCTGGCTGCAGTGCAGAGCCAGGGTATGCCCCTGGTCGGCAATGGCCTGGTAGGCATCCGGAAATTCCTCCCGGTCCCGAAGGGTGACAAAAAAGGTGGCCTGTACCCCTTCCTCTTCCAGTACCTTTAAAATGGCCTCGGTGTTGCGGCTGGGGCCGTCATCAAAGGTTAGGTAGACTGTTTTGGGCGCAAGGGGGATGCTTTCCTGCCGGCCCAACGGCTGTACCGGGCCGCTCACTACCCGTACGCCCAGTAAAAATGCCCCCAAAAACAGCAGAAGCCGAGCCTTCATGCGAAATTTTCTCTGTATATTCAAGCAAAACACCACCTTTATCTATACCGCTATTCTATGGCGGCGGGAGGAAAAACTTTCATCCCCAGGTGGCGCAAAACAAAAAAAGAACCACTCCAAATAGAATGGTTCTTTGCTGGTTGCCCGACTAGGATTCGAACCCAGACAAACAGAGTCAGAGTCTGTCGTGCTACCGTTACACAATCGGGCATTGATAGTGCTGACAGCTTTTTTATTATAGCAGCCGATGGTAAGGTTGTCAATAGTTTTTGGCGGATTTTCTTAAAATTTTCTGCCAGCTGTTTGGTGCTGAAAGGGCAGCAGTATGAATATACATATTATCGGCGGAAAGGGGCTGGATGCAGGGCAGGCCTTTGGCACCTTTCAGGCAGAAAAGCGAGAAAATAGGAGGCAAGTAAATGAGCAACTATTATCCTGAGGGCAGGCTGCGGGACAGCTGGGAAAATGCCAAATACCTGGGGAGCTATCAGGCCCTTCAGGATGCGATGATACAGGGGCGGGTACTGGAGGCCCGGGCGGCAGTGTGCGATGCCAACCATGATTTGCTGGTGGATCTGGGCTTTTGCCAGGGGGTGATCCATCACGACGAGGGGGCCATTGGCATGGAGGATGGCAGCACCCGGGATATTGCCATTATCTCCCGTGTAAACAAGCCGGTCAGCTTTTTGGTTACCGGCTTTGAGGTAGATACCACCGGCATGGTGCGCCCGGTGCTCTCCCGGCGGCAAGCCCAGCTCCGGTGCCGGGAGGAATATCTGGATACCCTGCGCCCCGGCGATATTATTGATGCCCGGATTACCCATCTGGAAGCGTTTGGCTGCTTTGTGGATATTGGCTGCGGCATCTCCTCCCTGATTCCCATTGACGCCATATCGGTGTCCCGCATTACCCACCCTTCCGACCGGTTCCAGGTGGGGATGGATATTAAAGCGGTGGTTAAGGGCCGGGACGAGCAGGGCCGTATAACCCTGAGCCACAAAGAGCTGTTGGGCAGCTGGGAGGAAAATTCCCGGCAGTTCCATCCAGGCGAAACGGTGTCCGGCATTGTCCGATCGGTGGAAGAATATGGTGTGTTTGTAGAACTGACCCCCAACCTGGCAGGGCTGGCCGAACCGAGGCCAGGGGTCCGGCCGGGGCAGCAGGCTTCGGTATACATAAAAAGCCTGATTCCCGAACGGATGAAGGTGAAGCTGGTGATTATTGATAGCTTTGACGCCCCGGCAGCCCCTGCGCCGGAGCCGCTGCGCTATTATTTAACAGGGGGGAACATCCAGCGCTGGGACTATTCCCCGGCAGGGTGCAAAAAGCAGGTATATACCACCTTTGGCCCGGAGGATTGACAGAAAAAGAGCACCTGCCGCCGGACAGTTTGGCCGCGGCTTCCCTCCTGGGGTATTGGCGGTAAAACCGGATTTTATAAACAGAACAGCCCGTCTCTGCACTGTACAGAGGCGGGCTGTTTTTTTCCTATTCGGCGTAGTTATCAAAGTATCCCTGAATGAGGATGATGGGGGTGCCCTTGTCGCCGCTGCCGGAGGTCAGATCGCTGAGCGAACCAATCAGGTCGGTCAGCCGCCGGGGGGTGGTGCCTTCGGCAGCCATGTCACCGGTGAGGTCGTGGTCCTTGGCCTTAATGCTGTCCTGGATAGCCTTTTTCAGTTCCTCGCCATGCAGGTCGGCAAAGTCGTTGTCTGCCAGGTATTTGAGCTTCAGCTCATTGGGGCGGCCCTCCAGGCCGGCAGTGTAGGCAGGGGATACCACCGGGTCGGCCAACTCCCAGATTCCGCCAACAGGGTCCTTAAAGGCGCCATCGCCATATATCATTACTTCCACAGTTACGCCGGTTGCCTCCCGGATGCCCTGCTGGATGCCGTCCACAACGGCCTGGCAGTCCCGGGGGAACAGCTTGATGGTGTCCTCGGTGGCCTTGTTGGAGCCCAGCAGGCCAAAGCGCTCGTTGTAGCCGCTGCCATCCACCGAGGCGTTGAGAATGCTGTCCAGGCCGTAGACGCTCTTGGCACCGGCAGCCAGCAGGCGCCGGCGGGTACGGGCGCGGGAATGGATATCGCAGTTGAGCACATACCCGGTGTGCTTGAGGATTTCCCGGGGGTCGTTGGCAAAAAGAACCTCCACCTCGGCGCCGCTTTCCCGAATCAGGTCGGCATAGTAGGTCACATAGTCTACACCGGTGAAGGGGTGCTTATTTTCTCCAAACAGCTTCCGGTACTGGGCCAGGTCCATAACATCGGTCCAGGGGTCGATCCCCTTTTCGTCCAGGGCGTCCAGGCTTACCAGCGCGTTGCCCACCTCGTCGGCAGGGTAGCTGAACATGAGCACAATTTTGCCGCTGCCCATTGCCGCGCCCTGGGCGATGCCCCGCAGGCAGATGGCAAAGCGGTTCCGGCTGAGGATGGGGAAGATAAGGCCGATGGTTTCATTGCCAAACTTGGCGTGTACATCCTGGGCAATGGCCTGGGTGGTGGCATAGTTGCCCTGCGCCCGGGCTACAACAGCCTCGGTTACCGAGATGACATCCCGGCTGTGCAGGGTGATGTTTTCAGCCTTTACGGCCTCCAGGACAGAATCCACAACAATTTTTGCAATATTGTCGCCCTGACGGATAATGGGGGCGCGGATTCCCCGGGATACAGTACCAACAGTTCTTTGCATGATAATTATCTCCTTATCAGTTTATCGTAACATAAAGAAATCTACTCTAACAGGTATGCCGCAGCAGTTGCCGGCAAGAATTATTATAGCGGGTTTTTGAATATAAGTAAAATATATATATTTGATATAATCCATAAGTTAAAATTATATCAGCAAAAACAGCCCCTACCTATTGGGGCTGGGATAAGCGGGGATGTCAATAGGTAGAAAACTACAACAACTTGTTTTTCAAAAAGGTGGAATATACCGCTTGTTGTGGTGGGCGGGGGGTTGTGCAGTGTTTGGGGAGGCGTTATAATAGGCGTTGTCGGCACCGCAGGGAACAGGAAAAACTGCCGGGGCCGCAGGAACAGAAAGAGAGGGAGGATGCGTATGCGGGAGAAAAATATACAGATGGTGTCCGATTTGCTGCTGCTTTCGGTGGCGGTTATCTGGGGGCTGGGCTTTCCGGTGACAGTGATGGCCATTGAGGCCAATATCAGTTCCGGCCTGATGGTGGCGCTGCGCTTTGGCATTGCGGCAGCCGTGGTGGGGGCGGTTTCCTTCCGGCAGCTGCGCAGCCTCACCTGGCGGGATGTGCGGCTGGGGGGCATGGCTGGGCTGATATTGGGCACCGCCTTTTTGCTGCAAATTATGGGGCAGGGGCTTACCACTCCGTCCAATTCGGCATTTTTAACTTCGCTGAATGTTATTATTGTGCCGTTTCTCAGCTGGGCCTTTTTTCAGCAGCGGCCCTCCAACCGGATGCTGCTGGTGGCCTTTGGCTGTCTGGTGGGGGCGGCTGTGCTCACCATCTCGCCGGAGGCCGGGCTGCAGTTTAATGCCGGCGACCTGATTACGCTGGCCTGTGCGTTTGTGTTTTCGCTGCATATCTCCTACCTGGGGCGGATTGCCGGGCGGATTGAAGCAGGCAAGCTGACCTTTTTGCAGATGGTTGCAGCGGCTTTGCTGGGGCTGGCTTATACCCTGGCCTTTGAATGGGGGCAGGTGGCCCAGGCCAACCTGTCCAAGGGTCTGGTGCCGGTGCTCTATCTGGGGCTGCTCAGCTCGGCTTTCTCCTTCTTTGCCCAAACCTTTGCCCAAAAACACACCTCCCCTGCCCGGGCGGCGGTGATTCTGGGGTGCGAGGGGCTGCTGGGCAGCGTCTTTTCGGTGCTGCTGGGGTACGAGCCTTTGACGGCCAACCTCATCCTGGGCGGGCTGATTATTTTCACCTCCCTGTTGGTGATGGAGGTCAACCCGGCGGCAGTGTTCCGCCGGCGGTTCGGCAAAGCATGAAAAAAAGGGCGCCTGGACTTTATTCCAGGCGCTCTTTTGTGAGAGGGGTTATATTTCTTCTTCCAAAGGGGTGTCGGCGGGGTTTTCCGGGGCGTCCGGCAGTTCCTTGGCGGCTTCGGCGGCTTCCAGAAGCGCTTCATCCCCGGCCAGCCTTTCCGCCTCATCCTCGGCATCCTGCAGCCGCTTTGCTTCGGCCATCATCTCTTGGTACTTGGCGTTTTCCTCCTTGCTCTTGCGCAGGTCCCGGCGGAGCTTCCACACCAGGTAGATGGACAGCAGGATGGCCAGGGCGAACAGGCCGGGTTCGGCAATCCATTTATCCCGCTGGAAGAGGGGCAGGGCCTGCTGCTGGCGCTCGTATTCGGTGCGCAGCAGGGTGGCTGCCGGGGAAGTTAGAGCCGTGGACACTGCCGCTGCAGCGCCGGCAAATAAGTTATACATCGTGTTTTACCTCCAAGGGCTATTGTAATAGGGTTATTTTATCACTATTTTTGCTGTTTGTCACCTTTTAATTCCTAATTTTTTGTATGTAAAGCGACGGTTCCGGTTTTGGGCAGGCGCGGGAATTTCCCCTCTAAGGAAAATACAATGATGAAGTACATACACAGGCTCCAATTTTGATACATAACGGCCGTAGCGCTGCGGATACTATCAGTGGAAGGCGGCGGGTATACCGCTGCCCCCTGCTTGCAAAGGCATTTGAAACAGAGATGGAGAGGAGCCTGTTTAATTGGAACAGAAATCGCAGGGAGAGCAGGGGAAAGGCCGGCCCGCCGGGGCTCAAACCGCCCGCGGCCCTATCCCAGGCCTGATGGGCTGCCCAACCCCAGCAGAACCAACCCCCAAACCGCCCCGGCCGGATGCCCGGTAATATCCCACAGCAGAGCGAAACTCCAATGGGGTTTCGCTCTTTGGCTTTTAAGTACAGTTTACAAAATGTCCAAAGACTTTCCCGGGGCAGTGTGTTATACTGTACTAAAATAGGGCGGGCACCAGGGAAAATCAGCGCCTGCCCGTGGGAACCTTTTTTGAAATGGGGTTTTATCAGGGGGATAGAACTGTTTCGGCGAAGGAGGCTTTTTTACGATGGAACATTTTGATTACCAGGGGCGCTATCTCCGGCTGCTCTCCCAAACCTTCCGCACTGTGCAGGAGGTGAGCACCGAAATTATCAACCTGCAGGCCATTATGGCGCTGCCCAAGGGCACCGAGCATTTTATGAGCGATATCCACGGCGAGGATGAGGCGTTTGCCCACATTCTCAACAACTGTTCCGGTGTTATCCGGGATAAGATTGACGCTGTGTACTGCGATAAAATTACCGAGCGGGAGCGGGCTGAACTGGCCACCCTGATTTATTACCCCAAGTACAAGCTGGAAAAGGTCAAGCGCCAGATGGCGGAGGAGATGGAGGACTGGTATCGCATCACCCTGCGGCGGCTGGTGGAAATTTGCCGGGTGGTGGCTTCCAAGTACACCCGCTCCAAGGTGCGCAAGGCGCTGCCGCCGGACTTTGCTTACATCATCGACGAGCTGCTCAACACCAATTCTGAGGTGGTGAAAATTAAGGAGGACTACTACAATCGCATTATTGCCTCCATTATTGAAACCAACCGGGCGGATGCCTTTATCCAGGCCATAGCCGGGGTGATTAAGCGGCTGGCGGTGGACCGGCTGCACATCATCGGTGACCTGTTCGACCGGGGACCCCGGCCGGACCGCATTATTGATATGCTTATGGCCCACCACAGTGTGGACATCCAGTGGGGCAACCACGATATGCTGTGGATGGGGGCGGCCAGCGGCAGCGAGGCCTGTATTTTTAATATCCTGGGGGTCAGCGTCAAGTATTCCAATATGGAAATGCTGGAGCGGGGCTATGGAATCAGCCTGCGGCACATCACCAACTTTGCCCAGAAAACCTACACCGATGGCGGCTGCTTTGCCCCCAAGGTCATTTCGGACATGGACCGGGAGCTCTCCGGCAGCGACAGTATCGCCCGGCTGTACAAGGCTATCCTGATTATACAGTTTAAGTTAGAGGGTCAGGCTATCCTGCGCAACCCCGCCTTTGGCATGGAGGATCGGCTGCTGCTGGATAAAATTGACTACCAGAGCCACAGCGTCACCATTGGGGGCGTCGCCTACCCGCTGGAGGACTGGGATTTCCCCACTGTTGACCCCGCCGACCCCTACCGCCTCACCGATGAGGAGCAGGAGATTGTGGAGGAGCTGCGGGACGCCTTTGCCCATTCGGTGCGCCTGACCGAACACATGGACTTTTTGTACCGGGTGGGCTCCATGTACCTCTGCTTTAACCAGAACCTGCTTTACCATGGCTGCCTGCCCATGAATGAGGACGGATCCTTTGCCGCGCTGGAGGTGGATGGCCAGCTGTACAGCGGCAAGGCGCTGATGGATGTGCTGGACAGCAGGGCCCGTTATGCCTACTATAACCGCAAACGGCGAACCGGGGCCCAGCGCCGGGCAGCGGATTTGATGTGGTATCTGTGGTGCGGCCCCCGGTCGCCGCTGTTCGGCCGGGATCGGATGGCTACCTTTGAGCGCTGCCTGATTGGGGATAAGGCTGCCCATGCCGAGGCCAAAAACGCCTACTATACCCACACGGCCGACCCGGCTGTCTGCGACCGTATCCTGGAGGAATTTGGCGTAGCGGGGGAGCATTCGCATATAATAAACGGCCATATGCCGGTGAAAACCAAGGATGGCGAAAGCCCCATACACGGTGGCGGCAAACTGCTGATTATTGATGGCGGCTTTAGCCGGGCCTACCAGAAAACCACCGGGATTGCCGGCTATACGCTGGTTTATAACTCCCATGGCCTGCGCCTGATTTCCCACGAGCCGTTCCAGAGCCGGGAGGACTGTGTGGCCAACAATACCGACATCCTCAGCACAGCAGAAATTTTGGAGTCCCTCCCGGAGATTAAAAAGGTGGGGGACACCGACATTGGCCGGGAGCTGCAGGCCCAGGTGGACGGCCTGATGCAGCTGCTGGATGCCTACCGGAGCGGCGCCCTTAAAGAAACGGGGCGCAAGCAGAGTTGAAATGCGGCTGCCGGCATGCTACAATAGGGATAAATTGAGTTGAAAAATGGAGGATTGAGGAACTATGGCACTTCCTATGGACCGGGCGGCAGCCTTCCAGCTGCTGCGCCAGCATACCGAAACCGAATCGCTGATTAAGCATGCCATTTCGGTGGAGGCAGCCATGCGCCATTTTGCCGAACTGTACGGCGAGGATGTGGAGTACTGGGGCATGGTGGGCCTGCTGCACGACCTGGACTATGAAAAATACCCTGAGGAGCACTGCCAGCACACCCCGGTTTATCTGCGGGAGGCCGGCTTTGATGAGGGCTTCATCCATGCGGTGCTCTCCCATGGCTATGGGCTCTGCACCGATGTCGAGCCGGAAAAGCCGATGGAAAAGGTGATTTATACAGTGGATGAGCTCACCGGCTTTATCACCGCCTGCGCCCTGATGCGCCCCAGCAAAAGCCTGCTGGATTTGGAGGTATCTTCGGTGAAGAAAAAGTTTAAGGATAAGAAGTTTGCGGCTAAGGTGGACCGGGATCTCATCCGGGGCGGCGCCGAGCGGATGGGCATGGACCTGGACGAGGTGATGCGCCACTGTATTGCCGCCCTGCAAACCATCAATACCGAGCTGGGCTTTTTGGAGCTTGCCGAATAGGCCAGGAGGAGGTTTGATAGGATGGTCTGGTTTATAATAATTGTAAATATAATACTACTCCCTTTTCGTGTTATATTTACTTTGACAAAGCGTTATAAATAACATATAGATTCAGTACAAAGGGAAAATAAAATGCAGAGAGAATAGAAGCCAAGGGGCCTTCCGAAATTGGAGGGGCCCTTTTTTGCTGCTAAAAAGGCGGTGCTACGGCATTTGGCCTGAAAGGGCGGGAGAAAGGCACTGGCAGTGCCCAAAAAGCCCGGTTTTATCAGCTTTTTGGCCGTTTTAGGCGGGCACTCCAACCTGCCGAAAATAGATTGATAAACCCAATAGTAATGATTAAGCATAGCAAACAACTGTTTGTTAAGTGAATAACAAACAGGATATAAAGCAAAGAATTTTATGTAAAATATCTAATTTACCAATAGTTAAAATTTATAATCTATAAAAATTAAGTATTTTTCAATCCCGCTTATCGGCTCTATAATGGAGATAAGAAGACAGGTGCTTTGGATAGGCGGACAGTCCAGGCGGCCTGAAAAGAGAGATGTCCCAACAGAGAAGGAGGACCTATATGAAGTACACCACCGAATCCATCCTGGCAGCAGCCGAAAAAGGTGCCCGCCAGTATGCCGAAGAACAGTTTGAAGTGCTGCGCACCTTTTCCACCATTGATTGCGGCTCCCGGGATGAGGAGGGCAACAAGAAGGTAGTGGAGATTATTGACGGCCTGCTGCGGCAGATTGACGGCATCGAGATTGAGCACCGCTACTTTGAGGGCTATGGCATCAACATTGTAGCCCGGCTGAAGCCCGAAAACCCCACCGGGAAAATTATTCTCAACGCCCACACCGACACTGTGTTTAAACCCGGCGACTGCGCCAAATATCCCATGCGCATTGAGGGGGACACCGCCTATGGCCTGGGCATTATCGACTGCAAGGGCGGCATCCTGGTGGCCATCTATGCTGTAAAGATTATGCAGGAAAACGGCCTGCTGCCCAACAAGGAGATTGTCTTTATCTTCAACTGTGACGAGGAGATTGGCTCCCCCACCGGCCACCAGGTGTTTGATACCGAAATTCCCGGAACCGAAATGGCCTTTGTGTTTGAGCCTGCCCGCCTGGAGGATGGTATTCTCACAGCCAGAAAGGGCTCCGGCAGCATTACCATTGATGTCACCGGCCGGCCGGCTCACTCGGGCGTCAACTACACCGATGGGCGTTCCGCCCTGTTGGAGCTTGCCTCCCGGGCGCTGAAGCTGTATGAGCACAACGACAACGAGCGGGGCATCCAGTTCAATGTCCACAACATCATCTCGGACGACCCCATCAATGTGGTTTCCAGCCATGCCACTGCCAAGGTGAGCGTGCGGGTGGCCAACAAGGCCGATATGGACAAGGTGGAGGAGATTTTGGCAAAGGTAGAGGCTGAGCCCGCCTATATCCCGGATACAGTTACCAAAATTACCGTGAACAGCTTCAGTGTGCCGATGGAGCGCACCGAGGCCAACTACAAGGTGTACGAGCTGGTGCGGGACGCCGGCAGGCTGATGGGCAAAGAACTGCCCGAGCAGGCCACTGGCGGCGGCAGCGATGCCAACTACCTCAACTTCCACGGCGTGCCCACAGTGGATGCCTTGGGCCCCTATATGTACAAGATTCACGCCTTTGATGAGTCGCTGCGCATTTCCTCCATTGAGGAGCGCACCAAGCTGTTCTGCGTGGTACTGGGCACCTTAGAGAAATAGATTAAGACAGAAAGGAGATCTTTTGATGGAAAACGCAAAGGCTAAAAAAAGTTTCCAGGTGCCGCATATCCTGCTGATTATCCTGGGGCTGATCCTGTTTGCCTGTTTTCTCACCTACTTTGCGCCGGCGGGCGCCTATCAGGTGGATGAAAACGGCCGGGTAATTGCCGGTACCTTTTCGTATATAGAAAACACGCCGGTTTCCCCGCTGTCCGCCCTGCTGATGGTGCAGAAGGGCATTATCAATGCCGGCAGCGTTATTGCCATGATGCTGGTAGCCGGCGGCGCCATTGCCACAGTTATTTCCACCGGCGCATTTGAGGAGATTCTCAACTTTGGCGTGTACAAGCTGGAGGACAAGAGCGTTACAGTGCTGGTGCCCGCCATAGTGGTGATGATGTCGCTGCTGGGTGCCTTTGCCGGCGGCGATTCGATGATTGCCTTTGTAACAGTCGGCCTTGTTATCTGCAAGCGTCTGCGGCTGGACCGCATTACGGCAATGGCCATGTTCTACCTGGGGTACCTGATTGGCCAGGGCGCCAGCTTTACCTCCAACATGGTAATGATTTTCCAGACCACTGCCGGGGTAGCGCCCCTTTCGGGTATGGGCGTGCGTATGATTATCTGGGTGCTGTTCACCACCATCAACGCCGTTTACTGCACCCGGTATGCCCTGCGCATCTCCAAGGACCCCAGCAAGAGCATTGTGGGGGAGATTTTGGAGCCGGATGAAAATATGGATACCGAATTGACTGTAAACGGCTTCCCGCTGCGGGCAACTGTGGTGGCGCTGGTGATGATTCTGGCCTATGTGCTGTATGCCTTCGGCAACCAGACCTATAGCTGGGGCCAGGAGTACCTGCTGGTGATTATGGTGCTCAACGCCATCTTCTCGGCCATTGTCTACCGCATCCCCGCCAATAAGGCCAGCAAAACCTTCATGTCCGGCGCCCAGTCCATGGGCGGCATCTGCCTGGTAATGGGCATGGCCCGCGTGATTGGCTTTGTGCTCACCGAGGGCAATGTCATGCACACCATCGCCTATGGCGCTTCCAATATTATTGGCAGCTTTGGCCTGGCGGCAGCCGGCGTGGGTATCTTTATCTTTACATTGCTCATCAACTTTGCCATTCCCAGCGGCCTTTCCAAGGCAGCTATTGTTATCCCCATTCTGGCGCCGATTGGCGATGTCTGCGGGCTTACCCGGCAGGTAGTTGCCTTTGCCTACCAGATGGGCGACAGCCTTACCAACACCCTTACCCCAGTATCCGGGCCGCTTACCGGCGCCCTGGGCCTGGCCGGTGTTGACTATGGCAAGTGGATACGCTATGCGGCACCGCTGATGGGCATGTTGGCAGTAATTGTAGGCTGTTTTATCGCCGTACTTTCTGCTATGGCCTGGATGGGCTAAACAAAAAAGGGCCGGGTTATTCCCGGCCCAGCTTTTGTAAAAATTTCAGCAGCTTCAGGGTGGAGCCGCTCAGCTGCTGCCCCTTTTTCCAGGCAGCCACAATGGTAATATCGGGGGAAACATCGTTGGGCACCTCCAAAAGGATATCCTGGGGTTCCACGGCCTCGCGTATCAGGAACGCCGTGGCCAGCGACCGGCCCACAAATTCCTTGATGGTGTTAATTTGATTGGTGGTCAGCACCACATTGGGGGTTAGCCCCTGGGCCCAAAAGGCCCGCTGGAGCAGCCGGTTCATATACAGGGCTTTTTCAAACAGCACCAGTGGTTCCTTGGCCAATTCGGGAAGGGTTACATACTCCCCCCCCGTATGATGCGGCGGCCAGGGGATGCTCCGGCCCCACATAGAAGGCATAGCGGGTGTGCAGCACAGCGTATTGCTCAAACCCCACATTGTATTGGCTTTCGCCAATCATCAGCACCATATCCACCAGGTCGTTCTGTAACAGCTGCTGTTGGTTGTCGGTGCTGCTTTCTAAAAACTTTACTTCAATTTCCGGGTACTGGCGGCAAAATTCACTGAGGATAGGGGGGATGGTGAATATCCCAATCATGGGCGGCACCCCCACCCGCACCAGGTTTTTGCTCCGGCCCAGTTTGCGGGTTTCCTCGGCGGCCTGGGCCAGGTCCAGCAGCAGCGGGGACACTTTGGAATAGAAGTAGCTTCCTTCCTCGGTGAGCACCATCTGCTGCCGGATGCGCCGGAACAGCGGCACCTCCAGCTCCGCCTCCAGTTCCCGGATGGCGGTGGATACCGTGGGCTGGGAAACCAGCAGCTCCCGTGCAGCGGCGTTTACCCCGCCGCAGTCCACAACCTTGATAAAATAGTGCAGCTGTGTCAGACGCATTTCCCCTGCCCCTTTCCTGTTGGTATCCACCGGCGAACCGGCTAAAAAGTATGTTCCTTTGGAATTGTTATTTTTCTGGTGGTATCTATAGAGTAACAAGTTTTTAACTTTAATGCAATAAATTTTGCCAAATAATCGTTTTGAAAGGAGAAAATCATCATGGATTACAGCAAAGCAGCCCTGAAACTGCACGCCGAACACAGAGGGAAAATCCGTGTGGCCGGAAAGGTGGAGGTGCGCACCCGGGACGACCTGAGCACTGCCTATACCCCCGGCGTGGCCCAGCCCTGCCTGGAAATTAACCGGAACCCGGCAGAGGCCTATACCTACACCGCCAAGGGGAACCTGGTGGCAGTGGTAACCGATGGCTCGGCCGTACTGGGCCTGGGCAACATCGGCCCCCAGGCCGCCATGCCGGTGATGGAGGGAAAAAGCCTGTTGTTTGGGCAGTTTGGCGGGGTGGATGCATTTCCCATCTGCCTGGACACCCAGGACACCGAGGAGATTATACAGGCTGTGCGCTGGCTGGCCCCCTGCTTTGGCGGCATCAATTTGGAGGATATTGCCTCCCCCAAATGCTTTGAGATTGAGCAGCGGCTGGAAAAGGAGCTGGATATCCCGGTATTCCATGACGACCAGCACGGCACCGCCATTGTGGTAACTGCCGCCCTGATGAACGCCCTGAAGATTGTGGGCAAGCAGATGGAGGGCCTTCGGGTGGTGGTAAACGGCCCCGGTAGCGCGGGAACGGCAATTATTAAAATGCTGCGCTACGCCGGTGTGCAGGACATCATTGCCTGTGATGAGTATGGCATCCTGTACCGGGAGCGGGAGCAGGGCATTGCCGACCACAAGCTGGAACTGTGCGGCATCACCAACCGGGAGGGCCTGCAGGGCGACCTTTCGGTGGCGCTGAAGGGGGCGGATGTGTTCATCGGCGTATCGGTGGGCGGCTGCCTGAAGCAGGAGATGATTCCGCTGATGGCCAAGGATCCCATCGTGTTTGCAATGGCCAACCCGGTGCCGGAAATTATGTATGACGAGGCAGTGGCTGCCGGCGTGCGCATTATGGGCACCGGCCGCAGCGATATGCCCAACCAGATTAACAATGTGCTGGCTTTCCCTGGTGTTTTCCGTGGGGCGCTGGATGCCGGTGCACGGGATATCAACTATGATATGAAGATTGCCGCCGCCCAGGCCATCGCCGCCCTGATTCCCGAGGGGGAGCTGAACGAGGAGAACATTATCCCCTCGCTGTTTGATACGCGGGTAAGCGGGGCTGTAGCCAAGGCAGTGGCCGCAGCTGCCGCAGAATCCGGGGCACTGCGCCAGTAAGAAAAAGCGGGACCGTTTTTATACGGTCCCGCTTTTGTTTTTGCAGGGGAAACGATGGCGCCACGAAAATGTCCACACCGGAATGGTATCATCGAAAATTAGAACCGGTTGCCACCTCCGGCGGCGAGGGCCGCCTGCTTACGGGCGCTTGAATATAGTAGGGAACCATTTGGTTCCCTACTGCAAACGCCCCTTCTGATAGAGGGGGTTTCCTTGTTATGATACTACAATATCGGCTGTTTTGGCGCCAATAAAGGCAATCAGATCCTGGGGAGACAGTTCTATCTGCATGCCAATCTTGCCGGCACTGCATACCATCTGTTCCAGGTTCAGGCAGCTCTGATCCAGCACGGTGGGGAAGGGCTTTTTCATCCCGATGGGGGAGCAGCCGCCCCGGACATAGCCGGTGAGCTTGTTGATATCGGCCACAGGGATCATCTCCACCGATTTTTCCCCCACACTGCGGGCGGCGGCTTTCAAATCCAGTTCGGCAGCCACCGGGAGGACAAATACATAGTGCTCCCGGCTGTGCCCTACAGTTACCAGCGTTTTATACACCGTTTCCACCGGAAGCCCCACCTTTTGGGCCACCGTTACGCCGTCCACGGCTGTGCCGTCATTTTCGTAGGTGTATACCCGGTAGGGGAGCTTTGCCCGGTCCAGCGCCCGGATGGCGTTGGTTTTTTCAATCTTTTCCTTTGCCATGCTTTTCCTTCTTTAAGGCTAATTTTTCAGGCTCTGCAGCGGTGCCGGGATGTGGCCGCCTCGCCTGATGAAAATTTCGGGGGAATTGCGGTTTACCTTCATCACAGGCCCATGCCCCAGCAGGCCGCCAAACTCCAGCGTGTCGCCCTCCTGCCGGCCCACAGCGGGGATAACCCGGACAGCTGTGGTTTTGGAATTGACCATGCCAATGGCCGCCTCATCCGCAATAATGCCCGAGATAATGGCCGGGGTCACATCCCCGGGAATAATAATCATATCCAGGCCAACCGAGCAGACAGCCGTCATGGCTTCCAGCTTTTCGATGGAAAGGGCGCCGCAGGCAGCGGCATCAATCATGCCGGCATCCTCCGATACCGGGATAAAGGCGCCGGACAGGCCGCCTACCCGGGAAGAGGCCATAACGCCGCCCTTTTTAACAGCGTCGTTGAGCATGGCCAGGGTGGCAGTGGTGCCGTGGGCACCGCACATCTCCAGGCCCATCTCCTCCAGAATATGGGCCACCGAATCCCCTACAGCCGGGGTGGGGGCCAGCGAGAGATCCACAATACCAAACGGCACGCCCAGCCGCCGGGAGGCCTCGGTGCCCACCAGCTGGCCCATACGGGTAATTTTAAAGGCGGTTTTTTTGATAATATCGGCAATCTCATTGATGGGCAGGCTTTTGTCTGCCTTAGCCAGGGCGCTGCGGACAACGCCGGGGCCGGAAACCCCCACATGGATAACACAGTCCGGCTCGCCCACACCGTGGAAGGCGCCGGCCATAAAGGGGTTGTCCTCCGGGGCGTTGCAGAACACCACCAGTTTGGCACAGCCAATGCACTCCTTGTAGGAGGTGAGCTCAGCTGTTTCCTTGACAATTTCCCCCATCAGCTTGACAGCATCCAGGTTGATGCCCGCCTTGGTGGAACCAATATTCACCGAGGAGCAGACATTTTCGGTTTCGTCCATGGCCCGGGGGATGGAGCGGATCAGCTCCAAATCCCCGGCGGAAAAGCCCTTGTGAACCAGGGCGCTGTACCCGCCAATGAAGTTGACCCCCACCGTATCCGCCGCCCGCTGCAGGGCCTTGGCATATTTCACCGGGTCGCCGCTGCTGGCAGCCAGCAGCATGGCGATGGGGGTGACCGAAATGCGCTTGTTGATAATGGGGATGCCGTAGGTGCGCTCGATATCCTCGCCGGTTTTCACCAGGTCTTTGGCCAGGCGGGTGATCTTCTGGTACACCTTTTCGCAGGAGCGGTCAATATCGCTGTCGGCGCAGTCCAGCAGCGATATGCCCATGGTAATGGTGCGGATGTCCAGGCAGTCCTCATCAATCATCTTGATGGTTTCCAGTATATCGTTGACATTTAGCATAGGAATCCCCCCTGACTATATGCGGTGCATCGAGTTGAAAATATCCTCGTGCATGACATGCACCACCAAGCCGGCGTCCCTGGTCAGGGCATTCAGCCGGTCGGACAGCGCGGGCAGGGGGCAGTTGAGCTTGGAGATATCCACCATCATAACCATGGCAAAAATATCATCTTCAAAGATGGATTGGGTTACATCCAGGATATTGGCATTGCTGGCAGCGCACTCGGTAGCCACAGTGGCCACAATGCCCACCATGTCCTTGCCCACAACAGTAATAACAGCACGCATAATAAAAAGTTCCTCCTTATGGCATGGGGTGAATGGGTGGTTCTGCACAGAACTCTGCCGTCCAGGCAGCAGATGGCGCGTCTGCACTGTCCTATCAGTCCGGCAGGGGAGCCTGCCGTGTGATAACCTTAATTCTATCATTCTGCAAGGCGATGGTCAATAACTTTCATAAATTAGTTTTTTAATCGGCGGAAAAAGTTGTTTTGCCCTGTTGCTGACGGAGCCGCTGCAAGGACAAAAGGCAGGATTCTGTTTTGCATACGCCGATTGGGCCGGATTTTCCAGCATTCTCCTGCTATGTGGCCGCATCAGGGTGTGGCGGTGGGGTTTTCCTGTTCCACAATGACAACATGCACCACATCGCCATCTGATTTGCCCAGCTTTTGGCGGATGGATTTTAACAGGCCGATGATATAGCGGATCTCCCCCTGCCCGTCCTTTAGCCCCATGTTGACAATGCTCCCGTCATAGGGAATGCCGTCAAAAGTGGCGTGTACCTTTACACGGCCCCTGCCAAACTCTTTGCGGATGTCCCATGGGAAGATAAGATAGGCGCCGCCCTTTTCGGGCAGCTCGTGGATGGCTGCATCAAAGGAATATTCCTGCGGCATAGTGCCTCCTCTTGTTTTTATATAATATCTGTACAGCTTATTATAGGCAGCCGGTACGGAAAAAAGCAAGGAGGCCCCCCTTTTTGCCGGATGGGGCGGGAAGTTTAGGGCAGAACGCCTTGACACCGGGGTAAAAATGTGGTAGATTGATACCAAAATCTGTGTTGAGAAAGAGGAGTACCCACCCGCCCCTTTGCAGAGAGCCGCCGGAAGGTGCAAGGCGGCAGGCTGGAGGATGGGGAACGGCGCTTTTGAGCAGTATATCTTCACAAGAGTGGGCCCATGCAGCTGTATGGACCAATGAGGGTGGAACCGCGGAGGACTTTTTGCAGCCTTTCGTCCCTTGCTTTAGGAAAGCGGGGGGCGGAGGGCTTTTTTTCTGTTTCCCCAACACAACTTTAAACCACAGGAGGTTTTATCTGCATGGAAAAGACAATGGAAAAAATTGTGGCGCTGGCCAAAAACCGAGGCTTTGTATACGCCGGCTCCGAGATTTACGGCGGCCTTTCCAACACCTGGGACTACGGCCCGCTGGGTGTGGAGTTTAAAAACAATGTAAAGCGCGCCTGGTGGAAAAAATTTGTGCAGCAGTCCCCTTACAATGTGGGGCTGGACGCCGCTATTCTGATGAATCCCCAGGTATGGGTGGCCTCCGGCCATGTGGGCGGCTTTTCCGACCCGCTGATTGACTGCAAGAGCTGTAAGGCCCGGCACCGCGCCGACAAGCTCATCGAGGAGCAGTGCGGGTTTGACCCCGCCGGCTGGAGCGATGAGAAGATGATGGAGTATATCCGGGAAAACCAGGTAAAGTGCCCCGAGTGCGGCGGCACCGATTTTACCGACATCCGCAAGTTCAACCTGATGTTCAAAACCTTCCAGGGTGTTACAGAGGATTCTAAGAGCGAGATTTACCTGCGCCCCGAAACGGCCCAGGGTATCTTTGTCAACTTTATGAATGTGCAGCGCACCACCCGCCGGAAGGTGCCCTTTGGCATCGGCCAGCTGGGCAAGAGCTTCCGCAACGAGATTACACCCGGCAACTTTACCTTCCGCACCCGGGAGTTTGAGCAGATGGAGCTGGAATTTTTCTGCAAGCCCGGCACCGACCTGGAGTGGTTTGCCTATTGGAAGGATTACTGCCACAAGTTCCTGCTGGATTTGGGCATGAAGGAGGAGAACATCCGGCTGCGGGACCACGAGCAGGCTGAGCTTTCCCACTACTCCAACGCCACCACTGACATTGAATTCCTGTTCCCGTTTGGCTGGGGCGAGCTGTGGGGCATTGCCGACCGCACCGATTTTGACCTGACCCAGCACCAGACCCACTCGGGCAAGAGCTGCGAGTATTTTGACCCTGAAACCAACGAGAAGTACATCCCCTATGTGGTGGAGCCCTCTCTGGGCGCCGACCGGGTGGCCCTGGCCTTCCTGTGCGATGCCTATGACGAGGAGCAGGTAGGGGAAGGCGATGTGCGCACTGTGCTGCGGCTGCACCCCGCTCTGGCCCCCTACAAGGCCGCCGTGCTGCCCCTGTCCAAGAAGCTGGCTGAGCCGGCCCGGGAGCTGTATGGCAAGCTGGCCGAGCATTTTATGGTGGATTATGACGAGGCCGGCACCATCGGCAAGCGCTATCGCCGGGAGGATGAGATTGGCACCCCGTTCTGCATCACCTACGACTTTGAAAGCGCCGAGGATGGCTGCGTAACCGTCCGCTTCCGGGACAGCATGGAGCAGGAGCGTATCCCCATGGAGCAGGTGGTTTCCTTCATTGAGGAGCGCATCAAGTTCTAAGATAGAAGCAACTGCATAAAACGGCAGAAAGGGGCGTGTTTTCCGCCCCTGCTGCCGGATATGGAGATGGGAAAGGAGCGTTCGGATGCAAATTAGGAAAAGTACCCTGGCCGACCTGCCCCATATGCAGGAACTGTATGCCCAGGCCCGGGCGTTTATGGCCGAGAATGGCAACCCCACCCAGTGGGCGAACGGCTATCCGGAGCAGTCGATGCTGGAAGGGGATATTGCCGACGGGGTGAGCTATGTCTGCACCGACGAGGAGGGCCGGATAGTGGGCACTTTCGTTTTCTTTGTCGGGGAGGATGAGAGCTACAAGGAGATATTTGAAGGGGATTGGGCCGACCACACCATTCCCTATGGTGTGGTGCACCGCATTACCAGCGACCAGAGCACCCGGGGCGTGGGCAGTTTCTGCTTGCAGTGGTGCTTTGAGCAGTGCGGCAACATCCGCATCGACACCCACCGGGACAACCGCCCCATGCAGGCGGCGCTGGCCAAAAACGGCTACCAGCGGTGCGGCATTGTCTATGTCCGGGGCGGGGAGGAACGCATTGCCTTCCAGAAGGCGGGTATATAAATAGGTGGGGATAGGCCGGACGAGCGAAGTGAAAGGAAGGCCATATTTCCCAGTTTATGTATATTTTTGACGGAAATTTGGCTTAAAAACCCTGTTATGGGGCAATTTAGTGCAAAAATAAGCTTGTATATCCGGTTTTGATAGTGTAAAATAGAGGTTAAGAAATACTAATTTTTTGAGAGGAGAAAAAGACAATGAAGAAGATTTTAGCTCTGCTGATGAGCAGTGCAATGGTACTTTCCTTGGCGGCTTGCTCTGGCGATTCTGCAAAGACACCTGAGCAGCTGTACGACGAAGCGGTTGCAAAGAGCGCAAACCTGTCCGCTATGGATGCCGAGATGGATATTTCCATGAACATGGATATGGGCGGTATGACCATGGGCCTGACCATGGCTGCCGATATGCAGATGAAAAAGGCATCCAATACCGATGTTGAGCTGGCAATGGTAATGACCACTTCTCTGATGGGCCAGCAGGTGCGCATGGAGGAGTATTTCAAGGACGGCTACCTCTACATCAATGATGGCGCGGGTACAATGGCCAAGGCTCCGTTTGAATACAGCGAGGTTGCCGACAGCATGACCATGAATTCCGCCACCTCCCGCGACTTTATGGATAAGCTGGAAATGATTGAGGAAAACGGCAACTACACCTTCAACTACACCATTTCTTCCGACAAGATCAGCTCCTACCTGGATGAGGCTATGGCTGGCATGGATGACCTGCTGGGCGATACCGGCAGCCTTTCCATCTCGGAGATGAGCGGTAAGTGCATCGTGGATAAGGACCTGAATGTGCTCAGCGATAATGTGCACATGGTGATGGACATCACCAGCGAGGGCCAGACCATGAAGGTTACTATGGATTTGGGCATTAAGTACAATGCAGTTGGCGATAGCGTAACTGTAAACTTCCCCAGTGACCTGGACAGCTATGTAGAGGTTGACCACGACCAGCTGGAGAGCGCTCTTGCTGCATAAGCCGGCGCTGGATTTGAATTTCTTTTTAAAAAGGACGCTGCTATTGTTGCGGCGTTCTTTTTTGCCCTAAAATTCGGGGCCGGGCTGTACTATGATAGGGATGGAATGAAAATACGGGAGGAAGTAGAATGAAAAAGTTTTTTAGCGAGTTTAAAACCTTTGCCCTGCGGGGGAACATGATGGATATGGCGGTGGGCGTTATGATCGGCGGCGCCTTTTCCGGCATTGTCAAGGCGCTGACCGATAATTTTATACAGCCAGTGCTGAATGTGTTCACCGGTGGGGCGGTGTATACCATGCAGGATGTGTCCGGCTTTGTTTCGGCGTTCCTTTCCTCGCTGGCCAACTTTTTTATCATGGCCTTTGTGCTGTTCTGCCTGCTCAAGGCCATCAACCGGCTGCTGGCCGTGGGCAAGAAGGAGGAGGCCCCCAAAGCCCCCACAACCAAAACCTGCCCCTATTGCTATAGCGCCATTGCCATCCAGGCCACCCGTTGCCCCCACTGCACCTCCCAGCTGGAACAGGCTGCAGCGGAATAGCTTCAATAAGAAAAACAGCCTCCGAAAGGAGGCTGTTTTTGGTGGAATTGTTAGTCCTCGGGGTTGTTTTTGCGATAGGCCAGGTAGCTTTCCAGTATAATTGTGGCGGCTACAGCGTCGATAACTGCCTTGCGCTTTTTGCCCCGGGTATCGGTGGCGTTGAGGTACTGGGTGGCGGATACGGTTGTACTGCGTTCATCCCAGAGCAGCACCGGCAGGCCGGTCAGCTCCTGGAGCTGCCGGGCAAATTCGGCGCAAAGCTCGCTGCGGGGCCCGCGGGTGCCGTTCATATTGATGGGGTTGCCCACAATAATCCGCCCGGCCCGGTGTTCCCGGGCGGCTGCCGCTGTTTCGGCCAGCACCTGCTCCATCCGCCGGGAGTGGAGCACCCCCACCGGGCTTGCCAGCAGTTCCCCCTGGTCACAGATAGCCAGCCCGGTGCGGGCATCGCCATAGTCGACTGCAAGTATCTTCATCCGCTCTCCCTACCAGGGCCGCACCTGGCCAATAATTTCGTTGACATCGGCAATGCCGTTGCGGTCCAGCCATTCGTTCATGCCCTCAATAATCTTCACCGGGGCGTAGGGGTCGTAGAACATGGCGGTGCCCACCTGCACGCCGGTGGCGCCGGCCAGCATCATCTCAATGGCGTCCTGCCACTTTTCCACGCCGCCCAGGCCCACAACCGGGATTTTTACGGCGTTTGCCACCTTCCAAACCATTGCCAGCGCCACAGGGAACACAGCCGGGCCGGACAGGCCGCCGGTGTTCTGGTGCAGTACCGGGCGCCGGCTTTCAATATCAATGCGCATGCCCACCAGGGTGTTGATAAGCGAAACGGCGTCGGCGCCCTCGGCCTCCACAGCCTGGGCGATGGAGGCAATATCGGTTACATTGGGGGTCAGTTTTACCATCAGCGGTTTGCTGGTGGCCTTGCGTATCTCCCGGACAATGCCTGCCGCGCTCTCGCAGCTGGCGCCAAAGGTCAGGCCGCCGCTTTTTACATTGGGGCAGGAGATGTTCAGCTCAATCATATCCACAGCGGAGGCATCCAGCGCCTCGGCCAGCAGCCGGTAGTCCTCGATAGCACTGCCGGCGGCGTTGGCAATAATCACCGTACCCTTGTCCAGCAGATAGGGCAGGTCCTCCTGGATAAAGTGCCGGACACCGGGGTTTTGCAGCCCTACGCTGTTCAGGATGCCGGAGGCGGTTTCGGCAATCCGGGCCGGGGGGTTGCCCAAGCGCTCTTCATAGGTGGTACCCTTCAGCGAAATGCCCCCCAGCTTGGAGAGGGGGTAAAAATCCTCATATTCCCGGCCGAAGCCAAAGCAGCCGGAGGCTGTGATAATGGGGTTTTTAAAGTCCACACCGGCAATATTTACCTTCAGGTTTGCCATTAGAAAATCACCTCTTTCGCTTCAAATACGGGGCCGTCCTTGCACACATGCTTATAGGTGGGGTCGCCGTTTTCCCGGGCTACCTTGCAGGCGCATACCAAGCAGGCGCCCACGCCGCAGCCCATGCGCTCCTCCAGCGACACCTGGCAGCGCACACCAAATTCGGCGGCCAGGTCGGCCACAGCCTTGAGCATCCCCTTGGGGCCGCAGGCGTAGATAATGTCGGCCGATTCCTCGGCCAGGCGCTGGCGCAGCAGGTCGGTTACAAAGCCATGATGCCCTCGGGAACCATCATCGGTGGCCAGGCGGACATCGCAGCCGCAGGCGTCAAAGTCCTCATCCAATATGACATGGGCGGCATCCCGGAAACCCAGGATGGCGGTGCAGTTTTCGGCATAGTGCTTGGCTGTTTCCAGCATGGGGGGTGTGCCAATGCCGCCACCCACCACAATGGCCTTGGCGTCCGGCTCCAGCAGGGTAAAACCGTTGCCCAGCGGGCCCATAATGTCCATCAGGTCGCCGGTGGTGAGGTTGGAAAGCGCCTCGGTACCGGAGCCCCGCACCTCATACACCAGGCGGATGGTGCCTTTGGCCCTGTCCACTTCGCAGATGGAAATGGGCCGGCGAAGTGTGTGGCCGGGTACCCGGATGTGCACAAACTGCCCGGCCCGGCTTTGGGCAGCAAGTTCGGGGCAGTGCACCAGGACATCAAATACATCCCGGGCGATGGCCGTGCGGGACTGGATAGGATATACATTCTGTATATATGACATAATAAACACCCTCCTGTAAAATTTCGACAGTTCCCGGAGCAGGCCGGAAAATCCCTTTGCTTTAAGTTTATATGAAGAAGGGCAAATTGGCAAGAGAACCAGCCGATTTATTTGCAATTTTAGGGAGAAAGTTGTATAATAACCAGGCTGCCCACTCTGGCGCAGCAGACCGCCGTCCTTGGATACAAGGGGGGAGGCCAGTCAGTCGCAAGTTCCTGACTTTAAACCACACTACGAAAGGAAAACTGAATATGACAAATACTTTTACTGCCCGGCGCATTGCGGTTTCCGGCCTGATTGGCGCCGCCTATCTGGCGCTGTGCGTAGCCCTGCCCATGCTTGCCTTTGGGCAGGTACAAGTCCGTTTGGCAGAGGTGTTTACTCTGCTACCGCTGTTCACCCCGGCGGGAATTTGGGGTGTTACCATTGGTTGTGCGCTTTCCAATATCTATGGCCTGGCTGTGGGCGCCAACATCATTGGCATTTGGGACATCTTTTTTGGCACTGCCGCCACCTTTATAGCGGCGCTGCTTACCTATCGCTTCCGTGAGGTGGAGTGGCGGGGCCTGCCTCTGCTTTCTGCCCTGGCCCCAGTGGTTCTCAATGGCCTGGTGGTGGGGGCGGAGCTTACTGCCGTCATGTCCCCCAGCTTTGATTTGCGTATCTTTGTGCTGAACTTTGGCTCTGTTGCCCTGGGCGAACTGATTGCCTGTGTGATTATCGGCCTGCCGCTGGTAAGATACCTGCGCAGCTCCGGCCTGGCCCACCGAATTTTCTCCCATATCGAATAGAGGAACTTGCACGCCTCCTGTGCGGATTGCCCGGACACCTTTTATAGGGTGTCCGGGCATTTTTATGCCCTTTTGCACCAAAAGTTATCAACAATGTGGAAAAAGGGAGGGAAGCTAATGGGCAAAGAATTTAGTCAAATTAGATAGTTTCTTGCCGCTTCTTTGGGTAGTTTACACCAAAATTTGCCCCCTTTCTTCCCCCATCCCAGATAAATTACAAAGAAATTACAGAAAAATCTCAAATAGGTGTTGACAAAATGCCGGGGGGGGGTATACTGTAATTGCTCCAGGGCGGGACGGTAGTCCCGCCGGAGTGTTGAAAACTTTTTTAAATAAAACAAAGGAGTGAATGACAATGAACAGCAAGAAGATTACTGCCCTGGCTCTGGCTGCCCTGATGGCAGTTGGTTCCACCGGTACTGTATTCGCCGTTCCCGCCAATGGCAACGCCCTGGACTTCTATGACGAGGGTGTAGAATCCACCAGACTGTACAAGGAGGTAGACGGCGTACTGGTACCCTCTACTAACTTTGCCCCTGGCAATGCCATCTACATCCGCCTGGATGAGCAGACCGATGTAGAGAGCAAGGACGCCAAGAAGATGAACCTCTATGCTACCTGGAAGGTGGGCGAGGACTATGTAGAGGACCTGGACATCGTTTACAAGAAGGGTGCTATTGGTGCTACTACTTATAGCGTAAAGGTTGGCGATGTAACCCTGAACCTGGCTGGCCCCGATAAGGCAGACATTGTTACTGCAATCAATGCCAATGCTGAGCTGGTGGCTAAGCTGGCAGAGGATGCCAAGAAGGATGCTAAGAAGACAGAGGGCTTTGTTTACGGTGGTGAATACTCTGCCACTCTCCCTGAAACCCTCCACATTGTTGGCAACACTGGTTTCAAGGATGGTAGTGCATACTATGCTGCCGATGAGGTTGCAGCCTGGATGGAAGCTTATGTAGATGACAACAGCTTGGTAGATGGTAAGGATGCTGCTAAGTTTTCTATTCCTACAGCTGGTTTGAATGAAGTTTATGGCACAAATGGTGCCACAACTGGTACTGTGCCTGGTGCTAATACTGAAAAAAGTGCTGCTGACTACTATCTGAGCACTGTAGATGCTGACCAAACAACTGTAACCTATCTGAAGAAGGCCGCTACAGTAGATGAGCTGAAGACTGCTAATCTGGTAGTGGCTGTTGCCGCCGATACTTATGTAGTAAAGGCTGACCACACAGTAGCTGATGTAACAGAAGTAACAGATGTTAATTTCGTATATGTTGTAGACGGCGAGATAGTAGAGGGAGCTGCTCTGGAAACAGCTGCTGTTGAGGCTGCTGCTACTGCTGCTGAAAGGAATGTAAAGGTAGTAACTGACAATGAGTACGGCTACTTTGCCAAGATTACAACCAAGAGCAGCACAACCACCAAGACCATCGACCTGGCAGGCGACCTGTTCATCGGCCGCAACAAGTCCTCCGCTGATGGCTCTGATGAGAGCGCACACTTTGCCCTGGATGTAACCCTGTCCAACCGTGGTACTGGCGCAGTAGGTAGCCCCGACTACGACATCAAGGTAGATGGCGATATCCAGATTGACCCCGACAAGAAGGCTGTTCTGCAGTTTGCTGACGAGGCTGAGGAAGTAGTAATCGAGTTCGGCGATGGCATTGGTTACTTCGAGTTCAACGCCAAGGGCCAGAAGGCACTGAACT
>CAOKWH010000022.1 GCA_948473085.1 uncultured Clostridia bacterium
ACAAAGTTAAAGGTCTTGCCATCAATAGTGATGGTGTTGCCAGGCTTAACTACATAGGAAGGCCCGGCTTGGTTCCGGGCAGCGCGCAGGAAAACTGCGCCGGGCTTTTGGCCTTTTAGCATTTACAAACTGCGGGAAAACGGCTATAATATAAAAAATAGCCTGCTTTAATGAAATAATGAATGAAAGTGGTGGTTTTCCATGAATAAACCGAAAATTGGCGTGCCCTGTTTTGTCTTTTATGCTGTCAGCCCCAAGTTTTACCAGATTAACACCGGCTATGTGGACAGTATTATTGACGCTGGCGGCATTCCGGTTGTTATCCCGGTGACAACCCATCGGGAGGAGCTGGCCGCCTATGTGGAGATGGTGGACGGCATCCTCATCCCCGGCGGCGAGGACATTGCCCCTGACTACTACGGGGAGGACCCGGTGCCCCAGGTCAACTACATCAACCGGGTGAAGGACCTGTTTGAGCTGGAGCTGATTCGCCTGGCCCGGGAGCAGCACAAGCCCATCTTTGGCATCTGCCGGGGCCTGCAAATGCTCAATGTGGCGCTGGGCGGCACCCTGTACCAGGATATCCCTTCCCAGCTGCCCGGTTCCATCTGCCACCTGCAGTCGATGGACCTGCGCAATGTCGGCACCCACCGGGTCAAGCTGGATGAGAACAGCCTGATTGGCTCCATTTTGGGGGCGGAGGTGTTCACCAACACCTACCATCACCAGGCCATCAAGGACCTGGCCCCGGGCCTGGTTGCCGTTGGCCACACCTCCGATGGCATTATCGAGGCAGTGGAGCACACCAGCGAGCCCATTTTTGCCGTACAGTGGCACCCCGAGGGGATGTATTTGGACGCTCCGGAGTTTTTGCCTCTGTTTAAAAAGCTGCTGGAACTGGCCGCCAAGAAGTAACCAAAAATCCTGCCCCGCCCTGCCGGGATAGAGGGCGGGATTTTTTGCGCCTGTATTTATTGCAAAGACAGTTGCCCGGGCCATAAAAGGCTGTTTGTATGGAATGTCTATTTTAGGCAGACAATTCGTGCAGCTATACCAATTGACATCCACCGGGCGGATTTGTATACTTATGGATAGAATGATGAAAAGGTGGATGAGGAGTGACTTGGGGAATTATTAGCGCCCTGCCGGAGGAAATTGCTCTGCTGCGGGCGCACCTGACAGAAAATGAAGCCAAAACCATCGGCGGGGCCAGCTATGTGCAGGGCAGGCTGTACGGCCAGGATGTTGTGCTGGCCTGCAGCGGCGCGGGCACCATCAACGCGGCGGCCTGCGCGGGAATTGTTATCCGGGAATATGGCGCTGACGCCGTTATCAAGGTGGGCCTGGCGGGTGCCGCCGGGGAGGGCCTGGGGGTGCTGGATGTGGTGCTCTCCCGGGAGGTGCTGTTCCACGATGCCGATACGCTGCTCACCCAACACTATCCCTTTACCCTGCGCTTTGCAGCGGATTCCCGCCTGGTGCAGCTGGCCCGGCGCAGCTGCCAGTCTGTGGCGCCGCAGGTGCAGTGCCGGGTGGGGGTTGTGGCCACCGGCGACCAGTTTGTGCCCGGCGCGGAGGAAAAGGCCGCCATTATCAAAAAAACAGCCCCCGATTGTATAGAGATGGGGGCGGCGGCCATCGGCCAGATTGCCTACATGAACGGGGTGCCCTTTGTAGCGGTTTGCACCCTGTCCGATATGGCGGATGCCGGTTCCGGCCAGCAGGCCGAAAACCCGGTGCAGCCAGCGGCAAACCAGTCCGCCTCCATTGTGATAGAGATGATGAAGCAGGCGCCCGGCTGGGACAGAGAGGGGGAGAACGCATGAACACCATCAGCATGATGGACTATATTGGCACCTTTGCCTTTGCCCTGTCCGGGGCCTATTTGGCCATCCAGTATGAGCTGGACATCTTTGGCATTTTTGTCTGCGCCTTTACCACGGCCTGCGGCGGCGGCATTACCCGGGATGTGGTGATGAATGTGGGGGTACCCCGGTTTTTCAGCAGCTACACCACCATCTATATTGTCCTGTTCGCCTCCTTCCTGGCCATGATTACCAAGAGCGAGAAGTGGAACAAGCTCATGCTCACCGCCGACGCCATCGGCCTGGCCGTATTTGCCATCGATACCGGTGTCCGAGGGCTGGAAAGCGGCTTTAACCTGCCCCAGCTCATCTTTGCTTCGGTTATCACAGCCGTGGGAGGCGGGGTTATCCGGGATATTTTCCTGCAGCGGGTGCCAATGGTGCTGCGCAAGGAGGTCTATGCTTCGGCGGCGCTGGCCGGGGCCATTGTGCTCTGGTTTATCTATCCCATTACCACCCCCGTGGTTGCCACCTATCTTTCGTTGGCCGTGGTGTTTGGCATCCGCATGTGGAGCGTGTATAAAAAGATCGACCTGCCCGTTATCCACCCCGATAGCGGCTCCACCGCCTAGAGCCTGTGAGCCTGCCCAGAAAAAAGAGCCAATTTTGTTGGCTCTTTTTTGTTTTTGCTATTGACAAAAACCAAGTTGTTTGCTAAAATAAAAAGCGTCGCCTAAGGGTGTCAATGCGGGTGTAGTTCAGTGGTAGAATTCCAGCCTTCCAAGCTGGCTATGTGGGTTCGATTCCCATCACCCGCTCCATATTGTCTGTGCGCGCCAGTAGCTCAGCTGGATAGAGCAACTGCCTTCTAAGCAGTAGGCCAGGGGTTCGAGTCCCTTCTGGCGCACCAATTAGATATGGTGGGTATAGCGTAGTTGGTTAACGCGTCAGTTTGTGGCACTGAAGATCGTGGGTTCGAATCCCACTATCCACCCCACCGAAAAAAGACTTGCAAAAGTCTTTTTTCTTTTCCTTTGGTTTTTGGGCTGTAGCCAAGTGGTAAGGCACCACACTTTGACTGTGGCATTCCGATGGTTCGAGTCCATCCAGCCCAACCATCAAAAAAACGACAGGTAAAGGCCTGTCGTTTTTTTGATACAGGGCTTAAATGCGGAAGAACCCCATCAGGTTTTCCACAGTATTCCCCTCTCCGCAGCTATGCTTTTGCTGTTGCAAGAGGCAAGCCGGCAGGTTCTGTAAAAGGAGCCCGCCGGCTTCTTTTTATGCTTCTATAAGAAATGTTTGCAAGGCATAGCGGGCTATTTATTATAAGTATTGGACATTTCTTTGGCCGAAAAGTATGATAAGAATAAAAAGCCCGCTACACAGCGGGCATGGATGTTTAAAGCGAAAGGAGAACCGTATGGAAACAATACAGTGGCAAAAATGCCTGGGCAGCGGCCTGTTGGCGCTGGCTCTGGCCTTTTCCCAGGTGGGCTGTGCAGGCCAGCCCGAATCCTCCTCCCGGCAGGAGAGCCAGGCCTTGGCCTCCCAGCCGGAACAGCAGGAGCCGGAGAGCCAGGAGGGGAAAACCCTGGTGGTGTACTTTTCCGCCACCGGCAATACAGCGGCTGTGGCAGAGGTAATTGCGGAGAGCACCGGGGCCGACCTCTATGAGCTTGTCCCGGAGGAGCCCTACACCCCGGCCGACCTGGACTGGAACAACCCGGACAGCCGGGTCAGCAGGGAGCATGCCTCCCCGGACCTTCGGCCCGCCATTGCCGGGGAAGCGCCGGACCTGAGCGGTTATGACACTATCTTTATCGGCTATCCCATCTGGTGGGGGCAGGCCCCCAATCTGGTGTGGGGCTTTGTGGAAAACAGCGGCCTTTCGGGCAGGACGCTCATCCCCTTCTGTACCTCGGCTTCCAGCGGCTTTGGCACCAGCGGGGAGACATTGGCGGCCATGGCCCCGGACGCCGTGTGGCTGGAGGGGCGGCGCTTTGGCGAGCAGCTGGACAGCGATGCCGTCGCCCAGTGGGTGAGCGGCCTGAACCTTGCCCCCTGAGGGCGTCAGCTACACAAACCAAGCGAGGAAAGGACTGAGGGAAATTGAAACGATGGACTGTGCTCCTCTTAGCCGGCCTGTTGGGGCTGACAGGCTGCGCGGCGGGAACGGGCGGCGCCCCCTCTGGGCCGGGCCAGCCGCCGGCGGCTTCGGCCTCTGCATCTGAAACAGCGGCCCCTCCCCCGGCGGAGGGCTGGCAGGTGGATACACCGGAAAACCATGGTATGGACAGTGCTGTGCTGGAGCAGCTCCACGCGGCGCTGCCGGGCAGCGGCATCCATGCCGTGGTGACGGTGAAGGACGGCGTCATTATTGACGAATATTATGCCGAGGGCTACGACGCCGGCCATGTCTTTGAATTTTATTCCGTTTCCAAGTCGGTCACCAGCGCCCTCATTGGCATTGCCATAGAGGAGGGGTATATCAGCGGCGTGGACGACCCGGTTGCGGCCTATCTGCCCGAGCTGTTGGAGCAGGAGGAACGCAAACACGCCCTGACCCTGCGGCAGCTGCTGACCCACACCTCCGGGCTGGAGTGGTACGAGTGGGGCGGCGGGTACAGCAACTGGGCGGAGTTTCGCTCTGCCGGGAACTGGGTGGACTATATTCTGGGCCGGCAGCTCATTTATCAGCCGGGCAGCGTGTTCCAGTACAGCACCGGGAACACCCATCTGCTCTCGGCTGTGCTCCAGTCGGCTACCGGCATGGCCCAGGAGGAATACTGCCGTACCCGCCTGTTTGAGCCGCTGGGGATAGGGGAGGAGGCCCACTGGCGCACCGACCCCCAGGGGATTGCCGATGGCGGCAACGGGCTGTTTATGACAGCCCGGGACGCCGCCCGGCTGGGCCAGCTCTACCTGGACGGGGGCGCCTGGCAGGGCCGGCAGCTTGTGCCGGCGGCCTGGGTGGAGCAGTCCACTACCGCCTGGAACAACGGCGCTGGGGATGGCACTGGAGCCTATGGGTACCAGTGGTGGATCCGTCCCTTCATCTCCGGGGAGTTTGGCACCCACGCCACCCCCTATCCCGCTGTCAGCTATGAGGCGTACTATGCCTTTGGCCATGCTGGGCAGTATATCCTTGTTGTGCCAAAGCTGCGGCTGGTTGCTGTGTTTGCCAGCAGCTGCCAGAGCTCCTATGCCCCGCGCCCCTACTTTACCGACTATATTTTAAACGCCTATCAGGGCGAATAGTTTTTTCAGGCTGCATCACAGAAATTTGTTCCTGTGGTGCAGTATTTTTATGGAAATGGGGAAGACTATTCTGGCAGAATTGTTAGTAAATTTTAAACATTTTGCCCCAGACAAAAACCCACTATTTTCATAGCCGGCGGTTTGGTGTATAATAACGAAGGCCAAGTATTTACGGCAGAGGGAAATCTGCCTGCTAAGGAGAATATAGAACCATGCCCTATCGAAATAGAAAACGACACCCGGTAAGGCGCAGCGGCGGGTCGGGAGATGTGTTTATCCCGGTGATTATCCTGTTGCTGGGTATTACGGTGCTTTCGCTGCTTATTGCCTTTCTATGGCAGAGGTGGCAGGATAAATACGACCCGGATTACCTCTATCCAGATAGGAACCCCTCCTCCCGGCAGGAGGAATCGTCCGAGAGCAGTTCCGCGGAGGAAAGCTCTTCCTCCGAGCCGGAGCCGGAGGAGCCGGCGGTGCAGTTCGGCCAGCCGCTGCCCGAAAACGGCCGGGTGCGCAGCGAGTATTTTGACGATGCCATTTTTATTGGCGACTCCCTCACCACCGGCATCCAGCTTTACAACATTCTGCCCAACACCACGGTGCTGGCCTCGGTGGGCATCAACCTGGATAACATCGGCACCAAGCCGGTTATCGGGCCGGAGGGCAGCCAGCAGACCATTCTGGCGGCTTCCCGGCAGCATGACGCCAACAAAATTTATATTATGCTGGGGGCCAACGGCCTCAAGGGCCTGGGTGTGGATGGTACAGTCAAGTACTATCGCAGCTTTTTGGAGGATGTCCGGGCCGCCCATCCCGATGCCATCCTCTATGTGCAGTCCATCCTGCCCATCAATGAGCAGAAGTTTTTGGCCAACTATGGGTACAGCATGACCAACGCCGAGATTGACGAGTGCAACGCCGCCCTGCTGAAGATGTGCGGGGAGCTTCAGGTGTACTATGTGGATGTGGCTGAGGCCATCAAGGACGAAACCGGCGGGCTGCCGGCCGAGTTTACCACCGATGGCCTGCATTTTAAGGGCGAATACTACAACAAGTGGATCGACTACCTGAAGGAACACACCGTGCCGGCTTCATAGGCCGCTGCGGAAAAATAAAAAAGGACAATGGAGGAATAAAACAATGAAGAAGATACTTGCGGCCGCCCTGGCCGCGCTGATGGCGCTCTCCCTTACTGCCTGTTCCGATAATGGGGACAGCTCCAGCGATGCCGCTGTGGAGGTAACCGCCCTGGCTCAGGAGATGGTGGAGGCCACCAGCTGGAACGACGAGGTTATCCAGATGAACGAGGACATTATACCCAATTACTACACCCTGCCGGACAATGTGGAGGAGTATGTGGTGTATCTCTGCCCCACCGGCGCCACTGTGGAGGAGGTTGCGGTATTCAAAATCAGCGATGATAAAACCGATGCGCTGGAAACAGCCGTGAGCAACCACATCCAGGCCCGGATAGCCGAATATGAGTCCTACCGGCCGGACGAGGTGAAGAAGCTGAACGCCGCTGCTGTGAAGCAAAACGGCAGTTATCTTGCTGTGATTATTGCCGATGATACAGCGCCGGCAGCCGAGAAGTTTGACGCTGCCTTTGGCAAATAATGATTGGAAAAAACTTGCCGCAGACAGGAGGTGTGCCGGGTGGTAATGGAATGCGGGGCCATTTTGGCTGTGCTGGCTGTCATTGGCGTAACCATGCGGCAGAAAAGCGGCGCCTTTGGGCCGCTGGTACTGCTGCCGCTGTATGCCATGCCGTCGGTTTACTTAATCAGTTTGTCGGTGGCGCGGTACCTGCCGTTGGATGGCACCGGGGTTCGGCTGTTCTTTCTCATCAGCTATCTGCTGGGGCTTACCGTGTCCTGCATGGTTATTGGGGTGATGGGCAGGGTGTTCCGCCGCAGCCGCAGCCGCAAGGCCTATTATCTGCTGTGCGGCAGCTTTAACCTCATTTTGGCTGTGCTGTTTATTCAAGAGATGATCCCCTGATAAAGTTGTTCCGGCGGCGTCCATTGGCATGGGCGCCGCCGCTTTATTGGCAGAAAAAGCAGGCGGCTGCTTAAACAGCGGGCGCAGATAAAAGCTGTATGGCCGGATAGGCTTTTTGGCTGTTTTGTCGCCTTTTATCGGCCATTTGGCCGAGGCGGGTTGTACAGTTTTCCGGCTTTTTTGCCCAAATGGAGGCGCTTTGGGCACAGGCGTTGTCATTCTCTCCGAAAAAATGCGGATAGCCCCCCGCCTTTTCGGCAGCAGGGCGGCGGATAGCGGGGCAAGGGCACTGGGAAGCGGGCATTTTTGGTTGTTCTTTCCGGTGCTTTGTGTTATACTGGATAGGATATTATGGGATAGGTATGCAGCCGTTTTTCGGCGCGTTTTACAGGTGCATGTATGATTATTTTGGGGATTGATCCCGGTTATGCCATTGTTGGCTATGGCATTGTCGGTTATGATAGCCACAACTTCACCCCCCTGGCCTACGGGGCGGTTACAACCGAGGCCGGCCTGCCGGCTGACCGGCGGCTGGAGATGGTATACGACGGCGTTTGCAGCATCATCGACCGGTACCGGCCGGATGCCGTAGCCGTGGAACAGCTGTTTTTTACCACCAACCAGAAAACGGTTATCATGGTGGCCCAGGCCAGAGGCGTTATTTTGCTGGCGGCGAAAAAGAAGGGGGTCCCTGTCTACGAATACACCCCGTTGCAGGTTAAGCAGTCGGTGGTGGGGTATGGCAAGGCCATCAAAAAACAGGTGATGGAGATGACCCGCAAATTGCTGCGGCTGGAAAAGGTGCCCAAGCCGGACGATGCCGCCGATGCGCTGGCCATTGCCATCTGCCATGGGCATTCGGCCAGCTCCTATGTGGGCAAAAGCAAGTTGGAGGAGGCCATTGCCAAGAGCGAGCAGCGGGACGCACTGCGCCGCCGGGAATTGGAACAGAAAAAGCTGGGCTTGCCCAGATAACGGAGAACAGCCATGTATTATTCACTGAGAGGGACATTACTATTTGCCGATGGCAGCACAGCAGCGGTGGAGTGCGGCGGGGTGGGGTATCTCTGCACCGTTTCCAGCCAGACCTATGCCCAGCTGCCCGCCAGGGGGGAGGAGGTTCTGCTCTACACCCACCTGTCGGTGCGGGAGGACGCCATGGAGCTGTACGGCTTCTCCACCGAGGCGGAGCGCAGCTGCTTTAAAATGCTCATCCTGGTTTCTGGTGTGGGGGCCAAGGTGGCGGTGGCCATCCTGTCGGTGCTCACCCCCGACCAGGTGGCGTTTGCCATCCTGTCCGGGGATTCCAAAACCCTGACAGCCGCCCCGGGCGTGGGGCCAAAGCTGGCCCAGCGCATTGTGCTGGAGCTCAAGGACCGCTTTAAAAAGGGCCCGGCCGAGTTTTCTGCCGGATCGCTTTCGGCTGCGGCCGTACCGGGGGGGATGGGCAACCGCAGCGAGGCCATCCAGGCCCTGGCAGCCCTGGGCTATACCCAGGCTGAGGCCGCCGCCGCCCTGGTGGATTGCGGCGAGGAAGTACCGGTGGAGGATATGATTCGCACCGGGCTGAAAAAGCTGGCCACCAATCTGTAACCGGCCCGGAAAGGAGGAGCAGGAATGGATAATTTTGATTTTGACTTTGAAAACCGCATGGTCACGCCGGAATTTACCGGGGCGGACGCCGAAACCGAGCTGAGCCTGCGGCCCAAAACGCTGGAAGAGTACATCGGCCAGGACAAGGCCAAGGAGAATTTGAACATCTACATCGAGGCGGCCAAGCTCCGGGGGGAAAGCCTGGATCATGTGCTGCTGTACGGCCCTCCCGGTTTGGGCAAAACCACCCTGTCCACCATCATTGCCAACGAGATGAATGTCAATGTGCGCATTACCTCCGGCCCGGCCATCGAAAAACAGGGGGATTTGGCGGCGCTGCTGACTAATTTAAGCGAGAACGACATATTATTTATAGACGAAATCCACCGCCTAAACCGCCAGGTGGAGGAGGTGCTCTACCCGGCGATGGAGGACTTTGCACTGGATATTATCATTGGCAAAGGCCCGGCGGCCCGGTCCATCCGCATCGACCTGCCCCGGTTTACGCTGGTGGGGGCCACCACCCGGGCCGGCCAGCTGACAGCGCCGCTCCGGGACCGGTTTGGCGTCATCCTGCGGCTGGAACTGTACACGGTGGAGCAGCTCACTGAGATTGTCAGCCGCAGCGCCGGTATCCTGGGCATTGCGTGCGAGCAGGCCGGCGCTGTGGAGATTGCCAAGCGCTCCCGGGGCACCCCGCGTATTGCCAACCGGCTGCTCAAGCGGGTGCGGGACTTTGCGCAGGTACTGGGGGATGGCACCATCACCAAGGCCATTGCCGATACGGCCCTGCAGCGCCAGGAGATTGACGAGCTGGGCCTGGACGCCATCGACCGCCGGATGCTTACCACCATCATCCGCAACTATGGCGGCGGGCCGGTAGGGTTGGAAACGCTGGCGGCGGCCATTGGCGAGGAATCGGTGACGCTGGAGGATGTGTACGAGCCGTATTTGATGCAGATAGGCTTTCTCTCCCGGACCCCTCGGGGCCGCTGTGCCACCGTACTGGCCTATGAGCACCTGGGCATGACGCCGGTGCAGCAGCCGCACGCCGATGCCGAGCAGCTCAGCCTGCTGGGGCAGGAGGAAAAGCAGTAGGCGGCAGCAGGCCGCTTTGTATAGATTATTGGGAAGGATAGATGACTGATGGGCAGAATTTTCGGGACAGACGGAATACGGGGCGTGGCCGGGGTGGATATGACCCCGGAGCTGGCACTGGACCTGGGCAGGGCTGCCGCCACTGTGGTAAAGGAGCAGGGCTGCGCGCACCCCCACTTTCTCATAGGCAGGGACACCCGCATTTCCGGCGATATGCTGGAAAGCGCCATTGCCGCCGGCCTGTGTTCGGCCGGGGCGGATGTGACGCTGCTGGGCGTTATTACCACCCCTGGCGTGGCTTATCTGGCCCGGGAGCAGCGGGCCGATGGGGCGTTTGTCATCTCTGCCAGCCACAACCCCTATGAATACAACGGCATCAAGCTGTTTGACGGGGAGGGCTACAAGTTCCCCGACAGCTATGAGGAGGAGATTGAGGAGCTGATTCTGGACGATCTGCGCATGTATGCCCTGGTGGATGAGGCCGACTTTGGCCGGGTGCGCCGGAATGGGGAACTGCACCGGCAGTATGTGGAGTATCTTGTTTCCACAGCTCCCGCCCGGGCAAACGGCCTGCGGGTGCTGGTGGATTGTGCCAACGGTTCGGCCAGTGTCACAGCCGGCCTGCTGTTTGACGCCATTGGGGCCGATTATACCCTGATAAATGCCGAGCCCAACGGCGTCAACATCAACCTGGGCTGCGGCAGCACCCACATCGAGGGGCTGTGTGCCCAGGTAGCCCAGGGCGGCTACGATTTGGGCATTGCGTTTGACGGCGACGCCGACCGCATCCTTGCTGTGGATGAGCGGGGCGAGGTAGTGGACGGCGATATGCTGCTGGCCATCTTTGCCTGTTACTTAATCAGCCAGGATAAGCTGGCCCAGCGCACCATTGTGGGCACTGTGATGAGCAATATCGGCCTGCTGAAGTTTGGCGAGATGAGTGACATCCATATCGAAACCGCCAAGGTGGGGGACCGCTATGTATTGGAGCGTATGCGGGAGCAGGGCTACAACCTGGGCGGGGAGCAGTCCGGCCACATCACCTTTTTGGACTATATGCCCACTGGGGACGCCCAGCTCTGCGCGGTGCAGCTGCTGGGGATTATGGCCTCCACCGGGCTGAAGCTGTCCGAGCTGGCCGCCGTGATGAAAAAATACCCCCAGGTGCTGGTAAACGCCAGGGCCACCCAGCAGGTGAAGGACCTGCTGCAGGAAAACCGGCCGGTGCAGGAGCTGATAGCCGCCTGTGCCCAGCAGTTGGAGGGGCACGGGCGCATTCTGGTGCGTCCCAGTGGTACCGAGCCGCTGGTCCGGGTTATGGTGGAGGGGGAGGATATCGACTCCATTACCCAGATGGCCCGGCAGATTGCAGAAAAAATTGAGGAGAGCAGATAGATGAGAGCAGCAGAACACTGGCAGGATTTTGAGGTGCTGGATGCCTCCGGCGGCGAAAAGCTGGAACGCTGGGGGCGGGTTATTCTGGCCCGGCCCGACCCTCAGATTATCTGGAAGACTGAAAGAGGCCCAGCCTGGAACCGGGTAAACGCCCGGTACATCCGCTCCCGCAGCGGCGGCGGCAGCTGGGATATTAAGGAGATGCCCCAGGGCAGCTGGAACATCCGCTACCGGGATCTGACCTTTAAAATACAGCCCACCGGCTTTAAACACACCGGCCTGTTCCCCGAACAGGCGGTGAACTGGGACTTTATGGCCGAAAAAATCCAGGCGGCCCGGCAGCGGGACCCCGGCCGGGAGGTACGGGTGCTGAACCTGTTTGCCTACACCGGCGGCGCAACCATCGCCTGCAGTGCCGCCGGGGCCAATGTCTGCCATGTGGACGCCTCCAAGGGCATGGTGGCCTGGGCCAGGGAGAATGCCGAGCTTTCCGGCCTGGCCCAGCGGCCTATCCGCTGGATCGTGGACGACTGTTTAAAATTTATCCGCCGGGAGATTCGCCGGGGCAACCACTATGACGGTATTGTCATGGATCCGCCCTCCTACGGCCGCGGCCCGGGGGGTGAGGTGTGGCAGCTGGAGGAACAGGTGTACACCCTGGTGGAGGAGGCCGCCCGGCTGCTGCACCCGGACAGCCTGTTTTTCCTGCTCAATTCCTACACCACCGGGCTTTCGGCTTCGGTGATGGAATACCTTTTGGGCGTGGCCATCCGGGAGCGGATGGGGGGCAGGGTTTCTTCGGATGAAATCGGCCTGCCGGTAAAGAGCACCGGCTATGTGCTGCCCTGCGGCAGTACCGCCATCTGGCAGCAGGGCTGACCGGAATGGCGCAAGTTTTTTCCTGAGAGTTGGGGGAAGTTAAAAGAATGAAAGAATTTATCAGCGCAGAGCAGATCAGCTTTGGATACGAGGCGGAGGACGGCACCCCCATCCCGGTGCTGGAGGATCTGTCCATTGAGATTAAGCAGGGGGAATTTATGGCCATCCTGGGCCACAATGGTTCGGGCAAAAGCACATTGGCCAAACATTTTAACGCCATTTTGCTGCCCAGCGGTGGCGCCTGCTATGTGGATGGCATCAACACAGCCGAGGAAGAGCGGCTGTTTGATATCCGCCAGACCGTGGGCATGGTGTTCCAGAACCCGGATAATCAGCTGGTTGCCACCATTGTGGAGGAGGATGTGGCCTTTGGCCCGGAAAATATCGGTGTGCCTCCGGCGGAGATACGCCAGCGGGTGGATGACGCCTTAAAGTCGGTGGGGATGTACGATTTTCGGGAGCATGCCCCCCATCAGCTCTCCGGCGGGCAGAAGCAGCGCATTGCCATTGCCGGGGTGATTGCCATGCGCCCCCGGTGCATTGTGCTGGACGAGCCCACCGCCATGCTGGATCCCCGGGGCCGCAGCGAGGTGATGCGCACCATCCGGCAGATGAACGAGCAGTACGGCATTACAGTGGTGATGATAACCCATTATATGGACGAGGCCGCCCGGTGCCGCCGGGTGGTTGTGGTGGATGATGGGAAGATTATATTGGACGGCACCCCCCGGGAGGTGTTCTCCCATGTGCAGCTGCTCAAAGAGCGGGGGCTGGATGTGCCCCAGAGCACCGACCTGGCCAACAGCCTGGCGGATTTGGGCTATGCCATCGACCGGACAGTGCTGGACGAGCAGGAGTGCGCCGACGCGCTGGCCGCCCTGCTAAAAAGCCGGGGAATCTGCCCGGCACAGGCTTAGAAAGGGGGAAAGGGCAATGAGTGTGATAAAACTGGAGCATGTCAGCTATATCTATTCCCAAGGCACCCCCTTTGAAAAGACAGCGGTGGACGATGTTTGCCTGGAGGTGGAAAAGGGCGCGATTGTCGGCGTGATTGGGCACACCGGTTCGGGCAAAAGCACCCTGGTGCAGCATTTAAACGCGCTGCTGCAGCCCACCAGCGGCAAGGTATACATCGACGGCGTGGATATGTGGGCCGACCCCAAAAAGGTGCGGGAGTTCCGCTTTAAGGTGGGGCTGGTGTTCCAGTACCCGGAGTACCAGCTGTTTGAGGAGAGCATCTATAAGGATGTGGCCTTTGGCCCTGCCAATATGGGCCTTTCCCAGCAGGAGATTGACGAGCGGGTGCGCCAGGCGGTGCAGGCAGTGGGCATCAGCACAGCGGAGCTGGACAAGTCCCCCTTCGAGCTGTCCGGCGGGCAAAAGCGCCGGGTGGCCATTGCCGGCGTTATGGCCATGCGCCCCGAGGTGCTGGTGCTGGACGAGCCCACCGCCGGGCTGGACCCCCGGGGCCGGGAACTGATTTTGGGCCAGATTAAGGAGTACCATCAGGCGGCGGGCAACACAGTGCTGCTGGTGTCCCACAGTATGGAGGATATTGCCAACTATGCGGGCAAGGCCCTGGTGATGAACAGCGGCAAGCTCTACCTCTACGACGAGGTGGCGGCGGTGTTCTCCCACCAGCAGGAGCTTACCGGCATGGGCCTTTCGGTGCCCCAGGTGGCCCGTATTTTTACCCTGCTGGCCCAGAAGGGCTACCCGGTAAATCCCAATGTGTTCCGGGTGGAGGACGCCGTGCTGCAGCTAAAAACACTGCTGGAAAAGGGGGTAGGCACCAATGCTTAAAGATATTACCATCGGGCAGTATTTCCCCGGAAACAGCCCCATCCACCGGATGGACCCCCGGGCCAAAATTGTCTTTATGGCCATCTATATTCTGGAGCTGTTTTTGGCCGGCAATTTGCAGGCAATGGCGGTTTCCATCCTGTTTATTCTCATCAGCTACCAGGTGTCCGGCATTCCCATTAAAATGGTGCTGAAAAGCATCAAGCCGGTGCTCATGCTCATCCTGTTCACCGGTGTATTAAACATGCTGTTTGTGGACGGCAATGTGCTGTTCCAGTTTGGGTTTATCCGCATCACCGACCAGGGCATTTTTTACGCTGTTGTCATGGCGGTGCGCATCATCTGCCTGATTGCAGGCACCACGCTGCTCACCTACACCACTTCTCCTATCGTACTCACCGACGGGGTGGAGCGGCTGATGGAGCCCCTGGGGGCGCTGCATGTACCGGTGCACGAAATTGCTATGATGATGACCATTGCCCTGCGCTTTATCCCCACCCTGATAGAGGAAACGGACAAGATTATGTCCGCCCAGAAGGCCCGGGGCGCCGACTTTGAGAGCGGAGGCCTGATGGACAAGGCCAAAAGCCTGGTGCCCATTATGATTCCCCTGTTTGTATCCTCTTTCCGGCGGGCGGATGAACTGGCAATGGCAATGGAATGCCGCTGCTATCACGGCGGCGTTGGCCGCACCCGGATGCGCCAGCTCAAGTATTCTGCTGTAGACTATGCGGGCCTTGCCCTTTCGCTGCTGGCAGTGGCCGGGGTGGTGGTGCTCAACGGCCTGTTCCCTTCCATCTACTGACGGGGTGGCGTATGAGGACGATTCTACTGCGCATTGCCTACAACGGCGCGCGCTATCACGGCTACCAGGTGCAGGCCAATGCCAAAACCGTAGCGGGCACCTTCCAGCCAGTGCTGGAACAGGTGCTGAACGAAAAGGTGCAGCTCAAGGGCTGCTCCCGCACCGATACCGGCGTGCATGCCAGTGACTTTGGCGTTTCGTTCCAGACAAACAGCACCATTTCCCACCGGGGGCTGATACAGGGGCTGAATATCAATCTCCCGCCGGATATTGCGGCCAAAAGCTGCGAGGACCGGGAGGAGGGCTTCCACGCCCGGTACAGCTGCACCGGCAAGCGCTATGTCTATCGGGTGCGGGATAGCGGGGTGCGCAGCCCGTTTGAGCAGGACCTGGTACTGCTGCATAAATACCCGCTGGACGCCGCATTGCTGGACGCTGCCGCCCAAGGTTTTGTGGGCCGGTACGATTTCAGCGCCTTTTGCAGCGCCGGCGGCTCGGTGGAGGACAGGGTGCGCACCATTTACAGCTTTCAGGTTGCCCGGCGGGGGGAACTGGTGGAATTTTCGGTGATCGGGGATGGTTTTCTCTACAATATGGTGCGCATTATGGTGGGTACCCTGCTGGATATGGCGAGGGGAAAGCTGCCCTGTGCCCCTGAGGCTGTCCAGAGCGTTCTTTTAAGCAAAAACCGCAACCGGGCCGGCGCTACTGCCCCCGCCCATGGGCTGTATTTGGATAAGGTATACTATGAGCCAATCGAAACACAATAAAGCGGACAACATCACCGACCTGCGCCAGCTGCGCCGGGAGCGGAGCCGCAAGCGCGCCATCAAACGCCTGGGAATTTTCCTTGGCGTTGTTTGCGCTGTATCCGGGCTGGCCTATGGGGTGCAGGTCTTTTTCCAGGGGAACTATGTTCAGGAAATCAACAGCTTTTTCTCCATTTTCCGCCCCGGGGACGGCTACCCGGTGGAGGTTTTGGGCTCCAATGTGGTGGATATGCAAAATGCCGGCGGCAACCTGGCTATTGTGACCAAAAACCGGGTGGTCTACTTCAACCCCAATGGATACAAGGTGGAGGAGTTCCGGCACAACCTGTACAATGTGGATGCCATTTGCTACCGCAGCAAAACCCTGCTGTACGACCGGGGCGGCAACGATTTGAAGGTATACAACGGCTCCCAGCTGGTGTTTGAACAGAAATATCCCAAAACTATCTACTGCGCCGACCTTTCCAGCGGCGGCAACCTGGCCGTGGCCACCCGTTCGGACAGCCATACCTCGATGGTGACGGTGTACAATTCCCGCTTTCAGGAAATTTACAAGTGGTATTCCGCCGACGGCTATATTGTGGATATCTGCCTGCCGGCCTCGGGGAACAACATGGTGGCCGCTACCATTGATACCGAAGCCGGCGAACTGATTAGCACAGTACATATCTTCGACTTTGCCAACGAAAACAAGGGCAGCCGGTTTGATTTGCGGGGGGAGCTGCTGGTGGATATGTACTTTACCGGCGGGGACAACAGCCTGTATGTGCTCACCGATAAAAAGCTGTATGAGCTCTCCGCCAGTGCCGGAGCCATCCTGAACAGCTACGATTTCAGCAACCGCACCCTGTGGTCCTACAGCTTTGATAATGGAATTATTACACTGGTTATCGGCGACTATGTGGAGCAGCGCAGCCTGGATATTATCCGGCTCAAGCCGGGGTTTTCCAACATCCAGTATGCCAGCTGCACCGACCATTTTATTGATGTCTATTCGGACAGCAAGCACACCTACCTGCTCACCGATAACAGCCTGCATGTGTACAGCGCCAATATGGAGGAGATAGCGGTGTACGAAACCCCCGATGGTGGCAGCATTGAGGTCATTGGCGAGGATGTATACTACACCACCGCCGATACAGTGGAAAAGCTGACCCACCGGGATTGAGGATGGGCCGGCAGGGCCGCTGGCATACTTTTGGCCGGGCGGCATAAGATGGAAGGGAAAGAAGGACAAAGCCCGGTTTGCCGGGAGAAGCAGAAGGAGGCAAGCAAATGAGCACAGCTGCACTGATAATGGACGCTGTAATCCTGCTAATTTTTATCATACAAGTCCGCCGGGGGCTGCACAGCGGCCTGCTGCGCACCGTGGTGGAGTGCCTGGCCTGGCTGGTGGCTATGGTGCTGGCGGCCATGATAAGCCAGGTGGTATCCGGCGTGATTTATAACATGTTTTTCAGCGGAAAAGTAACCGAGCTGCTCACCCAGGCCGCCACCGAGAACAGCTCCCCCGAGGCGTTTGCCGCCGCCGTGAACCAGGCGCTGGAGTCGCTGCCGGCGGCGGTCCGGGCCGGGGTGGAGTTTGTCATGGAAAGCATCAATCTGGATATTGCAGCGGTGGATGGCGCCCAGCTGACCGAATTTGCCCAGACAGTGGCGGAATCGGTGGTGCGCCCCATAGTTACCTCGATGATTCAGCTTGTCTGCTTTGTGCTGTTGTTCATCCTGGGTATGATTATCCTGCGCCTGGTGGCCGTGGCCTTTGGCATGTTCAATTCCATCCCGCTGGTGGGGGGGCTCAACCGGCTGCTGGGCGGCGCCCTTGGCGCTGTAAAGGCAGCGGTTATGGTGTTTGTGCTGCTGGCCGGGGTGGAGCTTTACCTGGCCTCCAGTGCCGGGCAGGGGGAGTTTTTGAACCGGGATGCCATCCAGAAAAGTGTAGTAACGGCGTTTTTTTACGAAAACAACCCGATTAGCCACTTTTTGCAGGGGGAATAATATGCTATACTACTGGTATGCCCGGCGGCAGTTTTGCCGCTGAGTTTTTCGTGGACAGGCTATATTTTAGCACTCCTGTGCTTAGTGTGATAAAGTTTATTGGTTTTTGGTATATTCGTCATGGTTTGTTCACAGCCAGGAGCTATAATACCCCATAGATAGGGAAAGATAGGCCTGTTTGGCAGAACAGGTTTTTTGCATAACCGGCGGCAGCGCCGGGAGGAGGGCCAATGAAAAATGTTATGTGTACGCGCTGTCATCAGCGCCCCGCCGTCATCTTTATGAGCCGCTATGAAAACGGCAAGCTGGTCAATGAGGGGCTTTGTTTGCAGTGCGCCCGGGAGCTGGGCATTCCCCAGGTGCGGGAGCTTATTGATAAAATGGGCATCTCGGACGAGGAGATGGAGGCCATGAGCAGCCAGTTTATGGAGATGATGGGGGATGAGGACGGCTTTGAGCTGGGCGGCGCCATGCCCTTTCCCATGATGAATATGTTTGGCGGCGAGCTGCAGCCGGGGGAGGACGGGCAGATGCCCGCCGTCCCGGAAAAGGAGCCAGGCACAGCCGACAAAAAGCCGGATAGGAAAAAGCTGAAGTATCTGGACAGCTACTGCGAAAACCTCAACGACAAGGTGCGGGAGGGCAAGGTGGACCGGATTATTGGCCGGGACAGCGAGATTTACCGGGTGCTGCAAATTTTAAACCGCCGGCAGAAGAACAACCCCTGCCTGATTGGCGAACCCGGCGTGGGCAAAACCGCCATAGCCGAGGGCATAGCCCAGCGCCTGGTGGAGGGGCGTGTGCCCCCCAGCCTGCTGGACCGGGAGATCTACCTTCTGGACCTCACCGCCCTGGTGGCCGGCACCCAGTTCCGGGGCCAGTTTGAAAGCCGGGTGAAGGGCCTGGTGGAGGATGTAAAAAAGGCCGGCAATGTCATCCTGTTTATTGACGAGGTACACAGCCTGGTGGGGGCCGGGGATGCCGAAGGCTCGATGAATGCCGCCAATATCCTCAAGCCCGCCCTGTCCCGGGGGGAGATTCAGGTTATTGGTGCCACAACTTTCAACGAATATCGCAGCCATATCGAAAAGGACGCCGCCCTGGAGCGCCGCTTCCAGCCGGTGACGGTGGAGGAGCCCTCCATTGAGGATTCGGTGCAGGTGCTGCTGGGGATTAAAAAGTATTACGAGGATTTCCACCATGTTGCCATCAGCGATGAGATGGTCCGGCGCTGCGTGGTGATGGCTGAGCGCTACATCACCGACCGCTATCTGCCCGACAAGGCCATCGACCTGCTGGACGAGGCTGCCTCCTGCTGTGATATTGACAACCAGAAGCTGACCGAGTACAGCATCCTCACCCGAAAGCTGGCCGAGATGGACCGGCAGGAGGGGGAGATGCAGCAGGCCGAAACGGTGGACTATGAAAAGCTGGCCGAACTGCGCAGTGAACGCCTGCGCCTGAAGGAGCAGGCCGAGGCACTGGAACAGGACGCCCTCACCGCCCAGGTGACACTGGACCATGTGGCCAAGGTGGTGGAGCTGTGGACCGGCATCCCCGCCGCCAAGATTAAGGAGAGCGAGCTGGCTAAGGTGGCCAACCTGGCGGATGCGCTCCGGGCCAAGGTGATTGGCCAGGATGAGGCGGTGGACCTGGTGGCCAAGGCGGTGCGCCGCACCCGGGTGCAGATTAGCCCCCGGCGGCGGCCGGCCTCCTTCATCTTTGTAGGGCCCACCGGCGTGGGCAAAACCGAGCTGGTAAAAACCCTGGCGTCCGAGCTGTTTGACACAGCCGACCCGCTGATTCGCCTGGATATGTCCGAGTTCATGGAGAAGCACTCGGTATCCCGGATTGTCGGCTCGCCTCCCGGCTATGTGGGATATGACGAGGCCGGCCAGCTCACCGAAAAGGTGCGCAGAAAGCCCTACTCGGTGGTGCTGTTTGACGAGATTGAAAAGGCACATCCTGATGTGCTCAACATCCTGCTGCAAATTCTGGACGAGGGGCGTATCACCGATGCCCACGGCCGCACCGTTTCGTTTGAAAACACGGTGATTGTCATGACCTCCAATGCCGGCAGCAACCTGAAAAATAACGCCCTGGGCTTTAACCGCACAGCGGAGGAGCTGGAGAAAAACCGGGTGATGGCCGCTTTAAGCGACTTTTTGCGGCCGGAGTTTTTGGGGCGTGTGGACGAGGTGGTGGTGTTCCGGGCCCTGAACCAGGAGGACTATGCCAAAATTGCCGGCCTGCTGCTGGAGGAGATCCGGGGCAGCATGGAGGAGAAGGGCATCAAGTTTGGCTATGAGGAGGAGGCCGCCCGCCTGATTGCCCAAAAATCCTTTGGGGATAAGAGCGGCGGCCGGGCCATCCGGCGCACCATCCGCAAAGAGGTGGAGGACCGCATTGCCGAGCTGCTGGTGTCCCACCCGGACAGCCAGCCCGCAATCATCAAGGTGGTGGCCGAACAGGACGAGATTGCCCTGGCCCATGCGTAAAAATAGAACCCCGCAGAGAACGGAACCGCACCAGTAATAAAAAAGGCCCCCTGTGTAGGATAATAACTACATAGGGGGTTTTTATTATGGAGAAAAGGGAGTACAGGGGCGGCTGCCAGAGAACGGCTTGACAAGCTACGAGCGTTTCCGGTTAAAAACTGGAGAGACGCCGCTTGCGCGACACTTTTCTGCATAATACGCAATATTTTCTGCCAGGGGCCTTTTTGTGCTGTCCGCACAATCCGGGGCGGTTCATTCCCCAACGGAGTTTGCTTTGTATAGATATAAAAAACCAAACAGATAGAAGCACAGGGGTATGGGAACCGAAAGGGGAAGGGAGGCAGTTAAGGTATGCGTAGCAAGGGAATCGGGCAAATTTGTGGTGAAAAACAGCCTTGTGTAAGAGCTACCCATTCCAAAAGCGAGCATAGGGCCGGATATAGGGAGAGCCGAAAGGCAGCAGATGGTTTGTTTTATCAAAAAGGGAGAGGTTGGGGCCCGCTTTGCCTTCTACAAAAAAAGAAAAGGGGCCTGTTTTACACAGGTCCCTTGGTTTTAGTCGTGGCGCAGCGCCTCGATGGGGCTGAGCTGGGCGGCCTTCTTGGCGGGGTAGAGCCCGAAGAAGATGCCCACACTGGCCGAGAACAGCACAGTCATAAAGATGCTGATGGGTGTAAACACAGGCGGGAAGCCGGCAAAGGAGCAGAAAATATAGGCTCCGATGATGCCCAGAATCAGGCCGATAAGGCCGCCAATCAGGGTGATGATGGCCGACTCGGTCAAAAACTGGAACAGGATGGCGTTTGTCTTGGCTCCCAGCGATTTGCGGATGCCAATTTCCCGGGTGCGTTCGGTTACCGATACCAGCATGATGTTCATAACGCCGATACCGCCTACCACCAGCGAGATGGCGGCCACTGCGGCAATGAAGCTCTGAATCAGGTTCATAATGTCGTTAATCATATCCAGCTGGGCGCTCATGTTCTGGGCATAATACACATTTCGGCCGGAGTTGTTGTGCCGGGCCTCCAGTGTGCGCACCGCCGTATCGCCCATGGCGTCGTTAATCGCCTTATCGTTGGAGATGAGGTAGACGCTCTTGTACTGGGCTTTTTCGTTGAGCAGCGAAAGGCCGGTGTTCAGCGGGATGTACAGGGTGCCGGGGAGATAGTCCATCATCTCCTCGGTGGCAAAGTCCCCGTAGGGGCTTTTGCAGACGCCTACAATGCGCATGGTTTTCATATTGTCCTTATATTCCACGGTAATTTCCAGCCCCGCAACATCGGTGGTGCCAAAAAACTTCCGGGCAACCATATCGTCAATGACGCAGACATTGCGCCCGCTCAGGTTGTCGCTTTCGGAAAAGAAGGTGCCGCTTATCATGCTCAGGCCGCCGGCTGTTGCCAGCCCCTCGGTACCGGCATAGACAGAGGCGTTCATGGTGTTTTTACGAAAGCTGACCGTGCCCCAGCCGTACAGCTGGGGGGTAACCGCCCGGACATAGTCCCCCATGTCCATCAGGGCCTCCAGGTCCTCATTGGTAATCAGCTCGTTGTCGCTGGCCTCGTCGGTATCCACCGAGATGACAACCGTATTGGTACCCACGGCCTCCATCTGCTTGTTCATGTACGCCTTGACGCCGTCGCCGGCGGCAACAATGGTAATGACCGCCGCAATACCAATGACAATGCCCAGCATGGTCAGCAGCGCCCGCATTTTGTTGGAGCGGATGCTGTCCAGCGACATTTTAAAGTATTCTTTTATTAACATGCAGCAGTTCCCTCCTCTTAACCTAAGAGCAGGTTGGCGGAGGTGATGGTGTCAATGTTGGCAGGCATGGAGGTGGCAACAATGTCCCCTTCACTCAGCCCTTCCAGCACCTCTACAGCCGAGATGGAGGAATTGCCTACGGTAATATAGGTTTTCACCGGCAGGTAGGTGCCATCCTCGTTGGGGGTGAGCACATAGCAGTAGTCGCCCTGGCGGTCGGTTTTGGCGGCCTCGATGGGGATGGTCAGGCAGTTTTCGTTGAGGTAGGTTTCAATCTCCAGCTCGGCAGAAATGCCGGGCACCACGCCCTCGGTGCTGTCCAGGGTAACCTCGGCCTTTACCGAGTCGTTGGTGGCTACAGGGTCAATGTGGGTCACAGTGCCGGTGTAGTCCTTGCCGCCAATGGTGGCGGTGGCAGGCTGCCCCAGCTGGATGTCGCCAATGTCATACCGGCCGATATTGAAGGTTACAACATCGGTTTCCACCGTCTTTACAGCCACAGCCACGGTGCCCTTGGGCGCGGTGCCGTAGTCGGCAACACCGATGGCCTGGATGATGCCGTCGTGCTTGGCGTAGATGTCGGCGGGCAGGTTTTTGTAGGTCTTTTCGGCCTCGTCCAGGGTCATCTGGGTCAGCTCAAAGTTCAGCTGCTGCGCCTTAATCTGGTCCTCGGACAAAATCTGCTTTTCCAGGGTCTCCTTCTTGGTCTTGGCGGCCTCCCACTTGGCAAAGTAGTTGTTGTACAGGGCCACATCCTCCGGGTCGTGGGAATCCTCGTAGTCCTTCCACTTTTTCTTGTAGAATTCAATATCCTCAATGCAGTCGTCCAGATCTTCCTTGAGCTCCCAGTAGTCGCTTTCCACCTGGTTGAGGTTCAGCCGGGCTGTTTCATAGCTGATCATGGCGCGCTTGTAGGCATTGATAGTGTCGCTGTTATCAAACTTTACCAGCAAATCGCCGGCCTTGACACTGTCCCCCACCTGGAAGTACACCTTCTGCACCTCGGTGGTTTCGGTCACCGGGTATTTGTCCAGCCCGTTGTCCGCCACATTGGCCGAGAAGGATACCGAAGACCGGATTTCCCCCATAGCAGCGGCGGCGCCGTGCAGGGTGGGCTTGTATGTAACAGCGCTATAGACGCAGCTGCCCAGCGGCACCAGAATCAGTGCGGCCACCACAGCCAGCGCAATCTTTTTCTTACTCCATTTTTTCTTTGGCTTTTCGGTTGTTTGTTCCATTTTTCAACGCCCCTAAATTCAAATATTGGTTTTGCCCAGCGGCGGGTAGGCCGCAGGGCTTTGCAGAAGAAAGGCCGGGGTTCCCCCAAACCAACTGCACAGGGCAGGTTAAGCTGCCTGCGCCGTCCCGGGCTTTCTTTCAAAAACCAATTTAAACTCAAGTATATACCCCCTTATTTATAACGTCAAAAGATAATTTATGAAGGAATTTATAAATTTGTGAACAACCCAGCAAATTCTTTCCGGAAAAACTGCTTCTTTTTGCCTGTTTTAGAAGTCTGTGACTGGCGTTGCCAAAGGGACAGGGCTATGCTATACTAAAAAATATAGTAGTTCGGAGGTTTTTTCTATGACAATTCGCGAATTTGTCCCCGGCGACCGGGCGGTTTACCTGGCCTTCTCCCGGGATTTTTATTCCGGCGGCGCTGTGCTGCACCCGGTGGACGAGGGGAACTTCCAGGCCACACTTGACGCCTGTGTCCAAAACAGCCCCTATACCGAGGGATACCTGATTTTGGAGGGGGGCAGCCCCGCCGGCTACGCGCTGGTATCCACCACCTGGAGCAACGAGGTGGGCGGCATTGCCGTATTGCTGGAGGAGATTTACATTGCGCCGGGTTTTAGGGGCAGGCAGCTGGGTTCGGCGTTTTTCCAGTGGTTTATGGACAAGTATTTTTATGCCAAGCGCCTGCGCCTGGAGGTCAACCACGAAAATGAGGGCGCCATCCGCCTGTATCGGCGCCTGGGCTTTCAGCCGCTGGACTATGGCCAGATGGTGCTGGACCGCTGACCCTTTTTTGGTTTGTAAAACCGCCGGCACTGTGCTAAAATAGCAGGCGGGGGAGTGTCCCCTGCGGCTGGGCTGCGCAAAAATTTTTGCCTTGGGCCTGCAATAGCCGCACTGTTTTGCAGCACTACTCTTATATGATGGAATGGCCGGCTGAATGGGGGGGGAAACTGTTGGAAACAATTATTACAATAAAGGACCTGCGCAAGGTCTATAAGCTGGGCAGCGAAAAGGTGGTGGCGCTGGACAACATCAACCTGGAGATTGGCAAGGGGCAGGTGTGCTGCATCCTGGGCACCTCCGGTTCGGGCAAGTCCACCCTGCTCAACCAGCTGGCCGGGCTGGAAAAACCCACCCGGGGGGCGGTGTACATAGGCAAGAACAATATCTCCCGGTTTGGCGAGGACCGCCTGGCGGCCTTCCGGCAGAGGAATATTGGTTTTATCTTCCAGTCCTACAACCTGATGGCCTCCCACACGGCGCTGGAAAATGTGGCAATGCCGCTGATGTTCCGGGGCATGGCAAAGAAAAAGCGGGAGAAAATTGCCGCCCACATGCTAAGCGAGGTGGGGCTGAAAAGCCGCATGCACCACCGCCCCAGCCAGATGTCCGGCGGCCAGCAGCAGCGGGTGGGCATTGCCCGGGCGTTTGTGGGCAAGCCCAAAATTATCTTTGCCGACGAGCCCACCGGAAACCTGGACACCAAAACCACCATTGAGGTAATGGCCATGATGGTGCGCATGTGCCGCCAGAACCACCAGACGCTGATACTGGTAACCCACGACTCCTACCTGGCCCAGTATGCCGACCGGATTGTAACGCTGATAGACGGCAAAATTGTCAGCGATGTGGAGAATAAATCCATTGTGGACCGGATGAGCAATGAGGAGATAGCCGAATACTTCCTCTCGGAAAACGCCAACCTGGCGGAAACCACCGTTATCGAGAGCGAGGAGGAGATTGCCGAAATCCGGCAGGCCCTGGGGCAGGACGAGGAAGAGTTAGAGGCCGCCCCGGAGGCCGGGGAGGCAGAGCGGGAAGACAGCAAGAGCACAGAGGACGGCACAGCCGTGTTGGGAGGAAATGAAGATGATAAATAAGACTTATATCAGGGTGATTACCCTGGTACTGGCCGTTTTGATGGTGCTGGGCATGCTGGCGCCCATGTTTACCAGAGTGTCGTTTGCAGCCTCACTCCTGGAAGTGCAGGATTATGGTGATACTATATCGCGTCCTGTCGGCACTCCGACAGCCGGAATATTTAATGACGGCAGATATGAGATTGAAGTGAAAGAAATAACCGGTACTACAGTTATATTGGATGTGAATAGCGAAGAAAAAAAGGAAGATATTACACTGGAGGACAATGGAAAGACGCTAAAATATGGCGGTCTGCGCTTTACAAAGATAGATGGAACCAAGTGGGAAAAAGGGAATAAGTTTAATATAACTTTCCGTTCTGTTATAGTGGATGGCGAGCCCAAAATTGTTTCTTCCACAGCCAATGTGGGGCGCATACGCAAGGGGCGGCAGGTCACACTGACCATGAATATTGTGGATACCAACCTTGCCGATACAAACGATGTAACAGACGCCTATGTGGTATTTGAACAGGGGGACTTTAAGCGCAGCAGCGACACTGACAGCAGCGGCAATCCCCTGGACAGCATCAAAGTGGTAAAGGGCAATAGCGGCAAGCTCCAGTTTGAGGTGGAGCTGAAAAACCTGGTCTATTCCGGCAGCGGCGACACAGCCAAATTTACCATCGGCTACACAGTGGATGGGCAGAAGTTTGAATATGATATGAGTATTAAGGTGGACGGCTGCGTGCCCTATGTGGATAAGGAGGAGCCGGATGACGACGATGACGAGGATGTCAAGCTGGACCCGCTGACCCCGCACATTATTGTAAACAAGTACGACTATGGCGCCACCCAGGTTTCGGCCGGGCAGGTGCTGGATTTGAACCTTTCCTTTACCAATACCAGCAACCAGTATGACCTGGACAATATTGTCATGAAAATCACCACGCCGGAGGGCTTTGCCATTACCAGCTCCTCCAACACCTACTACTTTGACAAGCTGGATGTGGGGCAGTCCATCTCCCAGTACATCAGTTTGCAGGCCAACCCCAGCGCCGAGGCCAAGAGCCACGCCATTACCATCAACTTTTCGTTCCAGTATACGGCCAACGATACCCGCCGCAGCGGCGAATCCTCCGAGAGCATTTCCATCCCGGTGTCCCAGCCCGACCGCTTTTCGGTGGATGAGGTACAGGTGCCCACCAGCATCTTTGTGGGGGAGGAGTACAATGTTTCGGTCAACTTTGTCAACAAGGGCAAGGCCCAGGTGTACAATGTTACAGCCGAGCTGCGGGGCAACATGCAAAACAGCGGCGAGCGCACCTTTATTGGCAATGTGAACTCGGGCAGCGAAAATTCGGCCGATTTTTATGTGACCCCAACCGAGCCCGGCCGGCTGGAAGGGGAAATTGTCATCACCTATGAAGATTCCAACATGAATATCAAAGAGGTTGTAAAGCCGTTTGTTATCCAGGTGGAGGAGTACCCGGTGTACTTCCCCGGTGAGGATCTTCCCGTCTTCAACCCGGAGCCGGTGGAGGAGCCCGGCTTTTTCACCACACAGAATGTGGTGCTGAGCATTGTGGCCATTGGCGTAGCGGGAGCCACCTGCTATATGACCATCCTGAAGACCAAGGCCAAGAGGAGCGAGTTTGACGATGAAGATCTCTGATTTGATAGCCATGTGCTTTCAAAACCTCATGCGCCGCAAGGTGCGCACCCTGCTCACTGTCGTGGGCGTTGTGGTGGGTACCTGCGCCATTGTGGTGATGATCTCCATTGGCGTGGGCATGCAGGCCGGCACCGACGCCATGCTGGCATCAATGGGCGATTTAACCCTTATTGAGGTGTACAACTACGGTTCCGGCAATGGCGGCACCCAGGCTAAGCTGGATGACGAGATGCTGGCGAAAATTTCCCAGATGGACGGCGTTGTGGTGGTTACCCCGTTTTATAACGCCTATGACATCAACGCCAGCATCTTTGTGGGCAAGACCGAACGGTACGAAATGTCGCTGAACAATGTGGTGGGCATCTATCCCGAGGCGCTCAGCGCCCTGGGCATCGAGCTGGTGGACGGCAACGGCTTCCCGGTGGATAATTTGGAGCCTTACGGCATTGTGTTTGGCCAGTATGCGGCCTATGCCTTCCGGGATAACAACAAAAAGCCCGGCTACAACTATGTAGACCGCTGGCCGGACGCCAACGGCAAGGTGAAGGACCCCTTTGTGGACCTGAAAAAGGACGACCTGCGCATTGTCACCGAAAAGGACGATGAGGACAGCAACGCCAAGCAGTACGAGTATGAACTGGTGTACTACGGCACCATGCTGGAGGACTACAACAAGGGCTACGAAACCTCCCAGGGCGCCTACATGAACATCAAGGATCTGAAAAAGATCCGGGAGGACTACTACAAGGCCAATGGCCGGAAGCTCCCGGAGGACAGCGGCTACGAAAACGCCAAGGTGAAGGTGACCGACATCAGCAAGGTCAAGGAGGTGCAGGATGCCATTGAGGAGCTGGGCTTTAGCACCTGGTCGATGGAGAGCATCCGGGAGCCGATGGAGCAACAGGCCAAGCAGCAGCAGCTGATTTTAGGGGGCCTGGGGGCCATCTCGCTGTTTGTGGCGGCGCTGGGCATTGCCAACACCATGATGATGTCCATCTATGAGCGCACCCGGGAAATTGGCGTTATGAAGGTGCTGGGCTGCTTTGTGGGCAATATCCGCACCATCTTTTTGATGGAGGCCGGCTGTATCGGCTTCTTTGGCGGGGTTATCGGCATTATCCTCAGCTACTTCATCTCCTTTTTGATGAACACCTTCGGCATCTCGTTTGGGGATTCCATGGGTTCCTATTACGGCACCGATGTTTCCATCATCCCGCCGTGGCTGGTGGTGCTGGGGCTGGTGTTTGCCACGCTGATAGGGCTGGTATCCGGCTTTTACCCGGCCAACCGGGCTGTAAAAATTTCCGCACTGGAGGCCATTAAAACCGATGGCTGATAAAAAGGGAACGATACCTTCTGGTATCGCTCCCTTTTTTGCTTACCGGCCGGTGACAGCCGAGGTATGGTGCTCCCGCAGGTAGGTGCTCTCCAGGTCGGCCAGGTGCATTTTCACCGCCAGCGGGTATTTTTCAAAGGCCAGGCTCATGGAGAAGCTGCCGCCCCGCACACTTTCATCAAAGCCGCCCATGTGCCAGCGGATGGCCATGGCCTCGGACAGCTTGAGCCGGATAAACCGCTCAATCAGGTAGACCGATTTTTCCCCATGCCCATAGGGGAACTGGTCCTCCACGGCGTAGTAGGGCACCTTTTCCCAGGCGCCGGTTTCCTCATTCTTCACATTCCGGGTGGATACCTTATAAAAGTTGGCCTTGCACAGGTCATGCAGCAGGGCCACCAGGGCAAAGCTCTCCCGGTTGTCCACCTCTTCCTCAAAATAGCGCTCCATCAGCGTGTGATAGACGCTCAGCGAGTGCAGCACCAGGCCGCCCTCGCAGGCGCAGTGGTATTTGGTGCTGGCCGGGGCGGTGAAAAAGTCGGTGGTTTCCAGCCAGGCCAAAAATTCCCGGGAACCCTCCCGGGTGATGTTCTCGGTGAATATCTGTATAAATTCTTCCTTTGGGGTCATAGCTTCTGCTCCTTTCAGGGGAATATACCCTTTAGTATAGCAGATAATTTTGGTTTTGTAAGCACTTGATTTTTCCCGCGGCTCCGGTTACAATAGTGTAAGCATTTGGTCTATTATCTAAATCTTTGTTTAGAGGTGCTGAGATGATTACAGAACGAGAAAGGCAGCTTTTGGGCTGGATTGCCGAAAATCCGCTCATCTCCCAGCAGGAGCTGGCGGCCAAGGCCGGCATAACCCGATCCTCGGTGGCGGTGCACATCTCCAACTTGATGAAAAAGGGCTTTATCCAGGGCAAGGGCTATATTTTGCAAACCAGCCCCTATGTGGTGGTGGCAGGCGCCGTGAATATGGATATTGCCGGCATCCCGTTTAACGGCCTGGTGCCCCGGGATTCCAACCCCGGCGCCGTGCGCATGTCGCTGGGGGGCGTGGGGCGCAATATTGCCCACAACCTGGCGCTGCTGGATGTGGAGGTGAAGCTGATAACCGCCTTTGGCGAGGATGTCTACGCCGGGGAGATCCAGCACAGCTGCCGGGAACATGGCATTGACATTGCCCACAGCCGCAGTGTGCCCGGGGCGGCCACCTCCACCTACCTGTTCATCACCGACCAGGGGGGCGATATGCAGCTGGCGGTTTCGGATATGGAAATTTATTCTTACCTCACCCCGGAGTATCTGCAAACCAAGTTGGAGGTTTTGAACAATGCCAGCCTGTGCATTTTGGATACCAACCTGCCGGCCGAAACCATTGCGTATATCTGCGCCAACTGCACGGTGCCCATCTTTGCCGATCCGGTTTCCACGGCCAAGGCGGCCAAGCTGCTGCCGGTGCTGGACCGGATTGATACCCTAAAGCCCAATGCTTTGGAGGCCGAACTGCTCACAGGTATCCGGGTAACCGACGAGCGTTCGGCCAAAAGGGCCGCCGATGTGCTGCTGGACCGGGGCATCCGCCAGGTGTTCCTTTCCATGGGGGCGGATGGGGTGCTGTATGCCAGTGCAAAGGGCAAGCGCCGCATCCCCAACTACCCCGCCCAGGTGCGCAACACCACCGGTGCCGGGGATAGCTTTATGGCGGCGCTGGCTATGGCCCATCTCAGCGATTTTTCCACCGAAAAGGCGGCCCGCTGTGGTTTGGCAGCGGCGGCTATCTGCATTTCGGGGGAGGATACCATCAACGAAAAGCTGTCCAGGCAGGCAGTTTTGGATAAAATATAAGGAGGATGGAACTATGAAAAATCTTGAAAAATATTTGGTTGTCGCCCCGGAGGTGCAGCAGGCCGTTGCCCAGGGCAAGCCGGTGGTGGCGCTGGAATCCACCATCATCTCCCACGGCATGCCCTACCCCAAGAATGTGGAAACGGCCCTGAATGTGGAGAAGATTATACGGGAAAACGGCGCTGTGCCCGCCACCATTGCCATTATTGGTGGCAAGCTGACAGTGGGCATCACTCCGGAACAGATCGACTATCTGGGCAAAAAGGGCCTGGCTGTGACCAAGGTGAGCCGCCGTGATATCCCGGTGGTGTGCGCCCAGGGCATGGATGGGGCTACCACGGTTGCCACCACCATGATTTTGGCCGAGATGGCTGGGGTGAAAATTTTTGCCACCGGCGGCATTGGCGGCGTGCACCGGGGGGCGGAGACCACTATGGACATTTCCGCCGACCTGGAGGAGCTTTCCAACACCTCGGTGCTGGTGGTGTGCGCCGGCGCCAAGAGTATCCTGGATTTGGGCCTGACCCTGGAATACCTGGAAACCAAGGGCGTGCCGGTTATTGGCTACCAGACAGCCGAGCTGCCCGCCTTCTACACCCGGGAGAGCGGCTTTAAGGTGGATTACCGCATGGATACCCCCGGCGAGATTGCCGGCGCCTTCCGCACCAAGCTGGAACTGGGGCTGAAGGGCAGCATGCTGGTAACCAACCCCATCCCGGAGCAGTATTCCATGGACCGGGCATATATTGATAAGGCCATTGCCGACGCCATCCGGCATGCCGGGGAGCTGGGCATTAAGGGGAAGGAAACTACCCCCTACCTGCTGGACGAAATACAGAAGATTACCAGCGGCACCAGCCTGGAGGCCAACATTCAGCTGGTGTACAACAACGCCCGGTTGGGAGCCGCCATTGCCACAGAACTTTTCAAATAAACTGCACGACAAAGGGGGAGCCGGCAAGGCTCCCTTTTATTCATAGGCGGCAAGGGGGAGCTTTCCTGCAAAGGAGGGATGCTGGAGGGAAAGAAAGGGCTGCAAAGGGACAGAAAGCAGACCCGCAAAATGCGGGGGAGGGGCGGACTTTTGCACAGAGTGCAAAATCGCAGAAGGAAAGCCGGAGGGCTTTCCGGCTCCCACGCCCGGAAAATGCAGGGTGCAGGAGAGGAAGAAAAAACTGCAAAGCAGCAGAAAGTAGATTGACAAAATGCGGGGGGGGGGGTATAAATTGAATTAGCGTTGGAAAATTTAACCGATTTCAGGGTTACCC
>CAOKWH010000023.1 GCA_948473085.1 uncultured Clostridia bacterium
TGGGGGCCGCTTAAAATTTTTTATATTTTTTTCGCATTTACTCTTGACATTTGCCGGCTAACCTGCATTTCCAGCATATTGTTACACCCTGCTTGATACAGGGGCTTTTCTGCCGGGCCAAGCCTGCTTTTTATCCGCTATCCCAACCCTTTCCCCCAGTGTGCGGAAAAGCGCCCCTATTTATAATAGTAGTCAGCATTCAGGCCGGGTCCTGGGCGGGCTGTTCGGGGTGGAAGTGGTTATATACCGCCTCGGCGGCCGGGCGGGTCATGCCCGGGGCCTCCAGCAGCTGCTCCAATTCGGCGGCTGCAATGGCTTTGGCCGTCTTAAAGTGGCGATACAGGGCGGCAGCCCGGGTTTTGCCAATGCCGGGGATTTCGGTCAGGGTCAGTTCCAGCCCGGTTTTGCGGTGCTTGGCGCGGGAATAGGTGATGGAAAAGCGGTGGACTTCGTCCTGGATGGCCGTTACCAGATGAAACGCCCGCTTGTGGGCGGCGATGGAAATTTCCCCGCCGTCACTGGCAATGGCCCGGGTGCGGTGCCTGTCATCCTTCACCATGCCGTACACCGGAATATCCAGCCCAAAGGAGCGTATCAGCGGCAGGATGGCGTTCAGGTGCCCCTGTCCACCGTCCAGCAGGATTAAATCCGGCAGGCGCCCGAAGCCCCGGCCGCTCTCCTTCTCCTGCTCATACCGGGCCAGACGCCGGCCGATAACCTCCCGCATGGAAGCATAATCGTCGGTGCCCTCCACGCTTTTGATGGTAAACTTCTTATAGGCGGAGCGCAGCGGCTTGCCATCCTCAAACACCACCATGCCCGCCACCTTGGTTTCGCTGCCAAAGTTGGAAATATCGTAGCTTTCGATATAGGCGGGCGGGGTTTCCAGGCCGAGTGTCTTGGCCAGTTCATCCAGGGCGGCAATCTCCCGGCCGGTTTTGTTGGATTCGTGGGAGAGGGTTTGGGCGCAGTTGTTCAGCGCCATCTCCACCAGGCGCGCCTGCTCCCCCCGCTGGGGGATGTGCAGTGTCACCTTGCGGCCCCGGCGGTCGGTGAGCAGGCCGGCCAACAGGTCCATATCCGCCGTTTCGCCATCCAGTGTCAGGATAGGCGGTATCAGCTCGGCCTGGCTGTAATACCGGGCGATGAACTCCCGGCGCATCTCCTCCAGCTGGCTGGGCTCCCCCAGCAGAAAGTCCTGCTTGTCCACCAGGCGGCCGCCCCGGAATTTGAGCATGGAGCAGACGCTGTTGCGGTCGGTGGCCACAAACCCCAGTACATCCTGGTTTTCCACCTTGGAGAAGATGACCTTCTGGTGCTCGTTTATCTTTTTGATGGCGGCAATGCGGTCCCGGTACCGGGCGGCCTTTTCAAACTCCAAATTATCGGCGCACTGTTCCATCTTTTTGGTGAGGAGGGCAGCCATATCTCCGCTGCCATTTTTGATATAGTCCTTGGCCTGGGCAATAATCTCGGCATATTCCTCCGCCCCGATTTTTCCCCGGCAAAGGCCCATACACAATTTTAAATGGTAGTTCAGGCAGGGGCGGCCTTTGCCAAACTCCGCCGGGAAGCGCCGGGTGCAGGTGGGCAGCAGAAAGGCCCGGTTCACCTCGTCCACCGTCTGGTTTACCACAAAGCTGGACATATAGGGGCCAATGTAGTCGGAGCCATCCTCCAGGTGGTTTTTATCCGCTACAATGCGGGGGAAGGCCCCGGCGGTTATTTTAATGTAGCTGTAGCCCTTATCATCCTTGAGCAGGATGTTGTACTTTGGGCTGTGCAGCTTGATGAGGCTGCACTCCAGCACCAGCGCCTCAAACTCGCTGTCGGTGACAATATAATCGAAATCCGCCACATTCTGCACCATTTTATACACCTTGGGCAGGTGCTTATCAATGGCTCTAAAGTAACTGGATACCCGGTTTTTCAGCGCCTTGGCCTTGCCCACATAGATGACTGTGCCGCCTTTATCCCGCATGATGTACACCCCGGGCTGAAGCGGCAGCTTTTTCACCTTTTCCTTCAGCGCCTTTAAAGTCTGCGGATCCAACATAGCTCTACTCCCCTGTGAAAAAATAATTTGCCCAACCCTTTTCACCTATTATAATATAAAAGGCGGATGGAAAGAAACAACTTTTTATAAGAAAACTTTTAACAAGGCGCGTATCACCTCGTTTTCCTGCCATTCGCTGCACACCGCCAGGCAGATGCCGTATAAATCGAAGAATTCCAGCGGGACAATTTCGCAGTCGTGGTACTGAGGGGGGACACTCCCGCCCTGCGGCACAAAGGCGATGGTCCGCTCGTCCAGTGGCTCCTCCCCGGCCCTGGGCAGGTAGACCTCCACATCCATTTCCACCTGGCTGATGAGGTGCACCACCTCGGAAAAAATGTAGTTGTTCTGCTCCGGCAGCAAAAAGCGCTGGCCCTTGAGGTCCCGGTAGCCAATGGAGCTGTATTGGCTCAGCGGGTTTTGGGGCAAAAGCAGGGCGTAGAAGCGGTAGGGCAGCTCCCAGATGGAAATATCGGCAAGATCCTGGGCATCGGCCGGCAGCAAAAAGGCGGCGTCCAGCTGGCGGGAGGCCAGCATGCCCCGCAGGGTGGCGCTATCCTGGTAGTGGATATCCATCGACACCTTGGGAAAGCCCTCTTTCACCTCCCGCAGGCGGTGCACCAGGTGCCGATGCTGCAGGCTGCGCATCAGCCCAATGTGGAGCACATCCTTTTGGGTGACCCGGTAGGCCGACATATTTTCTTGAATACCGTCAAAATATTGCAGAACCATTTTAGCATCTTGCACAAAACAGTTTCCCGCCTCGGTGAGATGCAGACGGGAGGCGTTTCGCTCAAACAGCTTGACGCCCAGCTCTGTTTCCAGTTTTATAATCTGCTGAGAAAGGGATGGCTGCGAGATAAACAGCTCCTTGGCCGCTGCCGAAAAGCTGCCGCACTCGCTAATTTTGATTACCGAACGCAGTTGGTTAAGCTGCACAAAATTCCCCTCCTTTTTTCGTTTATTCGTGTTACTATAGGTTTTGCCTATGAAACTATTGTAATAAAATATTAGACATATTTCAATAGTAAATCTATAATAAATGCAGAAGGAGGGCCTTGTGTGGAATGTTTGTGGCCGGTTTTCTATAAACTGTACTATAAAACTGTTTTTGCATGATGCCCAATATCTTTGAGTTTGTCTACTCAAAAAGGAAAACCTAACTATTCTCAAAAAGGAGGATTACAAGTATGTCTGCACAAACACAACAGAAGGACTTTGGCTCCTCGACCAAGGACCTAAACCGTACCCTTGGTAAAAAGGATCTGATGGGTATTGCTATCGGCCAGATCATCGGCGCCGGTATCATGTCCATGATGGGTATTGCCATCGACTACACTGGCCGTTCGGCTAACCTGGCTTTCATGCTGTCCGCCGTATTTACCATGTGTACCTTCTTCCCCTCGATCTTCATCTCCAGCTGTATCCGTATGCGCGGTGGCCTTTACACCCAGTTCGGCATCTTTGCTGGTGAGCGTTGGTCCGGCTACTACGGTATCATCTACATTATCACCAAGATGACACTGGCTATGTACTCCCTGTCCTTTGCCCAGTACTTCATCGCCCTGGTTCCCGGCGTTCCGGAGAAGGTTGTTGCTATTGCTGTAGCTACATTCTTCATCGGCCTGAGCTTCTTCGGCGTTGACCTGGCTTCCAAGATTCAGAACCTGCTGGTAGTTGCTCTGATTTCTGCCCTGCTGATTTTTGCAATCTTTGGTTTCCCCTATGTTGACTTCGGTACCTACTTCAGCAATGCCGACGGCTTGTTCCTGCCCAACGGCGCTACCGGCTTCCTGACAGCTGTTGCTTACCTGGGCTTTGCTACAGGTGGTGCTACTGTTATCCTGGATGCTTCTGCTGAGTGTAAGGATCCCGTTCGCGACATTCCTTTCGTAATTGTTGTATCCACCACCGGCGTAGCTCTGCTGTACAGCCTGGTTGCAACTGTAGCCTCTGGTGTTCTTCCTGTTCCGGAAGTTGCCAATCAGCCTCTGACACTGGTTGCTCAGAAGGTTCTGCCCGGCCCCGTATATATATTCTTTATCGTATGCGGCGCTATGTTTGCTCTGGCTACTACCCTGAACTCCCAGATGCTCTCTGCTCCCAAGCCTCTGATGCAGATTTGTGAAGATGGCTGGCTGCCCAAGAGCTTTGCTACACTGAACAGCCACAAGGCTCCCTATAAGATCCTTGCTGCCCTGTATGTTGTAGCCGTTCTGCCCATCATCCTGGACCTCCAGATCGGTCAGATTTCCTCGATGGTTCAGATCCTTGGTTATGTAAACAACTTCATCCTGGCCACAACAGCCGCTAAACTGCCTGAGCTGTTCCCCGAGGCTTGGGAGAAGTCCAAGTTCAAGGTACCTACCGGTACTCTGAAGGCCCTGCTGTGGGTAACAAGAATCGTTATCCTGATCCAGGCATCCTTCATGATCAACTCCATCAAGGCGAACCCCATGCTGCTGGTATTCAACGCACTGTTCCTGGTAATCGCAGTTGGTTACTCGGGCATTCGCTACAAGGCTGGCGTTCGTCCCACCGTATCCTACGAGTTTGCTGACAACGACTAATTCAAATTACTTACAGGTTTTTCATATGGTACGGTTTCCGTACTAAAGTAGACGCAAAGGGAGCACACGCAAGTGTGCTCTTTTTGTTTGCCTTTTTTCCTTAAAACCCTCTCCCCCAATCATCCCTTTGGCCGCTGTGTGCTGGCCCACCGGTGCAGCGAACAGCGCCGGCAGCTATTGCTGGCAGTTTCGCCCTGCTGCCTGGCAGTGCTACTGTGGGGGATGTTGCAGACGAACGGGAAAATTCCCGGTAGAACCGATGAACCCACACCTCAGTATTACACTGGGCTGCGGCAAGGCACAAACATACAGCCTCGCTAAGTTCCATACCATAAACCTTCTCTTACCCACAAGGGGATTTTCAGAAGCCCCTTATTCCCTGTAAAAGCGAATAAAAAGCTCCTTAGAGAGCCTTTTTACCTCCTCTATACCCCAGTTTAGTGCTGAATAGCAGTTTGTTAAGTATCTTATACGGCAATCCCCCGCCTTCCTGGGGCTTTTATGGAACAGCAAAAGCTTCCCCTCTCGCCAAAGGCATAGGAAAAAGCCCCGGATTTAACCGGGGCTTGGCTGGAAAGGGGCTTACAGGCCCAGGATTTCCAGTTCCTTATTATCGCTGTTCATAATCTCGCAGCCGTTTTCGGTGACAATTACCAAATCCTCAATGCGCACACCGAACTCGCCGGGGAGATAGATACCAGGTTCCACCGAGAAGGTCATGTTTACAATGGCGGGGTCGGGGTTATACCAGGCAATATCGCCGGGGTCGTGCAGGTCTACGCCGATATAGTGGCCCAGCCGGTGGGTAAAGTTGGGGCCAAAACCGCCTGCCGTAATCAGGTCCCGGGCTACGGCGTCAATCTCGCAGCACTTCATGCCGGGGCGGATGGCCTTTTCTGCCGAGATGTTGGCATTCTTCACCAGCTCATATACCTGGCGCTGGCGGTCGGTTACACTCTTCCAGAAGAAGGTACGGGTCATATCCGAATGATAACCACCCATCGGCGCGCCCATATCCACCAAAATGGCGTCCCCCGGCTGTAGTCGGGCATCCCCAGGGATGTGGTGGACATTGGCTGCATTGGCGCCAAAGGCTACAATGGCCCAACCGCCATTATCTGCGCCGGCCTCTTTGAACAGGCCGGAAATCTGGCGGGCTACTTCAATTTCGCTGACACCATCCCGGAACAGGGTGCGCACCTTAGCCATGACGCTATCGTTCATTTTGCTGGCCTTCCGCAGGAGGTCCAGCTCCCCCTCGTCCTTGTTGGCCCGCTGGAGGTTCAGCGCCCTATCCCCCAGCACATAATCGCTGGCGGCGTTAAATTCCCGCAGGGGCAGCAGCCACTTGGCCGGATATTCGCCGTCAAAGCCCAGCGGCTCGTCGTGGATGGTGTGTTTGGCAATCTGCTCGGCAACATTGTCCTGGTCGCCGTGGAAAAACTGCTCCAAACCCAGCTCCTTGGGGTAGTTGGTCAGCTCGTTCAAAATGAGCTTAACGCCGTTTTTCCGGGACACATACAGGATGGTGGCACGGTCGCCGCCCCGGGCGTTGATGCCTACAAAGTATTTAACCAGCAGCGGGTTGCGGATGACCATCTGGCTCAGGCCAATTTCATCCATATAGTTCATGAGACCTTCGATGCGTTTTTGATTGAGCATAGTTCTTTTCTCCTTTATATAAAATTACTTGCCTGCCTGCTGCTTTGCCAGGTCCTGCTGGTAGATGACATAGGCCACGGCAATGGACAGCACCACCGCAATGAGTGTACCATAGGAGGACAGGGAGGTAAACACATTTTTTACCAGCCACTGGGCAGCCAGGCCGCTGATGAGATAGGGCAGCAGCTTGATAAAGCCGGGTACAATATGCCCATCCTTATCCTTGGAACGCATGATAATATTGTTGGCCAACAGGCAGGGCATTACAAAGCCAAAGGCAGCCAGGACACTATCCGGCAGGATGGCAATAAGCCCATCGCCAATGAGCACAATGGTAAGCAGGATAGCCAGGTTTACTACAACCGAGGCAAACAGCGCAATAATCATGGCAATGTGCACCTTGGGGTGCTCCATATCGTTGCTTTCGTCCAACGACGACCGGGCTGTCAAGGCCACCGGCAGGCGCATGCTGGAGGCATTGCCCGCCAGGAAGGCAAAGTAGGTGCCAGCCGAACCCAGCACCGGCCAGAACGCGGCCGGCTCGGACAGCCACATGCCAATGGCAAAGGAGGCAATGGCGGCCACGACAGCCAAAAAGGCGCTCAGCGGCACTTCAATCCCCTTGATGAATACGAAATAGACGGTGGGCAGTACCGATAAAATCAGTGCCAACACCATGGTGGTAATACCAATTTTATGTACTTCCGGCACAAAATTCTGGTGAAATTCTTCATGCGGGGTCAGGTTGTTCTTGTTGTTCTCCATTCTCTCTTCCTCCCTACGCCATCATCATGGATACCACTTGGGCCACAGCCATGCCGCAGAGCATGGCAATGGTAATGCACCAGTCCATCAGGCCCTTTTTGCCGCTCTTTGCCGTATACTTGACAATGCCAATGACCACAGCACCAGCTGTAATAAAGGCCACCCAGTTGATGGGCTTGGACAGATAGGAAAGCGCGAAGGAACCCATCAGCCCCATCATGGCCGCGTTGCCCAGATAGGGCATAAAGGACGGCTTGTTCTTATCCTTGCCCACCTGGCGGGACGCCTTATCAAACAGCACCAGCTCGATGGGGGTGGAAATAAAGTAAGGGATGGAGGCAAAGGCCATGCCAAACCCGCAGAGCACCAGCACGCTTTCGGTAAATTCCGGGGTGCCAAACTGCACGCCGATGGTCTCGGACGCGATAGTGGCAATCATCATCTCGTAGCTGGCTGCGCCAATAACGCCCACCCGCATGAAGGTAAGGCCGCTGCCCACCAGCGCAATTAGAGAAATAGCCACAACCACCACGCTGAACGCCGGGCCGATAACCGATGTAGCGCCCAGCTTCAGCAGGTGCCCCACATCCTCTTTGCTAAAATAGTTGTACTTTTTATTGTACTTCAGCGCCAGGCGCAAAAACCACACCGCCTGCAGCACCACAACAATAATCAGAAGCGATGCAAACATCCACATTTCACCATTTAGGTTTCTAACAGCTCCCATAAACTCAAATTCCTCCTCTTGCTTGATTGGAATACCAGGCTCCCCTTATTCATCAACTCCTTTCCCCTATCTTTATCGCCTTTTGCACTGCCTTTTACAGCGCAGCTGCCAGCAGGAAAAACCAGTGGGCCGAAACGCCCGCCGCCAGGCCGCCGATGGTGTGGCAGAAAATGGCCTTGCCGGTGAGATGGCTGCATCCCAGGCTTTCCATCATGGAAACATGGGTGCTGAGATAGCCGCTCCAGCACATGCACATGGCGGTAAACACTGCAATATCCACCCCGGAAACCAGGCCCTGGGCAGCCAGTTTGCCAGCCAGGCCCATTGCCGCGCCGGCGGCTCCCAGCGCGGTGATGGGCACCGAAACAGCCTGGGCACTGCTAAATCCAAACAGCGGGGTGAGCACCGGGGCCGCCCATTCGGCCAATGCCGGCAGCAGGGCAATGCCCTCGTAGGCGCTGCCAGTGTAGCCGCCCTCGGCTGCCGGGCCATAGGTAGCCATCATAATAAAGGTGCAGATAATCAGCACGCCCGGAATGATGGAAAGCCCCATATCCACGCCGCTTTTTCCTCCCCGAAGGATGGCAGCAAGAAAGCGGCTGCCCACTGCCGGCCGCTGAACCGGCTGCTCTGGGGAAACAGCGACCGCCCCCCGGCTGCCGCCGGCCATCTGCTCCCGGCCATAAACCCGGGCAGTAAAGAAAAGCATCAGCCTGGTGCTGACAATGCTGCCTGCCACGGCGCCCGCAAACCCCATCAGCACAGCCAGCCCCTGGGATCCGCCAGCAACCCCCTGTATCCCCAGCATGTAGGTACAGACAATCAGCCCCATACCAAAGGAAGTGCCCAGATTGGTGAGTGCGGGCAGCTGATACTGCCGGAAATAGCGGCGAAAGCTGCTATCATCCGCCAGGGTGAGGATAGCCGGGTTATCCGAAAGGAAGGTGGTGACAATGCTCAGGGACGCCGCCCCAGGCAGGCCGTATAGCGGCCGCAGCAGAGGCGAAAGCAACCGGTTGGCCGCATCCACCACCCCAAATTCTCCAAACAGGGCCGAGATTGCACCAGCCATGACACAGATGGCCATTAGATAGAACACGGTGTTCATCAGCAGATCGTAGGCTGTGTTCATCATTGTATTCATGGTGTTTACCAGCCCCATCCGGGCGACAAACACACCAAAAAACACTACAAAACACAGAGTAAATATTGCCGGCTCCAGCCAGGCGTTGTTGGGGGCAGGGTGCTGCTTCATCCATCGTCACCTCGTATTGTATAAAATTGGCTACTTCCGGCGGCAGAGTTAGCCGGCACATAGTCTATACTTTTATTTTACTACATTGCAGTGTAGAATTATAGGGGATATTTCCATAAAATTCTTATCTGTATTTTGACAAGGCAGACAAAAGTGTACAAACTAATACTCCCGAAAAGTGCAAAACAGTAAATAACACCACAAAATTGCAGCCGAAAGGTTCAGCCCCGCCAGCAGATGCAGCATCCCCCACAGCAGCGCCGCCAGGCAGCAGAGCGAAACTGCCAGCAACAGCTGCCGGGCCCGCTGTTCGCTGCACCGACGGGCCAGCACACTGCGCAGGGCGTTTGCCCCATCCAGGTTGCCTGCCGGAATGAGATGGAACAGCCCCAGCAGCAGATTGACTGCCGAAAAATAGGCCCCATAAAACCCGCTGGGCCAAAGATAGAAAATCCCAGCCAGCAACAGGTTTACTGCCACGCCGGATAGATGCACCAGCAGCTCCGCCCGCAGCCCCCCCGCCTGCCGGGACTGGCGAATGTGGATACCGCTGCCGGTAAAACAGACCCCCCGCACCTCTCCCCCGCACAGGTGCAGGGTCAACAGATGCCCCAACTCGTGCAGCAGTATGGCAAACAGCACTGGCAGCAAAAGCAGCTGGTTGTCCCACAGCAGCAGCACGGCAAGCAGAAGGAAAAAGGAGAAGCTGAACCGCAGCCCTACCCGGCCCAGGTACAGCTCAAGCACGATGGCGCACCTCTAACACATAGGTGGGGTCGGCCAGCAGATCGTCCACATAGAACTCAAAGTGCAGGTGCGCACCGGTCACCATGCCGGTGCTGCCCACCTGTGCAATCCGCTCCCCTTCCCGCAGTTTTTGCCCCTGTTCGGCCAGAATCTCGCTGCAATGGCAGTACCGGGTGCGGATATTCTGCCCATGGGTCAGCACAATATAGTTGCCATAGATGCTGTCGTACCCCACCTCCTCCACCTGGCCGGGCAGCGCCGCCACAATGTCGCTGCCCTCGGCGGCGGCAATGTCCAGACCGGTGTGAAAGTCCAGCTCCTGCGTCACCGGATGGGTGCGATACCCAAAGGCAGAGGTAATCTGCCCAGATACCGGCGGGGTGAGGGGGTAGTTTACCATAACCGGGGAGAGCAGGGCATAATCCGGCGCCTGCAGCCGGCCGGATACACTGGCCTCGCTCTGCTGAACGGCGGAAAAAGGGCTGCCAAAGGCCAGCAGCATCAGCCACAGCACAGCCGCCGCCGTAAGCAGGAAGACAAAGGGCGGCAGCGGGCGGCGGCCCAGCCTGTGCCTGCGATATTTTCCCAAAGCGTTCACCTCCTGTTCCCAGTATATTGGCCCTTCCGGGGTTTCATGCCCCGCCCCCTGCCATAAAAAAGGGTGTTAAGGGGCCAAATATCGGAAAACAGGCCAGAAGAAAAGGCCGCCGGGAGGTAAGAGCTCCACAGCGGCCGAGTTGAACCGGTATTCCAAAATTTTTCGGAGGGGTGAAGCAACTGACTGCTGATTTTACCCATTTCTTGCAGATATAAAATCCCTTTCCTGTTGATAAAACCGGGCACTGGCGATTTGAGGAACTGAAGTTTACGCAAAAACCTGGCTGTGCTATAATCAAAGTAAAAACGGAAGGCAGCCAAATGATGGAGCTCCTATATAAAAACACCGTACTTGGGGAGATAGCAGCAACAAATCGTGAAAGTTTTTGGGTTTCAGGTACATTTTATCCATATCCCAGCGCATCAGAATATAAAAAATTTTTCAAGGCAATCGTGTGTGAAGATGGATTTGATGAAGCAATGTTTGATGGGGATTTGTTAAAGGAAGAGTATTGGTTTGTATCCGAAAATGGGAGTTCTAAAGGAATCTCCTGTCCGGCAGTATATGAAAACCGCCAAATTATATTCCGATACCGATGAAGCATAGCCGCAAATTCCAGATGAATGGGCGGTTATCCTTGATAGACAGCCGCCCATTCATGAGAAGAAAAGCTTATCAGCACGAGAGGATACAGGCGCATCGGGCAGCCACGAATACTACGCCAAGCACACCAGGGGGCGCAGCTTTTCCAGTGTCTTTTCCCCTATCCCCTCCACTTTCAGCAGCTGTTCCAGGCTGGTAAAGGGGCCATTCTGCTCCCGGTAGGCAAGGATCCGCTGGGCCAGCGTTTCCCCAATGCCCGGGAGAAGGTCCAGCTCCTGCGCATCCGCAGTGTTCAGGTTCACCGGGTCGGCAGAAAAATCCCGCGGCCCGTAGGAAACCGGCGCAGGCAGAATAAAGAACTCCACTGGCCCATACCGGGGGCTGTCCAGCAGGGTGACCACCCCCAACAGGCAGGCCAACAGTGCAGCCAGCAGGTAGAGCAGTACCAGTTGGCGGCGCTGCCGGGCGTCAGGCCCCATAGCGTTGTTCCAGCAGTTCAATCAGCTGGGCTACGGCGCCCTCCCCACAGGACACCAGCACCTGGTCCACCAGAGCCTTTATCTCCTCAGGGGCCTCGGCCACACAGGCCGAAAAACCGGCGGCCTGCAGCATTTCCACATCGTTATAGTAGTCCCCCACTGCCACTGTTTGGGCAATATCCAGCCCCAGCCGCTGGCACATCTTGCGGATGGCGTTGCCTTTGGAGGTGTGCTCCGGCAGCATTTCGATAAAAAACAGGTCGGAGCAGGTAAAACGCACCCCGGCAAAGCCCAGGCTGTTGAGCAGCTCGGTATAGCGATAGGCGTCGTTGCCCTTGCAGTTGAAGGTGGCCTTAAACCAGTTGCCCAGCATGGGTTCCCTCATGTGCTTGTTAAAGGTGTAGTTGGAAAGGCGCATCCGGCCGGCGGCCAGCTCCGGGTCGGCCACATAGTAATAGGCCTGGTCGGTGAGGACAGCTGTGTCCAGCTCGGGATAGGCGCTTAAAATTTTCTCGATATACCCTCGGGCGGCAGCGGGCAGGAAGTCGGTGTAGATATACTCCTCCTTCTGCATATCGTACACCGCGCCGCCGTTGACACAGAGGCAGGGGGCATTGATGGGCAGCAGGTGCAAAAACTCCTTGGCCGAAAAGGGCGCCCGGCCGGTGGCCAGGCCAAAATGCCCGCCCTTTTCTACAAACCGGTGCAGCGCGTCCAGGTTTTTTTGCGGAATGCCCTGAGATGCGCTGTGCAGGGTGCCGTCAAAATCGCTGAACAGGTAAATATCCGAAAGTTTGTATCCCACAATAAAGCTCCTCTCTCCTATCAAAACTGCCGCCGAAGGCCCTGCTGTTACAGCGGGCGCAGGCTGTGCAAAAATTGGGTGAAATAATCGGGCAGCGGGCTATCGAACCGCATCCGCTCCCCGGTGAGCGGATGGTTAAAGGCGATGGTTTTGGCGTGCAGGCACTGGCCCCCCAGGCTGGTTATCCCCTTTTTGGGGCCGTACACCAGGTCGCCGGCTACGGGGTGGCCCAAATGGGCCATGTGTACGCGTATCTGGTGGGTGCGCCCGGTTTCCAGCCGCAGCTCCAGGTGGGAAAAGCCCTGGTACTCGGCCAAAACCCGGTAGTTGGTGGCGGCCTCCCGGGCGTTGTGCCGGGTGACGCACATCTCCTTGCGCTGGTTGGGGTTGCGGCCGATGGGGGCGGAAATGCGCCCCTCCTGCTCCCGGAAGCGGCCGTACACCACCGCCTGATAGAGCCTATCGCAGCTGTGGGCCTTAATCTGCTCCGAAAGGGATTGGTGAGCCAGGTCGGTTTTTGCCACCAGCAAAAGGCCGCTGGTATCCCGGTCGATGCGGTGGACAATGCCTGGCCGAATAACGCCATTGATGGAGGAAAGCCCTCCCCGGCAGTGCCACAGCAGCGCGTTTACCAGGGTGCCGTCCGGGTTGCCCGGGGCCGGATGCACCACCATGCCCTTGGGCTTGTTCACCACCAGCAGCTGTTCATCCTCATAGACAATGGGGATGGGGATTTCCTGGGGCACCGCCTGCAGCTCCACCGGGTCGGGCAATGCCAGCGTCAGCTGCTGGCCGGCGCGCAGCTTGGCGTTCTTCTGCAGCGGCCTGCCGTCCACAGTGGCCAGCCCCTTTTCAAGAAAGCCCTGAACCTGGGAGCGGGTGCGCCCTGTCAGCTGGGACAGGGCCGCATCAGCCCGCTTTCCATCCAGTTCAGGGCCTACTATAAATTGCTGCTCCAAGGCTATGCCTCGGTTTTCTCGGCAGCCTTTTTCCTCGGCTCCTCAATGGCCACATAGTAGATGAGCATGGCCGCCCCCATAACCACGCAGATGTCGGCAAAGTTGAACACCGGGAAGTTGATAAGCGGGGTGAAGTCCAGGCAGTCCACCACATAGCCCTTTATCAGGCGGTCGAACATGTTGCTGAACCCGCCGGAAAGAATCAGGCAAAGGCCGGACACCACAGTGTCCTCGGTAATTTTCTGGGAAAAAATCAGGTAGGCAATCGCCGCCAGCAGTACCGCTGTGATGATAACCAGCGGCCAGCGGGAACCGGCAAATAGGTTGAAGGCGGCGCCGGTATTTTCCACATAGCTGATTTTAAAAACGCCCGGAATCAGGGTAAAATCCCCCATAGCCGTAACATTATAGGCCCAGATTTTAAACAGCTGGTCGATAATAACCAGCATTGCAATGACAAATTTCAGTCCTGTCATAAATTTCCTCCAATAATGAAATACGGTAAGCCGGTTGCCAACTTACCGTATTTTCTCGTTACCAATCAGTTCACAGCCTTGGCGCAGCGGGCGCAAAGGGTGGGATGCTCCGGGTCGGAGCCAATATCGCTGCGGTAGGCCCAGCAGCGCTCGCACTTTTCACCCTCGGCCGGGCTGACAGTTATGCCCAGGCCCTCCACCTCGCCGGTGAAGGCAGCGTTGCCGCCCTGTACCAGCTCGGCCTGGGAGGTGATGAACACCATGGCCAGCTCCTCCCGGATGCTGTCCAGCAGGGCATAGACCTCCGGCGCGCAGTGCAGCGTCACCTTGGCCTCCAGGTTCTTACCAATCATCTTGCTGGTACGGGCAATTTCCAGCGCCTTGTTCACATCGTCCCGCACGGCATGAATCCGGTCCCACTTGGCCATAAAACCGGCGTCCGAAAGGGCTGTATCATACTCGGGCATGTCGTTGAGGACGGCGTGGGCCATATCCAAACCGGCAGCGCCCGGCAGGTTCTTCCAAATTTCATCGGCTGTATAGGCCAGAATCGGCGCCAGCAGCAGGGTCAAATCCCGCAGGATGCGGTAGATGGTGGTCTGTGCCGCGCGGCGGGTGCGGGAACCGGCAGCCTCGGTATAGAGCCGGTCCTTGATGATGTCCAGATAGAAGTTGGACATATCCACAATGCAGAAGTTGTAAACACCGTGGTAGATGGAGTGGAACTCGTATTCCTCATACCCTTGGCGGACCGCCTTCACCAGCTCGTTCATCTTGCCCAGCGCCCAGCGGTCGGCCTCGGTCAGGTCGTCGTAGGCCACGCTGTCGGTATCCGGGTTAAAGTCGTACAGGTTGCCCAGGATATACCGGGCGGTGTTGCGGATTTTCCGGTACACCTCCGAAAGCTGCTTGAGAATCTCCTTGGAGATGCGGATATCGGCATGGTAATCGGAGGAGGCCACCCACAGGCGCAGGATATCGGCGCCGTATTCGTTCACCACTTCCTCCGCCAGGATGCCGTTGCCCAGGCTCTTGGACATCTTTTTGCCTTCGCCGTCCACAACCCAGCCGCAGGAACAAACCGCCTTGTAGGGGGACTGCCCCTTCCAGGCCACGGCTGTGAGCAGCGAGGACTGGAACCAGCCCCGGAACTGGTCGGCGCCCTCAAGATAGAGGTCGCAGGGCCACTTGCCCAGCCGGTCCATGAGCACCGACGCATGGGTAACGCCGGAATCAAACCAAACATCCATGATGTCGGTTTCCTTGGTAAATTCGGTGCCGCCGCAGTATGCACAGGCAGTGCCGGCGGGCAGGATCTCCTCGGCGGAATGACTGTACCAGGCGTCCGAGCCCTCGGCCCGGAACAGATCGCTGACCGCCTTAATGCTGGCATCATCCACATGGTACTTGCCGCAGTGCTTGCAGTAGAACACCGGAATGGGCACACCCCAGTTGCGCTGACGGGAGATACACCAGTCGCTGCGCTCCTGAATCATCTGGGTCATGCGCTCCTCGCCCCAGCCGGGAATCCACTGCACCGACTTTACGGCATTGATGGCCTCTTCCCGGAACTTTTCCACCGAACAGAACCACTGCTCGGTGGCCCGGAACAGGATGGGCTCCTTGCAGCGCCAGCAGTGGGGGTACTGGTGGCGGATTTTTTTGGTGGCCAGCAGATGGCCGCTTTCGCTGATATGCTTGGCAATGACACGGTTGGCCTCCTCGGTGGGCAGGCCAGCGGAGAAGCCCGCTTCCTCGGTCATCCTGCCCTGGTCGTCCACCGGCACGGTGAACGGGATGTCGGGGTAATGCTCGGTTACTACCTGGAAGTCCTCCACGCCGTGGCCCGGAGCGGTATGTACGCAGCCGGTGCCGCTTTCCAGTGTGACATGATCCCCCAGGATGATGATGGATTTCCGATCCAGGAACGGATGGGCGCACTCCAGGCGCTCCAGCTCCTTGCCGGGCAGCGAGGCGAGGACCTCGTACCGCTCTATACCGGCGGCCTCCATCACCTGGGCGGCCAGCTCCTTGGCTACTACATAGTACTCCTCGGCGCCCTCCCGGTTGGCCTTGACAATGGCATACTCAAAGTCCGGCCCCAGGCAGATGGCCACATTGGCCGGCAGGGTCCAGGTGGTGGTGGTCCAGATAACAAAGAAGGTCTTGCCGGGCACAGCCCCCAAAGAATAGAGCTTGCCCTTATCGTCGGTCACCTCAAACTTGACATAGATGGAATAGCAGGGATCGTCGGCATACTCAATCTCAGCTTCGGCAAGGGCAGTATGGCAATGCCCGCACCAGTGTACCGACTTCAAGCCCTTGTAGATATAGCCCTTCTTGGCCATTTCGCCAAAAATCTCCACCTGCCGGGCCTCAAATTCGGGGCGCAGGGTCAGGTAGGGGGTATCAAAATCGCCCAGCACGCCCAGACGCTTAAACTGGCTGCGCTGGTTGTCCATATAGGTAAGGGCAAACTCCTTGCAGTGCCGGCGCAGTTCCAGCGGGGAAATATCGGCGGTGGCCCCCACCTTTTTCAGCGCCTTGAGCTCGATGGGCAGGCCATGGGTATCCCAGCCGGGAATATAGGGGGACTGATAGCCCAGCATATTCCGGGATTTTACAATAATATCCTTGAGCACCTTGTTCAAAGCGGTGCCCAGGTGGACATCGCCATTGGCATAAGGGGGGCCGTCGTGAAGGATAAAGGTGGGCTTGCCCTCGTTGCGCTCCACCATCTTCTGGTATAGCTTGTCCTCGTTCCACTCTGCCAGCATGCCCGGCTCCCGCTGGGGCAGTGCCGCCCGCATGGCAAAGTCGGTCTGGGGCAGATTGAGTGTCTTGTTATAATCCTGCGCCATTTTTCTGTAACTCTCCCTTTATAGTAAAATTATCGTCTGCGCTTGGCAGGGTGCTCGTCGGTGCGGGTAAGGCTGAACTTATCGCCGAACTTCAGCGGTCCAAACCGCGATTCCCGCAGGTCCACATCCTCCTCGGTGCTCAGCACTTTAATGTTGCTCACCGCCTGTACAGCGGGGGCGTCCGGCTCTTCCGGCTCCTCCCGGAGCTCCTCCGACACCGTAAACTCCTTTGTGTACTCCTCCTCCCGGGGGGCCGGGGCAGGTGGCTGTATGTCATCGACGGCAGGCTCGTCCGGAATTTCCGGGGCGGCCTGTACATCGGGAATGGTCTTAATAATGGTTTCCAGGTGGCTGCGATACAGGGAAATAATGTCCTTTTTAAATTCGGATACCGAGCGCTTGATGCCCTCCAGCCGGCGCTGCTCCTCGTCGGCGCGGTTCCGGGCGTCGCCCACAATCTTTTCCGCCTTGATGTTGGCATCCCGCAGAATAATTTCCGCCTTGGTTTTGGACTCCTTTATCACGCTGTCCCCCAGCTTCTGGGCGCCCAGCAGGGCAGTGCGCAGGCTGTCCTCGTCGGCCCGGTATTCCTCCAGCTTGTCCGCCAGAATGGCCAGCTTTTCTTCCATATTCTGCTTTTCGGCCTCCAACTGTTCCACATACTCGGCAATGCGGTCCATAAAGTCCTCTACATCGTCAATTTTGTAGCCGCCAAAGCCCTTGGCCTTTTCAAATTTTTTGGCCGTAATATCCTTTGATGTCATGCTCCTGCCTGCCTCCTTATCAGATATACTTTAAACAGGTGATGTGCAGCCTGTCCTTTTTGGTTGAGGCGCCGATCTCCCGGACAATAAACTTTCCATGCCCCCGGATGCTGATGGTATCCCCAGCGTCCACCCGGCGGGAAACCGAATCCACCGCCAGGGCATTGACCGAAACCTGGCCGCTGCGTATCAGCCGGGCGGCGGCGTCCCTCCCCTGGCGGGTAACCAGGGCGGTGATGCTGTCCAGACGCAGGGAGCTGACTGTCCCGTTTATCTCGGCAAAGCTGTGGGCCTGGGGCAGCTGCTCCGGCAGGCCGGGGGCGAGCGTTACCCCCACCCGGCCAACCTTGGCCAGCTCGTCCAGCACCGGCTGGAACACCGGTTCCCATAAAAAGGCAACCGCCAGGCCCTCCCCTACTAAAATATCGCCAATGGCCTCGCGTTTTATGCGCAGGTTCATCAGCGCCCCCAAAAAGTCCCGGTGGGAGAGGCTAAACTGCCGGGGAAAACGGATAGTAAGCCCCCGGACGGGGTAAATATCTGCATCCTCCGGGTCCAGGTAGCCGGGCAGGGCGTAGAACAGCGCCCGCTCCGCCCCGGGGTAGCCGCCCCAAAACCCACAGCGTACTTCCCCGGCAGGAGCTGCCACGCTGCGGGCAATGGCCTGCTGGCGCTCATCCAAAAAGGCGGAAAATTTGGGGACATCCCGCTGGCTGCACCACAAAACCAGTTCCTCCATGCGCTGGGCAAACTGCTGCTCCTCCGGAGTAAGGGCAGAGCGGGGAATATTAGAAGTATACGCCATTGTTCTCCAGTTCATCCAACAAATCGCCCATAAAATCCACATTTCTGGGCGTAATGATATAGGTGGAAGCCGCCACCCGCTTAATCTGGCCCTCGTTGGCGTAGGCCACGCCGCTTAAAAAGTCGATGAGCCGGCGGGAAACCTCCTTGGAGGCGCCCTCCAGGTTCAGCACAACGGTGCGCTTATCGTTGAGGTGGTCGGCAATGTAGCTGGCATCCTCAAAGCGTTCGGGCTTTACCAGCACTACCTGCAGCTGGGTGGTGGCGGCAATGTTTACAACCTTGTTCTTTTTGGTGGGAATATCGTTCAAATCAGGCATACCTGTTCCTCTCGTCCTGGGTTCCTCGTACTCGTCAATACGAGCGCTATTGTTACCGATGAACTCAAAGTCATCCTCGTCGTCGTAGAACTCGTCGTCGGGAATGCCAATAAAGTTTTTGAACTTTTCCATAACACCCATAAATCACTTCTCCTTATAAATTCTCTTACCAAATATAGAGGACCCGATGCGCACAATGTTTGCCCCGTGACGGATGGCAGCCTCATAATCGCCGGACATTCCCATAGACAAAAAGTCCATAGTGACATTATCTATGTTTTTGGCCGCCATGTCAACAAATAAGCGGTGCATTTTTTCAAAATACCCCTCCAGCTCGGCCTCATCCTGGCAGATGGGGGGGATGCACATCAGCCCCCGCACATGCAGCCAGGGCATGGCCGCCGCCTGGCGCACCAGCTCCTCGGCCTGGGTGTAGGCAATGCCGGATTTGCTCTCCTCCTCGCCGATGTTCACCTCAATTAAAATATCCATCGGCCTGCCCAGCCGGCTACCGGCCAAGCGGTTAATCTCCTCGGCCAGGCGCAGGCTGTTCACCGACTGTATCAGCGTAACCTTGTCAATAATCTGGCGCACCTTGTTGGTTTGCAATGTGCCAATAAAATGGATTTCGGCCTTTTCCCTGTTGTAATCGTCATACTTGGCCACCAGTTCCTGGGCGCGGTTCTCCCCCAAAAGGTCCACACCGTAGTCAATGGCAAAGTTTACCCGCTCCGGCTCCACCGTTTTGGTAACGGCCATCAGGCGGATATCCTCCCGGCGGCGGCCGGAGGCGGCGGCAGCCCTCTCAATATTGGCATAGATGGTATCCAGGTTGGCAACGATCTCCTGTCTGCTATCCAATTGTTTTTCCATCATACAAGTCAGTCCCTTCTACGATTACTTGGTCATACAGTTTCAGCGGCCGCTCTAAGTCGCTGTTGGCGCCACAGAGGATGAACTCGCTGTTTTCATAGATAATATTGATGGTTTTAAAGCGGATGATATCGCCATCCAGCACATACACCCCCACCTGCTGCCCCTCGTATCGCTTGGCCTTGGCGGGGACCATCATCCCGGTGTAGGAGATAAAATCAATCTGGGCGGAGGGGTTGCGCACCATGAGCAGCTCCGGCACCATATAGGCGGTGCTCAGCAGCACCACAGCATGGTCGGAATCGGTGCCGTCGGCGCGGATTTCCTCCACGGTAAACGGCACCTGGGCAATGCCATACATGTTAAAGTTGAGATAGACCATCTCCCCTTCGCTGAATATATCCGCCTTGTCCCGGTCAATCACCGCGGCGTAATACCAGTGGTGCTTGGTGACAATCTTGCCCAGGGAGGAGTTATCAAACTCCACCTTCTCCTGCGAAATGCTGTACAGCTGCTCCACCGTGAGGCCCTCCAGGCTTTCGGGGGTGAGCATCTCCTCGTAGCCGTCTATCATCCGGGCAAAGTAGCCAATGGCCGGGCTGCGGTATTCGGTGTGGCTGCCGGTAAGCCGGGCAGTGAGCGAATCCTGCTCCGCCTGGAGCCGGGCTATCCGGGGCTGGTAGCCCTCCTCCTCCCCCATCACCACCGCCTTTTGGCTGAGCAGGTAGAGGAGCTCGTTTTTATTCTCGGGCAAACTGTCGATTTCGCCGGCATGCACCTTGGCAATATACTCGTCCACCTCGGCGTTAATCTGCCGGTTGATGGTGTCGGTGCTGCTGTACTCGGCGCTGCGCTGGTCGGACACCCTGCCCAGGGCAGCTATTTCCGCCGCCACTTTGCGAATCTCCCGCTGGATGAGAATATCCCCGGAGGAGCTGTACACCTCGGCAATCACTGCGCCCTGGCCCACCACCTCGCCGTCGCTCTGGCGGTAGCTGACCACCCCGCCGGCGAGCCGGTCGGGGATGATCTGTTCCTCCCGGATGATTACGCCTACAGCCCGGACACTGTCCGACAGGGCATACATCCGCGCCGCCTCGGTGACATAGGGCGAGCGGTCGGTGCTGACCGTATGGTAGGAAACATAGACAATGAGAAACAGGCAGAGGACGGCCGAAAGGAGCTGGATGAGTATTCTATCGCTGTTCATGCACACCTATTTATGATAAAAATGAAAAAAGCAGGGCCCCTGTGCGAAAAAACTGAAAACAGGGCGAACCGCGCCAGGAAAGCCCCGACGCTGCGCCGCCACAAGGCAGTTATTATTCAGTATAGCACATTATCCCGCTTTTTTCTATATAATCTATAATATTTTCCAACATGGCCGCGCCGCTCTCCCACTCGTCCGGGAAAAACCACTGCACCCGGCTATCCCGCCGGAACCAGGTGAGCTGGCGCTTGGCATACCGCCGGGACTGCATTTTTATCTGTTCCAGGCAGTTTTCCAGCGTATCGCTGCCCTGGAAATAGGGCAGCAGCTCCTTATAGCCGATGGCCTGGGATGCTGTGGTCGACCAGGGGGAGCGAAACAGGGCTTTTGCCTCCTCCAGCAGCCCGGCGGCCACCATCTGCTCCACCCGCAGGTTGATGCGGCCATACAGGGTCTGGCGTTCCCGGTAGTCCAGCCCCAGGTAGCACAGCCGGTAGGGGGAGGGGTTCTGCCGGGAGAGCTCCCGATGCCGGGACATGGGCACGCCGGTGAGCTCGTAAATCTCCAGTGCCCGGATAACCCGGCCGATGTTGTTTTCATGCAGGGTGTCCGCCGTTGCCGGGTCCACCCGGCGCAGCAGCCCCAGCACATGGGCGTTGCCCTCCCGGGCGGCAATGGCCTGGTACTTTTCCCGGATTTGCTGCGAGCTGCCTGTTTCGGCAAATGTGATATTGTCAATGAGAGAACTGATGTACAGCCCGGTACCCCCCACCAGCAGCGGCAGGCGGCCCCGGCGGTGGATATCAGCAATTTTTTCCCGGGCCAGCGCTACATAGTCCGCCACCGAAAACTGCTCCCCCGGCTGCAGGAAGCCCATCAGGTGGTGGGGCACCCCCTGCCGCTCCTCTAAGGTGGGCTGGGCGGTGCCAATGGCCATGCCCTGGTAAATTTGCATGGAATCGGCCGAGATAACCTCCGCCCCAAAGCGCCGGGCCAGCTGCACCGAAAGCCCGGTTTTGCCCGAGGCGGTGGGGCCCGCTATAACCAAGAGTGGGATGTTTTGCTGCATCAAACCAACCTTCCAAATTTTCGTTCAATCTCCGCCCGGGTTACGGTGATGGACACCGGGCGGCCATGGGGGCAAAAGCGCACCGACGGGTCGTTTTGGAGCATGCGCACAATCAGCTCCATCTCCGGCTGCACCGTCCGGTCCCCGCCCTTGATGGCCGCCTTGCAGGCCACCGAGTGGATGAGCTCGTCCACCGTTTCGGGCAGCAGCTGACGCTTGCCCTCCAGCAGCTTGCCGGCAATCTCCTGCACAGCGGCCGGCACCTGGGCCTGGGAGAGCATGGTGGGCACCTCCCGCACCAGCACGGTGCCGCCGCCAAAGTCCTCCAGCTGGATGCCCACCTGCAAAAACAGCTCCGGGGCGCTGACCGCCGCATCGTACTCCTGCCGGGACAGGGTAACCGGAATGGGAGCCAGCAGCACCTGGCGCTCCCCCAGTTCCAGCTCATCCTTGAGTTTGTTGTAGAGGATGCGCTCATGGGCGGCGTGCTTGTCCACCAGGACAAAGGTGTTGTTATATTCGATCAGGATATAGGTGGCGAACAGCTCGCCAATCACCCTGGCCTCCCCTCCCCCGGTGCTGTCCTCCAATGGCAGAGGGGCCGGTGGTCCCGGCTGAGGCTCCGGTGTGGGCAAGCGGGCAGGCACCCTGCCAAAGGGCAGGTCATCCACCGGCGGCAGGGGGCGTGTCCCGGCTGCCGGGGCGCTTCTCTGGGAAATGGCCGGGAGCTCCACCGGGCGGCGGCTCTCATAGCGGCCAAAGGCCGGCGAGGAGAGGGTTTGGCTGTTCCCGGTCGGCCGGATAGGACCGGCCTGGCCGGCCAGCTGCCGGTAGCCCTCGGCAGAAAAGCGCTGCTGGCGGCCGGTGTAGTCCACATCCGAGAGGCCAAAGGGGGCCTGCGCCTCCTTGGCGGGGAGGAAGGCGGCTTCATCCGCTGCTGCCAGCGCCTGCCGGCAGGCCTGATAGACACCATCGAACACCGGGCGTTCATCGGCAAAGCGCACCTCAATCTTGGCCGGATGGACATTGACATCCACCGCCCCAAAGGGAACGGTGACATTCAGCACACAGGCGGGGAACTTGCCGGTCATCACACTGGACTTGTACGCCTCCTCCAGGGCGGCCATACAGGTACGGGAGCGCACATACCGGGAATTGATGAAAAAGGTTTGCATCGAGCGGCTGGCCCGGCTGGCCGTGGGGCGGCAGATATACCCCCGCACCGTAACAAACTCGTGGGTGTAGTCCACCGGCAGCAGGGTTTGGGAAAACTCCCTGCCATAGACAGCATAGATGACCGAAAGCAGGTCGCCGCTGCCCGGGGTGCTCAGCTTAACCTGCCCATCCCGGATAAAACGGAAGGCGATGTGTGGGTTAGCCAGCGCCATTTTGTCCAAAATGCCGCCAATGCTGCCGGCCTCGGTGCTGTCCTTCTTCAAAAACTTCATCCGGGCCGGCGTGTTGTAAAACAGGTCCCGGACCAGGATAGTGGTGCCTGCCGGGCAGCCAGCGTCGTCCAGCTCCACCTGCTGGGAGCCGTGGATGACATACCGGCCGCCGGAAACGCTATCCGGAGTGCGGGAGAGCACCTCCACCCGGCTCACCGCCGCAATGGAGGCCAGCGCCTCGCCCCGAAAGCCAAAGGAGCCAATGGCCTCCAGGTCGGCAGCGGTGGACACCTTGCTGGTGGCATGGCGGATAAACGCCGTGGCAAGCTGCTCCTTGGGGATACCCCTGCCATCATCGGTAACCCGGATGTAGGAGGTGCCGCCGTTTTTGATTTCCACCGTAATTTTCTGCGCACCGGCATCCACGGCGTTTTCCACCAGTTCCTTCACCACCGACGCCGGGCGCTCCACCACCTCGCCGGCGGCAATCAGCTCGGCCACCTGCTGTGGCAGCACCTGTATCTGTCTTTGCATACAGCTTTCCCTCCCCTAATTCCGCTTGAGATAGGCCTTGAGTTCATAGAGGCGTTCCAGCGCCTCCCGGGGGGAAAGCGCATCCACATCCAGCTTTTCCAGCTCGGCCTCCACCCGGCTTTTTTCGTAGGCCTGCAGGGTCAGCTGGTCCTGTTCGGCCGGTGTCCCTGGCCGTTTGGAGCGGCGCCCGGTCACCGGGGTGCCGGCCTCCAGCGCCTCCAGGATGGAAAAGGCCCGGCGGATAATCTCCTCCGGAATGCCCGCTAACTTGGACACCTCGATACCATAGCTCTCGTCGGCGCCGCCGGGGACAATCTTGCGCAGGAACAGGATCTCCTCCCCGCGCTTGCGGCAGGCGATGTTGTAGTTCTTCACCCCCACCAGGCTCTCCTCCAGCACGGTAAGCTCGTGGTAGTGGGTGGCAAACAGGGTTTTGGCCCCCAGCTTCTTCTTATCGGCTATGTACTCAATCACCGCCCGGGCAATGCTCATGCCGTCGTAGGTGGAGGTACCCCGGCCAATCTCATCCAGGATGAGCAGGCTATCCTTGGTGGCGCTGGCAAGGATGTCGGCCACCTCGCTCATCTCCACCATAAAGGTGGACTGCCCGGTGGAGAGGTCATCCGAGGCGCCTACCCGGGTGTAGATGCCGTCCACAATGCCAATTTCGGCGCTGCGGGCCGGCACAAAGCAGCCAATCTGGGCCATGAGCACAATAATGGCGCACTGGCGCATATAGGTGGACTTGCCGGCCATGTTGGGGCCGGTGATGATGGCCACATTGTTCTCCCCCCGGTCCAGGTGGAGGGAATTGGCCACGAAAGCGCCGCCCTCCAGCAGCTGCTCCACCACCGGATGGCGCCCATCCTCGATGTGGATGACCCCGGAAAGGTTCACCATCGGGCGGGTGTAGCCCTGGGCGGCCGCCACCTGGGCAAAGGAGGCGAACACATCCAGCCGGGCCACCGCCCCGGCAGTGCGCTGGATGCGGTACAGCTGCTCGGCCACCCGCTCCCGCACCTCCCGGAACAGCCGGGCCTCCAAATCCAGCATCTTCTCGCTGGCTGTGAGAATGCGCCCCTCCAGCTCCTTGAGCTCCTCGGTGATGTAGCGCTCGGCATTGGCCAGCGTCTGCTTGCGGATATAGTGCTGCGGCACCTGGGAGAGGAAGGACTTGGTCACCTCGATATAGTAGCCAAACACCTTGTTGTAGCTGATGCGCAGGTTTTTAATGCCGGTGCGCTCCCGCTCCTCGGCCTCAATCCGGGCCAGATATTCCTTGGAGCCGGTAACCAGCCCCCGCACCTCGTCCAGCTCGGCGCTGTACCCCTCCTGGATGACAAAACCGTCCTTGAGGGTAATGGGAGGGTCCTCTATAATAGCGGCGGCAAGCAGCGAGCTGATATCCCCCAGCTCGTCAATCTCCTCCAATATGCTCTTTAAAAACCGGCTCTGGCAGCCGGCCAGCCGTTCCCGGAGCCCCGGCAGCTGCCGGATGGTGTATTCCAGGGTTTTCAGGTCCCGGGGGGTGCAGTTGCCAAAGATGACCTTGGTCATCAGGCGTTCCATATCAAAAATATGGGTCAGCTGCCCCCGCACTTCGTCCCGGAGCATGGCGTTCTGACACAGCTCTTCCACGGCGTCCAGCCGCCGGCCAATCACCGCCGGGCTGAGCAGCGGCTGCTCCACATACTGGCGCAGCAGGCGCTTGCCCATGGCTGTTTTGGTGCGGTCCAGCACCCACAGCAGGCTGCCCTTTTTCTCGCCGGTGCGCATGGTTTCGGTGAGTTCCAGGTTGCGCCGGGCGGTGATGTTCAGCGCCATAAACTGGGCCTCGCTGTATAAATCCAGCGTTACCAGCCGGTCGGTGCCCACCATCTGGGTATCCTTCAGGTAGGAAAGCAGCGCGCCGATGGCCCGCACCGCCCGGGGCTTATCCTCCAGCGACAGGCTGTCCAGGCCGGGCTGCCCAAAATGCCGCAGCACCAGGGCAGCGGCCTCCTGCAGCTCATAGCGCTCCTCCTCCAGACAGTCGGCGCAGCAGCCAATGCGATCCCGGATAAACGCCCCCATCTCGGTCTGGGAAACAAAGCCGGGGTTGAACAGAATCTCGTTAGGGGCAAAGCGGGAGAGCTCGTTTTTAATCTTGCCGTTATCCGCATCCGCAAACTGGGAGGCGTGGATTTCCCCGGTGGAAATATCTGCCACAGCCAGGCCATAAGCCCCTTCCTCCCAGTAGACCGAGGCGATAAAGTTGTTTTCCGCCTCGTCCAGCATACTGGTTTCCACCAGGGTGCCGGGGGTAACCACCCGGATAACCTCCCGCTTTACCACGCCTTTAGCCTGGCGGGGGTCCTCCATCTGCTCGCAGATGGCCACCTTGTAGCCCTTTTTAATCAGCCGGGCAATGTAGGCCTCACAGCTGTGGAACGGCACGCCGCACATGGGGGCGCGCTCCTCCTGGCCGCAGTCCCGGCCGGTCAGGGTGAGCTCCAGCTCCCGGGAAGCCAGGAGGGCGTCGTCATAGAACATCTCGTAAAAATCCCCCAGCCGGTAGAACAGGATATGGTCCTTGTGCTGGTTTTTAATTCGGAAATACTGCTCCATCATCGGAGATAACTTGGCCACTTTGCCGCCTCCTGTATCTATATAAAATAAGCCCCATATACTGCTAATTTGAGGCGCTGATCTGTTCCAGCCGCCGCATTTGGCAGCCCAGGCGCCATGCAACCCCGTTTTTTGCCTGGGTCGCCGCTGCAGCCGGTGCTGTTTTAGAGCGGCACCGGGAAAACCGGGGATTAAAAGAAAGGGCGGCCGGGCACAGAAGGGAAAAAACGCCCCAGCCGTCCTTTCCCAAACATTCTGTGGTTCCCTGCCGCCACAAAGCCGGGCCCTTCCAAGCCCGGCCGCTGCCTATTATGCCCCTTAGTCGCCGCAGCCGGCGCAGGAGTCGCAGCTGCCGCTGCAGCCGGCCGACTGCTCGATGCTGTCGGGATCCTGGCCGTTGGCGCTGCCCACCACAATCTGGCTGATAAACTGCACCAGGCTGTCCAGCTCGGTTTTGGCATTGTTGTACTCAATCATGCCCGGGCGCTCCATAATCAGCTTATAGGTACCCTTAAACTCGGCATCCAGCTGGGCAATGCGGTTCTGGTCCTTGCTCGACTGGGAAATTTCCCGGTTGATGTCCACCCGCAGGGCGTTAAAGCGGCCAATCAGCTCCTGCAGCGCTTCGTCCTTATCATTTTCCAGCGTGGCGTTCCGGTAGCGGGTGTAACGCTCGTCCTGCTGCAGCGCCCGGCCCAGTGCCCGGGCCATTTCTACCAAATAATCCAGTTCCATCTATCTTCTACCTCCAGCGTATTGCATTTTTATTTATTTTTCCGGCCAAACGGCCAAAAATCCACTTATTTAGTATAACACATTTTTCCGTTTCTGCAAGTAGGCCAAAGGGCGAAAAGTTTACACAGGCACCGCTTTTGTGATAAACTGTAGGCAAAAAACCGGGGGCCAACCCCCGGCCTGCAGAAAGGAAGAAGCAAGATGGACTGCACCCTGCGCCCCTGGCGCCTATCTGACGCCGACAGCCTGGCCGCCGTAATTGGAAACCCGAAGGTCCAGGCAAACCTGCGGGACGGCCTGCCCTACCCCTACACCCCGGAAAACGCCCGGGACTTTATCCGGGAGGTATGCGCCGCGCCGCCGGGCAGCCTCTATGCCTTTGCCATCACAGCGCGGGGGCGGGTAGTGGGCAGCCTGACCATCTACCGGCAGCAGAATGTCCACACACACAGCGGGGAGCTGGGCTACTACATCGCCCAGGAATGTTGGGGCCAAGGGCTGGCCACATCGGCCATTGGGCAGGCGTGCCGGCTGGTGTTTGCACAGAGCGACCTGCTGCGCATCTTCGCCCAGCCATTTGGCTACAACACCGCCTCCTGCCGGGCGCTGGAAAAAGCCGGCTTCACCCACGAGGGCACCCTGCGGCAGCACGCTGTTAAAAACAACCGGGTGCTGGATGTGGAGCTGTACGCGCTGCTGCGGGAGGACTGCCCCCGGCCATAGGCGCAAAAAAAGGGAGCCGGCTGGCTCCCTTTTGTTCTGTTGTGCCACTAAAAATTGCAGGGATGGGGGCAATTGGCACAGTCCCCTTTGCAATAGGGCTCCGGCTGCTCCTCCTTTTTGGGGGCAGCCTCCTTTTCCAGCTCTTCCGGCATACTGCATTCTCCTTTGGGGCGGCCGCAAAAAAGCGGCTCTTGTGGATGTTACATCTCTTCCAGGCGGTCCATGGCGCCTTCCATCCAGTCGCCCTCAAACAGCTCTACGCAGCCGTTGTCCACCACCTTGGCCAGGTCGGGGTCCACCGGGATGCGGGCCAGCACCGGCAGGCCGTGCTTTTCGGCCACTTCCTCAATGTGGCTCTCGCCAAACAGGTAGATCTTCTTGCCGCAATCGGGGCAGGCCACATAGCTCATATTTTCCACCAGGCCCAGGATGGGAATGTTCATCATATTGGCCATATTGACAGCCTTTTCCACAATGAGGGAAACCAGCTCCTGGGGGGACGCCACCACAATGATGCCGTCCAGCGGGATGGACTGGAACACGGTCAGCGGCACATCGCCGGTGCCGGGGGGCATGTCCACAAACATAAAGTCCACATCGTTCCAGATAACGGTGGACCAGAACTGCTTAACCACATCCGCCAGGATGGGGCCGCGCCAGATAACCGGGTCGGTCTCATTTTCCAGCAGCATGTTCACCGACATAATCTCGGTGCCCATTTTGGAGCGGGCCGGGAACATGCCCATCTCGGTACCCATGGCCTTTTCCTTAATGCCAAACGCCTTGGGGATGGAGGGGCCGGTAATATCGGCGTCCAGGATGGCGCTGGCATACCCCCGGCGGTTGGCCAGCACGGCCAGCATGGAGGTAACCATCGACTTGCCCACGCCGCCCTTGCCGCTGACAATGCCAATGACCTTTTTAATACTGCTCAGCTCGTGGGGTTTTTCGATAAAACTTGTCGGAGCTCCTCCGGTTCGGGAGGGGCAGTTTGCGCCGCAGCTTTCACAGTTGTGGCTGCAATTTTCTACTTGACTCACGCTTAATCGCTCCTTTTGTCTTTCACCTGTTGCCCGGCGTTTTCCGGTGCAATACAGGTTTTATTATAGCCCTATGGCCGGTATCCGTCAAGTGCGCCGGTGGCTATCCCTGCAGGGCGCGCACCCGGTCGGGGAAGTTGCCAATGACGGCGTCCACCCCAAGCTCCAGCATCCGGCGGATATCCTCCGGCTCGTTCACTGTCCAGGTATTGATAGCAACGCCATGGCTGTGTATCTCCTCCACTGTGCCGGCATCCAGCGTGAAAAAGGCCGGATGGTAGCACTCCACCCCCCTGCCGGCGGTGTATTCCCCGGCCTGTTCCAGCCAGGAGAAATCCAAAAAGCCGCAACGGATATCCGGGGCCAGCTTTTTGCACTGCATGATGGAACGGTGGTTAAAGGAGGAGAGGATTATCCGGCCTTCCAGGCCGTATTCCCGCACCAGGGCAATCACCTTTTCCTCCATGCCCTCATACCAGAAAACGCCGTTTTTCAGCTCGATGTTGGTGAGCAGCTCCCGGCCCTTTATCAGCTCGAAATACTCCCGCAGGGTGGGGATCTGCTGGAACCCATGCTCCGGGAAGGGCTTGCCCGCGTCCACCTCTTTCAGCTCGGCCAGCGTAAAATCCCGGACAAAGCCGGTGGCGTTGGTGGTGCGGTCCAAGCGTTCGTCATGGATGAGGACAATTTCCCCATCCTTGGTGAGGTGGGTATCAAATTCAAAGCCGTCCGCCCCGGCCTCTATCCCCTTTTCAAAGGCCAGCAGGGTGTTTTCAGGATACAGCCCGCTAAAGCCCCGGTGGGCGATGTTACAGGTTTTGTGTGCCATTGTGTTTGCCTCCCTTTCCTCTCTCTGCGCTGCGCCCCGGAAAGAGGGGCGGCGCTTTTTCTCTTTCCCCGCAGGAGAAAAGCCCGCGGCAGCTTTTATTTATTGGCCGAAAAGCAATAGGCCTGCTCCACCCAGCCAAACAGCTCCTCATCCAAATCGGCCGGTTCACTGAGGAGAATATGGGTGGTCCAGCGCCCGGGGTATGGCTCTGCCTTGGCCGCCACCCGACCCGATTCCAGCGGATAGGGCAGCCCCAGGGTGAGCACAAAATAGGCCGCCGGCAGCTCGGCCTTCTTTTTGACCCGCAAAAAGGAAACGCAGGCGTAGACATGGCGGTTTGCAAAGGCAATCTGCGTTTTCTGCACCTTTATCCTGCTCTCCGGGAACCGCGCCGCCAGTTCCCCGGCAAACGCCTCATACAGCGGCAGGGCTGCCGGCTGCTGGTTAAAAAACAAGAGGGTATCCTGGTTGATAAAATCCAATATCCTGCTCCTTTTGGCTAAGGTGGTGGCTTTCTTTGCCTCTGCGGCGGAGGTTCCGTTCGCTTTTGCTCATGTGGCAGGGAACTCTCCCCCGCAAACGCCCCCTTTTGACAGAGGGGGGCTTATTGCAGTTGGTATATTTTATAATGCGGGACGGTATAATTGGCCATCTTTTTCGGTTGCCCTGCAAGGGGCGAGAAAAAGGGCCCTTAAAATCCTGTATAATATCCGTTTTACGGATATTATACCATTCTCACGGCAGTTTTTCCACCTGTTTTTTGCCGGCCCCCTCCCCCTGAATAAAGGACACGCCCCGGCTTGCACGCCACCCAAATAAACAAAGCGGGCCGCCCGGAAGGACAGCCCGCCAAAACACAGAATATTAGTACATATCGCCCATGCCGGGAGCGGCGGGCATCGGTGCCGGAGGCTCCGGCTTATCAGCCACCAGAGTTTCGGTGGTGAGCACCATAGCAGCCACCGACGCAGCGTTTTGCAGGGCGCTGCGGGTCACCTTGGTGGGGTCCACAATGCCGGCGGACATCATATCGCAGTAGCACTCGTTGTAGGCGTCAAAGCCGTACCCCTTCTTGCCGCTGGTGATAATTTTATCCACAATAACCGAACCCTCCAGCCCGGCGTTCTTGGCAATCTGGCGCACCGGCTCCTCCAGGGCCTTGAGCACGATGCCAACGCCGGTTTTCTCGTCCCCTTCCAGGCTGGAAAGCAGGGCGGAAACGGCGGGGATAGCGTTGACCAGCACAGTGCCGCCGCCGGCCACAATGCCCTCCTCCACAGCCGCCTTGGTGGCGGACAGGGCGTCCTCAATGCGCAGCTTCTTCTCCTTCATCTCCACTTCGGTGGCAGCGCCTACCTTGATGACAGCCACGCCGCCGGCCAGCTTGGCCAGGCGCTCCTGCAGCTTCTCCCGGTCAAAGT
>CAOKWH010000024.1 GCA_948473085.1 uncultured Clostridia bacterium
AACGACCTGTACCGCCGGGTTATCAACCGCAACAACCGGCTGAAAAAGCTGCTGGAGCTGGGCGCTCCGGATATTATTGTCCGCAATGAAAAGCGCATGCTGCAGGAGGCCGTGGATGCCCTGATTGATAACGGCCGCCGGGGCCGCCCGGTTACCGGGCCCAACAACCGCCCGCTGCGCAGCCTTTCGGATATGCTCAAGGGCAAGCAGGGCCGGTTCCGTCAGAACCTGCTGGGCAAGCGCGTGGACTACTCCGGCCGTTCGGTTATTGTAGTAGGCCCCGAGCTGAAGATGTACCAGTGCGGCCTGCCCAAGGAGATGGCGCTGGAACTGTTCAAGCCCTTTGTTATGAAGCGTCTGGTGGACCAGAAGGTGGCCACCAATATCAAAAATGCCCGGAAGATGGTGGAGCGCGCCACTGTCAAGGAGGTTTGGGATGCGCTGGAAGTGGTTATCAAGGACCACCCGGTTATGCTCAACCGTGCGCCCACCCTGCACCGCCTGGGTATCCAGGCCTTTGAACCGGTGCTGGTAGAGGGCAAGGCCATCAAGCTGCATCCGTTGGTATGTACAGCATTTAACGCCGACTTTGATGGTGACCAGATGGCTGTGCATGTACCCCTTTCCACCGAGGCCCAGGCCGAAGCCCGGTTCCTGATGCTGGCTGCCAACAACCTGCTCAAGCCCTCGGACGGCCGTCCGGTGACGGTTCCCACCCAGGATATGGTGCTGGGTTCCTACTACCTGACCATGGTACGGGAGAACGAGCTGGGCGCCGGAAAGGTGTTCCGGGATGTCAATGAGGCCCTGATGGCCTACGATGCCAAGGTGGTGGGCCTGCATGCCCCCATCAAGGTGCGGGTAACCAAGGAAGTGGGCGGCAAGAAGATGAGCAAGCTCATTGACGCCACTGTGGGCCGCCTGATTTTCAACGATCCCATCCCGCAGGATCTGGGCTATGTGGACCGCAGCGATTCCGAAAAGCAGTTTGATTTGGAAATCTCCTTCCTGGTGCGCAAGAAGGAGCTGGGGAATATTATCGACCGGTGCATCCGTATCCACGGCACTGCCCGGACAGCTGAGGTACTGGACCGCATCAAGTCCCAGGGGCTGAAGTATTCCACCAAGAGCGCCCTGACAGTTGCTGTAGTGGATGCTGTTATCCCCGAAAGCAAGGCGGATATTATTGCCGAAGCCGATAAGAAGGTGCTGGACATCCGCCGCCAGTACGACCGCGGCTTTATCTCGGACGATGTGCGCTACGAGCGGGTTGTTAAAACCTGGAACGAAGCCACCCAGAAGGTGCGGGAAGCCCTGCAGGAGAACTTTAAGGGTGATAACCCCATCTATATGATGGCCGATTCCGGTGCCCGTGGCTCGATGGACCAGATCCGCCAGCTGGCGGGTATGCGCGGCCTGATTGCTAACACTTCCGGCCGTTCCATTGAAATCCCCATTAAATCCAACTACCGGGAGGGCCTGAACATTCTGGAGTACTTCAACTCCTCCCGAGGCGCCCGTAAGGGCCTGGCCGATACCGCCCTGCGTACAGCCGACTCGGGCTATCTCACCCGGCGTTTGGTGGATGTATCCCAGGATGTTATTATCCGCATGAAGGACTGCGGTACCCATGAGGGCATCACCGTGCAGTCGATTGTGGATAACGGGCGTGTGATTGAGGATTTGGCCGAGCGCCTGGTGGGCCGCTATGTGGCCGAGGAGCTGTTCCATCCCGAAACTGGCGAGATGATTATTTCCCGGGATAAGATGATGGATGAAAACGATGCCAAGCGCATTGTAGAGGCCGGCTTTACACAGGTAAAAATCCGCACCCCGCTGGAGTGCGAGGCCAAAAACGGCGTGTGCATGAAGTGCTACGGCGCCAACCTGGCCAACGGGCAGCCGGTGGCCATTGGCGAGTCGGTGGGCATTATTGCCGCCCAGTCCATTGGCGAACCTGGTACCCAGCTGACAATGAGAACCTTCCATACCGGCGGCGTTGTAACAGCTGCCGATATTACACAGGGTCTGCCCCGTGTAGAGGAGCTGTTCGAGGCCCGGCGCCCGAAGAATGCCGCGCTGATTTCCCACGAGGATGGCATTGTTTCGTTTGAAAAGGATGCCAAGGGCGGCGACAATGTTGTGGTTACCAACCCCGAAACCGGCGAGCGGTTTGAAAAGCTGGTAGTTTATGGATCCACCCTGAAGGTGGCCGAAGGGGACCGCATTGCCAAGGGCACCCTGATTACCGAAGGCTCGGTGGAACCCAACGAGATTTTGCAGGTAATGGGCGGCCTGGCTGTGCAGGAGTACCTGATTAGCGAGGTACAGAAGGTTTACCGCACCCAGGGTGTTGATATCAACGATAAGCACATCGAGGTTATTGTCCGCCAGATGATGCGCAAGGTGAAGATTGAGGACCAGGGCGATACCAGCATGTTCACCGGCGAAATTGTGGATAAGAGCGAGTTCCTGGCCGAAAATGAGAAGATAGCGGCACTGAATGCGGAGGACGGCGGCCTGCGTCGGCCCGCCACCGCCTTCCCGGTACTGCTGGGTATCACCAAGGCCTCGTTGGCCACCGATTCGTTCATGTCGGCTGCCTCCTTCCAGGAGACCACCCGCGTGCTCACCGAAGCGGCCATCAAGGGCAAGGTGGACCCGCTCAACGGCATTAAGGAGAATGTTATCATCGGCAAGCTCATCCCCGCCGGCACCGGCCTGGTAGAGTATGATGAGATTTACGACGAAACACCGCACACCCACCTTCCCCTTCCCGCCGGGCTGATTGGCGAATAGGGGCTGAATCAAAAATTCTGGCCAGCGGCGCTGTTTTTGGCGCTGCTGGCTGTATTTTTTGGAAAGAACAGGGAAAAATACTGGAGGGCTCCGCCCACCGAACACAACTTTGCGCCAATCGGGGTACAAACGGCAAAAATCTCCGTTTTACACAAAAAAATGCCGGTTTTGCTGTTGACAAGTGCAGGGAGCTGTTGTTATAATAATAAATCGGACGGCGTCTTTCCGCTTGTCCGCAAGTAAAAAGATTTTTGAAGTAAGGAGGTGCAATATGCCAACCTTTAATCAGCTGGTTCGCAAGGGTCGCGAGACTCTTGAGAAGAAATCCACAGCTCCTGCCCTGCAGAGAGGATGGAACGCACAGAAGAGAATTGCTACAAACCAGAGCTCTCCTCAGAAGAGAGGCGTGTGTACTGCTATCAGAACACAGACCCCGAAGAAGCCCAACTCCGCTCTCCGTAAGGTAGCAAGAGTTCGTCTGAGCAACGGTATGGAGGTTTCTTCCTACATTCCCGGTATCGGCCACAACCTGCAGGAGCACAGCGTAGTGCTGATCCGCGGCGGCCGTGTAAAGGACCTGCCCGGTGTGCGTTACCACATCATCCGTGGTACACTGGATGCCCAGGGCGTTGCCAACAGAATGCAGGCCCGCTCCAAGTACGGCGCCAAGCGTGCAAAGAAAGCTGCTGGTAAGTAATTAAAAACTTTTAAAGGTTTGCTATTGTATCGTTCGATAAATTGTTTCGGCCGATTCTTAGCTGACGGGAGTTTTTAGACTAACGAGTACCAATGATATCATTATTGTGAAGGAGGGAAGCGAAGTGCCAAGAAGAGGTCAGGTCGCTAAGCGCGATGTACTGGTAGATCCCCTGTACAACTCTAAGACAGTTACCCGTCTGGTAAACAATATCATGCTGGACGGCAAGAAGGGCGTAGCCCAGAAGATTGTTTACGGCGCATTCGACATTATTCGTGAAAAGACAGGGAACGATCCCCTGGAGGTGTTCGAGCAGGCTTTGGAGAATATCATGCCTGTACTGGAGGTTAAGGCCCGCCGTGTGGGCGGTGCTACCTACCAGGTGCCGATGGAGGTTCGCCCCGAGAGACGCCAGACACTGGGTCTGCGTTGGCTGACAACCTATGCACGGGCACGCGGCGAGCGTACCATGCAGGAGAAGCTGGCTGGCGAGATTATTGACGCCACCAACAATATGGGCGGCGCTTGCAAAAAGCGTGAAGATACCCATAAAATGGCCGAGGCCAACAAGGCTTTTGCCCATTACAGATGGTAGTTCCATGCCGCATCTATGCCGCCAAACTTGGCGCGGCATAGCCCAGGCAGGGAAGTTGAGAATTTTAAGGAGGACAGTATGCCAAGAGATGTTTCACTGGAAAAAACTCGTAATATCGGCATAATGGCCCACATTGACGCTGGTAAAACAACTACCACAGAGCGTATTCTGTACTACACCGGTGTAAACCACAAGATTGGTGAAACACACGACGGCAGTGCAACAATGGACTGGATGGCTCAGGAGCAGGAGAGAGGTATTACCATTACCTCCGCCGCTACAACAGCCTACTGGGAGGGCCACCGTATCAATATTATCGACACACCCGGACATGTTGACTTTACAGTAGAGGTTGAGCGTTCGCTGCGAGTGCTGGACGGCTCTGTAACCGTTTTCTGTGCCAAGGGTGGTGTTGAGCCGCAGTCCGAGACTGTTTGGCGTCAGGCAAACAAGTACCGTGTACCCAGAATGGCTTATGTAAACAAGATGGATATTATGGGTGCGGATTTTTACAATGTACTCCGCATGATGAAGGAGCGCCTGCAGTGCAATCCTGTTCCCATTCAGCTGCCCATCGGTTCCGAGCAGTTCTTTAAGGGTCTGATCGACCTGGTGGAGATGAAGGCTTACATCTACAACGATGATAAGGGCACTGACATCTCGGTAGTTGAAATTCCTGACGATATGAAGGACAAGGCAGAGGAGTATCACCAGGCACTTCTCGAGGCAGTTGCCGAGCAGGATGAAGAGGTTATGATGAAGTACCTGGATGGGGAAGAAATCACCCAGGACGAAATCAAAGCCTGCATCCGCAAGGGTACCATTGATAACACCATGGTTCCCGTATGCTGCGGCACTTCCTACCGCAACAAGGGCGTGCAGAAGCTGCTGGATGCCATTGTTGCCTATATGCCCTCGCCGCTGGATATCGACCACATCAAGGGTGTAAACCCCGAAACCGGTGAGGAGGAGGAGCGTCCCTCCGACGACAAGGCGCCTTTTGCCGCCCTGGCGTTTAAGATTGCAACCGACCCCTTTGTGGGCAAGCTGGGCTTCTTCCGTGTATACTCCGGTTCGGTAAATGCCGGTACCACTGTATACAATGCCAATAAGGATGACAACGAGAGAATCGGCCGTATCCTGCAGATGCACGCCAACCATCGGAAGGATATTGAAACCTGCTACGCCGGCGATATTGCCGCAGCGGTTGGCCTGAAGAGTACCACCACCGGCGATACCCTGTGCGACCCCAAGTTCCCCATTATCCTGGAGTCGATGGAGTTCCCGGAGCCGGTTATCCGTGTAGCAATCGAGCCCAAGACCAAGGCTGGTCAGGAAAAGATGGGCCTGGCCCTGGCCAAGCTGGCCGAGGAGGATCCCACCTTTAAGACCTACACCGATGAGGAAACCGGTCAGACTATCATTGCCGGTATGGGCGAGCTGCATCTGGAAATTATTGTAGACCGTCTGCTGCGCGAGTTCAAGGTGGAGGCCGATGTGGGCAAGCCCCAGGTATCCTATAAGGAAACTATCCGCAAGGAAGCCAGCGTGGATAACAAGTACTCCCGTCAGTCCGGCGGTAAGGGCCAGTACGGCCATGTTAAAATCCGCGTGGAGCCCAACGAGAGCGGCAAGGGTTACGAGTTTATCAATGCCGTTGTCGGCGGTGCCATCCCCAAGGAGTATATCCCGGCGGTTGACCAGGGTATCCAGGGCGCTATGGCTGCCGGTGTACTGGCAGGCTATCCTGTAGTGGACTGCAAGGTTACCCTGTTTGATGGTTCTTACCACGAGGTTGACTCCTCTGAAATGGCGTTTAAGATTGCTGGTTCTATGGCATTCAAAGAGGCTATGAAGAAGGCTGATCCCGTTATTCTGGAGCCCATCATGCTGGTAATTGTCAATACTCCCGAGGAGTACATGGGCGATGTTATGGGTGACCTGAACTCCCGTCGCGGGCAGATTCAGGGTATGGAGGCCGTATTCGGCGCTCAGGAAATCAAGGCTTTGGTTCCTCTGTCTGAGATGTTTGGCTACTCCACCGACCTGCGAAGCAAAACCCAGGGCCGCGGCAACTACACAATGGAGCCCCACAGCTACATTGAAGTTCCCAAGTCCATTGCAGAAAAGATTATCAGCGAGCGCACAAAGAAGTAAATATCTGCTTGCTTTTTATGCAGTTTATTGCTACAATGATTTTGTGGCAGCAAACAAAGTTTGTTATGAAAGATCCGAAAATTAAAGGGAGGACATTTTAATGGCTAAGGCACATTTTGAAAGAACCAAGCCCCATGTTAACATTGGTACCATTGGTCATGTTGACCACGGCAAGACCACTCTGACAGCGGCTATCACCAAGACTCTGGGTCTGCAGGGCAAGGCTGAGTTCATGGATTACAACATGATCGATAAGGCCCCCGAGGAGCGCGAGCGCGGCATTACCATCAACACCGCTCATGTTGAGTACGAGACTGAGAACCGTCACTACGCCCATGTTGACTGCCCCGGACATGCTGACTATGTTAAGAACATGATCACCGGTGCTGCTCAGATGGACGGCGCCATCCTGGTAGTTTCCGCTGCTGACGGCCCCATGCCTCAGACCAGAGAGCACATTCTGCTGTCCCGTCAGGTAGGCGTTCCCTACATTGTAGTATTCATGAACAAGGCTGATCAGGTGGACGACCCTGAGCTGCTGGAGCTGGTTGAGATGGAGATTCGCGAGCTGCTGTCCTCCTACGACTTCCCCGGCGATGATACTCCTATCGTTGCTGGTTCTGCTCTGGCTGCCCTGGAGGCTCCCGACGATCTGGGCGATCCTGCTTATGAGCCCATCCTGAAGCTGATGGAGAATGTAGACAACTACATCCCCACCCCCGAGCGTAAGTCTGACCTGCCCTTCCTGATGCCCGTTGAGGACATCTTCACCATTACCGGCCGTGGTACCGTTGCTACTGGTAGAGTAGAGCGTGGCCAGCTGAAGACTGGTGATGAGGTTGAGCTGGTAGGTCTGGAGGAGGAGACTTCCAAGACTGTTGTTACCGGTATTGAGATGTTCAGAAAGATTCTGGACTACGCTGAGGCTGGCGATAACATCGGCGCCCTGCTGCGTGGTGTTCAGCGTACCGACATTCAGCGCGGCCAGGTTCTGTGTAAGCCCGGCTCCATCAAGCCCCACACCAAGTTCCGTGGCCAGGTGTATGTACTCAAGCAGTCTGAGGGCGGCCGTCATACTCCTTTCTTCAACAACTATCGTCCCCAGTTCTACTTCAGAACTACCGATGTTACCGGCGTTATCACTCTGCCCGATGGCGTAGAGATGTGCATGCCTGGCGATAATGTTGAGATGGATGTTGAGCTGATTTCCCCCATCGCTATTGAGACCGGTCTGCGTTTCGCTATCCGTGAGGGCGGCCGTACAGTAGGTTCGGGCGTAGTTATCGCTATCAACGAGTAATTATTTGCTCGCAAAAATCAAAGGATGATTTTAACGGTACTGGATTTTTTCCAGTGCCGTTTTTTGTTTTCCCTTCTATATAGAAGAAGCTGCCACCCAAATTAGAGGATACAAAACTGTAGGGGCTTGGGCAGGAATTATAGGATAGCGGAAAAGATGTTGATACCATTAAGATTAGCGGCAATGGACTGAAGAACTTCCCCGCCAGTGTTGCCCGGGAGCTGAAGGGTAAGGACATTACTGTGGGAATCCACAAGAATGGTGTAACCTACAGCATCAACGGCCTGGAAATTGGCAGTGTGGATAAGCCGTGGTACGAGTTTGAGAACCTGGAAGGCCAGATGCTCACCGGCACTGCCAGCAAGCCTGCCAACAAGCCCCAGAACAGCAATACTGTTAAACCCAACCCCAGCACCGGCCGATAAAATCCTGGCGCTGATAGGCTTAATAACAAAAAACCGTGGATAAAAATCCACGGTTTTTTGTTATTTGGGTTATTCCTGCTTTTCCTCATGGTGGCGTACGCCGGCTGTATAGATACCTGGTTCAATATCCAGTACCTCCCGGATGGGATGTACCATCGATTCCTCGTACTGGCAGGGCCACATCTCAATGCGGTTCAGCGTGCCGTCCGGGTTGACACTGTCCACCGTTTCCCCATCCTTAATCGGGCAGCCCCCATCAAACTGATAGGTGGCAATATCCAGCATATGCGAAACCATCAGGTTGGGGTCGAAGTCCTGGAAGTGGATCTGCACATCCGGCAGGCCCAGAGCAAACAGCCCCAAAGTATCGCAGACCATCTCCTCGGTATCCCCCACCCGGAAGAAACGGGGGGAAACATAGCAGCAGATAAACCGCACCGAATCCTTTTCATAGATAGGGTTCCCCTCCATGCGCCGGATAAAGTCCGGGTCCAGCAGGTTGTGGCTGGCATGGGGGAGAACCAGCGCGCAGTCGGGGAACAGCTCCATTGCCGCTTCCAGCTGGTTTACAGCCAGTTTAGCCCGGTCCTTGTAATCCAGCCCGGCCCCCAGCATGTCTGTAAGCATAATTTTGTGGGTGCAGCGGGAGAGGCGTTCGTTGCCATCCGGCATATTCCAGAACTGGCTGCGGTCCATGGGGCTTACCTCCTCCTGCTCAAAGGGCATGGGGAAGCCAAACACCGCCTGAACCGGTACGCTGGCGTCCTGAAACTCGGCTACGATGTTATTCAGGGCAAAGGAAACCAAGCCCTCAGGGTTTACCAGCTGTACCGGGCCAAACTTTTTCTCCAGCACGCGCTGCATCTGCTCCAGAGAGGGGAGTTTTGGCTCCTGTTCAAACAGCAGCCAGGTGATGAACATCGTTTGAAATTCCGCCTTGCTTTCTTCATTGCGGCTATAAGTTTCGTCCATTGTCTAAAACCTCCATTTTTTGTCGGCGAGGCTGTTTTCCCCAAATGCTCTACTAATTTTGGGAAGAAATTTTTCAGCCGGGTCGGTTTTACTGCTTTTATTGTAACAGAGTGGGGCAGAATTGACAAGCAGCGGGGCAGAAAAGGCCTATTTTATAAAAATATCCCCCGCCCTGTAAAATGGGGGGCGGGGGTAAAAAACTATTGCTTTACGGCCTCCAAGAGGGCAGTGGTGCGGTCGGTCTTCTCCCAGGCCACGCCCAGCTCCTCCCGGCCAAAGTGGCCGTAGGCGGCCAGCTGGCGGTAGATGGGCTTGCGCAGGTCCAGCATCTGAATAATGGCCTCGGGGCGCAGGTCAAACACCTTTTCCACAGCCTGGTCCAGCACCTCGTCCGCCACCTTGCCGGTGCCAAAGGTGTTTACATTGATGGAAACCGGGCGGGCAATGCCAATGGCGTAGGCCAGCTGTACCTCGCACTTTTCGGCCAGGCCAGCGGCTACAATGTTTTTAGCCACATATCGGGCGGCATAGGCGGCAGAACGGTCCACCTTGGTGGGGTCCTTACCGGAGAATGCGCCGCCGCCGTGCCGGCCATAGCCGCCGTAGGTGTCCACAATAATCTTCCGGCCGGTGAGGCCGCTGTCCCCCTGGGGGCCGCCTACAACAAAGCGCCCGGTGGGGTTGATGTAAAACTTGGTGTGCTCATCCAGCAGGTTGGCCGGGATAACAGCCTTGATAACATGCTCCAAAATATCGGCCCGCAGCTGTTCCATGGAAATATCAGGGGAGTGCTGGTTGGAAATAACCACAGTGTCCACCCGATGGGGCTTGTCGTCCACATATTCCACGGTTACCTGGCTTTTGCCGTCGGGGCGCAGGTAGTCCAGCAGGCCGTCCTTACGCACTTTGGCCAGCTGCTTGGCCAGCTTGTGGGCCAGCGAGATGGCCAGCGGCATCAGCTCAGGGGTTTCGTTGCAGGCATAGCCAAACATCATGCCCTGGTCGCCGGCACCGGTGACAAACTCGTCCTGAACCTCCCCCTGCTTGGCTTCCAGGCTGTTGTTGACGCCCAGGGCAATATCGGCGGACTGCTCATCAATACTGATAATAACGCCGCAGGTGTTGGCATCAAACCCGTACTTGGCCCGGGTGTAGCCAATCTCCCGGATCACATCCCGGGCAATGCGGGGAATATCCACATAGCAGTGGGTGGTAATCTCCCCCATAATGTGTACTATGCCGGTGGTGCAGGTGGTTTCGCAGGCTACACGGGCCTGCGGGTCCTTTTCAAAGATGGCGTCCAGCACAGCGTCGGAAATCTGGTCGCAGATTTTATCGGGGTGCCCCTCTGTAACCGATTCGGATGTAAACAGGTAATTTCTCATACAAAACCTTCCTTTCAACCTGATGTGTTCCCCTTTTCGGCAAACAAAAAAGCCCGGCTGGAAAACCGAGCTTTTTCTATAAGACCTCATCTGTCGGTTTCACCGCAGGAATTGGCACCTTGCATAAAGCAGGTTGCCGGGCATCATCGGGCCTGTTCCCTCCGCCACTCTTGATAAGGGGATATTCAATTTGCATTCCTATTATATCCCATTGGATGGGAACTTGTCAATACTCAAACGGATAATTTCATCACTGCGCTGAGCTTTTTGTAGGTGGTAACAGTGACAACGGTTATCACTATGCCTTTGGTGAGGTTAAAGGGCACAGCGCCGAACAGGATATAGGCGCCGAGGCTGTCAATGGCCGGATTGACAGCGGCACAGGCCGCAATAATAGCGTCAATGGGCATAATCTGGGAGAAAAAGGGGATAAGCAGGAAGCGGTTGGCCAATGCACCCACAGCGGCAATGACCACAGTGCCCACACCGCAGGCAATGGCAGTGCCCCGGGCCCCAGGCATACGCTGATGAATCAGCCCGGCGGACAGGGCAAAGGAGGAGAGGATGAGGAAATCCGCCAGCTCCCCCACGCCGCCGGTGGTGGTGGAAAGGACATGGATAAGGTCCTTAATCAGTGTGACTATCACAGCCTGGGCCGGGCCGAGGATGAAAGCGGCCAGCAGCACCGGCAGCCCGCTGAGGTCAAACTTGAGGAAGGGCGGGAAAGGCGGGAAGGTAAATTCAAAGAACATTACCACAGTGGCAATGGCCGCCAGCAGGGCGGTATAGGTGAGGGTGCGGATGTTGGTGGGGCTTTTGCGAATAGTTGTGTTCATAATTGTACTCCTCCTGTTGGTTGGGGAGCCTGTACCGGGGGAAACGCAAAAAAGCCCTGCAAAATAATCTGCAGAGCATGCGCCAAATAGCGCCGCAGGCTTTTTTACAAAAGCCCGTGCTTGTTTCTTTCATCCGGACTGTACCGTCGGTTTGGGAATCGCACCCAATCCTGCCTGTGAAGGCTCGCAGACTTGTGGCGGCTACCGCCGCCCATCACTGCCGGTGAGGAATTGCACCTCGCCCTGAAACAGACTGATATTTGGTTTGTATAGATAACATCTATCCCATACTTATCATAACATGCAGCGGCGATTTGTCAAGTACCAAAGGAATATTTTTTCATTTGGGCGGACGCTGTCCCATGGCTCTGTCTGCCACAGCCTCTATAATAAAAAGCTCAGCCGCAGCTCGGCCGGCCTGTTGGACAACAGGAGAGGAGCTGCCGAACTTGGCTCTCAAAGCCAGAGGCTGGCCCCGCCTGCCGGAACAGTCCTTTGAACCTTCCACTCCGGGGGAGGTCAAACTTGCCAGGCAATTGTGCGAAAAGGGGGAATATACAACACTTCCTTGGGCTGTTTATTGCGGGCACAATGTGCCATGTGAGGGATAGAAAAGAGATATTTGAAATAGAAATGGTTTCTCCTTCCATAGAAAGATAGGACTGGTGTTATAAACTCCACAGTGTGAATTTTTGTCGCGGACAACTCACCAAAAACCGTATGGGGCATATACTGGATAGCGGGGGTGTTTGTATGATGGAATCGGAGCTTTTCTTTTGCACGCTGGTGCTGTTGGGTTTTGGCATAGCGGTTTTTGTTCTGTTGCTCTGCCAGGGGCTGTGCAGCCCGCCGGCGGCAGGGGTATACATATTGCCTGTGGGTATCCAGCCGGATATGGAGTACCGCCTGTGGCTGGCCGAAAGCCAGGTTCAGCTGGGCCGCTGTGGCGGCGTGCTGCTGGTGGAGGCAGGCGGCAGCGAGGAAACCCACAAAATTTGCACCCTGTTCATGCGCCGCCGTCCCTGGGTGCGCTGCTGCACGCCCGAGGCGTTGGATGCCGGGGTTTGGGAGGGGGTTTGCAAATCCGGCGGCGGTGTATTATACTAAAGGAAGTAATCGCCAGAAAATAGGGGAGCTGCCGGGCGGAGCTGGTGGCAGTTCATCCCCTATTTTCCGGCAGTCTGGATACAGGATGGAGCGGGCAGCAAGATGGAAAAAAGGCAGGCGGAAATACTGGAAGGCTCGGTGGAGGAAATTGTATTTCACAATGAGGATACTGGCTTTACGGTGCTGGAACTGGCGGCCGGAGACGCCCTTGTCACAGTGGTGGGGGAGGCTATGGGCATCCAGCCCGGGGAGGAACTGCGCCTAACCGGTAATTATGTTACCCATCCCACCTATGGCACCCAGTTTAAGGCTGCTATTGTGGAGCGCACCGTTCCCGCTACTGCCAGCGCCATCTATAAATATCTGGCGGGCGGGGCCATCCGGGGTATTGGCTCGGCTTTGGCCCGGCGCATTGTGGATGCCTTTGGGGATGAAACGCTGGATGTTTTGGAACGGGAACCCCAGCGCCTGGCACAGGTACGGGGGGTCAGCGCCCGCAAGGCCCAGGAGATTGCCGAGGAATATGCCCGGATTTTTGGCATCCGGGCGGTGATGCTGTTCCTCTCCAAATATGGCATTGACGCTGCCACCTCCATTCGTGTATGGAAAAGGTGGGGAACCTATGCCCCCAACGAGATTGAAAAGAACCCCTACTGCCTCTGCACCCGGGAAATTGGCATAACCTTTGAAAAGGCGGACGAAATTGCCGCCGCCCTGGGCTTTGCCCCGGACAGCCTGGAGCGGATGGGGGGCGGGGTGCTGCATGTGCTGCGCCACAACACCGGCAACGGCCACTGCTGCCTGCCCTATGAGAAGCTGGCCAAGGTGGCAGCCCGGCTGCTGGAGGTGGAGCCGGAACGGCTGGATGACGCCCTAACCGACCTGGCGGAGCGGGAGGAGCTTATTTCCGATACAGTGGACGGGGAACTCTACCTCTACCTGCCGGAGATGTACGAGGCCGAAACCTATTGCGCCGGCCGCTTGGCAGCCGCCCTTTCCACTCAGGCGCCGGAGATAGCCGACTATGCCGCAGCCATTGACGGGCTGGAGCAGCGGCTGGATATTTGCTATGCCCGCCTGCAGCGCCGGGCCATTGGCGCCGCTCTGTCCCAGAATGTTGTCATCCTCACCGGCGGGCCGGGCACGGGCAAAACCACCACCCTATGCGGCATGATTGAGCTGCTGGAGCAGCAGGGGCTAAAGGTGGGGCTGGCAGCCCCCACCGGCCGGGCGGCCAAACGGATGGCTGAGCTGACCGGCCGGGAGGCAAAAACCATCCACCGGCTGCTGGAAGTGGACTTTGGGGATGAAAATGGCCGGGCAAAGTTCCGGCGCAATGTCCGCAACCCGCTGCCCTATGATGCCGTCATTGTGGACGAGATGTCCATGGTGGATGTGGAAATTTTCGCCTCGCTGCTACAGGCGCTGCGGCTGGGCAGCAGGCTGATTTTGGTAGGGGACCCCGACCAGCTGCCGTCGGTGGGGGCGGGCAATGTGCTGCGGGATCTAATTGATAGCGATGTAATCACTGTAGTGCACCTTACCGAGGTATTCCGCCAGGCTGCCCAAAGCCTGATTGTCACCAACGCCCACTCCATTGTGGGCGGGGAACTGCCCAACCTTTCGGTGCGGGACAACGACTTTTTCTTCCTGCAAAAGTCCTCCCCGGAGGCGGCGGTGGCCACAGTGGTGGATCTCTGTGCCCGCCGGCTGCCCGCCAGCTATGGTTATTCCCCCACCCGGGATATCCAGGTTATCTCCCCCACCCGCATTGGCTCTGCCGGTACAGTGGAGCTCTGCCGGCGGCTGCAGGAGGTGCTGAACCCCCAGGATGGCGCCAAGACAGAATATAAATTTGGGCAGAACCTGTTCCGGGAGGGGGACAAGGTGATGCAGGTGCGCAACAACTACGATATCATCTACACCCGGGACGACGGCGAACAGGGGGTGGGGGTGTATAATGGTGATATCGGCATTATTGAGATGATCGACCGCCCTACCCGCAGCCTGCATGTCCGCTATGACGACCGGGTGGCGGAATATACCTTTGATATGTTAGAGCAGTTGGAGCTGGCCTATGCCGTTACGGTGCACAAGAGCCAGGGCAGCGAGTTTGACGCCGTCATCCTGCCCATTACCGGCAGCCGCAGCAAGCTGTTTTACCGCAATCTGCTCTATACTGCCGTTACCCGGGCCAAAAAGCTGCTGATTATTGTGGGACAGGCTGCGGCGGTGGAACAGATGGTGCAGAACGACCGCAAAACCCTACGGTACACCAACCTGGCCCGGTTTTTACAGGAGGCTGTGCTGTAATGGCGCTAAAGAGGGCATTGTGCCGGTGGGGCCGCTTTCTGCTCAACCTGCTCTATCCGCCAAACTGTATACGATGTGGCGGATACTCCCAGGGGGAGCCGCTCTGTCCCGGTTGCCAAAGGGAACTGGAACACCTGCGCAGCACTGGCATGCAGGAACTGATAAACAGGTGGCGCAGGCCGGAGCTGGACTTTTTGATAGCGCCATTTATCTATGCAACCGGCATCAAGGGCGTGCTCATCCAGATGAAAAATGAGAGCGACAGCCGCCGGCTGGCCTATTTTTCCGAGCAGGTTGCCAACGCTTTCCAGGATTCCGGCCTGTCTGCCGATGTGGTGGTGTGTATGCCCATGTCCCGCAAAAAGCTGCGCAGACGGGGCTTCAACCATGCCGAGCTGTTGGCCCAGGCGGTGGCGGCCCGGTTGGAACTGCCCTATCTGCCCGGCGTACTGACAATGGATGACGCTGCGGCAGTCCAGCACACCCTTGGCCGGGCGGAGCGGCAGAAAAATGCCGAGAAACATATTGGTTTTGGCTCCGGCGCCATACAGGGCAAAACGGTGCTGGTGCTGGACGACATCTGCACCACTGGCAGCAGCCTTTCGGTGGCCTGCCGGCTGCTAAAGGAGCATGGGGCGGTGTGCACCATTGCGGCAACCATTGCCATTACGCCGCGGTAGGCAGTTACAGGGCAATTTTAAAGGCGGGTTTATGCTTGCTTGCCCGATAATCCGGAGGCGTGCAGAAGGAATGCTGGCGCAGTCCATACGGTGAACAAAAGCTTTTGCGCTGTATCCTTGACCCGGACGGGGAAAGGCAGTATACTTAGTTTTATATGATAGAGGCCCAGGGCAAGCAGCCCTTTTTATAATTTGGAGGATAGATTTATGGCAGACATCGGGATCGATCTTGGCACGGCAACCGTGCTGGTGTACGACAGTGAAAAGGGCCTGCTGCTGAAAGAGCCGTCGGTGGTGGCCATTGACAGCCAAACCGAGGAGGTGCTCAAAGTGGGGGAGGAGGCCTTTAAGATGATTGGCCGCACCCCCGACCGCATCCAGGCCATCTATCCCCTGAAGGATGGTGTAATCTCCGACTTTGTCCAGACCGAACGGATGCTCAAGCACTTTCTCCGGAAGGCCAGCGAGGGCACCATCTCCAAGCCCCGGGTGTGCATCTGTGTGCCGTCAGGCATCACCGGCGTGGAGTCCAGGGCCTGTGTGAATGCGGCGGTTTCTGCCGGCGCCCGGAAGGTGTTCCTCATTGAGGAGCCGGTGGCTGCGGCCCTGGGGGCCGGGCTGGATCTTTCGGTGCCCCGGGGGCGGTTTATTCTGGATATGGGCGGCGGCACCACCGATGTAGCGGTGCTGTCCCTCAACGGCATTGTCTGCAAAAAGTCGGTTAAGCTGGCCGGGCGCAAGCTGGACGATACCATTGTCCGCTATGTCCGCAACCGGAAAAATGTGCTTATTGGCGAAAAGATGGCCGAGCGCATTAAAATAGAGGTGGGCAGCGTGTTCTTCCAGGAGGACCGGGAGATGGAGGCCAAGGGGCGCAACCTGCAAACCGGCCTGCCGGAAAAGTTTACCATCCGCACCAGCGATATTTACGGCGCCCTGATGGAGCAGGTGATGCAGATTGTGGCGGTGGTGCAGCAGATTTTGGAGATTACCCCGCCGGAGCTTTCCTCCGATATAGCCGAGGATGGCCTGATTATGACCGGCGGCGGCGCTCTGCTGAACGGCCTGGGGGAACTGATTTCCCAACATGCCAAAATCCAGGTACGCATTGCGGAAAACCCGGTGGAATGTGTGGCGGTGGGCACCGCCATGTGCTTTAGCAAGCTGGGGGAACTGCACGACGGTTTTGTCACCCCGGCCACCTACACCCATTAAAACAGGTTTTGCAAAGAGGTTCCCTCCAGGGGGGCCTCTTTTTTCTATATCCGGCTATGGGGAGCCGCCGGGAACCGGATTTCCGGCATAGCAGGCGATGCTGTTGTTTATCAAGGCGGAAAGCCACCGTGTGTACAACTTTTAAAGGGGGGTGTTTGGCAAGTGCCATTGTACAAAATGCCGGAGTTTTTAAAAAATAATTTTGTATTTTAGTTGACTTTTGTTCAAAAAGCGGCTATTATTATAATAAAAAGAACAGGAGGCGGCTTTTTGCCGCCGTTAGGAAAGGAGCGATTTTGTATGGAGCGAATTTTCAACCCCTATGATAAGGGTAGCTGTAGCACCATTATTGTGGGCAAGGCGGCCTCCACTACTGGCTATGTGCTGGTGGGCCATTCGGAGGATGACTATGACTGTACCATCCAGGTGCACAAGGTGCCCCGTATCCGTCATAAAGACGGGGAAACCCTCTCCTTTGCCGATGGTTCGGCCGTCATTCCCCAGGTGGAGGAAACCTATGCCTATCAGTGGTCTGAGTACCGCTGTGAGGGCGGCATCTCGTTTGCCGATGGGTTCCTGAATGAATGGGGGCTGCTGGTGGTTTCCAACGCCTGCCGGCCCAGCAAGCTCAGTGAGGAGGAGCCGCAGCTGGATGGCATGGGCTACGCCCTGCGCCGGTTGGTGGCCGAGCGTGCCCGCACCGCCCGGGAGGCTGTGGAGGTGGCTGCCCAGCTGGTGAGCACCTATGGCTACTTTAGCGGCCGCTGCTACCAGTTTGTGGATAAGGATGAGGCCTGGGTGTTCCAGGTACCCACCGGCAACCGCTATGTGGCCAAGCGGGTACCGGACGACCATGTCTACTTTATACCCAACCACTTTACCATCCATGAGGTGGATTGGAGCGATACCGAGCATAAAAACTACTACTTCTCCCCGGACTTGGCGGAGTATCCCATCCGCCGGGGCTGGTACACCCCTGCTGTCCCGGGAGATTACAGCGACTTTGACTTTGCAGCTGCCTACCAGGATGGCAAGGACCGGGAATATAACATGATGCGCACCCGTCAGTCCTGGCCGCTGCTGATTGGCGAACTGCCGGCAGAGTGGCGCCCCTTCTCCCACAAGGCGCCCCACAAGCTGGGGCCAAAGGACCTGAAAAAGGCCCTGCGCAGCCACTTTGAGGGCACGCCGGACGATTACAGCGAGGGCTATAGCCGCAACCCCCATCTGGAGCGGGACCCCTGCACCCTCTGCAATACAATGACGGCGGAAACCACTGTGGTGGTGTTCCACGAAATCCCGGCTCTAACCTGCACCTGGCGGGCTTCTCCCAAGCCCTGCATTACCCCCTATGTGCCGTGGTATCTGGGCAATACGGCTGTACCCCAGGGCTATAGCTGGCTGGACCCCACCCTTTCCCAAGCCACCCACTTTATGCCCGCTGCATCGGAACTGCGCATCGACTTCAGCCGGGCTTACTGGTCTTTCCGGGTGCTTCAGTACTTCACCGAGTTTGACTACAAGGGCACCCATGCCGTTATCCAGCAGTCGATGGCCAAGCTGGAGGAAAAATGGGAGGCCGAAGCCCCACTGGTGGAGGAGTGCTACAAGAAGATGCTGGCAGCCTCCCCGGAGATGGCCGCCGACTATCTGACCAGCTACACCGCCGCTCAGGCTCAGCTGGCCTGGGACTGGGCCAATGAGATGATTCAGCAGTTGGGGGAGGACCGCATTTTGCAAAACAGCTCCACCCGCATCATCCCGCAAGAATACATATAACAGAAAAAACAACCCCGGCCGCAGTGTCGGGGTTGTTTTCTGGCTGGAACCTATGCTAAAATCGGAGCAATAGAGGTGAAAAGGATGAGCAGTATCAAGAACGGGGCGCGTATTACAATCCATCTGTTTGGCCAGGAGCAGGAGGTGGAGGTTCTCTGTACCGGGGATAATCAATTTGATGAAATGGGCAACTACAAGGAGGGGGAGTTTCCCCTGACAGAGAAGGAGGCAGCCTGCCTGAGCTGGTTTGTACAGAATGTTCGGATAGAGGAGTACCGGGCAGCCATTGCGGCATACTGCAATGAGCAGTACGAGGCCATAGGGGAGGAAGGGATAACCGAGTCGGATATAGAAAACGAAATTTCCATTGATACCATTGCTGTCAATATCAGCACCATCACCCAGTCCAAGAGCGGGTTTGTCTACCCGGAAATCTCCTTTTTGGGGGAGTGTGTGTGCGACCCGGAGCATGGTATCTGCATTGGTTTCCGGGATAAGCAGTTTTTGGGCATCCACGCCCAGGACTGGACCCTGTAGCGGGCGCTGGTTCTATACAGAAAAAGGAGGGGATCAAACTGAACAGTTGGGAAAGAGAATGGCAAAAACAGCTGCGGCAGGAACACGCCTGGGAGCGGCAGCAGCGCCGTCGCCAGCCCTCCCAGTTGGCCGGTGTGCTGGAAGAAAAGATTCCCGATGGCCTGCAGGCCACGCTGAACAAAGCGTTTGCCGCCGCCTTCCAGCTGTTGTTTGAGCGGGGCTCCGGCCTGATTGAGCATACCTATAACCGGGAGAAGCTGGACGCCCGCCGGGCGGAGGCCGAGCTGGAGCTGCTCCTTCAGGGGGACCGGGCTGCCCTGCGGCGCTTTGCCAGCCAGGCGGCCGGGGAGGGCTGGAGGAACACCGGGCTTTCGGCTGCCAAGGGGGTGGGGCTGGGCTTGCTGGGTATCGGCCTGCCGGATATTCCGCTGTTCACCGCCCTGCTGCTCCGGGGTGTTTATAAAATTGCCCGCTGCTATGGATATGGGGTGGACAGCCCGGAGGAGCGCCAGTTTATCCTTTTGCTGCTGCAAACGGCCCTGACCTCCGGGGAGGAATTTGCTCGGAACAACGCCCGGCTGAACCAGTGGATTGCCCAGGGGGATAGCCGGCCGAATAAATCCCTGAAGCAGGGGATAGCCGATACGGCGGAGGTTCTGGCAGCAGAGCTGCTGGCCGTTAAATTCCTTCAGGGCCTTCCACTGGTGGGGGCGCTGGGCGGCTTCTATGATGGGGTGTTCCAGCAGCGGGTGATGCGCTGCGCTGTGCTGAAATACAACCGGCGCCTGCTGCTGCGCGGCAGGGAGGTATAGCAGGTTCGCCTTTTGGAAGGGTGGGTTTAATCGCTGATGGCCTTAATGCCCATGCACTTTCATATTTTTTAGTTATAAAGCCCTATTGTGTCCCCTGAGAAAATCTCCCTGCAACAGCTCCCTTCTTTTTACTGAGGAGGGGGCTGTTATAGTTTTCTCAAAAGCGCTGCCGGTTGCTTGCAAAAAGTACCAGATATAGCCCCCTTTACAAAGAACATTTGTTCTTATATAATAGAGGCAGTAAGACTGGGAAGGGAGATGCAGGTAATGGGACGGGAACGGGTGATTCTCCACTGTGACCTGAACAATTTTTATGCCTCGGTGGAAAGTAAGGACCAGCCGGAACTGCGGGAGGTTCCAATGGCAGTGGGGGGCTCGGAGGAGCAGCGCCACGGCGTTGTACTGGCTAAAAATGAACTGGCCAAGAACTTTGGCGTAAAAACGGCCGAAACCGTGTGGTCAGCCCGGCAAAAATGCCCCGAGCTGGTGGTAGTGCCGCCCCACTATGAGCGCTACTACACCGTTTCCCGGGCGGTGCGGGCCATCTATGCCCGGTACACCGACCGCATAGAGCCGTTTGGCATTGATGAGTGCTGGCTGGATGTCACTGGTAGCACCCTGTTGTTTGGCAGCGGCTGGGAGATTGCCGAACAGCTGCGCCGGGCAGTGCGGGAGGAGCAGGGGGTGACCATCTCGGTGGGGGTATCCTTCAACAAGGTGTTTGCCAAGTTGGGCAGCGATTTGAAGAAACCGGATGCCACTTCGGTCATCTCCCGGCGGGATTTTAAGGATCTGGTCTGGTCCATGCCGGCACAGAACCTGCTGGGGGTGGGCAAAGCCACCCAGAAGCGGCTGGCAGCAATGGGCATCTATACGGTGGGGCAGCTGGCGCTGTTTGACCGGGAGGTGCTGCTGGCCAAGCTGGGGAAGAATGGGGAGCAGCTATGGCTGTACGCCAACGGCTTGGACGATGCCCCGGTGGCCCTGGAGGATGGGGAGGAAGAGGTGAAAAGTGTGGGGAATTCGGTCACCTGCCCCCAGGATTTGCAGGGGGATGAGGAGGTTTGGCGGGTGCTGACCTTGCTGGCAGAATCGGTTTCCCGGCGGCTGCGGGAAAAGGGGCTGTGCGCTGGGGCAGTGGTGCTGACTGTCAAGGACAGCCGGTTTTGCTACTTTGAGCATACCCAGCGGCTGGAATACAGCTGCCGGGGCACGCTGGACCTGGCCCGGGCAGCGATGCAGGTGTTCCGGGAACAGTATAGCTGGCACCGGCCGGTGCGGGCGGTGGGGCTGCGGGCCATTGGCCTGGCCAACGAGGCGGAAGCTGACCAGACCTGCCTCTACGGCGGTTTTGCCCATACCCGCAGGCTGGAACGAGTGGAGAGCCGGGTGGATAGCCTGCGCCAAAAGTATGGCGCTGCCATTATCCGGCGCGCCGCCCATTTGCAGGAGCAGGGGTATCACTTCCATGGCGGCGACGATGACGCCATGCCCACCTTCCACAGCCGATAATAAGGGGCCATTGTGAAAAAAGCGGCGGAGATTATTCCTCCTCCAAACAGGAGGGGCAGGGCTTCATCTGGGCAAGGCGATCCAGGAATAGGCTGGCAGCAGCAGAGGGCACCAGGTTCTTTTTCCACACAACGGCCAGCCCGGCCTCCAGCCTGGGGGAGAGGGGGCGAAAACAGAGGTCGGGGTTGACAGCTGTATTGACAAGGTTATCCACAGAAAGCATGTAGCCCATCCCCTGCTGGACCATCAGTGCGGCGTTGTAAACCAGGCTGAAGGTGGCAATCAGGTTCATCTGATCCAGTTTCCCCTCAAACCACTGCACAAAAGTGTTCCCTTCGATGTTCTGGATGGACTGCCGGGAGCAGATGAGCGGGAGCCCAATCAGGTCGGTGCAGGTGATGGCCTCCTTTTGTGCCAGGGGGCTGTCCCGACGCATAATAACGTCCCAAACATCCTGCTTGGGCAGCTGGATGTAGTTGTATTTGGTTAAATCGGCCGGCTGCATCAGCAGGCCAAAGTCCAAAAGGCCCTTGTCCAGGCGCTCGGTTACCTCGGCGGCATTGCCGCTGTACAGGTGGTAGTGAATGCCGGGGTGGTCGGTCTGCAGAGCCTTTAAAAGGTCCACCACACAGCGGAACGCATAGGTTTCGCCCCCGCCAATGTGGATATCGCCGCTGATGGAATTGCCCATCTTATAAAATTCGTCCTCAATTTTGTCCATCATGGCAATGACATCCTCCGCCCGCTTGCGCAGGATAACGCCCTCCGGTGTCAGGGAGATGCTGTGGCTGTTGCGCGTAAACAGCTTTTGCCCCAGTTCCTGCTCCAAATTTTTAATCTGCCTGGACAGGCTGGGCTGCGAGATATGGATGTGGTTTGCGGCGTTTGTAATATTTCCTTCCCTGGCCACAACCAAAAAATTTTTTAAAACCTGAATCTCCAATGAAATCCCCCCTTTTCCTTTTGGCCTATTATAACATATCCCACTATAAATTGATATTTATTGTTTATAACGGGTGTCAGGGCTGGAGGGTGAAGGAAAACAACAGCCTTACAGAAGGGGATTACCGGGCTAATGGCCTTTATAGCCGAAATGGTGTTTGGGGCAGAAGGTATGTAAAAGTTTTCAGGGTGCAGGATAGAGCAGTACAATTCCATCATTTTAGTCATATTAACCATAGTATTTGGCATGCAGTTTTGATATAATCCCAGTAAGACCAGAACCGGATATCAAGCAGGGCTTGATTGGATAAGGTGTGGCAAAATTGGCTGCCTATAGCTTTCGCAGAGAGGGATTGGTGCCAGTTCCGCGTATATTTTTAGTGATTTTTTATATCCGTGGTTCTATATATTAGCGGATTTGATAGGCGTTTCTTTGTGCTATTATTTCTTTATTATGTTTTGCGAAGTTTATATAGGGGAATAATCTGTGTATTTGTTTGAGATAGAGGGGATCGCTTCGGCGGTTCTCTTTTGCTTACATTAAGCTGGCTGTCGCTATGGAATTTTGATGAAGATGGAAGAAAGGAGAAAAAGATGGAGGATAAAATTTTAATTGTCGGGTTTGGCTTTATTGGGGGGTATCTGGCCCCCTGTTATCAGGCGCTGCTGGGGCAGGCAGGCCCGGACAATGTGTTTGCCATCAAGGGCACTCCCCGGAATTTGGAGGAGCTGAGGAAGCGCTGGCCCTACACCATTTCGGTACTGGATACAGCCGCGGTGCTGGAACGGGAACATCCCAGCATCCTTGTGCTCTGCCCCCCGCCCGACCAGGTGCCGGAGATTACCCGGGAGGTTTTGGCCCCCTATTTTACCCATTGCCGGCGGGAGGGGCTTCGCCTGCCGGTGCTGTATAGCTTTGCCCCCACCCCTTCGGCGGCATATTTTGCCGATGTGTTGGGGCCGGATGTGCTGGCCGCCAAAATTTTGCCCAATGTGGTGGACCGGATAGGGGAAATTGATATGGCCCCCATTGGCACAAACTTTATTTCGCTGGACAGCCGGGCGGTGTGGCCCAAGCCTGAGCTTGCGCGGCTGCAGCGTTTCCTGTCGCCGTTTGGGGAAAATATTTTCCTCACAGATGAGGATTCCCTCAAGCTGCTGGCGGTGAAGATTACCGCCCATATCTTCTATGAAATCAGCTATTCCATTGCCGATGCCGCCAGCCGCCGGGGTGTGGCGGTGACATTGGCCCAGCTGGGCTCGGCTGTGCGGGCGGCCTGGTTTGAGCAGACGGGCGATGCTGTGCCCCAGCTTTGCCCCTGCGGGGAGGAGGGCCTGCCGGAAGAGCTGCGGGGCTTTGTCCGGCATTTGACCCAGGCCTGGTACCAGGGGATTGAGGATTACACCGCTGCCGCCACCTACAGTATTCCCCGGGAGCAGGCGCGGCATATCAACGCCCTTTCTTTTGAACTGAATGTGCTGCCGGTGCAGCTGGAAACCCGGGAAAAGCTGCATGAAAACACCCGGAACCACGGTACCAAAGGTGGCGTGCTGGAACGGGGCTGTCTCTTTTTTGAACGATACATGCAGCAGCCGCTGGAACAGGCGGTGGATTGCCTGCTGGATGGCAAATTGGATGCCGACTTTTTCGACTTTGCCCAGGGCATGAGCTATATGATTACTCTGGCCGCCCTGCGGCAGTCCTATCGGCTGGCGGATAAGAAATAAGGGGCGGTGGCCGGCTCCCATAGCGGGCTGCTGGTTTTGTGCAGATTAGACAAAACTTTTAGCTTTTTGTCCATATATAGGAGGGCCTGGAGCAGTTGGCCGGCAGTGTAATTTTTTCTGCATTCCCGGCATGCAGGACTGGCGCACACCCTTACTCCAATATCGGTGCAGAGGCTAAAGGGGAATTTTCTTTCAAACAGGCCGGTTTGCAGGGGCAGTTTGATATGGGGCGGCAAAGTTTTGCATTTCCCTGGTTTACAAATGCAAAAAAATATGATATTATGGGTTAGAATTGATATTGTCAGCGCCTTTTTGGGGTGGCTGGCAGAGGGAAAAAAGTTCGGCCTTTTATCCGTTCAGCCGATGCTGCTGTGCAGCGTCCAACGGATAAGGGGCCTTTTTTCGGGGGGTTTTGTATGGAAAAACTGTTTGTAAGGGATGCCTCGTTTTACGAAAAACTGCTGGCCATTGCCGTACCGGTGGCGCTGCAGAACCTGATTACGGTGGGTGTAAGCATGCTGGATACCCTGATGCTGGGCAGCTTGGGGGAGGTGCAGCTTTCCGCCTCCTCGCTGGCCAACCAGTGGTTTTTTATGCTGACAGTTATCAACTTTGGCCTGGCCGGCGGCGCCAATGTGCTGGTGGCCCAGTACTGGGGCAAGGGGGAGCCGGAGCAGATTAAAAAGGTGCTGTCCATCACCTACAAGGTTAGCATTGTCATTTCGCTGCTGTTTGCGGCGGGTGCGCTGATGGCGCCGGAGGCCATTATGGCCATCTTCACGCCGGATGCCGAGGTTATTGCTGCCGGATGCCGTTACCTGCGGGTGATTGGCTGGGTGTACCCGCTGTATGCCCTGGGCAACAACACCATTATGATTCTGCGGGCGGTGGGCACGGTGCGCATCTCCCTGGTGGTGTACAGTGTTTCGTTTGTAGTCAATGTGTTTTTCAACTGGGTGTTCATCTTTGGCAACCTGGGGGCGCCCCGGATGGAAATTCAGGGCGCGGCGCTGGCCACTGCCATTGCCCGGGTGGTGGAATTTATTATTGTCTGCTTTTTCCTGTTCCGTCTGGAGGATAAAATCCGCTTTAAGATGGGGGATTTCTGGGTCCGCAGCGGGGCCATGTTCCAATCCTTTGTTTCGGCAGCCACCCCCATCATCTTCAACGACCTCATTTGGGCATTGGGCAATTCGATGATTACCGTTATCATGGGGCGCATGGGCAAGGAGTTTGTGGCGGCCAACTCTATCAACTCGGTGGTGATGCAGTTTGCCACTGTGGCAGTGATGGGCCTCAGCTCGGCCGCGGCGGCCATTATTGGCAACACGGTGGGGGCCGGCGAGTATGACAGGGCCAGGGCGCGGGCCAATACCCTCATCTACATTGGCGCCTTGGTGGGGGCTGCCGGCGGCGTTCTCATCTTCTTTGTCCGGCCGTTCATCATCGGGTTTTATAATATCAGCGAGGTGACGCGGGGCTATGCCATGTCCTTTATGGCTATCAGCTCGGTGCTGGTGTTCTTTCAGGCACAGTCGGGCATTAGCATGATGGGCACCCTCCGGGGCGGCGGCGATGGCAAATTTGTCATGGTGGCGGATGTCATATTCATGTGGGTTCTCTGTATTCCGTTGGGATACATGGCCGGGCTGAAATTTGGCCTGGCTGCGCCGCTGGTGTATATGATAATCAAATGCGATGAAATCCTCAAAAGCGCCTTGGGTTTTTGGCGGGTGCGCAGCGGCAAATGGGTGAAGGATATGACGGTTTGACCACTTTCGTAAAAATTAGACAAAAAATTTACGCCGCTTCCGGTTCAATATAAAAATACTTGACAAAATGCCAAACTGCGAGTAGTATTGTAAGTAACAGTCCTTTCATATATTGGAATTTTTGCTAAGGGGTACATGAACGGTCTTACAAATTACACAGATGAACAGCTTCTAAGCCTCTACCGCAGCGGAGAGTATTCCGCTGCCGGTGTACTGATTGTGCGGTACACCCCTGTTGTCCTGTATTATGCCGACCGGTATTCCCATTTGGGTATTGAGAAAGAGGATCTGGTGCAGGAGGGAAGGATTGCCCTGCTTGCCGCCATCCGAACCTATCGGGAGGATGGGGGGGCGGCTTTTCGAACCTATGCCTCCCGCTGTATTGCCAACGGCCTTTCCAAAGTGGCGGCCGCACAGCTGCAGGGCAGAAAAATCCCGCCGGCGCTCTATACCGCTTTGGATGAGGTGGAGGGCCTTTCGGCCCCTGCCAGCAGCGAGCCGGAGGAGCTGATTATCCGGCAGGAACAGCAGCATAGCCGTCACCGGCGGATGCGCTCGCTGCTCTCCGATTATGAACTAAACTGTCTCCGGCTCTTTCTGGAGGGGCACAGCTATACCGAGATAGCGGCCCTGCTGCAAAAATCCCCCAAATCGGTGGACAATGCGCTGGGCAGGGCACGCAGCAAACTGCGGCTTTTGCTGTGCGAAGGATAATTTTTGTTTTTTGGTCTTTTTGTAAAAAGGCTGTATTTATTCATACTACCCACGGCACGGTCAAAAAAGAGTTTTCAATTTTTATCGGTTCTCGGGGGTAAATCAACCATTTTAAGCGAGGTAAAAACTATGTACACAGACAAGACACTGGTATGCAAAGAGTGCGGCAACGAGTTCATCTTCACCGCAGGTGAGCAGGAGTTCTATGCGGAGAAGGGCTTCGAGAACGAGCCCCAGAGATGCAGAGATTGCAGAAACGCCCGCAAGAACAGTGCACGCCCCGAGAGAGAGATGTTCACCGCCGTATGCGCAAGCTGTGGCAAGGAGGCCAAGGTGCCGTTCCGTCCCCGTGAGGACCGTCCTGTATATTGCAGCGAGTGCTTTGCCAAGATGAAGGAAGAGCAGTAATCTTAGCTGCAACCTTTTAAGCAAAGTGGAGCCCGCCGGAAAATCTGTCTATCGGATTTTCCGGCGGGTTCTTTTGCATCCCTTGGCTGCTTGTGATACAATGGGTGCCAGGGGTCCAAAACTTTGATGGCCGTTTTATCCTTTTGTATAAGAGAAGGGGGCGATTGCATGATACAGCTCAACCGGCGGCTGCAACAGATTGCAGACATGGTGCCTCCCGGAGCCCGGGTGGCGGATATTGGCACTGACCATGGGCAGCTGATGGCCTACCTGGCCGGCTGTGGAAAAATTGCCGGGGGATATGCCTGTGACCTCAACGAAAAGCCGCTGAACAAGGCCAGACGGCTCTTAGCCGACTATGGCCTGGATGGGTGTGTTGCCTGTGTGCAGGCCAACGGCCTGGAGGGCGTCTTGCCGGGGATGGTGGATGTGGTGGTTATTGCCGGCATGGGGGGTGACCTGACAGCCCGGATTGTGGATGCCGCCCCCTGGCTGCGGGAACAGCGCATCCGGCTGCTGCTGCAGCCCATGACCAAGTCGGACCATCTGCGGGAATATCTCTATCAAAATGGGTTCTGTGTGGAGATGGAAAACGCCGTGGTGAGCGGCAAGTTTGTCTACACGGTGTTTTCGGTGGTGTATGACGGCATCCCCCGGACACTGGGACTGCTGGAGCGCTATATTGGCCGGGTGCTGGATGGGGATTCCCCGGATACCGACCGCTACCTCATGCGCATTCGCAGCAACCTCTGCCGCCGGGTAGCAGGCATTGACCGCTCCCAAAGCGGGGAGCCCCAGCGCCGGGAGGAATATCAAACAGTAATTGGGCTGTTGGAAGAAAAGCTGAAGGAGCGTGGATATGATGACAACTGTTGGGAAGATTTATCAGGCCCTGGACCGGATGGCCCCGTTTAAAACCCAGGAAAAGTGGGATAACAGCGGCCTGCTGGCAGGGGATGCCGCTGCTTCGGTAGCCCGGGCGCTGGTGGTGCTGGATATTACGCCGGCCAGCATACAGGAGGCCGTGCGGCAGCAGGCTCAGCTGATTATCAGCCACCATCCGGTTATCTTTCAGCCGCTGAAGCGGCTGGAACGGGGCAGTGTGGTGTACGAGCTGGTCCAGAGCGGCCTTTCGGCCATCTGCGCCCACACCAACCTGGATAAGGCGGCCGGCGGTGTCAACGACTGCCTGGCCCGGGCGCTGGGGCTTGGGCAGGTGGAGGCCTTTGGTGTGGAGGGCCGGCAGAAGGTCTGCCAGCTTTCGGTGTTGGTGCCAAAATCCTGCCAGGAGGCGGTCTGCCGGGCAGTGACAGAAACGGCCGGCGGCTGTGCCTTTACCATATCGGAGGCTGACCGGTTTGTATTGCAACCAGAATTGGAGGAAGCCGGGGCAAAGAAGGCTGAATTAGGGGTGCGGATAGAGGTATCGGTTCCGGCGGAGCGCCTGGATGCGGTTCTGGCCGCTGTACGCAATGGCTGCCCAGAGGAAGAACCGGCCTGGTCGGCGTTTGAACAGCTGGGCCAGGGCCGGGAAATTGCCATTGGCCGGGTGGGGGAGCTGGCAGAGGAAGTGGCCCCAAAGGTTTTTGCCGCCCAGGTTTCCCGGACGCTTGGGGCAGCGGTGCGCCTGAACCGGGGCGGCAGGGCCATCCGCCGGGTGGCCGTACTGGGCGGCGCCGGAGGCGGTTATCTCTACGAAGCGGCGGCAATGGGTGCCGATGCCCTGGTAACCGGCGAGGCCAAGCATCATGAGTATCTGGATGCCCAGCGGCTGGGTGTTACCCTGCTGGACGCCACCCACTATGCCACCGAGCAGGTGGTGCTGGAGCCGCTGGCGGATTATCTGCGCCGGCAGTTTCCGGAAATAGAATGGATGGTCTATCCCGGCGGGGATGTTTTACAGTTTATCGAGGAATAGTAGAAAATGCGGCCCAGGTCTGCCGCTTGCAGGAGGTGTTTGTATGCCGTTGGATGGAGCCATGCTCAGCCAGGTAAAACAGGAAATAGAAGTTGCGGTGGGCAGCCGGGTGGATCGCATCTCCCAGCCCACCCGGGAGGAACTGATTATTGCGCTGCGGGGCAGGCAGGGGGCGTTTAAGCTGCTCATTTCGGTGGGCGCAGGCAGCCCCAGGATTCATTTTACCCAATCGACAGTGGAAAACCCCAAGGCGCCGCCTATGTTCTGTATGCTCATGCGCAAGCTCATTGGCTCGGCCGTTTTTGCCGGAGTGCGCCAGGTGGGGCTGGACCGGGTGCTGGAACTGGATTTTGACACCACCGACGAGCTGGGGGACCGTATGACCCTCACCCTCTGTGTGGAAATTATGGGGCGGCACAGCAATTTGATTGTCCGCCGGGCGGACGGGCGCATTGTGGACTCCATCAAGCGCATTGATGCCACTATGTCCTCAGTGCGGCCCATCCTGCCAGGGGTGTTGTATACCCTGCCGCCTGCCCCGGCAGAAAAGCTGAATCTGCTCTGCTGTACCCCGGAGCAGGTGGTGGAGAAACTGAGGAGCGAGCCCCGGCAGATTGAACTTTCCAAGCGCCTGCAGGAGTGTTTGCAGGGGGCTTCGCCGCTGCTTTGCCGGGAGATTGCCTTTTTTGCCGCCCAGGGCCAGGAGCGCACGGTATTTGAACTTTCGGAGGAACAGCTTTCCCGGCTGCGTTTTTATCTGGAAACCCTGGCAGAAAATATGAGAAATGCCGCCTGCACCCCTACCATGCTGGTGGAGGAAGGGGGCAAGCCCCGGGATTTCTCTTTTTTGGATATACAGCAGTATCAGGGCAGCCTGCTTACCAGGCAGTATGGCAGTTATGGACAACTGCTGGATGCCTTTTATTCTGAAAAGGACGCCCTGGACCGGATGAACCAGCGTTCCGCCGACCTGCTCCGGCTGCTCACTGCCACCAGCGAGCGCATTGCCCGCCGGCTGGAGAATCAGCGCAAGGAACTGGCCGAGAGCGCCGGGCGGGAGAAATATAAGATTTATGGCGACCTGCTGGCCACCAATATGTACACCTTCCAGAAGGGGGATAGCCGGGTAACGGTGCAGAATTACTATGAGGAGGAGTATCCAGAGGTGACCATTGAACTGGATATTCGCCTGGCCCCCAACCAGAATGTGCAAAAATATTACAACGAATACCGGAAGCTGGATACAGCCGAAAAGAAGCTCAAGGTGCAGATTGCCGCGGGCGAAGCCGAGCTGGAATATATCGAATCGGTGCTGGATATGGTAAGCCGGGCCAAAAATGACAGCGAGCTGACAGCCATCCGCCGGGAACTCTCCCAGGAGGGCTATCTGAAGCACTATGCTTTTAAAGGGAAGAAGGTGGAAAAACTGCCGCCGCTGAAATTTGTTTCGGACGATGGCTTTACCATCCTGGTGGGACGCAATAATGTCCAGAACGACCGCCTGACCCTGCGGGAAAGCCGGGGGAACGACATCTGGTTCCATACCCAGAAGATACCCGGTTCCCATGCCATTGTGGTCACCGAAGGGCGGGAGGTGCCCAACCGCACGCTGGAACAGGCCTGTATTTTGGCCGCCACCCACAGCAAGGCGTCCGCTTCCTCCAAGGTTCCGGTGGACTATACACCGGTGAAGTTTGTCAAAAAGCCAAATGGGGCCAAGCCGGGCATGGTGGTATACGAGGTGTACCAAACCGCCATTGTGGACCCGGATAAAGAGCTGGCCGAACGGCTGCGGGTCAAGTAGACGGATAGCGGGAACAGGTGGTTTAGGCCACCTGTTCCAGCTTTTTTAAAAAAATATCAAAAAAATTGTAAAAACCTGTTGACAAACGGAGGGGAGATATGCTAATATAACAAAGCCGTCGGGCGGGCCCCTGGAGAAGGGGCAGGAGTTAAGGCTTTTTGGAGACTGAAAAAAGGTTGAAAAAAGGGGCTTGACAAGAGCTTGAAGGTATGATAAGATATTAGAGCTGCCTGCGGGAGCGGGGAGTGGGAAGAACCTTGAAAATTGAACAACGACTTA
>CAOKWH010000025.1 GCA_948473085.1 uncultured Clostridia bacterium
CGATTCCCCCACGGGTCACCAGAGTTTCTACACTCCCTTTATGGGGAAGCGAACCAGGACAGAATACTTTCTGTCCCGGTCACCAGAGTTTTCCCTTCCTTTCTTTACTTTGTTATCTTGGAGGGTTCCTTCCCTCCTTGGTTATATCTTTAGCCGGTGGCTATTGCACTGAGGTCCCACCTGTTCCCATTCCGAACACAGCAGTTAAGCTCAGTTGTGCCGAAGATACTTGGCGGGAAGCTGCCTGGGAAAATAGGGCGCTGCCGGCACTGGAAAGAATAGTGACTTCTTCGCCACTATTCTTTCCCTTATATATTCCTCAATAGCTCAGTCGGTAGAGCATGCGGCTGTTAACCGCAGGGTCGTTGGTTCGAGTCCAACTTGGGGAGCCAGCCCAAGTTTTCTTGGGCTTTTTTATTGCATAGAATTCCTTTAAGAGGAGGGGTTCTGTGCTTTTTTGCTATTCAGCCTTATATTATAATAGTATCCTTAAATAATTGGCAGGTTTTGTTAAAAATTTTTTGAAAGATTTTGTATCTGCCACTAAAATGACTGATTGGGGTAAAATTTGACCAAAATAAAAAAGCATGCTGTATAAATAAAGTTGTGGTGCCAAATGAAGCAATATCCAGGAGCCGGTATAAAAGCCTGCTTGGGGTATTGCAAGCACAATTAGGAGGTTAAATTTTATGTCTACTGAGAAAAAACAGCCAATGTCCTCAACCAAGGACCTTGCAAGAACTCTTGGTAAGAAAGAATTGATGGGCATTGCCATAGGCCAGATTATTGGCGCCGGCATTATGTCCATGATGGGTGTGGCAATTGCCATGACCGGCCGTTCGGCCAACCTGGCGTTTATGCTGTCTGCAGTGTTTACCATGTGTACCTTTTTCCCGTCTATTTTTATCACATCCTGTATCCGTATGCGAGGCGGGTTTTACACCCAGATGGCCGTATTTGCAGGGGATAAAATGGCCGGATACTATTCGGTGGTATACTTTATTACCAACATGTCCCTGGCGATGTATGCGCTCTCCTTTGCCCAGTATGCCGTGGCACTGATTCCTGGCGCGCCGGAAAAAACAGTGGCTTTGATTGTGGGAACCCTGTTTTTTATTCTGAATTTTTTTGGTGTGGATATGATGGCCAAAATTCAAAACCTGCTGGTGATTGTTTTAATTTTGGCTCTTATGATATTTGCTGTGTTTGGGATTCCCCAGGTGGACTTTGGGAACTATTTCAGCAATGCAGATGGGCTTTTCTTAACAGATGGGTTGGCCGGTTTTCTGACAGCAGTTGCCTATCTGGGATTTGCCACTGGCGGCGCCAATGTTATTTTGGGTGTATCGGCCGAGTGTAAGAATCCCACAAAAGATATCCCCTTTGTTATGATTGTTTCCACAGTGGGGGTGGCCATTCTGTATGGCTTTGTGGCTACGGCCGCTTCCGGCGTGTTGCCCACCGAAACGGTGATGAACCAGCCCTTGACCCTGGTTGCAGAAAAAATTCTCCCTGCGCCGCTTTATATCTTTTTTGTGGTAGGTGGCGCCATGTTTGCGCTGGCTACAACACTCAACTCCCAAATCATGTCCTGCACCAAGCCGGTTATGCAGTCCTGTGAAGATGGCTGGTTCCCCCAGGGGCTGGCCGCTCTGTCCAAGTATAAGACACCCTACAAAATTTTGGCTATTTATTATGTTATTTTGATTGTGCCCATTATTTTGGATCTGCAAATTTCGCAGATTTCCTCTATCGTACAGATTTTGGGGTATATCAACAACCTTATTCTGACCACCACGGCAATGAAGCTGCCCAAGATGTTCCCCGAGGCATGGAGCAAGAGCCAGTTCCATGTACCGGATACAATATTTAAGCTGCTGCTCCTGCTTACCGATGTGGTACTGCTCATTCAGGCCAGCTTCATGCTCGGTTCCATGACCTTGCAGCTCATCCTGTTTAACGCTGCTGTTTTGGCTGCCGGCTTCCTCTGGTCGTTTTACCGCTATGGCAGCGGCAAGGCTAAGCCCACTGTTTCCTACGAGCTGGCCTAAATTCTGCTGTTTTATTTGTGATAGTTTTTGTAGGGCTGGATTATTTATATAATCCGGCCCACTTTTTTACCAAAAACCAGAGAATATTAGAATTAAATGGGTGAGCGGCGGGAAATATATTGGTTATTTTGTATATTATTCAGCTAAAAATTTGTGAATATAAGATAAATGTTAAATATTTAACTATTTTGCGCAGTAAATTGGTAAATTTATGATTAACAATGCGTAGAAAAAGAAAGAGATAATTTTATACTTTAAATGAAAAATTGAACAATATATTGCGAATTTATATTGCACATGTTATCATAAATATCAAATAAGTGTTCATTATGTTTGGTGACACTGTGCCGCTCGGGGACGCCTGGCGGAAATCCAAAACAGACACGGGAGGTTTACTTTATGTCTACAGAGAAAAACCAGACAATATCCTCGACAAAGGATCTTGCCAGAACCCTCGGTAAAAAAGAGTTGACTGGTATTGCCATTGGCCAGATTATTGGTGCCGGTATTATGTCCATGATGGGTGTTGCCATCGGTATGACCGGTCGTTCGGCTAACATGGCGTTTATGCTGTCCGCTGTATTTACCATGTGCACCGCTTTCCCATCCATCTTTATTACATCCTGTATTCGTATGAGAGGCGGTTTCTATACCCAGGCAGCTATTTTTGGCGGCGATAAGTTTGCCGGCTACTATGCTGTTGTTTACTTCATTACCAACATGTCCTTGGCCATGTATGCTCTGTCCTTCGCTGAGTATGCAATTGCCCTGATTCCCGGCGTACCTGTTAAGGTTGTTGCGCTGCTTGTTGGTACCTTGTTCTTTATCCTCAACTTCTTCGGTGTTGACCTGATGGCTAAAATTCAGAACCTGCTGGTTGTTGTGCTGATTCTGGCGCTCTCCATGTTTGCTGTTTTTGGTATTCCTCAGGTAAACTTTGCAGAGTATTTCAGCAATGCTGATGGCCTGTTCCTGACCAATGGTATCGGCGGCTTCCTGACAGCTACTGCTTACCTGGGCTTCGCCACCGGCGGCGCCACCGTTATTTTGGGCGTATCGGCTGAGTGTAAGAACCCCACAAAGGATATTCCTTTTGTAATTATTGCGACAACTTTCGGTGTTGCTGTTCTGTACGGCTTTGTTGCCACAGTAGCTTCCGGCGTACTGCCCACCGAGTCGGTTATGAACCAGCCCCTGACCTTGGTTGCCCAGAAGATTCTGCCCACACCCCTGTACATCTTCTTTATCGTAGGCGGTGCCATGTTCGCTTTGGCCACCACCCTGAACTCCCAGATCATGTCGGCTACCAAGCCCATCATGCAGTGCTGTGAGGATGGCTGGTATCCCACAAGCCTGGCTGCCCTGTCCAAGTACAAGACCCCTTACAAAATTCTGGCTATCTTCTATGTAATCCTGGTAGTTCCGATTGTATTGGATCTCGCTATTTCCCAGATTTCCGCTATCGTACAGATTCTGGGTTATGTAAACAACCTGATTCTTACCACCACAGCTATGAAGCTGCCCACCATGTTCCCTGAGGCTTGGGAGAAGAGCCAGTTTAAGGTTCCTGTTGGTGTGTTCAAGGCTCTCATGTGCCTGACTGATGTTGTTATTCTCATTCAGTTCAGCTTCATGTTTGCTTCGCTCACCTTCCAGCTCATTGCCTTCAATGTGGCTACCATGGTAGTTGGTTTTGCTTACTCCTTCTGGAGATATGGCAGCGGTAAGGCTAAGCCCACTATTTCTTACGAAATGGCATAATAAATGGTTTTTTCCGGCTGACGAGCTGGTTGAATCCCACAGAACAGACGGCAGCAAAAGCTGCCGTCTGTTTTTGTTTGTGTGAGGCAGTATATTTTTATAAAATAAAACCCATATTAAACCTGCCGGTGCTTTTAGACAAAAAAGAGGGCGGAAGTTTAGTAATAAGGGGAATTTTTGCCGCTTCTATTGTTTGCCTGGCGAAAGTATGGTAGTATAAAAGTGATATAGAATGAAAGGGGATATTTTATGAAAAGAGTATTTCAAGCAGCAGATGCTTATATCCAAAGCTGCCATTGGCAGGACATGGCCCTGCTGAAGGTCTGCCTGTATTCCATCGGCGTATTGGTTGGGCTGTCCATCCCCTTCCGCTCCAAGAAACTGGTGGGCATGATTTCGCTGCTGGCGGTGGTGCTCACCTACATCCCGCTTATCGCCCGGTTTTTGCCCTTTTTGTATGAGGCAGATTTGTTTGAGATTCGCAGCAAGGCCTCGTCCACCTCTCCCATTGTATTTTGAGGGTTAAAGTCACCGGGGGAATGGAGGAATTGCTCGTCTATGCCATTCTGCTCTATGAGGGCTTGATGGCGGAGGGGGAGTATTACCAGCAGCTGAACAAACTGTTCCTCCAATCCCCTCAGGATGGGGATCTGATGTACCTGGAATGGGAAACGGACATTCAAAAAGCGGTTGTTTATATCAGAACCCATGCCAACTGCCAAAGGCTTGACCAGGAGCAGTTTGGCAGGGTGCTGATAAACTGCTTAAAAAAGGCCTATAACAGCTGTACTGATATGAACTCTTTTGCAGGGCGAATGTATGACCTGTGGAAAAACCTGCCTGAAACCCTCCAAAGAGTGGAACCATTTTTTACGCTGTGCTATGCTGATGATCCCTTGTCCTGGGGGGATGAAGAGCAGACCAGAGCCATTTATGAGGATATGCTGGCCTATTACCAGGAGCTGCTATAAAGCCAGTGAGTAAAAAATGTGGAGGCAGGGTTTTACCCCTTGCCTCCTATTTGTTGATATATGGCAGCAGTATTACTTATAGTAATAGATGCGCTCCTGTTCATTTAAAGAAGTACCCCAAATTTTTGCGGAAGGGGGGAGGGGGAACCAATGAAGCCAATCAAGCTGGCCCATTCGCCAATTACCTACTATGTAAGCAGGGCAGGGCAAGGCGAATGGGTGCTTTTTCTGCATGCCGCTTTTGTCAACCATGCGATGTTCCAAACACAGTTTGCGTATTTTGAACAAAAATATAATATTCTGGCGGTTGACATTATTGGGCATGGGCAGTCGGCCGATGCGCGAAAAGGCGATACCATCGAGAAGATGTCCAAGTGGATTTATGACATTTTAGAAGCGGAAAAGATTGCGAAAATACATCTTGTAGGCGTTTCTTTGGGAGCTGTTTTAGCGCAGGACTTTGCAAATCGTTACCCGGGTGCAGTCAGCTCGCTGGCCTGCTTTGGGGGATACGACATCAATCACTTTGATGCAAAGAGGAAAAAGGAGAATGGCGCACAGCAGATGCTGATGATGCTTAAAGCCTTCTTTTCGATGAGATGGTTTGCCAAGGCAAATAGGAAGATTTCGGCCTATACGCCGCAGGCTCAGGCTGAATTTTTTGCTATGAACCTCCTTTTCCCGAAAAAGTCATTTAAGTTCCTGGCGACGCTGGGCAGCATGGTAAACAGGTATGAAACCGGGCAGAGGGCCTATCCGCTGCTGATTGGATGTGGGCAGTTTGATATTCCAATGGAATTGGAGGAAGTGAAAGCCTGGAAAAACAGGGAGCCCGATTGTACAGCCATCATTTTTGAAAATGCGGGGCACTGTGTCAATATGGATGTGCCGGAAGAATTTAATCAGACCATGGAGAAGTTTTGGAAGAATACAACGAAGCAAAGCCGGTAACAAAGGGCTTTTGTGCCCTATCTGCGGCAATTATAAATAGCAAAACTTCCCCCTTTACAATCCCAATTGATTGTGCATAAAAGCCGGCCTGCAATGCCCTGGGGACAGACGGGCTTTCAAGGTGGCGCACCACCCTTGCGCCGAGAAAGCGGCCCTCTTTTTGTCAGCGGGTTTGAAGATTGTACATAAAAAATCCTCCGTATATTTGCCTGCCATACGAAGGATTTTTATCTTCTGGGATGCTGTTTTTGGCCGGTTAGAGGAGAAACGGCTCCACTTTATGCAGCAGCTTGATATGCACCAGGGTGTCCGCCAGTATGCCATCGGGGGTGTATTCCTCCGAGAACACCTTGCCGTCCTGTCGGATTTCGGCCAGCAGGCCGCTCTGCGGATAGGGCAGCAGCAGCTTGCAGCGTTGTTGGGTAGGGGTGAGGGCGCCGGATATGGCGGCCAGCAGGTCATCAAAGCCCTGCCGATCCTTGGCCGAAAGCAGCACCGTCCGCTCCCGCTGGGGCGGCAGCAGGCCGGGGACAAGGTCGCACTTGTTTAGGATGGTAATAACAGGGGTATCGGCGGCGCCAAGCTCGGCCAATAGGGTGGTGGTAATGGTTATCTGCTCCTCCATCTCCGGGCTGGAAGCGTCGCAGACACAGAGCAGCAGGTCGGCGCTGGCGGCCTCCTCCAAGGTGGATTTAAAGGCTTCCACCAGGTGATGAGGCAGCCGGCGCACCAGGCCAACTGTGTCAATGAGCATGATGGAACGGCCGTCCGGCAGCAGCAGGGCACGGGAGGTGGGGTCCAATGTGGCAAACAGCCGGTCCTCACCCAAAATACCCTGGTCGGTCAGGGCGCCCAACAGGGTGGACTTGCCCACATTGGTGTATCCCACAATGGCGGCAGTGGTTACACCGTCCTTTTTGCGCCGGGTGCGCATCTGTTCCCGGCGCTGGGAGAGCTCCTCCAGTTCCTTTTCCAGCTTTTGTATCCGGGAGCGGATGTGCCGCCGATCGGTTTCCAGCTTGGTTTCGCCGGGGCCGCGGGTACCAATGCCGCCGCCCAGCCGGGAGAGGTTGGAGCCGGAGCCTGCCAGCCGGGGCAGCCGATAGCGCAGCTGGGCCAGTTCCACCTGCAGGCGGCCCTCGCTGCTGCGGGCCCGGGCGGCAAAGATATCCAGGATAAGCATGGTGCGGTCCACTACGGCGGCGTCCACCGCCTTTTCAATATTGCGGGTCTGGCTGCCGGAAAGCTCGCAGTCAAACAGGAGCATATCGGCCTCCAGGGTTTGTATACTCTGGGCTAGTTCTTCCAGGCGGCCAGAACCCACTACAGTGGCGGTGTCCGGAGCCGGGCGCTTCTGCACGCTTTGGGCCACCACTTCCACACCGGCGCTTTCGGCCAGTTCGGTCAGTTCGGCCAGGGAAGTTTGTACATCATATTCCCCGGTGTCCACTGCCACGAGAATGGCCCGGGGCAGCTTTTTGGTGTTATCAAACATAAATTCCTCCATAGGGTCTGGGTAGTTGAATTGAGGATACTCTATACCTTGGTTGTTATGATGCCACTGGAGCAGGAGCGCCGCCCAGGTATATTTTAAATAGCTGGTATTATTAGCCATCTTTTTCGGTTGCCTCGCAAGGGGCGAGAAAAAGGGCCTTTTAAATCCTGTATAATAACGGCTTTGTCGTTATTATACCATGAAGGTGCTTGCACTGGAATGGTATAATTGCGCATTAGAACCGGTTGCCGCCCCCGGCGGCGAGGTTCTGCGCATGATTTGAGGATAATAACCGCTCTGCGGTTATTATACCACAGGCGCAAAGCGCCGCCCAGGTATATTTTAGATAGTCTGTATAATAACGACTTTGTCGTTATTATACCACAGTCGGCGGCAAACGAAAAGCGGCCTCCCGGGAATTGGAAGCCGCTTTTCGCTGTTTTTGTGGTGTATTGTAATTGAGGAGGGTTTGACAATACCCATAACCATGGCTTTGGCCAATTAGTGCAGTTGGCCAGTTTGCCGGTTTATCGGTGTTGCGGTCACCTTTTGGGTACAGGCTTATTATACCCCAACGCGCAAAGGGTGTTGTTACCGGGGTGTTAATAGTCTTGCCCGATTTTTTAAATTTATTTTGAAGAATTTCAGCTGCCCTTTGAGAGGGGGCCTATAAAACGCTGTGCCGGATAATGAAAGAACTTTTGTTTGCAATTTGCAGCATTTTCTGGTATACTAAATTTAAATATAAAATATTGGCTACAAAAAGCTATTTTTTACCAACTTGCCCGAGAGGTGGAAATATGAGAGAATTTACAGATAAGCACAAGCGCATTCTGGATTATATCAGCCAATGTGTGGCCGAAGGGGTGCCCCCCACAGTCCGGGAAATTTGCGATAAGCTGGGCATCAAGTCCACCTCCACTGCCCACAAGTATCTGCGGGAGATGGTGGAGATGGGCTATATAACAATGGGGGAGGGGCGCAACCGCAGTATCCGGCTGGTGGGTGCCTGTGAGGAAAAGCTGATAGGTGTGCCGCTGCTGGGCACAGTGGCCGCCGGCCTGCCCATGCTGGCGGTGGAAAACTTGGAGGGCTATGTGCCGTTTGCCGCCGGGCGCTATCCGGCCAGCGAATTGTTTGCCCTGCGGATCAAGGGGGAAAGCATGGTGGACGCCGCCATCCTGGATGGGGATATTATTGTGGCCCGGCGCACCCCGGTGGCCGGCAACGGCGAAATTGTGGTGGCCATTGTGGGGGAGGAAGCCACGGTAAAAACCTTTTACAAGGAAAAGGGGCACTTCCGTCTTCAGCCCGAAAACAGCACAATGGAGCCGATTATTGTCCCGGAAGTAGTTATTTTGGGTAAGGTGATCTCGGTGGTGCGCAACTACGATTAAGCCCTTTTATAAGGCCCGGTGGCTGCCGGGCCTTTTTGCTGCCTGTCAAATGGTCCAAATATAGCGGGGCATTCTATGCAATTTGTGCAAAAAGCAGGCGGATAGGCCTGTATAGCTGGTTATAATCAAAAAAATTTGCTAAATACATGTGCAGCCCCTACCATAGCGGGGGAAAAAGGGATATAATAAAACAGTATGAAAAAATTGAGTGCAAGCAGAAAAAGGAGTCGCTTACTTTGATTAGAGAAGATTTGAGAAATATAGCCATTATTGCCCATGTTGACCATGGCAAAACCACACTGGTGGACCAGATGCTCAAGCAGGGCGGCGTGTTCCGGGAAAACCAGGTGGTGGACGACCGGGTTATGGACAGCGGCGATCTGGAGCGGGAGCGGGGCATTACCATCCTGGCCAAGAACACCTCGGCCTCCTATAAGGGGGTTAAAATCAATATTATTGACACCCCTGGCCATGCCGACTTTGGCGGCGAGGTGGAGCGGGTGCTTAAAATGGTAAACGGCGTTGTGCTGCTGGTGGACGCCGCCGAGGGCCCCATGCCCCAGACCCGTTTTGTCCTGTCCAAGGCATTGGAGATGGGCCACCGGGTTATTGTGGTGGTGAACAAGGTGGACCGCCCCGATGCCCGCCCCTATGAGGTGGTGGACGAATGCCTGGAACTGCTGCTGGACCTGGATGCCAGCGAGGAGCAGCTGGACAGCCCCATCATCTTCTGTTCCGGCCGCACCGGTCGGGCGGGTCTGGCTCCGGAGGAGCTGGATGATGATTTGACCACCCTGTTTGAAAAGATTCTGGACCAGATTCCCGCCCCGGAAGGGGACACCGAAGGCCCCACCCAGCTGCTGGTATCCTCCATCGACTACAACGAGTATGTGGGCCGCATTGCCATTGGCCGTGTGGAGCGGGGCAGCATCAAGATGGGGCAGGATGTTATGGTGTGCGAGTATCACGATGCCCACCAGCCCTACCGTGGCCGGGTGGTGAACCTGTACCAGATTGAGGGCCTTTCCCGCGTGGCTTGTGACGAGGCCAAAATGGGCGATATTGTCACCTTCTCGGGGATTGAAAACATCACCATTGGCGATACCATCTGCCAGGTGGACGCCGTGGAGCCGCTGCCCTTTGTTAAGATTTCTGAACCCACTGTGGAGATGACCTTCTCGGTAAACAACAGCCCCTTTGCCGGCAGGGAGGGCAAGTTTGTCACCTCCCGGCATATCCGGGAGCGGCTGCAGCGGGAGCTGCTGAAGGATGTTTCCCTCCGGGTGTCGGATGGCGATTCCAGCGAGAGTTTCCTGGTAGCGGGCCGGGGCGAGATGCACCTGTCCATCCTCATTGAAACCATGCGCCGGGAGGGGTACGAGTTCCAGGTATCCACCCCCCATGTGCTGTTCCACACCGGTGAGAACGGCGAAAAGCTGGAGCCCATGGAGCGGGTGCTCATTGATGTGCCGGAGGACTGTGTTGGCTCGGTGATGGAGAAGATGGGCTATCGCAAGGGCGAGCTGGTGCAGATGGCCCCCAGCGGCAGCCGGATGCGGGTGGAATTTATCATCCCGGCCCGGGGCCTGTTTGGCTATCGCAGCGAGTTCCTCACCGATACCAAGGGCGAGGGCATTCTCAACACTGTCTTTGACAGCTACCAGCCCTACAAGGGGGATATCCCCACCCGGCATGTGGGTTCCCTCATCGCCTTTGAAACCGGCGAAGCGGTCACCTATGGCCTGTATAACGCCCAGGAGCGGGGTACCCTGTTCATTGGCGCCGGTACTTCGGTGTACGAGGGCATGGTGGTAGGTTCCTCTCCCAAGGGGGACGATATGGCAGTGAATGTCTGCAAGAAAAAGCATGTTACCAACATGCGGGCCTCTGGTTCGGACGAGGCGCTGCGCCTGGTGCCCCATAAGCGCATGAGCCTGGAGGAATGCCTGGAATTTATTGGCGAGGACGAGCTGTTGGAGGTAACCCCCGAAAGCCTGCGTATCCGCAAGCGGATTCTCTCCAACCAGATGCGCATGAAGTCGGTAAATAAGAAGTAACAGCGGCAGGAGGGCAGCAGATTGGACAGAACCATTGCAGTGGAGGTAACAGTAAGCCAGGAACTATACCGGCGGATGGTCTATTTCCAGATGTTTCAGAAAAAGAAGCTGACCCTGCCCCTGATGATGGCGGCCTGGCTGGTTGCCCTGGGCGTGGTGGCAGCTCGGCTGGCCGGGGCCTATGATGTGCTCCAGTACAGCTTTGGGCGGTTCAGTTACTATGCCTGTGTGGCCTATCTGTTCTTCCCGGTGCTGAGCCTGCTGTTTGTGGAGCTGCAGGTGCGCCGCATTGCCGGCTCCGGCCGGACTGTCATTGGGCAGAGCCACTGCATCCTCATTGGAGAGCAGGGCGTGGCCTCCCAGGTGGGGGATACCCGGGCGGAGTTTGGCTGGCAGGAGATTCTGCAAGCCCATGAGCTGCGGGAGGCGTTCCTGTTCTATATCAGCGAAGGCCAGGCGCTTGCCCTGGCCCGCGGGGATGTAAGCCCGGAACAGGCTGCCCTCATCCGGGAACTGGCCCAGGAAAAGCTGGGGGACCGGTACCGCCTGCATACAAAATAACAAAGGCCGCCCCAACTGGGGCGGCCTTTATCTTATCCCCGAAGTATAAACTCCGGGGTGTTTTTATGCCCTTATGCACCAAAGGAGGCCCCGTTTGGGAGCCTCCTTTTTGTATAGCCGGTTACTTGGTGCCAAAGATACGGTCGCCGGCGTCGCCCAGGCCGGGCAGGATGTACTTGTGCTCGTCCAGGCAATCATCCAGGGCGGAACAGTAGATTTTAACATCCGGATGGGCCTCCTGTAGGGCTGTAAGGCCCTCCGGGGCGGCAATAATGCACATGAACTTGATGTTGGTAACGCCCCGTTCCTTAATCAGGCGGATGGCGTCAATGGCGCTGCCACCAGTGGCCAGCATGGGATCCAGTACGATGACCTCCCGGCTGGCAATATCGCTGGGCAGCTTGCAGTAGTATTCCACCGGCTGGCAGGTTTTGGGGTCCCGGTACAGGCCGATGTGGCCAATTTTAGCGGCGGGAACCAGCTTCATCACGCCGTCCACCATGCCAACGCCGGCCCGGAGGATGGGTACAAAGGCCAGCTTGCGCCCGGAGATTACCTTGGTTTTGGCCAGAGCCATAGGGGTTTCAATCTCCACTTCCTTCAGCGGCAGGTCCCGGGTAGCCTCATAGCAGAGCAGCATGGTAATTTCGGCAATCAGCTCCCGGAACTCCTTGGAACCGGTGTTTTTATCCCGCAGCAGCGAGAGCTTGTGCTGGATTAGCGGATGGTCGGCAATGTAGGGTGTGTTTGGCATAATATAAATTCTCCTCTCGGATACAAGGTTACAGGTTTACTGTTCCAGTGCGGTTAACTTGTCCACCCGGCGCTGGTGCCGCCCGCCCTCAAAATCGGCGGCAAGGAACTCCTCCACCATTTGGATGGCAAGGCCAGGGCCAACAACCCGCCCGCCCATGCACAGCACATTGGCGTTGTTGTGCAGCCGGGTTGCCCGGGCGCTGAAGCAGTCGGAGCAGCAGGCCGCCCGGATGCCTTTATGCTTATTGGCGGCAATGGAGATGCCAATGCCAGTGCCGCAGAACAGTAGGGCAAAGTCGCAGCTGCCGCTGATTACAGCGGCACATGGGGCCTCTGCCATGTCCGGGTAGTCGCAGGATTCGGTGCTGTGGCAGCCAAAATCCTCAAACAATATCCCCTTTTGGGATAGATAGTTTTTTACTTCTTCTTTTAACAGGTAGCCGCCATGGTCACAGCCCAGGGCAATTTTCATGGTTGTTCACTCACCTTTCTGCATTTTCAGCTTCAGTTCCCGTTCAGCCTGGGGCAGCCGGAGATAGGCCGGCACAATCTCATCGGCAGAAACATTCTCCCCGGCCCGGGCCTTCTGCCAGGCCAAAGAGGCCATAGCCCCGGCATGTTGGTATAGCAGATGTTCCGGCGCCACTGAAAGGTTCTCTGGCCGGCTGTTAAAACTATTATAACAGAGATTGGCCCCATCGCCTACTAAAATTTTACGCTCATCGGGATAGGTGTCCAGCAGCTGTTTTAGTTCCTGGATGGAGATGGCGCAGTCCTCTGCCAGCCGGGTGAGCGTTCCATTTTGGCAGCGGAACAGCGCTGTATACACCTGGCTGACCCGGGCATCCAGCACCGGGCAGATGAGCCCATCAAAGCCCAGCAGGTTGCAGGCCAGCCCCTCCAGGGTGGAAAGGGGGATGCAAGGCAGATCCCGTGCCAGCGCCATGCCCTTGATGGCAGCCATGCCGATACGCAGCCCGGTAAAGGAGCCCGGCCCTACGGTTACAGCCAGGGCGTCCAGCTCTCCCAGGGGCACTGAACAGTTGTGCAGCAGTGCCTCGGCCATGGGCAACAGGGTGGCCGAGTGGGTTTTGCCCGCATTGGTGTAGGACTCCCCCAACAGATGCCCATCCTCGCACACAGCTGCCGATGCAGCCTTGGAGGAAGAGTCGAGTATCAGCAGCTTCATGGCAGTACTCTCCCTTCAATGGCAATGCGCCGCTGGGTGTCCCCCAGCCGCTCAAAGGTGACGCGGATGACCTCCTGGGGCAGGGCGCCGTGGATATTTTCGCTCCACTCCACCGCCACCACGCCGCCCATATCCAGATAGTCAAAAAATCCGGTGGAATACAGCCCGTCAAAGCTCTCCACCCGGTACATATCAAAGTGGAACAGTGGCAGGCGGCCGCCCCGATATTCATTTACCAGGGCAAAAGTGGGGCTGGACACCTCCCCGGGGTCGATGCCCAGGCCGGCGGCCAGACCATGGGTGAAGCAGGTTTTGCCCATGCCCATGCCTCCCACAAAGGCGATGATGTCCCCCGCCTGGAGGGTTTGGGCCAGCCGGGACGCCAGCTGTTCGGTTTCTGCCGCTGACGAAGTAATAAATCTCTGCAAAATATCCATTCTCCTTTGGGAAAAGTGCCTTTATCAGAACAGGCCGGTGATGTTGCCCGCCTCGTCTACATCAATATTGTTGGCGGCAGGCAGTTTGGGCAGGCCGGGCATGGTCATAATATCGCCGGTGAGCACTACAATAAACCCGGCGCCGGCGGACAGCCGAATTTCCCCGACACTCAGCTTGAAGCCGGTGGGGCGCCCCAGCAGTTTGGGGTTGTCCGACAGGGAATACTGGGTTTTGGCCACACAGATGGGCAGATCTGCCTTGCCCAGGGCAGTGATGTCCCGAATGGCCTTTTTGGCGGCGGCAGAGAAAGTGACGCCCTCTGCGCCATAGATCTCCCGGGCGATGGTTTCTACCTTCTCCTCGATGGGGCGTTCCAGCTCATAGATGGGCTGGAAGTTGGCGGGACGCTCGCAGGCGGCCACTACCTTTTCGGCCAGGTCGATGGCGCCTTCGCCGCCCTTGGCAAAGTGCTCGCAGAGGGAGAATTCCACACCCTTCTTCTGCATTGCCTCCGCCAGCGCGGCAATTTCTGCATCAGTGTCGGTGCCAAAACGGTTGATGGCTACCACCACCGGCACACCAAATTTTTGCATATTCTCAATATGCTTTTCCAAGTTTACCAGGCCCTTTTGCAGCGCCGGCACATTCTCGGCCGAAAGCTCGGCCTTAGCTACGCCGCCGTTATATTTCAGCGCCCGGATGGTGGCTACCAGTACCACGGCGGAGGGGGCGATGCCGGCAAAGCGGCACTTGATGTCCATAAATTTTTCGGCGCCCAGGTCGGAGCCGAAGCCGGCCTCGGTAATGCAGTAGTCGGCCAGTTTCAGGGCCAGTTTAGTGGCCCGCACCGAGTTGCATCCATGGGCAATGTTGGCAAAGGGGCCGCCGTGCATCAGGGCGGGGGTGTTCTCTAAGGTCTGTACCAGGTTGGGCTTCAGGGCGTCCTTGAGCAGGGCGGTCATGGCGCCCTGTACCTGCAGATCCCGGCAATACACCGGTTCCCCGGCGTAGGTGTAGGCCACCAGGATGTCCCCCAGGCGGCGCTTGAGGTCGGAAAGGTCGGCTGCCAGGCAGAGAATGGCCATAATCTCGCTGGCCACTGTAATCTGGAAGCCGTCCTCCCGGGGCACACCGTTGGGCTTGCCCCCCAGCCCGACAACGACCTGCCGCAGGGCCCGGTCGTTCATATCCATGCAGCGCTTGAAGAGGATACGCCGGTTGTCAATGCCCAGGGCGTTGCCCTGCTGGATGTGATTGTCTATAATGGCGCACAGCAGGTTGTTGGCGGCGGTGATGGCGTGCATATCCCCGGTGAAGTGCAGGTTGATATCCTCCATGGGCACCACCTGGGAGTAGCCGCCGCCGGCGGCGCCGCCCTTGACACCGAACACCGGCCCCAGGGAGGGTTCCCGCAGGGCGATAATGGCCTTTTTGCCAATTTTGGGCATGGCCTGGCCCAGGCCTACGGTGGTGGTGGTTTTGCCCTCGCCGGCCGGGGTGGGGTTGATGGCGGTTACCAGCACCAGCTTGCCGTCCGGCAGGCCCTTTGTGCGGCGGAAAATATCCTCCGAGAGCTTGGCCTTGTAGCGGCCATAGGGTTCCAGTTCCTCGGGCAGGATGCCAATGGCGTCGGCAATGTGGTCGATGGTTTGCATGGACGCCTGGGAAGCAATTTCAATATCGCTGAGCATAGTGGGTTGTACCTCCTGTTTTTTTCTGTTTTGGTGGGGTTTAGCGGGGCGTGAAAATAGAAACATCGGCCGTTGGGAGATCCCCGCAGTTTGGGTTTTTGGTTTGAGCGGCAAGCAGTTCCCGGCTGGCAGTGTATATAAGAAAATTATAGCACTTTGGCAAATGCGGCACAATACCGCCCCGGGCGAAGAATCGGGAATTTTTCCAGTTATAGCGAAATTGTTAAAACTGCCGGAGCGCTTGCGTCTTGGGGCCATAGGTTTTATAATAGAAGTATACAATTTGAATGCAATGGGTTTTGGCCTTCGGTGTACAAATTGTGTTTTACCCTGGTCTTTGGAGGAAAGGAATGAAAAAGTTTTGGAGCGAGGCAACACGCTACTACCGCACCACCGATAAACTGCTCTGGGCGCTCTGCCTGGGGGCGTCGGTATTCAGCGTGGTGCTGCTTCTGGGAATAAACCACTCCGGCTATGTGATGATTAGCCGGGTGGCGGTGCAGGCGCTGGCGGCCTTGATGGGCTGCTGTGCCATGGTGGCTATCTCCAAGGTGGATTATCACACAATGGCCGACCTGTGGCGGTTGCACCTGCCGCTGGCCTATTTGTTTGTGCTGCTCACCTTTGTGGTGGGGCAGGGCCGGGCGGACGATATGGCCTGGCTGCCCATCCCGGTGGTGGGGCTGACCTTTCAGCCGTCTGAGCTGCTCAAACTCTCGTTTATTATCACCTTCTCCCACCATCTGCAAAAGGTGGGGGATACCCTCAACCAGCCGGCTGTTCTGTTTACTGTGCTGGCCCATGCGGCGGCCCCCATCCTGCTCATTATGCTCCAGGGGGACCATGGCACAGCAGTTGTATTTATCTTTATGGTCTGTGCCATGCTTTTTTCTGCCGGGCTCAGCCTCAAGTATGTGGCTGCTGCCCTGGCTGCTGCCCTGGCTGCCACGCCGGTGGTCTGGTTTGGGCTGATGGATGAGGATAAGCGGCTGCGGGTTATCTCGCTGTTCAACCCCGATTTGGACCCCAACGGCGTGGGGTTCCAGCAGCGGTACGGGCGCATTGCCCTGGGCAGCGGGAAGCTATGGGGAAAGGGCATTTTTTCGGGCAACCATCAGTATGTGCCCGAGATGTACAACGATTTTATCTTCTCCTTTGTGGGGGAGGCGCTGGGCTTTATAGGCTGCCTGGCTGTACTGGTTATACTGTCGCTGCTGTCGCTGCGGCTGCTGCGGGCGGGCAGAGGGGCCAAGGATAAGCTGGGGGAGTATATCTGTGTGGGGGTGTTTGCCATGATTGCCGCCCAAACAGTGATGAATGTGGGCATGTGCCTGAGCGTGCTGCCGGTTATTGGTGTAACGCTGCCTCTCTTTTCCGGCGGCGGCACCTCGGTGGTGGCCACCTATATGGGCATTGGGCTTGCCCTGAGCGTGTATATGCACAACAACCGCAAGCTGTTTACCATATAGCGGGGCTTCCTGCAAATTATTCACAATTTGTACACAATCAGTGGACAATCTCTGTTGCCTTTTGCCTATTTTTAGAACTCTTCGGCCGAACCTCTTGCAAAAATGGTTACTTGTTGCGATAATGAAGGCAGGGAAGCTGCACGGGTTTCAAAGGCAGAGCTGCTTCATATACTCTCTGTGGAGGTGTTGAAAAATGAATAGAGCTTGCGCTTTGATACTCGCAGCAGGGGATGGCCGGCGGATGAAGTCCCGCCGCCCCAAGGCGCTGTGCGAGGTGCTGTTTAAACCCATGCTCACCTGGGTAACCGATAGCTGCCAGGCCGCCGGGATTCAGCACATTGGCGCTGTTATCGCCCCGGAGGCGGAGGAGGTGGCCCGGGCGCTGCCCCGGAACTGCCACATTGCCATACAGGCCGAAAAGCTGGGCACCGGCCACGCTGTTATGATGGCGGTGGATTTTTTACAGGAACACCGGGATAAAAGCGTGCTGGTGCTGTATGGCGATGCCCCGTTTGTGGACCGGGACACGATATGCAGCGCCTATGAGGAGCACTGCAAACGGGAAAATGACCTGACTGTGGTGGCTGCCCGGCTGGAGGACCCCACTGGCTACGGCCGCATTGTCCGGGATGAAAACGGCGGCCTGCTGGCTATCACCGAGCAGCGGGACGCCGATGAAGAAACCCAGCTTATCCAGGAGGTGAACTCCGGAATCTATTGGTTCCGGGTGGGATTTTTGCTGGAGGCACTGGGCAAGCTGGGCACCAACAATGCCCAGGGGGAATACTATCTCACCGATACGGTGAGCATTGCCGTGGCCCAGGGCCGCCGGGCCGGGGTGTACCGGGCCGAAAGCCCGGATGTTATTTTGGGGGCCAATACCCGCAGTGACCTGGCCCGCCTGAACGAGATTGCCCGGCGCCGGGTGCTGCAGCAGCATCTAACTGCCGGGGTGAGCATCCCCTTCCCGGATACGGTGGTTATCTGCCCGGATACGCAAATCCAGCCGGATACAGTGGTGCTGCCCGGCTGTATCCTGCGGGGCTGCCGTATTGCCGGGGACTGTGTCATTGGCCCGTACAGCGTCTTGACCGACTGCCAGATTGCAGAGGGCGCCCGGGTGGAGCAGAGCACCTGCGAGAGCAGCGTGATTGGTTCCGGTGCCCGGTTGGGGCCCTATGCTCGGCTGCGGCCCGGCAGCCAGATTGGCCCCGGCGCCAAGATTGGCAACTTTGTGGAGATTAAAAACAGTGCGATAGGCCAGGGTACCTCGGTGGCGCATTTGAGCTACCTGGGGGATAGCGATGTGGGCCGGGAGGTCAATGTAGGCTGCGGTGTGGTCACGGCCAATTACGACGGCCGGGAAAAATTTCGCACCCAAATTGGCGATAGGGCCTTTATTGGCTGTAATACCAACTTTATTGCACCGGTGTGTGCAGGGCAGGGCAGTGTGATTGCGGCAGGCACCACTGTCACAGAGGATGTACCAGACGACGCGTTGGCCATAGGCCGGGCCCCCCAGGTGGTAAAGCCCGGCTGGGCCGAGCGGAGTGGTAAATATAAGCGGTAAACCCAACCCAAATCGGAAACATGCAGAAAAAACAATGAGGGAGAAATGAACAATGAGCTTACATGGCAAGAATATTAAAATCTTCGCAGCCAACTCGGTGCCGCAGGTGGCCGAGCAGATTGCTCGGCAGCTGGGCCTGCCCTTGGGGGATGCCGATGTAAAAACCTTCTCGGATGGGGAGATTGCCGTATCCATCAACGAATCGGTGCGGGGTTCGGATGTGTTTGTCATCCAGTCCACCTGCAGCCCGGTAAACAACAACCTAATGGAACTGCTGATTATGATTGATGCCTTCCGCCGGGCTTCCGCCGGGCGCATCACCGCCGTTATCCCCTACTATGGCTATGCCCGGCAGGACCGCAAGGCCAAAAGCCGGGACCCCATTTCGGCCAAGCTGGTGGCCAACCTCATCACTGCCGCCGGTGCCGACCGGGTGCTGACCATGGATTTGCATGCTTCCCAGATTCAGGGCTTCTTTGACATCCCGGTGGATCATCTGCTGGGTGTGCCGCTGCTGGCCCCCTACTTTAACGAAAAGTTTAAGGATCTGCCTAAGGACAACTTTGTGGTGGTATCTCCCGACCTGGGTTCGGTAACCCGCGCCAGAAAGTTTGCCGACCTGCTGGGCACCTCCATTGCCATTATTGACAAGCGCCGCCCCAAGCCCAATGTGTCCGAGGTGATGAACATCATCGGCGATGTACAGGATAAAACCTGTATTATTGTGGATGATATTATCGACACTGCCGGCACCATCTGCAACGCGGCTGCTGCCCTGGTGGAGCGGGGCGGCGCCAAGGAGGTATACGGGTGCGCCACCCACGGCGTGCTGTCCGGCCCGGCTGTTCAGCGCATTGAGGAGAGCGTGTTCAAGGAGATGGTGGTGCTGGATACTATCCCGCTGCGGGAAACTTCCTGCCAGAAGATTCTCCAGCTGCCGGTGGCCCCGGTGTTTGCCGATGCCATCCGGCGTATCTATAACGACGAGCCGGTTTCTCCCCTGTTTAACTGATTTTTTATCCAAGGCCTGGCATTGACAGCCGGGCCTTTGGTTTTGTAAAATAGAAGGACACGGCACAAGCGGGGTAGGGTTTTCTATCCCGCTCTTGTGGCTTGTACTTTTATCTGCAAAGGAGGGGGATACCCCCATGTTTTTTAAAAACCGAGCGGGCAGTGCTCCCGCTGCCCCGGAATATCTGGTGGTGGGGCTGGGAAATCCCGGAAGCAAATATGAAAGCACCCGGCACAATGCCGGCTTCATCGCAATGGACATCATGGCCGAAAAGCTGGGGTTCGACATAAAACGCCTGAAATTTAAAGGCCTGATAGGGGATACTGTGATAGACGGCCACCGGGTGGCCTTCCTCAAGCCCTCCACCTTTATGAACCTGTCCGGGGAATCGGTACGGGACGCCATGCAGTTCTATAAAATCCCGGTGGAGCGCCTGCTTGTTATTTATGACGATATTTCCCTGGCGCCGGGCCGGCTGCGCATCCGCCGCAAGGGCAGTGCCGGGGGCCACAACGGCATCAAGAGCATCATCTATCTGCTGGGCCGGGATGACTTTGCCCGTATCAAGCTGGGCGTGGGGGAAAAGCCCCATCCCGACTATGACCTGGCCGATTGGGTGCTCAGCCGGTTTACCAAGGAAGAGGGGGCCGCGCTGGAAAGCGCCTGCGCCCACTGTGACGATGTTGTCCGGCTGTTTGTCACCGGCCGGCTGGATGAGGCGATGAACCGCTACAATAGCTGAGGGAGGAACACCATGTATCAACTGAGAATTACCGCCGGCTTGGAGGAAAACCCCGGTGCCCGGGAGGTGCGCACCCGGGTATTTATGGAGGAGCAGGGCTACAAGCTGGAATTTGACGAGCACGATGCCGATGCTGTGCACCTCTGTTTCTATGACGGGGAACAGGGCATTGCCACCTGCCGCTGTTATCAAAAGCCGGGTAGCCCGGTGTATGTGCTGGGCCGGGTGGCAGTGCTGCCGGACTACCGGAGCCAGGGCCTTGGCAGCCGCGCAGTGAGCGAGATGGAGCAGCACCTCCGGGGGCTGGGCGCCCGGGAGATAGAGCTGTCCAGCCAGATCCACGCCATGAAGATGTATGCCGCCCTGGGTTACCGGCCAGAAGGGGATACCATCTATGATGAGGGGCAGCCCCACCAGATGATGCGCAAAATTTTGGAGTAGCAATAGCAGCAGAACGGGAGGAAAAGCGTGTGAACGGTTTTATATTGGCGGCCGAACGGCTGGGCGATTTTGCCGAAATCCGCCGGAATTTGGAACAGAACAACACCCCCATGCTGGCCACCGGGCTTTCTCAGATTCACAAGGTCCATCTGGCCTATGCCCTGGCCCAGGCCGGCCGGCTGATTCTAACCCCGGATGAGCCTGCGGCAGTGCGAATGGCCGAGGACATCAACCGCTTTTTTGGGGAGGAGCGCGCTGTGGTCTATCCCGCCCGGGAGTTCTCCTTCCGGGATGTGGAGGGGGTTTCCCGGGAGTATGAATTTGCCCGGCTGCGGGTACTGGAGGCTCTGGCCTATGGCCAGGAGCTAATTGTTGTGGCGTCGGCCGAGGCGGCGCTACAGCGCACCATGCCCCCGGAGGTTCTGCGGCAGCACAGCACCCGGCTTGCTGCCGGGCAGCAGATAGCGCCGGCCGACCTGGTGCAGAAGCTGCTGGCCGCCGGCTATGAGCGCCGGGACCAGGTGGATGGTGTCTGCCAGTTTTCCCAGCGGGGCGGCATTATCGATTTTTACCCGCCCCACATGCCCGACCCCTTCCGCATCGAGTTCTGGGGGGATGAGATAGACAGCATTGCCGTGTTCAAAACCGATACCCAGCGCCGGGAGGACAATTGCAAGAGCTGCATGGTTACCCCGGCCAGAGAGGTGCTGTTCACCGCGCCCGGGGCATTTGCCCAGCAGCTGGAAGAGATTGCCGCCGGGCTGCGGGGCAGATATTCCGCTCCGGCCCGGGAACACCTGAATGGCGATGCTGCCAAGCTCCGGGAGGGGCTGACCCTCCAGAATATTGATAAATACCTGCCCATCCTCTATCCCCAGCACTGCACGCTGCTGGACTATCTGCCCAAGGCGAACCCGCTGTTCCTCTGCGAGCCTGCCGGTGTGCGGGAGGAGCTGCGCAGCGCCATGAAGCTGCAAACCGAGGATATGAAGCAGCTGTTTGAGGAGGGGGTTCTGTTTGAGGGCTGCGACCGCTATTGTATGGACTACGATTTGCTGGCCCAGGAGGTTCAGCAGCGGCCCACCCTGTTTATGGATACCTTCACCCGGAGTATTGGGGATATTCCGCTCAAGGGGCTGTATCGCTTTGATGCTGTGCAGTTGGCTGTCTGGGGGGGCGAGCTCTCCCACCTCACCGAGGACCTGGATGCGTATATAGAAAGCGGTTACACAGTCTGCATCATGGCAGGCACCGAAAAGGCCGCCCGGGCCCTGGCCTATGACCTGGCCGAAAAGGGGTACAGCGCCGGATATGCTGAGGATTTCTCCCTGCCGGCGCCCCGGCGGGTGTATGTGCTGCCCGGCAGCCTTTCGGCGGGGCTGGAGTACCCGGAGATTAAACTGGCCATATTCACCCAGGGCCGGGTGGGCGCCGGCCTGAAAAAACGGCGGAAAAGGCCTCAGAAATCCGACCCCATCCGTTCCCTGGCCGATTTAACCCCAGGGGACTATGTGGTGCATGTCACCCATGGTATAGGCATCTTTGAGGGGATTATCAAGCGGGAAATTCACGGCGTGGTCAAGGACTATATCAAAATCCGCTATGCCGGCACCGACGCGCTGTTTGTGCCGGTTACCCAGCTGGATTTGGTATCAAAATATATCGGCGCCGCTGAGGACAAGGGCCTGCGGCTGAACAAGCTCAATTCCGCAGAATGGAGCAAAACCAAGGCCCGGGTGAAAAAGGCCGTGGCCGATATGGCGGATGAGCTGATAAAGCTGTATGCCCAGCGTATGCAGGCCAAGGGGTATGCCTTTGATGAGGATAACGACTGGCAGCGGGAGTTTGAGGCCCGGTTCCCCTACGAGGAGACCGACGACCAGCTCCGCTGCATTGAGGAGATTAAGCAGGATATGCAGCGCCCGGTGCCGATGGATCGGCTGCTGTGCGGGGATGTGGGCTTTGGCAAAACCGAGGTGGCTATCCGGGCCGCCTTTAAATGTGTGATGAACTCCAAGCAGTGCGCTGTGCTGGTGCCCACGACAATCCTGGCCTGGCAGCATTACCAAACCTTTTTGCAGCGGATGGAGGGCTATCCCCTGCGTATCGAGCTGCTCTCCCGGTTCCGCACCCCCAAGCAGCAGGAGGAGATTATCAAGGATATCCGCCGGGGGCTGGTGGATGTTGTCATCGGCACCCATCGCATCATCCAAAAGGATGTGCAGTTTAAGGACCTGGGCCTGGCTATTATTGACGAGGAACAGCGGTTTGGCGTGGCCCACAAGGAGCGCTTTAAGGAGATGTTCAGCACTGTGGATGTGCTCAACCTCTCCGCCACGCCCATCCCCCGGACCCTGAACATGGCCATGAGCGGTATACGGGATATGTCGGTGATTGAGGAGGCCCCCCAAGACCGGCACCCGGTACAGACCTATGTGCTGGAATATGACCGGGAGGTGATAGCGGGTGCCATCCGCCGGGAGCTGCGCCGGGGCGGGCAGGTGTTTTATCTGCACAACCGGGTGGAAAGCATCGAAAGCTGCGCCCACAAGATTGCCGAGATGGTGCCCGACGCCCGGATAGTAACCGCCCACGGCAAGATGAGCGAGGAGCAGCTCTCCAATGTATGGCGGCAGCTGATTGAGCAGGAGGTGGACATTTTAGTGTGCACCACCATTATTGAAACCGGTGTGGATGTACCCAACTGCAACACCCTGATTATTGAAGATGCCGACCGCATGGGCCTTTCCCAGCTGTACCAGATTCGGGGCCGGGTGGGGCGTTCCACCCGGCGGGCCTATGCCTACTTTACCTTTACCCGGGGGCGCCAGCTCACCGAGATTGCCGAAAAACGGCTCTCTGCCATCCGGGAGTTTACCTCCTTTGGTTCCGGCTTCCGCATTGCCATGCGGGATTTGGAGATACGCGGGGCCGGCAATGTGCTGGGGGCCCAGCAGCACGGCCACATGGAGGCCGTGGGGTATGATATGTACCTGCGCCTGCTGGGGGAGGCCATCCGGGAGCAGCAGGGCGAGGCCCCGGTGCGCAGCAGTGCCGAATGTATGGTGGATATTAACATTGGCGCCCATATCCCGGAAAGCTACATTGCCAACCTGTCCCAGCGCATTGATGTGTACAAAAAAATTGCCGCAATCCAGAACAGTGACGATGCCTTTGATGTCACCGATGAGCTCATCGACCGCTTTGGCGAACCGCCCCGGGCGGTGCAGGGCCTGATTGATGTGGCTCTGGTCCGGGGCCGGGCGGCGGCCCAGGGTATCAAGGAGATTGCACAGCGGGAGCAGGGGGTGTTCCTCTATTCCGATACGCTGGACCTTGCAGCGGCTTCTGCCCTGACAGCTGCGCTCCGGGGCCGTGTCACCGTCAACGCCGGGGAAAAGCCCTACCTGCTGGTGCGCTCCAAAGCCGGCCAAAGCCCGGTGCAGACCATTGAGGAGGCACTGACGGTAATGGAACAGGCTGCTGCTGTTCCGGCGGGCGATTAAAAGTTTTTTAATGCTGGACGAAAGCCCGGGAGAATGCTATAATCGGTACAGCACCCCTCTTGGGGCAAGATAAGAAAAAATCCCCGACAGCCGGGGTGGAAGGAAGAAAGATAGAATGAAGCTGAAAAAGGTGACAGCTGCCCTCCTGGCAGCAATGTTGACAATGGGGCTTTCCGGCTGCACATTGGGCAGCACCAGTTGGATTTTGCGCTATGGCGATAAGGGCGAACTGCCCGCCGGCATCTATGTCCAGAACATGATGGCCGCCTACAACGCCGCCGGCTACTATGCGCTGGGGGCGGATGATGTACTCACTGCCGAGATAGAGGGCAAGCCCGGCAAGCAGTGGATAGAGGATACCGCCCTGGAGCTTACCAAGGAACACCTGGCGGCGGAGCTGAAGTTTGCCGAGCTGGGCCTTTCCCTCACCGAGGAGGAAAAGACCAGTGTAGACAATATGGTGGACAGCATCTGGGAAGTTTATGGCGAGCAGTATACCCTGAGCGGCATCAACAAGAATTCCTATACCAGATCGCTGGAAAACACCATTAAAACCAACAACCTGTTTTTGCATTACTATGGCGAGGGGGGCGAGAAGGCCCCGACCCAGCAGGAGTATCAGGACTATTTCAGCCAGAACTATGACCGCACCCGGTTTGTGAGCTATCCCAAAAATAAGGTGGACGCCATGACTGAGGAGGAGCGCCAGCAGGCCGCTGCCGACCTGGCTGAAGGGGAGGAACTGCCCAAGAGCGCCCTGGCCCAGGCCGAGGAAACACTGGCCCGGCTGGAAGCCGGCGAGGATATGCTGGTAATTATTGCCGAGGTGGAGGCTGAAAACCCCGATGAACTGCCCGAGGGCCACAACCATGACGAGGCTGGCGTGCATGAGAATGTGATTCATGTAGAAAACACCTCCTACCCCGAGGAGTACCGTACCCAGTCCCACAGCATGGCAGTGGGCCAGCGGCAGATTATCGAATCGGGCAACTACTACTATGTTGTAGAAAAGTTAGAGCTGGACCCCACCGGCGAGGTGCTGGAGCAGTACAAGAATGAGATTCTTACCACATTAAAGAGCGATGAGTTCACCGCCCTGCTGGAACAGTGGGTGGCCGAACTGCCGGAACTGACTATCAACCAAAAGACAGTGGAGGCCTTTTCTGCCGAAAAGATGAAAGGGCGGTAATAGAAAGCTGTACCCCGGAGTATACACTCCGGGGTATTTTTCTGCCCTTTTGCACCAAAAGTTATAAACAATGTGGAAAAAGGGAGGGGAACAGTTAGGCAAAGAATTTAGTCAAATTAGATAGTTTATTGCCGCTTCTTTGGGTAGTTTACACCAAAATTTGCCCCCTTTCCTCCCCCAGCCCAGATAAATTACAAAGAAATTACAGAAAAATCTCAAATAGGTGTTGACAAAATGCCGGGGGGGGGTATACTGTAATTGCTCCAGGGCGGGACGGTAGTCCCGCCGGAGTGTTGAAAACTTTTTTAAATAAAACAAAGGAGTGAATGACAATGAACAGCAAGAAGATTACTGCCCTGGCTCTGGCTGCCCTGATGGCAGTTGGTTCCACCGGCACTGTGTTCGCTGCCCCCAAGAATGAGGTGCTGGACTTTTTCACAGAGCAAGAGAACGAAAAGGCTTCAAAGCAGCTGTATAAGGAAAAAGATGGTGTACTGAAAGAAGTAGGGGCGGACGAGTTTGCCCCTGGCGACACTATCTACATCCGTCTGGATGGTAAGGATGGTCTGAAGACCTCCGAGGCCAACAAGATGAACCTCTATGCTACCTGGAAGGTTGGCGAGGACTATGTAGAGGCTCTGGACATCGTCTACAAGAAGGGTATCTTTGAGGGCGAAAAGACAACAGTAACTGGCTATAACTATGTTGTAAAGATTGATGGCAAGGATGTTACAATCAATGTTAGCGGTAGCAAGCTGGAACTGGCTGGCCTGAAGGACAAAAAGGAATTCACGGATGCAGTAGAAGCTGCCTTGGAGGCCTATGCTAAGGATGAGGGTTATGTAGTAGGTGACAAATACTTTGCTACTGCTGATGCAGCTGTTACAGAGATTATAAAGAGTGGCTACACAGCTTCCAAGACCTACTATCGCCTGACTTCTAATACCAAAGCTCTTTACGAGGCTAATGGTATCGAAGATTTGCTGAAGGCCGCTGGTTTTGAACTGGCTGATAGCAGCAAGACCTATTATGTAGGTACTGGTGAAGAAGCTAAGGGCTATGGCGAAATTTCTGAGACTCAGGGCTCTCTGATAGAATTTACTGGCGACAAGGGTAAGCTTTACATCAAGGGCGATAACTTTGTTGATGCAGCTGTTTTGACTGACCTTTCCAAGATTACCGATACCATTGCTGAGGCAGTTGGCCTGGAAATGGAAAATAATGCTGGTAAGGGCTATGAGAAGACTGATGGCCCTGTTAAGCTGTGGGATGCTGCAGCTGTACTGGCCGATGCTAAGATAGATGCTCTGACAGAAGCAACAGCTGTATATGTAAAGGACGATGCAATTGTTACAAAGGATGCCCTGACAAAAACAATTGCTGATGCTGCTACATTGGTTAGCTCTGTAGCAGTAACTGGCCTCGGTGAGAACTACGGCTACTTTGCTAAGATTGTAACCAAGAGCAGCACAACCACCAAGACCATCGACCTGGCAGGCGACCTGTTCATCGGCCGCAACAAGTCTTCCGCTGATGACCGTACCGAGAGCGCACACTTTGACCTGGATGTAACCCTGTCCAACCGTGGTAATGCAGTTGACAACACAGATTACTTCTTTACCTTTGGTGAGGATGGCAGCAGTGTTCAGATTAATCCTGGCGCAAAGGCTGTTGTTAACTTTGACGGTGAGGCTGAGGAAGTAGTAATCGAGTTTGGCGATGGCATTGGTTACTTCGAGTTCAACGCCAAGGGCCAGAAGGCACTGAACTTTGCCTACACCCTGGACTTCAACGAGGAAATTGCTGATATGTTCCCCGATGCCAACCTGGACTTCATCACCTGGAAGGCTGCCCCTGCAACCAACAAGACCGGTACCCTGTACCTGTACGCAGATGAGGATACCTTCATCTATGAGCTGCCTTCTTCCAGCAATGCAGCAACAGCTGTACTGAAGGAAGTAAAGAATGCCAAGTACAACGAGGATGAGGGCGCTTGGGAGATCCGCACCAGAAAGCTGGTAGGCTATGTAATCTCCGACAAGGAGCTGGATGTTGAAACTGTAACTGTTGATAGCAGCGCTTCTACTGGCAGCAGCACAGGCAACAACAGCGGCAAGCCCAACCCCGATACTGGTCGGTAAGTCTGCGACTTACCTCCCTGCGAGTTTTGGCTTTGCCAAAACATCGAGGCAAGCAACATGCTTTATCACTGAGTAAGTCTTAGATAAAATTGGCCGGTATCGGTGCGAATTTGGCTTTGCCAAATATCGCCCAGTATGGGTAAGTAAGTCTATGATTTACCTCCCTGCGAGTTTTGGCTTTGCCAAAACATCGAGGCAAGCAACATGCTTTATCACTGGGTAAGTCTTAGATAAAATTGGCCGGTATCGGTGCGAATTTGGCCATGGCAAATATCGCCCAGTATGGGTAAGTAAGTCTATGGCTTACCTCCTGGGAAGTATGTGCTTGTAAAAGGGAACAGAATAAATCTGTTTGTACTCTGAGGAAAAGCCGAAAGGGCTTGCTAATAGGCAAACCCTGCGGCCAAAGACAAGGGAGGGAGAACCCTCCCCTGTTTTTGAAAGCGGAGAGGAAGCTCTCCGTTTTCAAAAGCAGGAAGAACCTGCTTAAAAAAGGCCAATAAAGCCCGAAGGGAAGTGCATGAGCAAGTATCTGAGGGTTTGTTGGGAGGAACAAAGGGAAGAGGGGAAGGGCCACTGAATCGGAACCGTCGAAAGAGGAAGGGGCCGGGGGCATTGGCTGCACTCTCCTACTACGCAGCCGATGTTTTCTAAGATTCCTGTTTCCTGCTGTTTCTTTTTCTCCTAAATATGGCCTGGCGGTCTGTTCTTCCCGCCAGGCCGCATTATTTGCAGAAGAAAACGCCAGGGCTGGTTGTAAAAACCAGCCCCGGCGTTTTTAATACGCATTGTTTGCATTTTCCGGGTTCCATCCCGGAGGAACTCAAATGGTTATCTTGCAGCGC
>CAOKWH010000026.1 GCA_948473085.1 uncultured Clostridia bacterium
TTGCTGGTCATATCGTTGGCAATATCGTTGGTCTTTTCCAGCGCCTTTGTAACCTCATTGGCGACGCTGCTGCCCTCCTGGACAGCTGTAATGGAGCTTTCAATCAACTCCTTGGAAGCCTTGGCCGCCTCGTCCGACTTGGAGGCCAGGTTGCGTACTTCATTTGCCACAACGGCAAAGCCCTTGCCGGCACTGCCCGCCTGGGCCGCCTCCGCTGCCGCATTCAGCGCCAGGATGTTGGTTTGGAAAGCGATGCTTTCGATGGCGGAAATAATTTCACTAATCTTATCCGAAGAGGTGGAGATATGTTCCATTGCCATATTCAGCTGCTGGACATAGTCCATGCTGATATGCAGCTGGTGACTGGCCTGGTTGACCGATTCGCTGACCTCCTCGGTAATTTGGGCGGTACGCTGGGCATCCTGGGCAATACCGCCAATGGTGGCGGAAAGCTCCTCCACTGCGCTGGCCTGCTCCACTGCCCCCTGGGAAAGGGCCTGGGAACTGCTGGAAACCTGCTCGGAGCCAAAGGAAACCTGCCCGGCGCTCTCCCTAATCTGGCGCATGGTGCTGTTCAGCTTGGTATCAATCTCATCCAGCGACTGCCGGATGGAACGGAAATCCCCCACATACTCCTGCCGGGCGCTGTGGGTCAAGTCGCCATTGGAAATGGCGCCCAATACATCGGAAATTTCCCCGATATAGGCCCGCATGCGCTGTATGGTCATTTCAAACACCCGGCCCAGCTCGCCAATCTCATCGTTGGAGTGGACACTTACCCGGATTGCTTCCCCTGTGGCCAGCCCCAGATCCCCCTGCTCCAGACGATGGGCCACCTGTGTAATCTGGGCCAACGGCCCGGAAACCTGCTTTTTCAGGTAGACAGTCAAAATTAACACGCTAAGCACAATGGCGCCAAAGCCAACTACCGCAGAGAACAGCACCACCCGGATGGTTTGCTGGTTGGCCTCGGTATTGGATATACCCGCAAAAAGCAGGCCGTTTACCTGCCCGCTGGCATCCCTGGTGGGCACATAGGAGCACAGGTACTCCTCATTTAATATCGTTGCCCGTCCCACATACGCCTTGCCCTGCTGCAGCACAATTTCCGCCACATCGCCGGACAGCTTGGTTCCCACCACCCGCTGGCCGTCCTGCATCACCGTAGTATAGGCCCGGGTATCCCCCTCAAAGATGGTAAACTCGCAGTCCATACGGCTTTTCAGCTCATCCAGCAGCTGGTTGATATCCTGCCGCCTGTCCGCCCCGTCCAGCGCATACTCCAGCATATTGGTGGCGTTGACACAGCGATCGGTGGTGAGCTTGGTGGTCAGGGAGCGGAACATGGTCACACTCAGAGCCACTGTTACAAAGATGGATATAGCCAGGATGATAACAACGACCTGACCCACCTTTTGGCCAATCCGCTTTTGCCTGCCGTTCCCCGATGGTTTATACTCCTTCATACTACATCACTCCATTTACAAAAACACTGGGCTATTCTCCCTTTGCCATACAATATTTTGTTTAGCACCATTCATAAATGTAGCACAAAAGCAGAGCCTTTTCAATATCCCTAAAAAAATTTCGGGCTGCTTTATTCCTTCCTATACTGTTGTGCCGGAACAGTAAAAACTCCGCCCGGCAGTATACTAATAGGAATAAAAAAGAGGAATATTTTGAAAAGTTTACTCGAAAAAGGGAACCCTCCATACCAGCCCACACAATTTGTACCGATTGCCCCAACTACATAGGCCCAACCAGTCCCTACACCCATCCATTGGCGGCCTTTGTTTATAGGAATAGAGAGGCAAAAGGCATTCTTATACTTAATAAAGTGCCAGCACATCCAAAACTGATACCAAAACACCGGTTTTAACAGATAAAGGCAAAAGAATAGCAAATAGATGAATGGGAACAGGCCCATAGCCTGCCAGCCGCAAAAAACGCCCCGGCCGCAGCCAGGGGCGTTTTGTTATTATTCCCGGTGCAGAATCTGCATAAATTCCTCCCCGGTGATGGTCTCCTTTTCGTAAAGATACTGGGCAAGCTCGTCCAGCTTCTCCCGGTTTTTGGACAAAATCCGCTGGGCTTTTTCATACTGCCGGGCTATCAGCTCCATTACCTGCTCATCCACCCTGCTCTGGGTTTCGGCCGAGCAGGCCAGCGCGGTATCACCCCCCAGATACTGGTTGTTCAGTGTTTCCAGCGCCACCATGCCAAAGTCCTCGCTCATGCCATAACGGGTAATCATGGCCCGGGCCAGCTTGGTAGCCTGCTCAATGTCGTTGGCAGCGCCAGTGGTGATGGAGCCAAACACCAGCTCTTCCGCTGCCCGGCCGCCGGTGAAGGTGGCAATTTTATTCTCTATTTCGCTCTGGCTCATCAGGTAGTGGTTACCCTCCTCCACCTGCATGGTATAGCCCAGGGCGCCGGAGGTGCGGGGCACAATGGTTATCTTCTGCACCGGGGCGGAATCGGTCTGCTTGGCCGCCACCAGGGCATGGCCAACTTCATGGTAGGCCACAATGCGCTTTTCCTCATCGGTGAGGATGGCGTTTTTCTTCTGGTAGCCGGCAATAACCACCTCAATGCTCTCCTCCAGGTCGGCCTGGGTGGCAAACTCCCGCTTATCCCGCACTGCCCGCAGCGCCGCCTCGTTTACAATGTTTGCCAGTTCGGCGCCGGAAGCGCCCGAGGCCATCCGGGCAATCCGGTTGTAGTCGATCCCCTCGTCCACTTTAATCTTCTTTACATGTACCTTTAAAATCTCCTCCCGGCCCTTGAGGTCGGGCAGTTCCACCGGCACCCGGCGGTCAAACCGGCCGGGACGCAGCAGGGCGGGATCCAGCGACTCCGGGCGGTTGGTGGCGGCCAAAATAACCACGCCGGTATTGTCCTCAAAGCCGTCCATCTCGGTGAGCAGCTGGTTGAGGGTCTGTTCCCGCTCATCATTGCCGCCCAGCTGGCCATCCCGCTTTTTGCCAATGGCGTCAATCTCATCAATAAACACAATGCAGGGGGCCTTCTCCTTGGCCTGCCGGAACAGGTCCCGCACCTTGGAGGCGCCCATACCCACAAACATCTCCACAAACTCCGAGCCGGACATGGAGAAGAATGGAACCTCCGATTCCCCTGCCACCGCTTTGGCCAGCATGGTCTTGCCAGTTCCGGGAGGGCCCACCAACAGGATGCCCTTGGGCATTCTGGCGCCAATCTCCCGGTATTTGCCGGGGTTGTGCAGATAGTCCACAATCTCGGCCAGGTTTTCCTTGGCCTCATCCTCCCCTGCTACATCCGAAAATTTTATGCCCTCACTGGATTTGACATACACCTTGGCATTGCTCTTGCCCAGGCCAAACATCATGGAGTTTTCCCCCACCGCCCGCTGGGTGAGCTTCCGGGCAAAATACTGCCCCAAGCCGATGAAAAACAATAGCGGCAGTATCAGCGAAAAGAAGATGCTCACCAGCGGCGAGGTGGGATGGATAATCTCGCCGTAGAACTGTACCCCGGCCTCGTGCAGCCGCTCGGTCAGTGTCGGGTCAGGCACCATGCCGGTTTTATACACCGTCCTGCCCTGGGTATCGGTGAAGATAATCTGGTTCTCCTGCTCCTGAATTTCGGCCCGGGCCACCTGGCCCTCCTCGGTCATGGTGATAAAGGTGCCATAGTCCACCTCCTGCACCTGCCGCTGGGCAAACCAGGGCATCACCAGCATATTAAACAGCATCAAAAGCAGCAGCACAACGCTGTAATAGTAGATCAGCGGTTTTTTTGGCGTTTGTACTTCATTCATACTCTGTTCCCCCATTAAACAGGCCGTTTTTCCGGCCTTTCCCTTATAGTATAGCCAACGCGCCCTGTTTCATGTGACAGGGGCGGCTTATGAAGGACATTGTAGCACACAAAATCCGACAAAAGCATGAAGATAGGAACAAAGATTGTGAACACAGTGTAAAAACAGTCAAACAGCCCTGCCAGTTTTCCCTCCGGCAGGGCTGTTTGATGCAAAAAGAATTATTCGCCGTAGAATGCGTCGTGGATGGCGGCAACCGCCCGGTTGGCCTCCTCCTCTGCTATCAGCACCGAAATTTTAATCTCGCTGGTGGCAATCATCTGGATGTTGATGTTGGCCTCGCCCAGTGCTTCAAACATCTTGGAGGCGACACCGGCGTGGGTTTCCATGCCGGCGCCTACAATGGACACCTTGGCCACATCATTGTCGCACACCACCGACTGGAGGCCCAGGGTATCCTTGCGCTCCTCCAGCAGCTGCACCACCTGGGGCGCATCCTTGGAGGCCACAGTAAAGCTGATGTCCTGGGTGCCATCCCGGCCCACCGACTGGAGGATAATATCCACACTCACCTTGTTTTTAGCCAGCAGCGAGAACAGCCGGAAAGCAATACCCGGCTTATCCGATACGCCCATGGCCGAAATGCGTGCAATGTTTATATCCTTTGTAACACCCTTAATCAGCAGTTTTTCCACATCCGTTACCTCCTTGACAAAGGTTCCCTCCGCACCGGTCATGCTGGAGAGCACCTCCATGTTTACATTATACTTCTTAGCCATTTCCACCGAGCGATTGTGCAGCACATTGGCCCCCAGCGAGGCCAGCTCCAGCATCTCGTCGTAGGTAATTTCATCAATCTTGATGGCGTCCGGCACAATACGGGGGTCAGCCGTATAGATGCCGTCCACATCGGTGTAGATCTGGCAAAGGTCGGCATCCAGCGCCGCCGCCAGCGCCACCGCGCTGGTATCGGAACCGCCCCGGCCCAGAGTGGTGACATCATCATATTTGTTAATGCCCTGGAAGCCCGCTACAATGATAACATTGCCCTTGTCCAGCTCGTTGCGCAGGCGCTCGGCGTCAACACGCTTTACCCGGGAGGCCCCGTGGGTGCTGTCGGTGTGTACACCGGCCTGCCAGCCGGAAAGCGACTTGGCCGGGATCCCCAGTTTATCCAGCGCCATTGCCATCAGCGACATGGACACCAGTTCCCCCGTGGCCATCAGCGCATCCAGCTCCCGCTTGGATGGGTTGGGGTTAATCTCCTGGGCCTTGGCAATCAGTTCGTCGGTGGTTTTGCCCTGGGCAGATACCACCACCACTACCTGGTTGCCCTGCCGGTAGGTATTTGCAATAATATCGGCCACATGGGCCACCCGCTCGGCGTTGGCCACCGAGGTTCCACCAAATTTCTGCACAATCAGTGCCATTGATAACTCCCTCCTGTCGGAAAACTCCTTTTTTCTGCGCCCCTACTCCTGTATAGCCGCTCCCCCTGCCGGGTGCAGAGGCAGCACCCGCCAGCCCGGCCGGGCGTTGGCATCTAAAAACTGCCGGGTGCCCGCCGCCAGCACCTGGCTGTGCTGGGCATCTACAATGGCCATCAGGGTGGAGCCCGAACCGCTGAGGTAACAGGCATACACCCCGGCCTTCTCCCAATAGTCGAACAGCTGCTCCGCGCCGGGAATCAGCCCCAGCCGATAGGGCTGATGCAACCGGTCCTGGGTGCCCAGCCGGAAATTCTCCAGCCGGCCCTGGGCCATGGACATGGCCATTACCGCACTGCGGGAGAGGTTGAACACGGCGTCCCCCCGGGTCACCTGGTCGGGCAGCACCCGCCGGGCATCGGCTGTTTTCAATTCAAAATCCGGTACCACTGCCAAAAATACAAGGTTAGGGGAAATTTCACACCGGCTGTAACAGACACTGCCCTCCTGCATGGCCGCCGCCACAAAGCCCCCCAACAGCGCCGGGGTGGAGTTGTCCGGGTGGCCCTCCAGCTCGGCGGCGATATCCACCAGCTGCTGCAGGGCATACGGTTCCCCCAACAGGCGGTTGGCCCCCAGCAGCCCCCCTGCAATGCAGGCGGACGAGCTGCCCAGCCCCCGGGCAGCGGGGATGTTGTTTTCCTGCCGGATATGCAGCCCCCGGAAAGCCCGGCCACACCGGCGATAAAGCTCCTGGGCAGTGGTATAAATCAGATTGCTTTCATCGGTGGGCACTGTGCTGCCGTCCAGTATCTCGATATGGCAGCCGTCCCACTCCTCCATCTCGATATAGTTATAGCAGTCCAGGGCGGCGCCCAGACAGTCAAAGCCGGAACCAAAGTTGGCTGTTGTAGCTGGCACTGCAATGCGTATCATCCCGCGCCCCCTAACAGTCAAACACCCGGATATAGGGTGCGGCACCGATCAGGGAAACAAAATCCTCTAACACGCCTTCGTTGACGCCCCGTACCAGCACAGCCAGTTCATCGCCGCTCTGGTCAATCAGCTCGCAGTTGTCCAGCCGGGCCTGCATCTCCTCAAAGGAGTAATTCTTCACCCGCACCAGCGCGTCAATGGAGTAATCCAGGCGGTTGGCCAGGTGGTCGGCGCCCATGTCCTCCCAGTACACCAGGTCGATGTTGCCGCCCTTCCGGGCAATTTCCATCACATCCGACAGCACTGCCGACGCTGTGGGCAGGTCACCGGCGCCCCGGCCATAGAACAATACATCCCCCACGCCGTTGCCATGTACTGTTACGGCGTTGAACACATCGTTCACCTCGGCCATGCGGTGGGTCTTGCGCAGCAGGGCCGGTGTAACCATGCACAGCACCTTGCCGTCCTGCATCTTCCGGGCCTGGCCGATGAGCTTGATACGATAGCCAGCCTTATCGGCGGCTGCCACATCGGCGGCTGTAATGTTGGTGATACCCTGGGTGAACACCTTTTCCGGCGGGGTATGCCGGCCAAAAAGCAGCGAAGCCAGCACGCAAACCTTGCGGCAGGCGTCAATGCCCTCAATATCGGCAGTAGGGTCGGCCTCGGCGTAGCCCAGCTGCTGGGCCGTTTTCAGGGTAGCGGCAAAGTCCGCCCCCTCCTGCACCATCTTGGTGAGAATATAATTGGTGGTGCCGTTGAGAATACCGGCGGCCATATCCAGTTGGTTGGCAGCCAGGCACTGATAGATGGGGTGCAGCACCGGGGTGCCCCCGGCCACGCTGGCTTCAAACAAAAAGCCCACATTCTTCTGCCGGGCAATGTCCAGCAGTTCGGCCCCCTTCTCTGCCACCAGCTGCTTGTTGGGGGTTACCACATGGCGGCCGGATTCCAGCGCCGCTTTGACAAAGGTATAGGCCGGCCCCACGCCGCCAATGGCTTCCACCACCAGTTCCACCTCCGGGTCGGCCAAAATAGCGTCCATATTGGCAGCCGCCAGGCCCTCTGCCGGGGTGCCGGCCAGGTCCTTGGTATCCAGCACATATTTTACTTCAATGGGCTTGCCCGCCCGGGCGGCAATCTGCTGGCTGTTCATCAGCAGCAGTTCATGGGTGCCGCGCCCGACAACACCATATCCAACAATTGCAATTTTCACAAAAAATTCCTCCTTATGCGTTTACCGTGCGGACCGATACCACACCTGTTACCTGGCCAATCAGCTCCACCACCTCGTCGTCACTGCGGTCCCGGTCGATGCGCAGCGACACCGACACCGGCGCTACACTGTCCACCGGGATGTTCTGATTGATGGTGACAATGTTCGCCCCTATCCGATACAGCTCGGATATCAGGGAGGACAGAATGCCCGGCTCGTCCACCAGCATCAGGTTCAGGGTGAGTACCCGCTGGACGCTGTTGTTCTCGTAAGGGTACACCTTATCCTTATACTTGTAAAAGGCACTGCGGGATATCCCGGCCATTTTGGCGGCATCGGAATAGCTTTTCACCTTACCCTGGGCCATGTAACGCTTGGCATCCACCACCTTGGAAAACACTTCCGGCAACACTGACATGTCCACCAACAGGAACTTGCTTTGTTCTGCCATATAGTCCACCTCTAACAAACTATTGTATTTAATATAGATACAAATATAACACTTCCCATGGAACAATGCAAGCAAAAAGTAAAAATTTGTAGCAAATTTGCAGGCTTTTGTGTTTCGACGACGGATAACTGTCAAAATAACACATAAAAATTAACAACCATCCGCACTTCATAATGCGGCGGCAGGCACCATAACATAGTACAGACAAAAAAGTGGCGGAGGTGTCTATTTTTGCGCAGTATCCATTCCTTTGTAAAAAACACAGCGGAGCTTTTGCTGTTTTTCCTCCTGATTGGGGTGCTGTTCCGGCTGCTTACCGGGCTGTTTTCGCCGCTGCTGTTCGGCTTTGGCATTGCATCGGCCCTGCGGCCGCTGACCCGGGCCATCGCCCGGCACACCCGCCTTTCCGGCAAAGCCAGCGCCATACTGGCATCCGGCTTTTTTTATTTAAACTTCTTTCTCCTGCTGTTTGCCCTCCTGTTCCTGCTCACCGGGCGGGTGATTTTGCTGTTCTCTGCCGCCCCCGCCTTCCTGTCGGAGCAGCTGCTGCCCGCCCTGGACGCCCTCTACCTGAAGGCTGGGGCATTCACCTCCCAGCTCTCCCCGGAAATCCGCACTCCGGTGCTGGCCGCTCTCTCCGCCGCCGGCGAAGCCCTGCCCCAGCTGCTCTCCTCCCTTTCGGCAGCGGCTGCGGCCGGCGCCGCCCGCTTTGCCCGGAAACTGCCGGTTTATCTGGTGGGCACCATCTTCACAGTGGTGCTTTCGGTGTTCATTGGGGCGGACTATTCCCACATCGGGGCTTTTCTCCGGCGCAACCTGCCAGAGCGGGCCTGCCTGCTGCTGGAGGAAGGGCGTATCTTCATCCGGGAGGTGCTGGGGCAGTTTTTCCGGGCCTATCTGCTGCTGTTCCTGCTCACCTTCGCCGAGGTAGCTGTGGGGCTGTGGCTGTTGGGGGTAGGGCCGTTTCTCTCCTATGCGCTGGGCATTGCCCTGTTTGACTTGCTGCCGGTGGTGGGCAGCGGTTCGGTTCTGGTGCCCTGGGGGTTTTTGGCCTTGCTGGATGGGCAGGCCGGCTTTGGGGCGGGGCTGTGGATATTGTTTGGCATTATCTGTGTGCTGCGCAGCATCATCGAGCCCCATGTGGTGGGCAGCCAGACCGGCCTGCACCCGGTTATAACCATCACCGCCATGTTTGCCGGGCTCAAACTCATGGGGGCTGCCGGCGTTTTGGCCCTGCCGCTGGCTGTTATGTTCCTGATCCACCTAAACCGCCGGGGGGTGCTGCACCTGTACCAATAAAAAACGCCTGCGGTGAAGAAGAGCCGCAGGCGTTTCAAACAAAAATTCACTTTAGGAAGAAAAGAATACTTCTATGGAAAGCTCTACCGCCGGGGAATAATCTCCAGCCAATAGCCATCCGGATCGCTAATGAAATAGATACCCATTTTTGGGTTTTCATAGCAGATACAGTTCATCTCTTTGTGCAGGCGGTGGGCCTCCTCAAAGTCAGGTGTAGTAAAGGCAATGTGGATTTCGTTATCCCCCAAATCATAGGGGCTGCCCTTATCCCGGAGCCAGGTCAGCTCCAGCATGTGCTCGCTCTGGCCGTCGCTGAGGTATACCAGCACAAAGCTGCCGTCCTCCGCCGTTTTGCGGCGTACCTCCCGCAGCCCCAGGGCTTTGTCGTAGAAATCCAGGCTTCTCTCCAAATCCAGGACATTGATATTGTTGTGTGCAAATTTAAAATCCATACGCGCTCTCTCCTTATGCGCCCACTATACAACCTTGGTGCAGGCACCCTGCCGGTATAATGGATCATCTTTTTCGGTTGCCCCACAGGGGGCGAGAAAAAGGGGTCTTTTAAATAGCCGGAAAACATCCGTCCTGTAGATATTCTACCATGTTAGTAGGGGAATTTCCCCCTTTTTGGATGAAGATTGGATTACAATGTCGTAACATCCCCTGCAAAAGCATTACATTTTAGTAAGAATGCAATAGGGCCTAACTGATAAAATCCTCCAGCCGATCCATCAGCTCCTTCTGATCCCGTACCCGTATCCCCTCCCGAATCTGGGCCACATCGGCTTCGGGCAACAGGGTGATATAGACATCCAGCACACTTTCCGGTTCTGTGTTGTCCTTATAATAGACGGCCAGGCGCCCGCCCTGCTCGCCAATGACATATTCGTAGTCCTCCTGCACAGTGGAGCTGGGCTCCACCGGCTGGACGATATCCCGGTCCACGGCGCTCTGCTGGCGCTGGTAGATGCCCTGTTCCACTGCTGCCAATGTAACGGCGGCGGTGAGCAGGCAGGACACTGCCGCAGCTGCCGCGCAACAAAGAATAGCGCTGCGTTTTTCCATTCGTTGTCCCCCCTTGATTTCTTCACCTTTTTATCTCCAAAAATGGGCGATTTCTTTGTAAATTCTGCTTCTTTTGGATAGTTTGCGCCGCCAATGCCTCTGATATTCCCACTTTGGCCCTTTTATTAAAAGTTTTGTAGCAACTTTTGTGCTCTTTATGGTATAATAACGATAAAATCGTTATTATACTTAAATTTTAAAGGCCCTTTTTCTCGCCCCTTGTGGGGCAACCGAAAAAGATGGCCAATTATACCATTCCGCTATCGCTTCATGGTATAATAACCGCAGAGCGGTTATTATCCTCAAATCATGCGCAGAACCTCGCCGCCGGGGCGGCAACCGGTTCTAATGCGCAATTATACCTGGGCGGCGCTTTGTGCCTGTAGTATTGTAATAGCGTAGAGGTGTTTATGGGGGATCCTGCGTTTTCTCAATAATAAGCGAACCGATTCCCCACCGCAATAGTAGAAACAAATACACAGGCTGCGCCTTTCCCTTATATATTTCTTTTTGTTGGGAGAGAACTGCAGCGGTTTTGTTTGTTTTACAGCACAGATACTGTGATGCAATATTGGCTTGTTCCGGCCGGAGCAGGCCCCGCAAATTAAAAGGAGTAGATTCAAATATGGCAAAACCTATCCGATTGGAGCGTCTGGAACGGCTGCCCAAGGTCTGGTACAACCTGTGTATTGTCCTGTGCCTTGGCATTATTACCGCCTGCGTGGTTGGCTGCGGACTGACAGTATACATATTCAAGTATATTGCCGATGAGCCGGTGGTGGATTTGGACGCTGCCCAGATGAGCTATACCACCATCCTGTATGGGAAGACGGACAGCAGCAGCGACTATATAGAAATGGAACGTATCCACGGTGATGAAAACCGCATCTGGGTGGATTACGAGGACATTCCCCAGGACCTGCTGAACGCCACCATGGCCCTGGAGGACAAACGCTATCTGGACCATCAGGGCGTGGACTGGAAACGCACCATAGCCTCCGCTATCAACCTGATTATCCCCATCTATGAGGGTACCCCCGGCGGTTCCACCATCACCCAGCAGGTGGTAAAAAATATCACCGATGACGATGATATTTCCATCACCCGTAAGGCCAAAGAGATTCTGCGGGCCATGAAGCTGGAAAAATACTACTCCAAAGAGCAGATAATTGAAACCTACCTGAACACCATCAGCCTGGGCAACAACACGGCCGGCGTGCAGGCGGCGGCGAATCTCTACTATAATAAAAATGTGGACGAACTGAATGTGGCCGAGTGTGCCTCCATCATCTCCATCACCCAGAACCCCACCAAGTTCAACCCCTTTACCAACTATGACAACCTGGTAAAGCGCACCCAGGACTGCCTGTATCTGATGCACGAGCAGGGCTATTTAACCGATGAGCAGTACCAGGAGGCCGCCAGCTATGAGCTGGTTATCTCCACCGAAACTAGCCAGCAGGTGAGCTCCTACACCGATTGGAGCTGGTTCACCGAGCAGACGCTGAGCGATGTCATGGACGATTTGCAGAGCGAGCTGGGCTACACCGAACAGCAGGCCTACGACATGCTATACAACCGGGGGCTGCGTATCTACACCACCTGCGATGTTGAAATGCAGGAATATTTGGAAAACGCCTTTAATGTGGACCAGAATTCCACCATCTTCCCGGCAGTTGTAAACGAGGAATACCCCGAAGGGGTCTTTGTTGTGCTGGATCTAAACGGCCAAATCAAGGCGCTGACCGGCTCCAACCGGGATAAGGAGGGCGCCCGGGTGTTCAACCGGGCCCGGGACGCTGTGCGGCACCCCGGCTCCACCATCAAACCCATTGCATCCTATGCGCTGGCCATCGAGAATGATATTATCCACTACTCCTCCCTGGTGGAGGATAGCCCTATCACCCTAATTGACGGCGGCTACGCCCATATCTGGCCGGTCAACTTCTATGGCGCCTACCTGGGCAATATTACTGTGGATCTGGCTATCCGCCGCTCCACCAACACCATCCCGGTGAAAATCCAGCAGATCCTGTCCCCACAGGTGAGCTTTAACTTCTTAAAAAGCAAACTGGGGATGGAAACACTGGTGGAAAGCCGGGAGGAAAACGGCAAGGTCTTTTCGGACATTGCCATCGCACCCATGGCCCTGGGCGAAATGACCGACGGCGTCACGCCGCTGAGTATGGCCGGCGCCTACCAAATTTTCGGCAATGGCGGCTACTACACCAAGCCCTATTCCTATACCAAGGTAACCGATGCCAGCGGTAAAATTATATTGGAGAAAACGCCCATTCCCACTCAGGTGATCTCTGGCGAAACTGCCACAGTAATGAACCACCTGCTGCAGGGGGTTACCACCGGGCGGCAGGGCACCGGTACCACCGCCAAGTTCAGCGGGATGCCGGTGGCCGGTAAAACCGGCACCTCGGACAACGATAACAACCAGTGGTTTATTGGTGTAACCCCCTATTATGTGGGGGTTTGCTGGCTGGGGTACGATATCCCCGAACGCATTGTCTACTACAACTACGCCCCGCCCATTATCTTTAAAAATATTATGGGCCCCATCCACCAAAACCTGCCGGTTATCCAGTTCCGGGATAACGCCAAGGTGGAAATTCTCACCTTCTGCACCATTACAGGCGACCTGGCCGGCGAAAGCTGTGAAACCACCGCCTACGGCTGGTACAAACCCAGCAACATCCCTGATGTATGTAATGGCGACCATGATGTCAACAAGACAGAGGAGGACCAGGAGGCCGAACGCGAAGACGATGAGGACGAGGATGACCGCGACCGGGACCGGGACCATCGGGATGACGATGAGGACGACGACGATTAAGCCCAAACAGCCCCCAGCAGCAGCTGGAGGGCTGTTTTTATGCCTTCGGGCCAAATATTCATCCAATATCCACGCAATCCGGCTGCTGTTTAGAAATCCGGGGTTCTTTTAAAGTTTTATCCTGAAACACACATTGCCAATCTCTTTTATGGAAAAACCATGCAGTTAAAAATGCTACTATGGGATGGAGAAAGTCTGCCCTTCGCCGAGACAGAAACTTCAGTAAAAGCAAGCCTATAAATATAAAGCATTTTTCCTGTTTGGTCCGTCCGCTTTCTCTCTAAAATTACGGCTGCCCAGCCAAAGTATCAACGGCCAAAAATTACTACCAAAAGGATGCAATCCCCAAACTAACCTGCTTTCCATCAGGCAGTGCCCAACTCTATAATTTGCAAAGTCAGCATGGATGTGCGGGGGCTTTCCAGAGACTATTCTTTCTGCCATAAAGCCCTTTGGGTCTACTATAAGCCATTCTTCCGCCCTTGACTAAAAAGCCAGTAACTATTTCCCCACACCCTTCCCAAGGGCAAGAAAAAAACAGCCCCGGGCCTGCCGGAGCTGTTTTTTCTTATCGTATCAGTGTGCCGGCAGCCGGGGCGCCCTCCTCCACTGTCATATCAGAGGAGAAATAGGCGTCCAGGATAGCCTTGGCCACCGGTGCGCCGGTGTAGCCATGCCAGCCCTTTTCAATCACTACGCTGATGGCAATCTGCGGGTCACCTGCCGGTGCAAAGCAGATAAAGGTAGAGTTGGGTAGATCCGCCGTTTCCGGGGTACCGGTTTTGGAGGCCACATCCACCGGGTAGCTGCCAAAATAGTCGGCAGCCGTACCGGTACGGGAGGCCGCCACCATCCCCTCAAAAATCGGGTCGAACAAGGCCGGATCCACTGTGGACTGCTGGAGCACCTCGGTTTGGTGCTCATACAGGGTTTCGGACATGCTGTAATCCCGGATGGATTTTAGGATGGTAATGCGGTTTTGGGTGCCGCGGTTGGCGATGTTCATACAATAGGTTGCCAGCTGCAGCGGGGAGTACTTGTTAAACCGCTGCCCGATGGAGGACTGGAGCACATCGCCGGCATTCCAGCTCTCCCCTACAGCCTCCGCTGCCGCCGGAGTGGAAACAACCCCTATGCTGGTGCTGAGTTCAAAGCCGTTGTCCACCCCCAGGCCCAGCAGCTTGGCCGACTGCTCGATGGCATCAATGCCCACACGCCGGCCCACATCATAGAAAAAGATGTTGCAGGAATATTTTAGGGCGGTTACCACATCAATGTCGCCATGATAGCCCAGGCAGGTGGGGGTAAAGCCCACCGATGCATAGTGGGTGTAGATACGGGCGCAGGTTACAGTGCTGTCCCGGTCAATCTCCCCGGCCATCAGCCCGGCCAGCGCCACCACCGGCTTGAAGATGGAGCCCGGGGTGTAGGTGCCATACAAAGCCCGGTTGTACAGCGGCTTGTTTACCGTATCGGCGTTCAGGGCGGCATACTGCTCGTAGTAGGTATTGATATCATAGCTGGGATAGCTGGCCAGTACCAGCACCTCGCCGGTGCGGATATCAATGGCGCAGACAGCGCCGGCATTGGCCTCCTTGCCCTTCCCCTCCGGGGCGGTACGGTTCAGATAAAAAATCTGGTCCATCAGCGCCTGTTCCGCCACCTGCTGCAGGCGGCTGTCAATGGTGAGCAGGATGTTGTTCCCGGCCCGGGGTTCCACCGAGGTTTCGGAGGCGGTTACCTCTCCGTTTTCGTTTACATAAACCAGGCGTTCCCCATCGGCGCCCCGCAGGTCATCCTCATACAGCTTTTCCAGGCCGCTTTTGCCAATGATGTCATCCAGGGCATAGGCCTTTCCCTCCTTTTCCAGCCGTTCAATATCCTCCGGCCAGATGGATCCGGTAATGCCCACGATATGGGCCGCCATACTGCCGCAGGGATAGTAGCGCTTGGTGCTCTGCTCCACCGTTACGCCTGGGGAGGTAATGCGTTCCTCTGAGATGATAGTGGCGGTGCGCACCGAAATATCCTCGGCAAAGGTGTAGGGGGCCGACAAATTGTAGCCCTTGCGCTCCATGGTATACAGCACGCCGGCCAGATAGCGCTGCTCCTGGGCGGTGTAGGTGGGGGGCGGGGTTTCCCCCTCCTTCAGCTGCTCGAGTTCCTCCTGGGTGGGCGGATCCAAATCAAAGCGTTCAATCAGCCAGTGCATGACCTCCTGGGCATCGGCATATTCATTTACGCCGGTAAACTTTTTCAGGGCGGCAATTTTTTCATCCGTCCCCTCAAAGGTGTAGGGGGTGCTGCGGCTTACCGGCAAATCGTCCAGCCATTCCTCGCCGCTCTGTTCTAACAGGCTGATTAGCTCCAAGATGGTCTGGTTCTGCTGGCCGGCCGGCAAAAACGCCTTGTCCAGCACAATGTTCAGGCTCACCCGGTTCATGGCAATGGGGTTGCCATACCGGTCCAGAATCTCTCCCCGGGCAGCGGGGACTGTCTGGGCCTTTACAGTGCCCTTGTAAATCTGGCTTTCGTAATCATCCCCCTGGATGAGCTGCATTTGCAGCATCCGCCCTGTGAAAAATACCAATACAGCCACATAGACCGCTATTAGGATATTATTTCTGGATTTCAGTAGTTCCGGCATGGTAAAAGTCCTCTCAAATTTCTCCTATCAGCTCCTCAAAGCGCTGGAACAGGGCCCGCTCGCCCAGATAAAACAGCGGCATCATCAGGCCGGTAAACAGCGCCCGGGGCAGCAGGAAAAACAGCAGCACCTGCCAGCTGCCCGGGTAGGCATACAGCAGGTAATAAAAAATATATTCTATCAGCCCCATGATGCCCACATAACCCAAGCAGCAGATGACAGCCGACTGGACATTGTTTTTCATCAGGTAGATTAAAACCAGCCCCACCCCGGTGCAGTAGAGAAACAGGGTGATGGTGTAAAACCCATAAAAGGTACTGGCCCCCATATCGCAGAGCATGCCCCCCAACGCCCCATAGAGCGCGCCGATAAACTCCCCTTCATAGATAGCAATGGCAATCACTGCCGGGACAACCAAAAACGGCTTGATCCCCCGGACAGCCAAAAAGCCCGGCGTGGCCTGAAGCACATATAACAACACCAGCAGAACAAAGTACAGCAGGTACTTGCCCGCTGTCAACATGCGTTTTCTGCCCCTTGGCCCCATAGCCAGCCTCCTTGTTATCAGTCAAATACCTGTTCGCCCTGCCCTTCAAAGGCAGTGATAACCAGTACATCCTTTACATTGGTAATATCGGCCAGCGGCCGTATGACAGCGTACATGCTCATGCCGCTGCTGTCGGTGTGGATGGCGGTTACCTCGCCGATAGCCAGGTCCTTGGGATAGATTCCGCCATAGCCGGTGGTATAAATTAGATCCCCCTGGCTGACCTCGCACTCCTTGGGCAGCATGGCCAGCCGCAGCTGGCCCTCCCGGGCCAGGGCAATATCCCCGGTGGTGGCGCCAATATCCCGGGTGCGGATGTCATAGGCCCCCACCTCAACGGCAACATCCAGGATGGTAAGCACCTTGGAGTAATTTTTGCCCACCTCGCTCACCAGCCCCACCAGCCCATTGGAGGTGATAACCGGGTCGAACTTTTCGATGCCGGTTTCGCTGCCGGCGTCGATGGTGAAGGAGTAAAACCGCTCGGCGCTGTCCCGGCCGATAACCGAGGCACTGGTAAAGGTAAAGTCGTTGTGCTCCTCTTTGATTTCCAGATATTCCCTCAGCTGCTCGTTCTCCCGGCGGTAGTTCTCCAAATCGGCCACCTGCTGGGTAAGGATACGGATTTTTTCCTCGTACTCGGCGTTTTGCCGCTCAATGGCCCCAGCCTGGAAAAAATGCCGGAAAGCACCATCCACCCCTTCGGAAATGCTGGAAGTCACCTTTAAAACCGGGGTGGTAATCAGCGAGAGCAGCTGGGAGGTAAGGGGAGTAATGCCCCCAGACACTGTGGCCCGGAGCATAAAGGCGCACAGCATGATAAAAACTGCCGTCAGTATTTTAAACCTGGTGCTTTTAAAAAAATCCTTCATCGGCGTTCCCTCTTACCCTTTGCAATGGCTCTCCAACCGCCCAAAACAGGCTCTGACAGCGGCAAGCCGCCTTTTCCCCCGGTAAAGACAAAACACTACTTCGTACAAGCCAAAATAGTGTTTTGAAAAGTACCTCTATTATATTTCCCTGCTGTGCAGGCCGGGGTTTAGTCCCGGCTGTCATCATCCGCCAGCGTCTTGCGGAACTGATCCAGGTTTTCCAGCACCAAGCCGGTGCCCATGGCCACACAGTCCAGCGGGTTTTCAGCCACCCGCACCGAAATGCCGGTTTCCCGCTCCACCAGCCGGTCCAGCCCCCGGAGCAGCGCGCCGCCGCCGGTGAGCACAATGCCGTTGTCAATAATATCGGCCGAAAGCTCCGGCGGGGTCTTTTCCAGCGTACCCTTGATGGCGTCAATCACCGAAGAAAGCGGATCGGCAAGCGCCTCCCGAATCTCCTCGGGATAGATTTGGATATTCTTGGGCAGGCCGTCGGCCAGGTTGCGGCCCTTGATGGTCATGGGCAGCTCTTCCTCATAGGGATAGGCGGAACCAACCTGGATTTTAATCTCCTCGGCGGTGCGTTCGCCAATCAGGAGGTAGTACTTCTTCTTAATATACTGGATGATGGAATCGTCAAACTTATCGCCGCCCACCCGGACCGACCGGGCTGACACAATCCCCCCCAGGGAGATAACGGCCACCTCGCTGGTGCCGCCGCCAATATCCACCACCATGCTGCCCATGGCCTCAGCCACCGGCAGCCCTGCGCCAATGGCCGCCGCCATAGGCTCCTCAATAATGGAAACCTTCCGGGCGCCAGCCTTGATAGTGGCCTCCCGCACAGCCCGGCGCTCCACCGCCGTAACACCCGAGGGGATGCACACCACCACATTGGGGCGGGCAAAGAAGGAATTATTCGTTGCCTTTTTAATAAAAATCTGGAGCATATTGGCAGTAATATCAAAGTCGGCAATAACGCCGTCCTTCAGCGGGCGCACTGCTACAATGGAGCCAGGGGTACGGCCAATTACATTTTTGGCCTCCCGCCCCACATACAGCACCGTATCGGCGCGGGTATCCACCGCCACCACCGACGGCTCCCGCATGATAATGCCCTGCCCTCGCATAAAAATCAGGGTGTTTGCTGTACCCAAATCAATTCCTATATCCTTGCCGAACGAAAAAATCGGACGCATCTTTCTGCCCTTCCCCTTTCAAACTCCAAACCTGTATCTACCATTCAAAGCATAAGGCCATCGCCGCAGGCGGCAAATAGCCCAGCTGGTGTTTATCCATATTATGCCCCACAGCAGCCCCTTTTCCGGCCGATGGGGAAATACTCTCTACCTGAGTTATTATACAATTAAAACATCAGGATAACAACCGCAAAACCCGCCTTTTCCCCAACATTCGCAAAAAATTTACATTCTTTTCTCCCGGCAGGCGTCCAATATACCCCAGTCCCGAAGCAGCTGGTAAAGCGGCTGCACCGGCAGGCCCATAACAGTATAGTAATCCCCCTGTATGCCGGTGATATACCGGCTGGCAAAGCCCTGTATACCATAGGCCCCTGCTTTGTCCATCGGCTCGCCAGTGGCGATATACCAGTTTATCTCCTCCGGCGCCACCTGGGCAAAGCGCACAGCCGCCGTGCTGACGATGCCGCGCTGGCCCAGCGGGGAGTGCACCGATACGGCGGTGTGTACCCGATGCTCCCGCCCGGCCAGCCGCCGGAGCATGTCGGCGGCATCCGCCGCATCCCGGGGCTTGCCCAAAATGACACCGTCCAGCTCCACCACGGTATCCGCCCCGATAACAACAGCCTCCGGAAAACGCCCGGCCACTTCGGCCGCCTTGCGCCCGGCCAGCCGGGCCACAAAGTCCCGGGGTGGCAGGGTGTGGCCCAGGTTTTCATCCGCACCTGAAACCTCCACCCGGAAGGTATCGACAATCATCCCCAGCAGTTCCCGGCGCCTGGGGGAACCGGAGGCCAGAATAATCTCCATAAAAAGCTCCTTCCCTGCCCGCTATATCTTTTTCAGCGCCCAGCGGTAGCCGAACAGCGAAAGGATAATACAGGCAATCTGGGCAATATTCAGCCCCATTTCCAGCCCAAAGGCCACCCGCACCACCGCCAGGTCGATGAAGGCGGGGTTGGCGGTGGGAATGCCAATGGTCTGGCCATAGGCCAGCCAGGACAGGACAGGCACCCCGGAAGCGGCAGTGGCAATGAGCGAGCCCACCATGGCCCCAGCCAAAATAAAAAACAGCAGTAGTATATTTCTCTTCATCCTCATGCTCCCCTCAACCCTTCCCGGTGGAACCAAAGCCGCCCAGGCCCCGGGCAGTTTCCCCCAAATCGTCCACCAGCTTCAGCTCCGGCGCCAGCACCGGTACAACGAGCAGCTGGGCAATGCGCTCTCCCGGCTGCACAGTATAGGGGTGGGCGCTCTGGTTGCGCAGCCCCACCATCAGCTCCCCCCGATAGTCGGCATCAATGACCCCCACGGCGTTGGCCGGCACAATGCCGGCATGCACTCCCAGCCCGCTGCGGCCAAACACCAGCCCGGCAGTTCCAGGCGGCAGCGCAACCCCAATGCCGGTGTGCACCATCTGCACCTGCCCTGGGGCAATGGGCAGCGGCGCGGGCAGGTCGGCACAGAGGTCATACCCGGCACTGCCATCGGTGGCCCGCTGGGGCAGCCGGGCAGTGGGGGTGAATTTTTTTATCAGCATCCGGCAGCCCTCCTGCTTTCTTCTACAATACATTCCGGTAATAGAGGCCCCGGGTGCGCTCCCCAGGCAGGCCCTGGGCAGAACCCTCACGGTAAGCCCGGGTAATCTCCCGGCACTGCTCGGCGCTCTCCCGGGTGAAATAGAGGGTCAGGAAGGAGAGGCCCTCCAACTCCCGCAGGCGGTCGGCCAGATAGAGGGGCACGCTGTTGAACAGCTCGCTCACCTCGGCCTTGTGCCCGGCGCTGCGGCCGCAGTCCACCATAAACCGAACCCCCTTGCGATCGGTGAGGGTTTCATATCCCCGGCACTTGGCACAGCCCTTTGCTGCATTGATGGGGCAGTTGCGCAGCGCCATCAGCGGCAGGTAGCCATAGGCCAGGATGCCCTGGGGCAGATAGTCCCCCAACGCCTTCGCCTGGGGCAGCGCCAGCTCAAAGCTCAGCTCGGTATCCTCCAGGCCCAGCCGGGCATACTCCCGCACCGCCCAGCTGTTGGTGATGTTCAGGCTATACCCGCCCACCGGGGTCAGGCCAGCCTGCCGGGCCAGATGGATCGCCCCCAAATTGCCGCACCAGGCCCGGCGCACCCCCAGTGCTGCCGCTGCCTGCAGCCCCTCCAGCGCCGCCGCACTGCCTTTGAACAGCAGCCGGGGAATTTCGGCAATAATCTTTTCCGGCGCAAGGATACCCCGCTGCACAGTGCGGGGGATATCCCCCAGCGGCAGAATGACATCCTGGCACCACTCGGCCACCTCGTCGCTGAGCTGATTGGCAGTCAGCCGTGCCCGCAGGGTGGGAATTTTGATATTGAGATATTTGGGATGGTTCCGATCCACCATATCAGAAAAAGCATGGGGCACCACAGCGGACCGCAGGGCGGCCAGCTGATCCAGCGCCTCCCGGCGCACCCGGTTCAGTTCTGCTGCCGGCACCATCAGGCCATCCTCTATCTGGCAGCGGATTTCCGATACGGCAAATGCGGTTCCGCCGGTTTTGGCCAGGTTCTGTTCCGCCCGCTCCGGCGTGGTGGGCTTGTTTATGGCGGCTTGGGGCGCCTCCCCCTGGGCAAAAGCACTGCGGCCCTCCCCGTCCGCCACTGTCAGGCTGATGGGCTGCCCGGCCTTGGCTGTAAAGTCCATGGTCACCGGCACCAGCGGGTTTTCCCTGTCATACAGCCGGGCCAGGTCCTTGAGTACGCCGGCGGCAGAGGTGACATCCTCCTTCTGGCGGGTGCCGAACATCTTGCTATCCATCCGGCCCTCAAAGTACCCCTTGGTAAAGCCGCTGCGGGAAAAGACGCTGCGCAGTGTCTCAAAATCCACATAGCCCCCCTGGCTGGCGGCTTTGACAGCGGTGACGGCGGCGGCCACATATTCCGGGCGCTTCATGCGCCCCTCAATCTTCAGCGAGGCCACCCCCATTTCGGCCAGCTCGCCAATGCGGTCGGCCAGAGAGAGGTCCTTGAGGGAGAGGGCATACGGCTCGCCCCCCTCTGCCTGGAACGGCAGGCGGCAGGGCTGGGCACACAGGCCCCTGTTGCCGCTGCGCTCCCCAATCATCGAGCTTAGATAGCACTGGCCGGATACCGACATGCACAGCGCCCCGTGGACAAACACCTCCACCTCCAGGCTGGTGTTCTCGCAGATGTGCCGGATCTCCCCGGCTGTCAGCTCCCGGGCCAGCACCACCCGCCGAAAACCCAGCTGCTCGCACATCTTGGCGCCCTCCAGGTTGTGGATGCTCATCTGGGTGGAGGCGTGCACCGGCAGGCTGGGGGCACAGTCCATAGCCATGCGGGCAATGCCCATATCCTGGGTGAGGATGGCGTCCACCCCCACCTGGGCGGCAGTGCGGATGGCCTGTACAGCCTGCTCCACCTCCCCCTCAAACAACACAATGTTGATGGTCTGGTACACCTTGACCCCTCGCAGGTGGCAGTATTCCACCGCCCGGCGCAGCTCGTCCTCGTCAAAGTTGCCGGCATTGCGCCGGGCGTTCAAATCCTTGCCCCCCAGGTACACAGCATTGGCGCCGCACTGCACAGCGGCAACCAGTGAATCAAAGCTGCCGGCCGGGGCCAATATTTCGGGTTGTTTCATGCTTTTCTCCTGTTCCTCACTGCTTGCCTTGGCCATCTTCGGCCCCGCCCAGGGCCTCCACACGCCGGCGCAGACGCTCGTTCTCCCGCTTGGCCTCGTCCAGTTCGATGCGGGCCAGGGTGGCGTCCTCCAGATAATCGGTGAGCTGGCTGCGCATATTGTCGGCGCCCTCCTCGCTCTTTTTATAGGCGTTGGCATAGTTCAGGCAGCAGAGCACCAGCGCATCGTTTAAGCTGGTCCGGTCATTGCCGGACATAATCTGCCGCACCTGGGAATCGATCTCCCGGCCCAGGGCCATCACCTTCCCCTCCTCCTCGGGGGTGGCAATTACATAGCGGGAACCCGCAATTTCAATCTTCACCTTGTTTACCATTGCTGTTTCCTCCAAAAAATATCCCAGCCGCCCTTGCAGCCAGAAACGGTCCTTCCATCTTGGTCCTGCTCAATGGGGCGAATGCCGTGCATTGCCGCCGCAGAACACTATATATGTATTATATAATATTTTTCGCCGGCAAAAAAGGGGGGTGGCGGGGTTTGATTCGGCAAAAAATCCGCCTTTTCCCCCTTTACTTATGTGCTATACTGATAAAAGAGGGGGCCTGTACCCCTCCTACCCAAAGAAAGGATGATAGAAATGGCAGAATTTAAGCATATTTCCCCCTATGAACTGGAGGGCAACCCCATCCGGATGATTGCCAAGGATTGGGCGCTGGCCACCGCCACGGACGGGACCGCCGCCAACACCATGACCATCAGCTGGGGCGGCGTCGGCTGCCTGTGGAACAAACCGGTGGCCTTCCTTTTTGTACGGCCCCAGCGGCACACCTTCCGCTTCACCGAGGTGGCGGACAGCTTCTCCCTGGGCTTTTTTGACGAAAGCTACCGGGAAGCCCTCACCTACTGCGGCACTGTATCCGGCCGGGAGGAGGACAAAATTGCCCATTGCGGCTTTACCACCCTGTACCAGAACGGTATCCCCTACTTTGCCGAAGCAGACAAGGTGCTGCTCTGCCGCAAGCTGTATGCCCAGGACCTGGGGGAGCAGTTTGCCCTTTCCCCCATTGTCACCAACCAATATCCCCAGCGGGACTACCACCGGATGTATGTGGGGGAAATTGTAGATGTATTGGTAAAGGAGTAAACGATTGGAACAGATGCAAACACCCCGCCGGGTGCCCATCCTGGACGAGATGCGGGGGCTGATTGTCCTACTGATGATTTTTTACCACGCCATGTACGACCTGGTGTATGTGTTCCGGGCTGTGGATGCGGCGCTGTTCCAAAGCCTGTTTATGCGCTGGCTCCAGCTGTTTGTGGCCTGTGGGTTCATTGTCCTATCCGGCATAATGTGCCGTTATTCCCGCAGCAACCTGCGCCGGGGGATAAAAACCTTCTTGGCTGGGCTGCTGGTAACGGCGGCAACAGCTGTTTTCCTCCCATCCCAGCTGATTCTGTTTGGCATTTTGCACTTTTTGGGGCTTTGTATGATGCTCTACCCGATGTTTGAACCGCTTATCCGGCGGGTACACCCCATTTTGGGCATCCTTTTCTGCTTCATGCTGTTCTGGTTTACCAACAATATTGGTTCGGGCAGGCTGGGCTTTGGGGACTGGGTGTGGCTCCGGCTGCCCCAGAGCCTCTATGACGCCGGGTTTCTGTTCCCGCTGGGGCTGCACCAGCGCTTTTTCACCTCGGCGGACTATTATCCCCTGTTCCCGTGGATATTCATCTTTGGCATGGGCTGTTTTCTGGGGCATTATTTTCGCACCGGGCAGGCCCCGGCTTTCTGCTACCAGCCCCACTGGCCGGCCCTCTCCTGGGTGGGCCAGCGGGCGCTGCTGCTCTATCTGCTGCATCAGCCAGTGGCCTATGTGGTAACCATGGGCATTGCCCAGCTGTTAAAATAATCTCTAAAAACAGAACCAAAGCAAAAACAGCCTCCTGTCCTGACAGAAGGCTGTTTTCCCTTTTTATTCCACAACTGTGGCCTCGGGGAGCTGCTTATCGGTGATAACATACCGCCCCAGGTTGGTTATCGACAGGGTGATGGTGCTGTTTTCACTGTCATAGCGGGCAGGCACCCGATACAGCCGGCCATACAGGTAGCGGTAGGCGTACACCGGGCCCTCCCAGCGGTGGGCAAAGCTGGACACATCAATAGTCAGCTTGCCATCCTGGAAGTTGCCGCCCCCAGGGAAGGAGAGGTAGAACACCTCGCTGCCCGCTAAAAACCGCTTTACTTCCGGGATACTGCCGGTGTTGGCTGTAAAGTCCACAACATCCTTCGCTGTCAGGGTGCCGGTGAACTGCCAGCCCTCCCCGGTAAAAGTAACCGGGCGCCAGCCGTTGATGCGGGCAAGCTCCATCTGCTGCCGGACGGTATACAGGGGCATGTGCCCCTTTACTGCAATATCCTGCCCGGCCGTTACATGCCCGATACTGGCAGGGCGCAGGCCGGTGCGCACAGTAAAGCTCTTTTCGTATCTCTGGCCCTCCTGGTGATAGCTAAGCAGGTAGCTGCTGCTGTGCTGCTGTCCGGTGCGGGTGTTGTCGGTTTTTATTTTTACATAGCTGATGCCATCCCAGGCCACCACTTCAGCTGTGGCAATGCCCTTGCCGCCGCTTTGCAGTGTCAGGGTAAGGGCCTCGCTCTCCCGGGCGGGAAGCGGCTGCAGCACCCCGTTCTGTGTAAACTCCACCGGGAAGTAATAGATCTCCTGCGGCTGCAGCAGGCTGATTTCGGCCGAAACGCCGCCATCATACCCCAAGGTTAGCTCCTTCCCTGCTTTATCCTGAGCATAAGCCGGTGCAGAAAAGGCTGTCACCACCAGGGTTAAAACAGCTGCTGCTGCCAGTGCGAATGCTTTTTTCATTCTTCCATTCCTCCTTTTAGCTGCCGCCGGGCCCCTTTGGCCCATTGGCGATAAACCCATTATACAGCAGGGATTTGCGCAGCTCAATAGGAGGTTGTTACCACTTTGTAATAACTTGTTTTTCCCGGTTTTCGTCCAAATTCCGGCAAATGCTTTTCCCAATTTTGGTAAAAAGGAGCAGCCCAAAAAGAGCTGCTCCCGGTTATGCTGATATAGCGGCTGGCCGCCATGTTTTGGCAAAGCTGGCACCTGCGGGGGTGCAAGCCGCAGGCATACCCGCTTATATCTGGCAATATTTGACAAAAGTAAATGCGTAAAAACTCCAATATCCACTTGCCACAATATTTTGACAGAACTGAATGCACTGGGACACAGGCCAGTTTTGTCTAAAACTTACCCAATAGCATAAAGCAATTACTTACCTCGATGTTTTGGCAGAGCCAAAACTCGCCGGGAGAGTAATTCGCAAACTATCCAACCGTCACTCGGCGATATTTGGCGTAGCCAAATTCGCACTGATACAGGCCAGTTTTGTCTAAACTTACCCAGTAGCATAAAGCAATTACTTACCTCGATGTTTTGGCAGAGCCAAAACTCGCCGGGA
>CAOKWH010000027.1 GCA_948473085.1 uncultured Clostridia bacterium
CTGACATAAAAAATTCGTGATTTAGCCAATTTCTCAGAGTGCAGTCTTGCCATGTAACATTTTTAGAAAAATCGTGATAAGGTTTGCAATCCAACAAATATCTGCTGATACAGAGGCGGCGGTGTTCTTCTTCCTTTAGGACAATCCATTCAATCGACTCTTTTTCCCACTTACAATTTTGTAAATAACTTCCCATAATAACTGTGGTTTTATTCATGGCTCTCTCTCCAAATAAATCCCGATTTATATAGAATTAAATCATAAATACGAAGTTCTAAAAAGAATATTTATTCAATGAATTCAATCGGGAACACAAGGTCGAATTGGGACTTTTTTTATCAGGCGAATGTCGTTGCCCCGGAAGGGGATGGTGGAGTAACTGCCCACCAGGCGGGAAAGTACCCGGGGGGAGTAGCGGCTTTCAATCTCCTTGATGGAGAGGTTGCTGCTGATGATAGTGGGCTTTTGCTCAATGAGCCGGGAATTGATTATGTTATAGATGGCTGCCGTGGAAAAGCTGGTGGAAAATTCCGAACCCAGGTCGTCCAGGATGAGCAGGTCACAATCCAGCACAAAATCCAGGGAAAAGGTTTCTTCCCCGCGCCGAAAGCGCTCCCGTTCCAGGGTATCCAGCAGCGCCTGAACCGGGGTGTAAAGCACATTGTAGCCCCGGCGGATTACCTCTGACGCAATGGCCAGGGAGAGATGTGTTTTGCCCAAACCAGTGGGGCCCTGGAAAAACAGGCTCCGGGCGCCAGGTGCAAACTGTTGGGCATAGAGCTTGCATTCGGCCAGGGCCTGCTGCATAAGCTCCCGAGGGGAACGGTTTAGCCCTGGCAGCTTTTCGGTGGGGTAGTAGTCCAGCACAAAGCTGGAAAAGGTGATGTTGGTAGTATTGGCCGTTTTGGAAAGGCGCTCCAACATCAGCTCGGCCAGCAGTGTCTGTAGGCAGTGGCACCTTTTTCCGTCCGGCGTGTAGCCGGTGTCGTTACAGTCAGCGCAGGTAAAGGCCATTTCGTCATAGTTTTCCGGCAGTCCGGCAGCCACAAGCAGCTCCCGCTTGCGCTGCTGCATGTACAGGTTGCCCTCCTGCAGGCGGTTTAGTTTTTCCTCCACCTCCTGCCCGGAAAGGATGGCTTTGGCAATGGCGGCGCTGGTGCCAGTCAGTTCCCGGCGCAGGGTTTCCACTGCCGGCGCCTGCTGGGCAATAACCCGCTGGCGGTGCTGATAGTCGTTCCGGGCCAGGTTGCGGCGGCTGGCTAAAATGTCAAAGGCGCGGTCGGTTATCTCCTTGGGATAGGCCATCTTTTTTCTCCCTTTCAGCGATGGATAAAGTCATCAAACACCCGGTTTTCCAGGTCATTGATGCTGTAGGATGTATTTTCTGTGCTCGATGTGCCGTGCTGCTTTCGGGATGAAGCATTGGCGGCATCGGCAGCGGTTTTAACGCCTTCGGCGTGCCAGTTTTGCAGCACCTTGTTGATATAGGCAAAGCTGAGCTTGCCGGTGTTTTCCACCGCCCGTTCAAAGGCCAGGCGGATGACATCAATGCCATATCCCAGCTGGCCAAACCAGCTTTCGATAAACGCCCGTTCCCGGGTGGTCAGCCCTCGGTCGCCAATGCCAAAGGCGCTGCGTACCAGCCCCTCATGACTGTGCCTGCGGCTTAAATATTCAATCTGTTTTTCGGCCTTTGCGGTGGTATCAATGCCGTTTTCCAGCCAGCTGGCAGCGGTTTTTTCCACATAGCGCATACTCAGCTTGCCGATGGATTTGCAGTAGCCCATAACAGTGATAATATACTCCGGCGCCAGGCCATAGTAGGCATATAGGGCGGTGAGGCACTGCATGTCCACCGAGGTTAGGGTGCTGCCGGTGATGTCCTGGGCCTTTTGCAGCAGATCCATCAGCCGCCGGTCCCGGGCAGCCAACTCGTTGCATTCCGCCCGGGTGAACCGCTGGGAATCGGTGATAATTACAGTGCGCCGGCTATCATCGGCAGCAATTTCCCGGGTTATAGCGGGCAGGGTAGCCTCTGCTGGTGGTGTAGTTTGGGCAGGAGGCAAGGCGGGGGAGGGGGCGCCATCCTGTACAGTGAGCAGGCCGCAGTTTTCCCAATAGATGGCGGCGTCCCGTATATCAGCGGGATTCTGCCGCAGCTGCTGGGCAATTTCCTCATCGGTCATAGCAGCACCGGTGCGCAGCAGCAGCAGCAGCAGTTTGAGCTGTACGGCGCTACACAGCCGCAGGTGCTCGTCCACCAGGGCAGTGGGCACCGGGAAGGCTGTTCCCATTTTTCCAAAATTCATCGAATAGAGCAAACTTTCACTCCCTCTCTAAGAGTTGGGGCCGCTGCCCCGGCGGGGCGATGAACCCCCTTTGTGCTGGTTGGCAGACGGGCCGCTCAGCTACAGCTATCTATCAAATATTATAGCATAAAGGCGCCCCTTGCCTCAATACAGGGCGATGGGTTTTGGCAATGCCTGCATGTGACCTGGTCACCAAACGGCATATATTCAAATTATTCTATATTGAATTTATCTGATAAATAGGCTATAATAAACTTCGTTAAAGCTGCTTGGCAGCAGGCCGTATTTTTGGCTATAGACTTATTTATCTGGGAGGAATTTTATAATGGTACATGTATACAAGACAAAGGGCACCTGCTCGAAGGAAATTACTGTAGAGGTGGACGAGAACGGCGTTATCCAAAACTGCTCCTTTAAGGGCGGATGCCCGGGCAACCTGCTGGGCATTTCCAAAGTAGTTGTGGGAATGAAGGCTGAAGAGGTGATTAAAACTTTCCGGGGCAACCCCTGTGGGTTCCGCAAAACATCCTGCCCCGACCAGTTGAGCTATGCACTGGAGGAGGCGCTGGCTGCCAACACAGTTGCCGCTGCCAACTAACTTAGTTAAAAAGAGCCGCCGCCTGGCCGAAGAGCAGGCAGCGGCTTTTGTTATACATTGAAGCGGAACAGCACAATGTCGCCATCCTTCATCACATAGTCCTTGCCTTCCGAGCCCACCAGGCCCTTTTCCCGGGCGGCGGCCATACTGCCGCAGGCCATCAGGTTTTCAAAGGAGACCACTTCGGCCCGGATAAAGCCGCGCTCAAAGTCGGAGTGGATTTTGCCGGCGGCCTGCGGGGCCTTGGTGCCCTTTGTAATGGTCCAGGCGCGCACCTCCGGCTTGCCGGCGGTCAGGTAGGAAATAAGGCCCAGGAGGGCATAGCTGGCGCGGATCAACCGGTCCAGGCCCGACTCGTGCAGACCCAGTTCCTCCAGGAACAGGAGCTTTTCCTCCTGGGTCATATCAGTGATGTCCTCCTCCAGCTTGGCGCAGATGGGGACCACCTCGGCCCCCTCGCTGGCGGCAATCTCCTGTACCTCCTTCAGGTACTGGTTATCTGCAATGCCCTGGGCAAATTCAGCCTCGTTCATGTTGGCGGCATAGATAATGGGTTTGGCCGAAAGCAGGGGAATGGTGGCGAAAATTTCCTGCTCAGCGTCGTTTTCACACACAAACCCCCGGGCCGATGCGCCGGTTTCCAGGTGGGCCTTCAGCCGACGGAGCATATCCACCTCCAGCTGGTATTTTTTATCCCCCTTCAGCGCCTTTGCTGCCCGGTCGATGCGCCGGTCCACAATGTCAATGTCAGAGAGGATCAGTTCATAATTGATGGTTTCAATATCCCGCTTGGGGCCAATTTCACCATCCACATGGATAATTTCGCTGTCCTCAAAGCAGCGCACCACATGGATAATGGCATCCACCTCCCGGATATGGGAGAGGAACTTGTTGCCCAGCCCCTCGCCGTTGGCGGCGCCCTTTACCAGGCCGGCAATATCCACAAATTCAATCATAGCCGGGGTTACCTTGTCGGGGTTATACAGCTCGGCCAGCTTGTCCAGCCGTTCATCCGGCACAGCTACCACGCCCACATTGGGCTCGATGGTGCAGAAGGGGTAGTTGGCGGACTGTGCCCCTGCGTTGGTAATGGCATTGAAAAGGGTGCTTTTGCCCACATTGGGTAGGCCGACGATACCTAATTTCATCTATTGTCACTTCTCCTTGCTGTTCTGTGTTTGGCGGCGGTGTTTTTGCGAATATTTGGCCCTGCCGCTGTACTTGCGGGCCGGGCTTTATATCGTAACCCTTATTGTATCATGCTGCCGCTATTTTCTCAATAGCAAGAGGAAAATTCGGCCTATAATTTGCAGGCGCCGGTTCCGTACCGCGGAATATTGAGCGGAAGGATTTAGGTGCAGTTTGGGTGCGGCAGAGTTTACCAGCAGGTTTGAAAAGGTTAAAAAATTATTCAACTATTACTGGAAAAAACCATTATAATTAAGAATAACCGTTGCAAATGGGGCCATTTTCGGTGATAATATAAATAGAATGGCGATTGCTTTTATCTTTTGGAATAGCAAGATTTTTGGAGGGATGTACAATGTCTTTGGGAAAGATTTTGGTAGCGGATGATGATAGAAATATTGCTGAGCTGCTCCGCCTCTATCTGGAAAAGGAGGGCTATGCCACCGAACTTGCATCGGATGGGGAGGAAGCGGTGGAAAAATTCAGCGCCGACCCGCCCGACCTGGTGCTGCTGGATATTATGATGCCCAAGCTGGATGGCTGGCAGGTGTGCCGGGAAATTCGCAAAAAGTCCAACTGCCCCATTATTATGATAACAGCTAAGGGGGAAACCTTTGATAAAGTGTTGGGCCTGGAGTTAGGGGCGGATGACTATGTGGTCAAGCCGTTTGATGCCAAGGAGATTATTGCCCGTATTAAGGCTGTTACCCGCCGCACCGGGAAAACGGTGGTGGAAAGCGATATCAAGGAAGTATCCTACGAAAAGCTGGCTGTAAACATGACCAGATATGAGCTAAAGGTAGATGGCAAAGTGGTGGAAACCCCGCCGAAGGAGCTGGAACTGCTCTATCACCTGGCCAGTAACCCCAACCGGGTATATACCCGTGATCAGCTGCTGGACGAGGTGTGGGGGTTTGAATACTATGGCGACTCCCGCACAGTGGATGTCCACATCAAGCGCCTGCGGGAAAAGTTGGAAGGTGTATCGGACAGATGGTCCCTGAAAACAGTATGGGGCGTAGGGTACAAGTTTGAAGTAAAGGAATAACAACACCCGGAGGATAAAACATCATGCAGAAGAACCTGTTTTCCAAATACTATTCTGTCTGCGTGGCTATGATTCTGGCGTCCATTGCCATTCTGGGCTCGGTGTTTATTGTCCTGACCTCCAGCTATTTTGAGGAGGAAAAGTACAGCCTGCTCTCCCGCAATGTGGGCCAGGCCGCTGAGATGACTATGGAGAATATTGCGGAAAACGATTACAGCTATGTCACCGCCTCTACTGTGCTCAATGGTTATTCTCTGCTGAGCGATGTGATGGACGCAGATTTGTTTTTGGTGGATGTCAATGGCAAAACACTGCTCTGCACCGAAACAGGGAGTTGCAACCACTCGCTTTACTCCATCGACGATGCTGTTATGTCTGAAGTATTTGGCGGCGAGTTCCGGACGGTGAGCAAGCTGAACAATATCTATCAGCAGAGCCACTATATTGTAGGTGTCCCGCTAACCACCCCCACCGGGGAGGTATTAGGGGCTGTGTTTGCCGCTGCCAGTGCCGGCAGCCTGAACGACTTTATCACAGCTATGCTGCGTATGTTTGTGGTTTCAGCCTTTGTGGCCCTGATTTTGGTATTCCTCTGTGTTTTGTATATCACGGCCCGGATGGTGCGCCCCATCCAGAAGATGGTGGTCGCCACCGAAAACTTTTCCCGAGGGGATTTTACTACCCGGGTACCGGTGGATAGCTTTGACGAGCTGGGGCGGCTGGCAATGGCCTTTAACAACATGGCGGAATCCCTCACCACAATGGAGAGCACCCGCCGCAGCTTTATTGCCAATGTGTCTCACGAGCTAAAAACCCCGATGACCACCATTGGCGGCTTTATTGATGGTATCCTGGACGGTACCATTCCGCCGGAACGGCAGCAGCACTATCTAAAAATTGTTTCGGACGAGGTGAAGCGCCTCTCCCGCCTGGTGCGCTCTATGCTGGATGTGGCTAAAATTGAGGCTGGGGAGATGGAAATTAACCTGTCGCCGGTGGATATTAACGATGTAGTGCTGCGCACAGTTTTTACCTTTGAGCAGCGCATTGAGGACAAGCACCTGGAAATCCGGGGCCTGGACACCGAAAAGGTGATGATTTTAGCGGATATCGACCTGATTCACCAGGTGATTTATAACCTGATTGACAATGCCGTCAAGTTTGTAAACGACGGCGGATACATTGAGCTGAGCTACAATGTACAGGGGGATATGACCTATATTGGCATTAAAAATTCCGGCGAGGGGATTAGTAAGGAGGAGGTCACACATGTGTTTGACCGATTCTATAAAACCGATAAATCCCGCAGCCTGGACAAAACCGGTGTGGGGCTGGGGCTTAGCATTGTGCGCTCGGTTATTAACCTGCACTCTGGTGAAATTATTGCCCGCAGCGTGCAGGGGGAGTATTGCGAGTTTCTGTTTACCTTAAAAACAGCCAATGCTAAAAATACCCAGGCACTGCTCAAGTCCCGCAAAAATGGGGAGGCTGCCCGCGGCACCGAACATAAGTAAAAAAACCAGCCTATCCGCCGGGCAAAGCTGGCAGATGGGCTGGCTTTGTTTTGACAATGAAGAAGGGGAGAGGCTTTTAGGCCTGGAACTTTTGCTTAACGGCCTTAATTTTCTGCTGTTCCACCTGCTCGGTGGGGTACCAGCCTTTGGCGGACATTTCGTTATATAGGCCATCCTGCATGCCCAGCGATTCGTACAGTGCCTTGCTAAAGGTTTGGTGTACATTTCCGGTGGAGGATTCGATGGTGCCGTGCATATACAGGTCGCACACACCCTTTTCCAAGAGGAGAATGCCCTCCATCAAATTTTTGTCATCCATTGTTTTGGCTCCTTTCGAGTGGTTACAGCAGTTCCATAAAGGTTTGGAAGATATGCTGATGCTTCTGAACCATCTGCTGAACACACATTTTCAGCTGAGGGTCCTGGAGTTCGTTGACAATCTTGTTGCAGTGGGTTTGAAAATACTTTTCGTGCCCCAGGGCGTCTTCTACATAGAGCAGTTCTTTGTTTGTCATGTTTTTTCACCTCCCAGTATAGTGTGGCGCTTTATCCGGCCAGTTATGCACTTATTGGGAGGGGGAAATTTTTGTTGTTTGGTTATATAATTAAAGGAGAAGTTTGACCCGTGAAAAACGAATATGATAACGAAAAATTTTTCCAGGAATATGCCAAAATGCCCCGCAGCCAGGGTGGCTTGACTGCTGCTGGGGAATGGCACCTGCTGCAGCCCCTGTTTCCGCCCCTACAGGGAAAAACCGTTTTGGACCTGGGCTGCGGGTATGGCTGGCATTGCAGCTATGCTGCCGAACAGGGAGCGGTGGAAATACTGGGCATAGATTTGAGCCAGAAGATGATAGCCGAGGCGCAGCACCGCAATGGCGGGCCGGGGATAGAATACCGGGTTTCTGGAATAGAGGAGTACGAGTATCCCAACAGCCGGTGGGATCTGGTGGTTTCCAACCTGGCGCTGCACTATATAGAAAATTTGGAGCAGGTGTTCCAAAAGGTGCGCCAGACCTTAAAGCCAGGGGGCACCTTTCTATTTAATATTGAACACCCTGTTTTCACAGCCGGTGTGGGGCAGGATTGGCTATACTATGAGGATGGCAGCCCCCGCTGTTGGCCGGTGGACGGCTACTTTTTGCCGGGGGAGAGGAAAACCCATTTTCTGGGCTGTGAGGTGGTAAAGCAGCACCACACATTGACCCAGATTTTAATGGGGCTGCTGAATAGCGGCTTTGTGCTGGAGGTAGTGGAGGAAGTGACCCCGCCGGAGGATATGATGGATATGCCTGAGATGGAACACGAGCTGCGCCGCCCGATGATGCTGCTTGTCAGGGCCAAAGCTCCCCAGTAACAGTTTGGAGGGTGTGGGATGGAGCTGGTTTGGATTTTTCTACTGCTTTTGTTTTTCTTCCTGCTTGCAGGAAGACGGCGGGCAGGGGAAAAGGAGTATGAACAAACAGAATATTATATCCAAACTAAAAATGCCTATCGTCGTGTGTTGGCGGATAAAGGGCTGTGGGGGGAATATACCCTTTACCAGTGTTTGGAGAAGATAGAGGGGCACAAGCAGTATCTGTTTAACCTATATCTTCCAAAAGAAGATGGGGAAACCACTGAGCTGGATGTGGTTTTCCTGCATGAGTCCGGCATTTACATCTTAGAATCCAAGAATTACAGCGGGTTTATCTTTGGGAGTGAAAACCAGCAGAACTGGACCCAAACTCTCCGTTCCCGAAGGGGCCGTATCCAAAAAGTACATTTTTTCAACCCTGTTTTGCAAAATAAGGTGCATATAAAGTGGCTCCGTGTATTTCTTGGCGAACCCGCACTGCCCTTTTATTCCTATATCGTATTCAGCGACCGCTGTACCTTAAAACAGATAACGCTGACCAGTGGGGAACATGTTGTCCTCAACCGGTGTGACCTGTCTGCCGCTCTATATGAAAACATAGATAAAGCTGGGACACATCTGTCGCCGGATGAGATAGATGCCCTGTATGAAAGGCTGTATCCGTTTACACAGGTGGACAGTGCCGAAAAGCTGGCGCATGCGGAGCAGGTGGAGCGAAAAAAGCAGCAGCTTGTGCCCAAAAAGGTCTGTCCCCGGTGTGGCGGAAGGCTGGTGGTGCGTACGGCAAGCAAAGGTAGCCATCTGGGGCAAAAATTTATGGGCTGTTCCAACTATCCCCGCTGCCACTATATAGAAGAACTGCAAAAAGAATAGTGATTGGCAACAGAAAACCCCCTGGATTTTTCCAGGGGGTTTGTGTCATTCCACTGTAACCGATTTGGCCAGGTTGCGAGGTTTATCCACATCGCAGCCGCTCTGCACAGCCTTGTAGTAGGCCAGCAGCTGCATAGCCACTATAGCGGCAAAGGGGGTAAATTCGTCCGGGCAATCTGGCAGGTCGATGCGAAAATCGTAGGCGTCGGTATCTACCTTCGCGCTCTTCTTGCAAATAAGCAGGGTTTTGGCTCCCCGGGCCTTGACTTCCTTCATGTTGCTCACCGTTTTGGGCAGCACGCTTTGCTGGGTACCCAGAGCAATAACCGGCATGCCATCGGTGATGAGGGAGATGGGTCCGTGCTTAAGTTCACCGGCGGCATAGGCCTCGCTATGCAGGTAGCTCAGTTCTTTGAGCTTCAGGCTGCCCTCCAGCGCCAGGGCGTAGTCCAGTCCCCGGCCGATGAAGAACAGGCTTTCCCGGTCGATGATGCCCGGCACAATAGCTGAGATGGGCTCGGCCAGCGAGAGAGCCTGCTGGATGTGGTTCTGGCAGTCCAGCAGCTGTGCTGTCAGGGTGCGGCAGCGCTCCCTGTCCAGCTGCCCATTTTCCATCCCCAGGCAGAGGGCCAGCAGATACAGCATAGCCATCTGAACAGTCAGGGCTTTGGTACTGGCCACGGCAATTTCCGGCCCGGCCAGGGTGTAGATGACATGGTCTGACTCCCGGGCAATGGTGGAGCCAAAGACATTGACAATGCCCAGTGTTTTAGCGCCCTGCTGCTTGGCCAGGCGCAGGGCAGCCAGGGTATCGGCAGTTTCTCCCGACTGGGAAATGGCGATAACCAGATCCCCCTTGTCAATAATGGGATTGTTGTAGCGGTATTCCGATGCCACATCTACGCTGACAGGAATACGGGCAAAGCGCTCAATCAGGTTTTTGCCCACCATACCGGCGTACATCGCGGTGCCACAGGCAACAATTTGAATGCGGCGGCAGCCCTGGAATAAATCCTCCGGAATATTGTCCCGAACAAAGCTGGGCAGCCCATCCGGGAGAATGTGGCGGGCCACAGTTTTAACAAAGGCCTCAGGCTGCTCAAAAATTTCTTTGAGCATAAAGTGATCATAGCCGCCCTTTTGGGCCTGTTCCACATTCCAGTGGGCGGTGTTCAGGGGGTGGCTCACCGGCTGCAGCTGGTGGTTGAAAATGCGGATGGTTTCCGGGGAAATTTCCACAATGTCGCCATCGTCCAGCACATAAAAGTCCTTGGTATATTTCAGCGTGGCGGAAATATCCGAGAGGATGAAGTTTTCCCCCTGGCCAACAGCGGCAATGAGAGGGCTATCCTTCCGGGCACCGTATACCCGGTTGGGGTGGTCCTGGAACACCATGGCAAACGCATAGGAACCCTCTATCCGCTCCAGGGCTTTGGCAATAGCCTCCAGCGGGTCACCGGTGTAAAGGGAGGAGATGAGATGTGCCGCAACCTCGGTATCGGTCTGGGAGACAAACTGGTAGCCCTTTGCCAGCAGCTCCTCCTTAATTTCCAGGTAGTTTTCGATAATGCCATTGTGCAGCAGCGCCACATGTTCCGAGCAGTGGGGGTGGGCGTTTACATCACTGGGAACGCCGTGTGTAGCCCAGCGGGTGTGGGCGATGCCACAGTTGCCATGCAGCGGTGCAGCGGCCAGCTTATCGGCCAGCTTTTGTATGCGGCCCTGTGTTTTTACAGTTTGGATGACACCATCTTCAAACACCGAAACACCGGCCGAATCGTAGCCCCGGTATTCCAGGTTATAAAGCCCTGTCAACAATACTTCTGTGGCCTGTCTAAAGCCTGTATATCCAACGATACCACACATAAAAGTAACTCCTTATTCAGTTTTATTCTCTATCTATATGTAAAAAATCATCTGTTCATGTCCGTGGATACAGCTTTGTCGGTTTGGTTTCCCAAAGGTTTTCCCTGTATCCTGCGCTCCGGAACCAAAGCGGAGAGGCATCCGCCGAATGTTTCGATACTCCTCTCACCTCGTCAGCCTGTCAGGCTCTGGCGCTTTTTAGTCCGTCCTCCTTTCCCCGTTGATGGTACAGAAATGCCTTGTATCCCTCCTTTCTTTGGTGCTATTATCGCATATTTTGCCAATAAAAGCAACCGGTGGCAGGGGAAACAAAAAGCCGGCTGCCCAGGATAAGCAGGCAGCCGGCTTTTTATTTAGGGCAGCTTTTCGCCGCAGTCGGGGCAGAACTGAAAGTCCCCCTGTAACGGGGCCCCACAATAGGGGCAGTATCCGCCTTTAGTGGCAGATGGGTGCTCCAAACGCCGGGGATCCAGTGGGTCCAGCTCCTCCTCATCAACAATATCAAAGGTGGAAAAGCGGTTTTTATTGGTAGCGTTGTGGTAATTGTACCAGGCCTGGCCCAGAGCCATACCAATAAAGAATAGGCCGAACAGCCCAAAGAAGAACGGCGCCCCGGATTTTAGCGCCATAACTGTCCAGAAAACACCGAACAGGGCGGCAAACAGGGAGGATATGGCTCCCATCATGGAAGGGCCACGCCCAGGCTTAATACTTTTCATAGCAGAACCTCCAATTTTTGTACCGGCCTGCTGTAAGAGAGCTTCCCGCCGGTTTTGATACTGTTATTATACCATGAAGGTGCTTGCACCGAAATGGTATAATTGGCCATCTTTTTCGGTTGCCCCGCAAGGGGCGAGAAAAAGGGCCTTTAAAGTTTAAGTATAATAACGATTTTATCGTTATTATACCATGAAAGTGCTTGCACCGAAATGGCATAATTGCGCATTAGAACCGGGTGCCGCCCTCGGCGGCGAGGTTCTGCGCATGATTTGAGTATAATAACCGCTTTGCGGTTATTATACCACAGGCGCAGAGCGCCGTCGTGGTATATTTTAAATAGCTGGTATAATAACGGCTTTGTCGTTATTATACCATAAAGCGATAGCGGAATGGTATAATTGGCCACCTTTTTCGGTTGCCCCATAAGGGGCGAGAAAAAGGGCCTTTTAAATCCTGTATAATAACGGCTTTGTCGTTATTATACCACAGGCGCAAAGCGCCGCCCAGATATATTTTAAATAGCCAATATAATAACAATTTTATCATTATTATATCGTAAAGGAACCTGCAATGGAACTAAAGCCCCGTTTTGGAGATTGTGCCGCTTTTATATCTGTGCTATACTTGAGCTGTAACAACTGATAGAACCATGACGAAAAGGGAGGTAAATTGGATGAATGAGCAGCAGGCGGCCGAACTGGCACGGCCCATTGTTCGAGAGGTGGTAAACTGCATAGCACAAAAAAATTATACTAACCTGCAAAACTATGCCGTATTGGAATCCTTATCCCTATCGGATTTTATGGAGGAGATCGAGGGCTTTTTGGAACTGAATGAGCTGCCCTATATCGATCGGTTTGATGTTCCATGTACTTTTAAGCCACAGTATGAATACCAGCAGCTTTTCTGCATTGTTTACAGGGATGGGAGAGGGTTTCATGTGGATTATGATTTGACTACCGATGGCGAACGGAACGATTTAACATTGCAAATGGAATTTTTATTCACCGAATCGGGGAGTTTGGCTGCCAAGATTTTGCAGGTGCATGTACTATGATGGAAAGAGAGAAAATACGCAAGGCCACAGCTGGGGATGTATCCCGGATTGCTGAAATTTTGGTTTTTGTCAAGCGGCTGAACTATCGCGCCATTTTTCAAAACGACGCCTATTCCTTTGGGGTGCTGCAGGTGCTGCCTGTTGCCAGGGAGTATGAGGCACCAGAACTGCTGGACTGCCTGTGGGTTTATGACGATGGATTTGTCAAGGGCATGATTCATATAGAGGGGAACGAGATTAAGGAACTGTATGTGGATAGCTTTTTTCAGGGGCAGGGCATTGGGGCCGAACTGATGGCGTTTGCAAAGGGGCATGGCGCGGCCTTTTTGTGGGTAATTGAACAGAACAAAAAGGCCATCCGCTTCTACGAGCGTCACGGTTTTCATAAAACCGATGTGCGGCAGTATGAAGAGGGAACAACAGTGGGCCTTGTGCGGATGGAACGCCGGGATTAAATAAAAAACAGGCGGTATGTCCCTACTAAGGGACATACCGCCTTTGCTTATTTAGAATGCAGGGATAAACTGGTTTTTGTAGTTCTCTTCAATAAAGGTACGGGTTTCGTCCGAATTTAAAACCTCGATCAGGGCTTTGATGGCGTCGCTGTCCAGGTTGCCTGCCCGTACTGCAAGCACATTGGCATACTCCTGGGCGCTGGCAGAATCGGAGCTTTCGTTGGCGATGACCTTATCCAGGATACCGGCATCGATGGCATAGTTGCCGTTGATAACAGCAATGTCAAATTCGCTCAGGTTCCGGGGCAGCTGGGCTGCTTCCAGCTCTACAAACTCCAGATTTTTGGGGTTTTCGGCAATATCCAGGGGGGTAGCGGCCAGGCCGACGCCCTCTTCCAGCTTAATCAGTCCCTGGGCTTCCAGCAAGTTCAAAGCCCGGGCTTCGTTGGTGGCATCGTTGGGAATGCCCACTTTGGCGCCGTCCGGCAGGCTGGAAATCTCTGTTATCTTGTCCGAATAGATACCCATCGGCTCAAAGTGTACCTTGCAGGCTACAGCCAGGTCACCGTTGTTGTTGGCGTTGTAATCGTTGAGGAAGGGGGTGTGCTGGAAAAAGTTGGCATCCAAATCCCCTTCGCTCAGGGCGGTGTTGGGCATTACATAGTCGGTAAATTCCACAATTTCCAGGGTATAGCCCTTGTCGGCCAGCTGGTCCTGCACAGCCTCCAAAATCTCGGCATGGGGGGAGGGGGAGGCACCAACACGGATGGTGGTATCGGCGGCATCCGCCGTACTGCTCTGGGAGGAAGAGTTTTCCCCTGTGGAGCAGGCGGCAAGGCTGAGGGAGAGGGCGGCGGCCAGGGTGAGTGTAATCAGTTTTTTCATAGTTTGGTTCCTCTTTTCTTATAGTTATAGTTACAAGCGCTGTTGCAGCGCTTTGGTTCACAGGGAAAATCAGCGGTTTTTCTTATCAATCTGTCGGGCGGCCAGGTTGAAGGAGGACTGGATGATCTGCACAATGCCTACAATGAGCAGAACCGTGAGGTACATCACCTTTTCCTGGTAGCGATGGACACCATAACGGACTGCAATATCCCCCAGGCCACCAGCCCCTACAGCGCCGGCCATAGCGGAATAGCCGATGAGGGTGATGGCTGAGATGGAAAGCCCCCGCACCAGGGAAGGCACGCTTTCCGGCAGCAGCACTTTGGTGACAATTTGCAGGTCGGTAGCGCCCATTGTTTTGGCGGCTTCAATGACGCCAATATCCATTTCCTCCAAGGTGCTTTCCACCATCCGGGCCACAAAGGGGGCGGCAGCCACCACCAGTGCGAACACAGAGGAGTTGGGGCCGATACTGGTACCGGCAATGAGCTTGGAAACCGGGGCCAGGGCAATGACAAGGATGATGAACGGGATGGAGCGGATGGTATTGATAACCCAGCTGAGCACCCGGTGGATACACCGGTGGGGATGGATGCCGCCCTCCTTTGTGGCGTAGATGAGCACGCCCAGCGGAAGCCCCAACAGGTAGGACAATAGGGTGGAAAGCAGGGTCATATACAGGGTTTCTTCCAGCCCTTTGAGCAGTAAAGGAGCATATTTGGCAAAAAATCCGGCCATTACAGCGCACCTCCTATCCCTATCAGCTGTTTGGCGGCTATACTTTGGGGGGCAGCCAGGATGTCGGCAGCAGTGCCCTGTTCGGCAAACAGCCCTGCTTCAATTACCGCCACCCGGTTGCAAATTTGTTTAACCACGCCAATTTCGTGGGTGATGATAATAATGGTTACTCCCAGCTTGCGGTTGATATCCTGCAGCAGGTCCAGGATGGATTTGGTGGTGAAGGAATCCAAGGCCGAGGTGGGCTCGTCGCACAGCAGCACCTGTGGGTTGTTGGCCAGTGCCCGGGCGATTGCCACCCGCTGCCGCTGCCCGCCCGAGAGCTGGGAGGGGTAGCTGTCCGCCTTGTCCGCCAGATCCACCAGCTCCAGCAGTTCGGTCACCCGCTGCTGGATTTCTGCCTTGCCTGCTCCGGCAATTTCCAGCGGGAAGGCCACATTGGCAAACACAGTGCGCTGCATGAGCAGGTGGTAGCCTTGGAAGATGACACCTATCTGCTTGCGGTGCTGGGTAAGCTCCCGCCCGCGCAAGGAAGAGATATCCTTGCCATCAATGAGAATACGGCCCTCGGTGGGGGTTTCCAGCAGGGCAATGCACCGCAATAGGGTGGACTTGCCGGCGCCAGATAGGCCAATAATGCCAAAGATATCCCCATCTTCAATCTGGACCGAAATCCCCCGGAGGGCCTCCACCGCAGTGGAGGTTTGATAGGTCTTTTTCAGGTTTTCAATCTGAATCATTACAATACTCCCCTTTGCAAAAAAGACGAAAAAAGCCCCGTCCCCTGATTTTAGTAAAAATCAAAGGACGAGGCTAAAAAACTCTCGTGGTACCACCTTTTTTCGCTGCCTGCTCACACAGACAGCCTTATCAAGTACGGCCGGTAAACCGGGTTATACTCTATTGCTGTAACGGGCAAACCCGTCGTAGCCTTACTGCTGTGCAGTTCGGTACGCAACTCCGGGGCCATCTTCAACCCGCTTGGTACCGCCTCTTTTCAGCTACCGAGGCTCTCTGTGGATACATCGGAGGGTTTACTCTCCCCATCATCGTCTTTGGTGTGATGAACTTGTTTGTGATTATACGACAGCGGGTAGGACTTGTCAATACCTTTTGCAAAAAAATATTTTAGCACATTACTGCCGTACAACGCTTTTATCCAGGCAAAAGTGCCTGGGCAGGCCATTTTGAGTGGGGCAGAAGTCCTCCCCCTGGATAAGCGGCAGCAGGTAGCGCACCATTTCGGCGGTGACATGATTGCCTGCCGGGCTAATCCATTCTCTGGGTATCTTATGCTCCACATTGGCCACCTCTCGCAGTGGCACCAGGATAAAATCGATGAGATAGGGGGTATTGCTCACGCGATGGTAGGCTACCATCATCCGGGAATGGCCTGCCAACAGGGCTTTTACAGCCTCCTCACCAGCTCGGGCAGCCTCCTGCCGGTCGGTGGCGGACTGTAGGTGGGCGGCGGCCCGCTGCATAACGCTCAGTTCCACCGAGCGCACCTTGCAGCCAATGCGGGCGGCAATGAGCTGTTCCAGATATTTGCCCACACCAGCCAGATATTTGTGGCCAAAGGCGTCCACCTGGCCGCTTTGCATACTTTCGGCCACATAGCTGCCGTCTGCCAGGCGCACCCCTTCGGATACTGCGATGACAACGCTGTCATACTGTTCCAATTGGGCGCGTACATCTTCCAAAAACTGATCGGTGTCAAATGCTACTTCGGGCAGGTATATGAGTTGGGGGGCATAGCTGCCAGCCTCCCTGGCCAGGCAGGCTGCCGCTGTAAGCCAGCCGGCGTTGCGCCCCATGATTTCGGCCACTACTACCGACTTGACGGGATACACATCGGCATCGGCGGCAATTTCCAACAGAGAGGTAGCAATGTACTTGGCAGCCGATCCAAAGCCAGGACAGTGGTCGGTAAGGGGCAGGTCGTTGTCAATGGTTTTGGGAACGCCGATAACCCGAATCTCCTGGCCGTGCTGGTGGCAGTATTCGGCTATTTTATTGGCTGTATCCATCGAGTCGTTGCCGCCGATATAGGCAAAGTAGCCAATATTCCATTTCCGGAATACCTCCAGCACTTTGGCATACTGCCCGTCCCCTTTTTCCGGTGTGGGCATCTTATATCGGCAGGAGCCTAAGGCAGAGGAAGGAGTGTGGGCAAGCAGGTCGAATGCTTCGGCAGTGGGAAACTGGTTGTCCAAACGGATGATGCGTTCCTCCAAAATGCCCTGAATGCCATTGAGGGCGCCATAGACACTGCCAATTTCATCCGGGTGGCGCATCGCCTCCTGAATAACACCCCGGAGGCTGGAATTGATGACGGCTGTAGGCCCGCCCGACTGGGCCACTATCAAGTTTTTTTTCATGGCGAATCTACCTCGTTTCACTATGTTAAAGGGCGGCAGGCTGCCGCCGTGTTGCCTTTATTATACAACATGCAGGAAGGGAAGGCAACCAGGCATGGGGCGCCGGGGCAGCTGGTTATCCAGATATGGCGGCATTGGCGTCTGGTGCATAAAAATACCCCTTTTCTGTCGGGCAAATTATAAATTTCCCTTGCAAAAAAGAGGGGTTTATTGTATAATAAATAAGCCTAATTATGTAGGGAAATTTCGGCATGTATTTGTGCATGCCGGCAGATTGGTCCTGTGCGATTGACGGCCGTGAACCATGTCAGGCGGGGAACCGAGCAGCATTAAGCGGTTCTGAAGTGTGCCGCAGCAAACCTGTTTGCCGGTGTGTACAAGTACATGCCTTTGTTTTTTATCCTGTGCAGCAAAGGAGGTGCCCAGGCTGTGCATATTGCACTTTATCGAAAATATCGCCCTGCCACTTTTGCCGATGTGGTAGGCCAGGAGTATATCACTACCACGCTGCGCAACGAGATAGCCAGCGGCACCCCGGCTCACGCCTACCTATTTACCGGTTCCCGGGGGACAGGTAAGACATCCTGCGCCAAAATTATGGCAAAGGCACTGAACTGCCACAACCCGGTGGACGGCAATCCCTGTGGGGAGTGCGATATCTGTCGGGGCATTGACGATGGTTCGGTGTTGGATGTCATGGAAATTGACGCTGCCAGCAATAACGGTGTGGATAACATCCGGGACCTCCGGGATGAGGCCGGTTTCACCCCAGTTATGGGGCGGTATCGGGTTTATATTATTGATGAAGCCCACATGCTTTCTACCGGCGCATTCAATGCGCTGCTGAAAATTATGGAGGAGCCTCCGGCTCATGTTGTATTTATTCTGGCAACCACCGAGGTGCATAAAATTCCCGCTACCATTCTGTCCCGGTGCCAGCGGTTCGATTTTTATCGCATTCCGCGACAAGCTGTGGCAGCACGCTTACAGCACATTGCCCGGCAGGAAGGCTTTACACTGACCGAGGAGGCGGCCGAGCAGATTGCCGGCCTATCGGATGGGGCGCTGCGGGATGCCATCTCACTGCTGGATCTCTGCTCCTCTTACAGCAGCAACATCACCGGCCAGGTGGTGCTTTCTGCCTCGGGTACGGTGGGCACCGGCCATTTATATGATATGGCGGATGCCATTGCCGAAGGGGATACCGTAAAGGTGTTGCAGACAGCGGCCGACCTTTCCCGGAAGTCGATGGATGAAACCCGGCTGTGTGAACAGCTGGTGGGGCACTTTAGGGACTTGATGTTGATGCGGGCAGCGGGGGGGAATGCCCTGTTGGAACAGCCTGCCGGGGATATGGAGCGGCTAAGCAGCCAGGCCAGGCGGTTTTCGCTGGAGCGGATTACCTATTCCATCCGAGTGTTGCAGGATGCTCTCACTTTAATGGGGCGCAGCACCGAGCGCCGTATGGAACTGGAAGTTGCGCTGATTAAGCTGTGCGACATGCGCCTTTCCACCCAAACTGAAGCGCTGTTGGCCCGAATAGAGCAGCTGGAAGCAGCTCTAAAGGCTGGCGGATTGGCAGCAGCACCAGCGCCAAAGCAGCCTGCCCCAAAGGAGAAGCAGCCGCCGTCTGCCGAACCCTTGCCGCCCGAACCGGTGGCAGAGCCTGCTGCCAGTGAAACAAGGGAGCAGCCACTTCCTCAATGGCGGGAGGTTTTGGAACGGCTGGAACGGAAAAACCCAGCTCTGAGTGGGGCGCTTACCGGTTCCACCGCCTACAAAAAAGGCAAGTATGTGCTCATTGATTGCCGGGGGGACCTGTTCCTAAAACTGATGCGGGAAAATGAATATGCCCGGGACTGTATTAAGCAAGCTATTTTAGAGGTGACCGGTATGCGCTGCGGCATTGGCCCCTACCAGAAGCCCAAACAAGCCCAGGCAGAGGCACAGGACCCGCTAACCCACTTTATTGAAAACCTTGACCTTCCACAGGACAGGGTTCAAATAGATTAAAAGAGAACAACAAGTTTTTGGAGGAAACAAAATCATGAAAGCAAGAGTACCCAAGAATTATGGCGGTGTGCCTGGCAATATGCAGGGAATGATTCAGCAGGCCCAGAAGATGCAGGAAGAGATTACCAAAAAGCAGGCCGAAATTGACGAGATGGAGTTTAAGTCCTCGGTGGGCGGTGGCGTTGTAGAGGTAGTTATTTCCGGCAAGAAGGAAGTAAAGGCTGTAAATATTAAGCCCGAAATTGTGGATCCGCAGGAAATTGAGATGCTTCAGGATCTGGTTATCAGTGCTGTAAATGAGGCGCTGCGTATGGTAGAGGCCAAAACCAACGAGGAGATGGACCGCATCACCAATGGCCTGAACATTCCTGGCCTGGTATAATGGCATACACTGTAACGCCGCTCACCAAATTGATAGAGCATTTTGAGCGTCTGCCTGGAATAGGCCGGAAATCGGCCCAGCGGCTGGCTTTTCATGTGCTGAATATGCCGCTGGAAAGGGCGCAGGATTTTGCAGCGTCCATTTTGGAAGCCCGGGAAAAAATCCATAAATGCACCATCTGCCAGAACCTGACGGATGGGGAGCTTTGCCCCATCTGCCGGGATGAGAGCCGGGATAGGAGCATCATTTGTGTGGTGGAAAATTCCCAAGATGTGCTGGCTTTTGAGCGTACCAAGGAATATAAGGGCCTGTATCATGTGCTGCACGGCCTTATTTCGCCTATGGATGGCGTGGGGCCGGAACAGTTGCACATCAAGGAACTGCTGCTTCGGGTAGCTGATAGCGAGGTGCAGGAGATTGTAATGGCCACCAATCCCACTGTAGAGGGGGAAACCACGGCAATGTACCTTGCCCGGCTCATTAAGCCGCTGGGTATAAAGGTAAGCCGGCTGGCCTATGGAATCCCGGTGGGCGGTAACCTGGAATATGCCGATGAAACCACCCTTTACCGGGCGCTTCAAGGCAGAAATGAGATATAAGCAGTGGGGGACGGTGCGGCAGATTGCTGCTGGCCGTCCCTTTTTACAGGGGGATGCAGGATGGAAAAGTGGTTCCGTTACCTGATTAAAAGCAGGTTTATCCGGTTTTGTATTACCGGCGGTCTGAATACATTGGTGGATTTTGCTGTGTTCTGGGTGCTGACAGTGCCGCTGCAGGCAAGCCCATACCTATCCCAGATACTTAGTTACAGCGCTGGTATGCTCAATAGTTACTGTATCAACCGCAGCTGGACCTTTGGCAGCAAAAACCGGTTTTTTGGCAGCGAGATGCTCCGCTTTTTATTGGTAAACCTGTGTGTGCTGGGGGTGAGTGTGGGGGCAATCTACCTGTTGGCACAGCGGCTACCCATGCTGGCGGCTAAGCTGTTCACCACTGGCATTACAATGATATTGGGCTTTGTACTCAACCGTCTGGTAGTATTCCGATAAAAGCTGCCTGCTGGCGAATGGCAGTTTGCCTGCATTACAGCGCGGGGAACCGGAAAAATTGGGGTACTACCCTGGTACAGGGGTATTTTGGTATAGCTGGCGGAAAGCTGGCGGTAAACAAAGCAGGGTAGCACTCCTTAGAAGGAAAGGCTGCCCTGCTTTTTGTTATTCAGTGGGGTTGAGGTGTACCACAATGTGTTTCACCTCCGGAAATTCCTGTTCTACGCCGCAGTGAATGCGTTCACCGATGGCGTGGGCTTCCCAAAGGGGAAGGCTGCCGTCCACCCGGATGGCAACATCAATATAGGTTTTGCTGCCAAACATCCTGGAGTGAAGCAGGTCAATGCCAACAACATCATCCTGGCTGGCAATATAGTCGGATAGCTTTCTCTCATATTCAGCACCGCAGGAGGTGTCCAACAGTTTGGCAGCGGCGTCCTTTATAATGTCATAGGCCACCTTTAGGATAAACAGGCAGATAACCACACTGGCTACTGAATCCAAGATAGGGAAGCCCAACATGGCCCCGGCAATGCCAAACAGAGAACCGATGGAGGAGAGGGCGTCCGACCGATGGTGCCAGGCATCCGCCAGAAAGGCGGTGGAGTGCAGCAGCTTGGCATAGTGCAGGGTGTACCAGTACATGGCCTCTTTGGACAGGATGGACAGAGCCGCGGCGGCAAGCGCAATCGCACTGGGCACAGCAAGGGTTTGATAGTGGCCGGATAGAATATTTTGCACACCGGGTTTGCCAATTTCCACACTGGTTATGGCCAGGATAATGCCAAGGATTAGGGAGGCCATACATTCAAAGCGTTCGTGCCCATAGGGGTGCTCCTGGTCGGCCTCCTTGCTGGATAGCCGGGTGCCAACAAAGGCAATGATGGTGGTGAGCACATCCGAAAGGGAGTGGATGGCATCGGATAACATGGCACCGGAGTGTCCGGCAATGCCAGCAAACAGCTTAAAGGCCGAAAGGAGGGTGTTTCCCACAATACTCACTGCCGAAAGTCGGCGGATAATGGCGTGTTCATCTGTTCCCGGTTCAGAATGGGAAAGGGGGGTTTTACTATGTAAATGCATGTGGTGTCTCCTTCTTCTGTGGCTTGGTAATGGTTTTGACATACCATCATTCTATGCATCGAAGCTGGGGAAGGTGTATAGGAAACAGGTTTGCTCCCTGCCAGCAATGCTGCTAAGATGATGGTAGAATGAGGGCTATACTATGGAGATCCGAAATCTCAAGGTGCAGGACAACCGGTTGGAGATTAACAGTATCTATGAAAGCAGTTGGAAGTGTGCATATCGGGGGATTATTCCCCAAGACTATCTGGACAAGATTCCAGTGGGGCAGTGGGCAGATAGAATTGGAGAGGCTGATAGAAATAGCCTTGTGCTAATAGAAAATGGGTACCCTGTGGGGACAGTTAGCTTTGGCAGAAGCAGATGGGAGGACTATAAGGGTTATAGAGAGATTTTTTCCATCTATTTGCTGCCCGATTATATGGGAAAAGGGGTATGGCGGACTGCTGCTGAATAGCTGTTTGGAGGAGTTAAAAAGTGTGGGTTTAAAGAGGTGCTGTTACGGGTGTTGGAGAAAACCATCGGGCAAGAAGATTTTATAAAAAATGGATTTGTCTGCTCAGATATAAAGATGAAGGAGAAGATGGGCGACAAAGAGCTACAGGAGATATTTTATTTTCTGCATCCTTAGTGAATGTTTTCGGGGCTGGGTGATAGGGGCCAACTTATCTACCGAAAAGGAAACAGTGTGCCTTTTTCCGACATTGACTTTATTCCTATTTGTGCTATACTATATAGAAGTATTGGCAAAATGGGAGGTGCTGTGTTTGGCCGAAGTATCATTTAAAACTATTAGTGAAAACCGCCAGGCACGGCATGAATACTTTGTGGAAGAAACCTATGAAGCAGGGATCGAGCTGTTTGGCACCGAGGTGAAAAGCCTGCGGGCCGGCACAGTGAACATGAAGGATAGTTGGTGTGCCATTGAAGGGGGAGAGCTGTTTATTAAGCAGCTGCATATCAGCCCTTATGAGCATGGCAATATCTTCAACCGGGATCCGCTGCGGGTGCGCAAACTGTTAATGCACAAGGCGGAAATCCATCGGATACTGGGACTGCTAAAGCGGGATGGCTATACGCTTATACCGCTGTCTCTGTATTTTAAAGGCTCCAAAGTAAAGGTAAAGGTTGGGCTGTGCAAGGGCAAAAAGCTCTATGACAAGCGGGCCGATGCCGCCAAACGCGATGCCAAACGAACCATTGACCGTGTGCTCAAGGAACGCGCGCGGTAATGTACCTGGGGGCGTAAAGGCTTCGACGGGGACGCAGAAGTGTGGGCAGCGAGTAGGAGGCGGGACTCCTTTAACACCCCGAAATTTAAAATTAAACGCTAACGATAATGTAGCATACGCTGCGTAATTTTACGCAGCCGTCTGATAAAGCAGGACCACGGGCTTTATTCAGGCGTCGATTAGTGGTGAACGCCTTTAGCCGGTTCCTTGAGGTTATTGGTGTATAAGAGGATACCGTAGCACATAGCCTGTTTGCCGGCGCTGTGTGAGGGGAATCCTAAAAGACAGACTGCACTCGGAGATACCTGCGTGGATGTGTTTTCGGACGGGGGTTCAATTCCCCCCGCCTCCACCAAAATGAAGGAGTCCCGCTTTTCGATAAAATTGTTCGGAAAGCGGGACTTTTTATATCCAGAAGGCCTTGAAATACAGGTTCTTTTTCCATGGCAGTAACACAAAAGTGAAGTGGGGGAAACGGGGGGATTTTCATATATAAGCCATTCAAACTGCATAGCAAAAATATTATCATAGAAAAATGTTCACAGCTAAAGAATTTTAATTGGAACCTATGGATTGCATTGTGTCTACTTGCGTTAATTCCCGCTGTATATCAAACCATCAAGACCTTTTTGATTTCTACAAACGGCCAAAACGGGGCGTTCCATATTATTGGGCAAATGGAGTGGTTTGATCTGATCAATGAAACCCTGCAGGCATTTTTAATTGTTCCGCTTTATTCCATGTTAAATAAGATATTAAAGAAGCAAACGGACCGATTTGCAGGTGTTGTATTCAAAATAGGACTTCTTGTTTTTGTTTTATATGCTGTTTTTTCCATTGGGGTTTTTCTTTATGGGAAACTATTGATAAAAGCTATGAATGCAGATGGTATTGAAATTATTGTTGTCAGTCGATACCTTTATTTGGAAACTGCTGCTTTTATGATAGGAATCATTGTAAGCTTTGTCCATGTTGTGTTTGTTGTTACAGAAAAACATAGAAATGTTTATATTTTCCTAATTATTAGAACATTGCTGTCCTTGATAGCGGACTTGTTATTGATACCTCGTTTGTATATTTACGGAGTAGCAACGCTTAACAAGGACACACAGGCCATAGCATAAAGCGCAGAGAGAAAGATTTTCAGATTTTCCACTCAAACGAAACGCGGTCGCTGGTGG
>CAOKWH010000028.1 GCA_948473085.1 uncultured Clostridia bacterium
GCTTGCTTGCTTGCTTGCTTGCTTGCTTGCTTGCTTGCTTGCTTGCTTGCTTGAGTATGACCCTGCTCATTGCGGTTTGTCAAGCCCTTTCTAAGTTATTTTTACAACTTCATAGCAGGAAAAAGCCCAAAGATGGGCCTATCCCTCCCACAACTGGGAACCCTTCCCTTTATTTATAGCAGAAAATGGCGCGCCTTGCAAGAGGCAGGCAGATAAGCCGCTACCTGGGGATATAGCGCAGCTCCACAATGCCGTTGCTGCTCTTGGCCTGTAGGAGTTTCAGCTTTACTTCCCCGCCTGTTTCCCCAAACAGGTGCAGGCCGGAACCGAGCAGGGTTGGGATAACCGAAATGATATATTCCTCAATCAGCCCCGCCCGGATAAGCGGCTGTATCACCCCGCTGCCCCCGCAAATCCAGATATCCTTGCCGGGCTGGCGCCGAAGGCGCTCCACCAGGCTGCAGGGCTCCTCTGCTACAAACCGTATGGATGGGGTGGAGGGCATGGCCCGGTGGGTGAGCACATAGCTTGTCAGCCCCTGATACACCCACTGCTCCGGCGAAAGCTCGGTGACAATTTGATGGTAGGTGTTCCAGCCCAGGATAACGGTATCCACCTGCTGTATAAAATGGGTGTAGCCATCCTCCCCAGTTTCCTCTCCCTGGCCTGACAGCCAGCCCACGCCGCCGCTGCTGTCTGCAATATAGCCATCCAGGCTCATGGCAATGTATAAAACAACCTTTCGCACCTGCATTCCCTCCCAGCTACATAATCATTGAGAATAGTATAGCAGGTTCCAGCCGTTTCTTCAAGCAGCCTGGCGGGCAGTTTGCCCCGCATCCGATCGGGGCAGGATATAAACAGCCGGTTTAGCAATATCAAACGCTGTGCAAAGGGCCAGGCCAACCCGTCTATCCAGCCCCCTTGCCCTGCACAGACAGCTATAAACAGGGCAAAACCCGCCCGGCTTTTTTATACATTTTGTCGAAAAGTTTAATAAATCAAACAAATTGTTTTATAGCTATTGTATTCCCCGAAAAATAATGTATAATGGAGTAAGTTTAGTAAAAATAACTATTATGTTTAATATAACTACACAGCGAGGTGTTCTGATGGATATTGGCCATAAAATCAAGCAGCTGCGCATACAAAAGGGCCTGACCCTGGAGGAGCTGGCCAGCCGCAGCGAGCTGACCAAGGGCTTCCTCTCCCAGATGGAGCGCAACCTCACCTCCCCCTCCATTGCCACCCTCAACGACATTTTGGAGGCGCTGGGCAGCAGCCTGTCCGAGTTTTTCCGGGAGGAAAAGGAGGAGCAGGTGGTCTTTCACAAGCGGGACTTTTTTGTGGACAAGCAGGAGGGCTACACCGTACACTGGATTGTGCCCAACACGCAGAAAAACGAGATGGAGCCCATTTTGCTCGAGCTGCCCCAGGACGGGGCTTCGTTTGTGATGGACCCCCACAGCGGCCAGGAGTTCGGCTATGTGGTGGAGGGCACTGTTACACTGATATACGGCGAGGAGAGCTTTGTTGTCCACAAGGGGGAAACCTTTTACCTCTCCGGCAAAAACAGGCACTATTTGAAGAACGAAAAGAAAACAACAGCCAGGGTTTTGTGGGTTTCCACCCCGCCGCTGTTTTAAGACCGACTTTGTGAAAGGAGTCCGCTGGTGCAACAGAAAAAACTCATCGAATTTAAAAACATTGTCAAGGAATTTGACGGCAAGCTGGTGCTGAAGGGGGTTAACCTGGATATCTACGAAAACGAATTTGTTACCCTCTTAGGCCCCAGTGGCTGCGGCAAAACCACGCTGCTGCGTATTTTGGGGGGCTTTCTCACCCAAAACGAGGGCCAGGTGCTGTTTGATGGGCAGGATATTAGCAAGGTGCCCCCCTACAAGCGGGAAATTAACACCGTTTTCCAAAAATACGCGCTGTTCCCCCACATGAATGTGTACAACAACATCGCCTTTGGCCTGAAGATAAAAAAGGAACCCAAGGATATTATCGAGCAGAAGGTTAAGCGTATGCTCAAGCTGGTGAACTTGGAGGACTTTGCCGACAAAAATGTCACCGAGATGAGCGGCGGCCAGCAGCAGCGGGTGGCCATTGCCCGGGCGCTGGTGAACGAACCCAGCGTGCTGCTGCTGGATGAGCCACTGGGCGCTTTGGACCTAAAGCTCCGGCAGGAGATGCAGCACGAGCTCAAGCGCATCCAGCAGGAGGTGGGCATCACCTTCATCTTTGTCACCCACGACCAGGAGGAAGCCCTGACCATGTCGGACAAAATTGTGGTGATGAAGGATGGCGAAATCCAGCAGATCGGCTCCCCCACCGACATCTACAACGAGCCGGTGAACGAATATGTGGCCAACTTTATTGGCGAAAGCAACATTATCGAGGGCATCATGCTGGAGGACTACCGGGTAATGTTTGAAGATAAGCGTTTTGACTGTGTGGATTTTGGCTTTGACGCCGGCGAAACGGTGGATGTGGTTATCCGCCCGGAGGACCTGGACATTGTCCCCCGGGGGGAGGGCAAGCTCAAGGGTGTGGTTAAGTCGGTGCTGTTTAAGGGCGTCCACTACGAAACTGTGGTGGAAACCAAAATTGGCACCTCCATCACGGTGCAGATGCAGGTATCCAGCGACGCCCCGGTGTTTAACGAATCGGCCAACGAAAAGATGTCCGCCAACGACTTTTATCTGGACATGGAGGATATTGACGAGCTGGACGACGCCACCATCATCGCCCGGGCCGACGCCCAGGCCTGGAACCCCGACGCGGACGAGCTCATCTCCATCAAGGAGGTACACTACCAGATTGAAAAGCGCATTGGCAGCTACCCTGTCACCTTCTCCACCGCTGCCGGCACTTCGGTTACGGTGAATATGGTGGTTAAGGATGAAAACCGGGTGGTAAACCGGGAGTATGAGGAGGAGATTTTCGCCGTGAACTTCTTTAAGAAGGTGGATGAAATCCTGGAATCCATCGCCCTGGAAACCGACCTGAAAACCTGGGCCAACGCCTCGGCCTGGAGCCTGGAAAACGGCGAAAGCGTGGAGATAAGCGAGGTGCGCTACAGCTTTGACCCGGAACACATCATCCCCGGCACCTATCAGGTCACCTTTGCCACCAAGGGATATGAATACAAGGTGGACACCACCGATAAGTACGAGGTTGGGGATGAGGTTGGCCTCACCTTCCAGCCGGAAGATATCCACATTATGTCCAAGCGCCGCTAAGGAGGGAGAAGCACTATGAAACAGTTCCGCAGCATGGTCTACCCCTATGTGGGGTGGATTGCGGCCATGATTGTGCTGCCCATGCTCCTCATCCTGCTGTATGCCTTCACCACGCCGGGCAATGATGTTGCTACCTTCCGCTTTACGCTGGACAACTTCAGCCGCTTTTTCAGCGACAGCGTCTTTCTGGCTGTGCTCCAGCGCTCGCTGCTCATAGCGGTGCTTACCACCATTATCTGCGTGCTGCTGGGCTACCCCATTGCCTACACCATCGCCCGGGGCTCGGAAAAAAGCAGCATGTTCTGGGTACTGATGATTACCATGCCCACCTGGATCAACATGATGGTGCGCACCTACGCCTGGGTGGGTATCCTCCAGGATGACGGGCTGGTTAACAGCCTGCTGGGCCTCCTGGGGCTTGGCCCCATTAAGATGATGTACACCACCTTTGCCGTGGTGCTGGGCATGGTGTACAACTTCATCCCCTTTATGATTTTGCAGATTCACACCTCCCTCACCAAGATGGACAAGAGCTATCTGGAGGCCGCGGCCGACCTGGGGGCCGACCGGATGCAGAGCTTTTTGCGCATCACCCTACCCCTCAGCCTGCCCGGTGTGCTCAGCGGCATTACGCTGGTGTTCCTGCCGGCAGTCAGCAGTTTTTTCATCCCCAAGCTCTTGGGTGGCGGGCAATATGTGCTGATAGGCAATGTGATTGAAACCCAGTTCCTCACCAGCGGCGACTGGAACTTTGGCAGTGCCATCTCGCTGATTATGGCCGTTATCATCATGCTTTCCATGTATATCACCCGCAAGGTTGACACCGACCCTGCCACCAACGGAAAGGGGGACTAACCCAGTGGAACAAAAGCGCGGTATTGGCGGAAAGCTCATTCTGGGGCTTACCATGCTCTTTTTTTACCTGCCCATCCTGTATATCATCCTCTTTTCCTTTAACGGCACCCGCTCCCTCACCCACTTCGACGGCTTTTCGCTGCAGTGGTACCAAAAAATGTTTGCCGACCGCACCATGATGGAGGCGGTGGGGTATACCATTTTAATTGCGGTGCTCTCCACCATCATCTCCACCACCTTTGGCACACTGGCCGCCATCGGCCTTTCCCGCTCCAAGCGGGTGCTGCGCAATGTGGTGGAACAGATTAACAACCTGCCGGTGCTCAACCCGGAGATTGTAACCGCCATTGGGCTTTTGATGTTCTTTAGCGCCCTGGGGGTATCCAAGGGCTTTGGCACCATGCTGCTGGCCCACATTATGTTCTGCACCCCCTATGTAATTCTGTCGGTGAGCCCCAAACTGCGCTCGCTGGACCCCAACCTGGCGGATGCGGCGCTGGACCTGGGGGCAACGCCGTTCCAGGCTTTAATCAAGGTCATTGTCCCGCAAATCCTGCCCGGTATTGTGTCCGGGGCGCTGATTGCCTTTACCATGAGCTTTGATGACTTTATCATCTCCTACTTTGTCACCGGCAACGGCGTCAACAACATCTCCATCCTGGTCTATACCATGAGCAAGCGGGTCAACCCCTCCATCAACGCACTGTCCACCCTCATTATTGTGCTGATTACCGCGGCTTTGGCCGTTGTAAATATTGTCCCTATCATTAAGGAAAGAAGGAGTAAACACAGATGAAAAAATTAGTTGCGGCCGCTCTGGCCGGCAGCCTGCTGCTCACCGCCTGCAGCGGAAATTCCGGCGGTTCCGACGCCGTGGAAAAATACGGCTCCGACACCCTGAAGCTCTACAACTGGGGCGAATACATGGGGGAAGACCTGATTAGCAACTTCGAGCGGGAGTACGGTGTCAAGGTCATTGTGGAATATTTTGATTCCAACGAAATGATGTACACCAAGCTCCAGGCCGGCGATTCCTACGATGTGCTGGTGCCCTCCGACTATATGATTGAACGCCTGATGAAGGAGGGGATGCTGCAAGAGCTGGATCTTTCGCTGATCCCCAACCTGCCCAACCTGGCCGACGGTGTAAAAAACCTGCCCTATGACCCGGACAACAGCTATTCTGTCCCCTACTTCTGGGGCAATGTGGGCATTGTATACAACCACAACAATGTAGACCCCGCCGTAGTGGAAGCCCAGGGCTACGAGGTACTGCGCAACACCGATTACAAGGGCCGTATCTATATCTATGACTCGGAGCGGGATTCCTTTATGATGGCCCTGAAGGCGCTGGGCTACTCGATGAACACCGAAAACCCCCAGGAAATCCAGGCCGCCTACGAATGGCTGCTGGAGATGAACAACACCATGGATCCGGTTTATGTCACCGACGAAGTGATTGATGGCATGGCCAACGGCGGCAAGGATATTGCCGTGGTGTACAGCGGCGACGCCGCCTATATCCTGGACCAGAACCCGGATATGAGCTACTGGCTGCCCAGCGAGGGCACCAACCTGTGGAGCGACGCCATGGTCATCCCCGCCAATGCCGAAAACCCCAAGCTGGCCCACGAATTTATCAACTATGTGCTCACCTATGATGCCTCCTACAGCAACTCGGAGTATGTGGGCTACGCCTCCTCCAACCAGGAGGTGCTGGAAAACCTGAGCGGTCCCGGCGGCTACTATGAGGGCAACGCGGCCTATCTGCCCCGGTCCGGCTATGAGAAGGACGAAGTATTTGTAGATAACCCCACACTGAAAAAGACCCTTTCCGACCTGTGGATTAAGGTCAAAGCCGCCAAGTAAAAACCGAAAAAAGGGGCGCTGCTGTTGGCGCTCCTTTTTTTCTTTTCCCTTTTGGCGGGCAGAAAGCGGCAGATGGCTGGGGGCTGGCGATAATAAAAGCAGTATACCTGGCCAAAAATATTGGCTTATCCGGCTTGCACCACCCGAATAAACGCATTGCCGCAGGCGGCATAGCCCCCGCACAACAAAAAGGATAGAAAAACGGTATAGCCCGGTTGGGCTATACCGTTTCTTTTTTTGCCTTTCGCCAGAGCTGGGCAAACTGGCTGTATGGGTCCTTTTTCGGCTGCCCCGTAAGGGAAGAGAAAAAGGACCTTTAAGTTTCGCTATACGAGCCGCAGGGCAGTTCATATAGCAGGCGCAAAACTTAGGAGTGCTATCATTGCGCATTAGAACCAGTTGCCGCCTTTGGCGGCGAGGTTCTGCACATAAATGGAGTACAATAGCAATTTTATTTGTCACTAACCATATCACCCCTTTTCAAGCGATATGCTATTCCGCTGCGGCGGGGTATCCGCTCACTTTTAATCTGGCAGGGAGCCAATTGCTTCCCCCACAAATGCCCTTTATATCCTTATAACAGCGGCAACATGGCATAATTGCTTCTCTTTACTCAAGAAAGGGAAAAAGCCTTGGAAAAATTTTTCACCTGGGAGGGCTGTTAAGCCTCCGCTGCCTTTTCCATCAAAAAGTCCAGTGCAAACTGGGCGTGCATGGCAGCACCCCGCTGCAGCACATCCTCCGGTACGGTGTACTTTTCGTGGTGGTTGGTGTAGCTGTAAGCCGGGTCTGAGGTGCGGCTGCCAATAAACCCAAACACACCGGGTACCTTTTCCATAAAGAAGGAGAAATCCTCACTGCCCATCATGGTGGGCAGGTGGCCAATCCCCTCCTCCCCATACAGCTTGAGGGCGGCGTTATGGGCAATGCGGTTCAGTTCGGCATTGTCGTTAATCACCGGCAGGGTCATGTGGGTGTACTCGATGGACGCCACTGCACCATAGGCCGCAGCCGTATTTTGGGCAATGCGCAGCAGATCCTGGTCGATGGTTTTCAGAATCTTATGGGAAAAGGTGCGGCAGGTGCCCTCCATCACCACCCTGTTGGCAATGATGTTAAACCGCTGGCCGCCGTCAATCTTCCCCACAGTGACAACCAGGGGGTTCAGGGGGTCGTTGTTGCGGGAAACATAGCTTTGCAGGTTCTGGATAATGGCAGCCGAGGCCACCAGCGCATCGGTTCCCAGATGGGGCGTGCTGCCGTGGGTGGAAGCGCCCTCCACCGTGAGGACGAAGGAATCGCAGCAGGCCATACGGTTCCCAGGGGTAACATCAATCAGCGGCGCATCAAAATCGCCCCAGATATGGGCGCCGTAGATGGCATCCACATCATCCAGCATCCCTTCGGCGATCATGGCCTTGGCTCCCAGGGCCACCTCCTCAGCAGGCTGGAAGAGCAGTTTGACAGTGCCGGGCAGTTCCTCCCGTATCTCGGTTAGAATTTTAGCGGCGCCCAGCAGCATAGCCATGTGGCTGTCATGCCCGCAGGCGTGCATAGCGCCATTGTCCGCTGCAAAGGGCAGGCCGGTTTCCTCCTTTACCGGCAGGGCGTCGGTATCCGAACGCAGCGCCACCGTTTTGCCCGGCTTGCCGCCCCGGATAATGCCTACCAGACCATGGCAGGTGGTGCACATCTGCACCTCTACACCCATTGCCTCCAAATCGGCTTTAAGGCTCTGGGCTGTGCCTTCCTCCTGGCCGGACAGTTCCGGGCAGGCGTGATAAAAGCGCCGGCGCTGGATGATATAATCGCTGTATTTCTCCGCAAGCTCTCTAATATTCAGTTCCATTTCACTCTTCCTCACCTGTTATTCTGCCTTGGCCTCGAGATAATCGGCCGCAAACTGGGCATGCATGGCGGCGCCCCGCTGCAGCACATCCTCCGGGACATCGTAACAGTCGTTGTGGTTGCTGGCCTGGTGCTGCTCATCATGGCTGCCCAGGAAGCCAAACACGCCGGGCACCTTTTCCATAAAGTAGGCAAAGTCCTCACTGCCCATCATCTTCGGCAGCTCGCCCAGGCCCTCCTGCCCATACAGCTTGATGGCGGCATTCCGGGCAATCTCGTTCAAATCGTCCTGGTCGTTGATAATCGGGCCGGGGAAGGCCTCATACTTCAGTGTGGCCTTGGCGCCAAAGGCTTCGGCTGTGGATTCGCAGATGCGCCGGAGCATCGGCTCAATCTGGCTGCGCATCTCCCGGGAATGGGTGCGGCAGGTGCCCTCCATTACCACCTTGTTGGCAATGATGTTGAACCGCTGGCCGCCGTGAATCTCCCCCACAGTGACAACTAAGGCATTAAGCGGGTTGTTGTTGCGGGAAACGATGGTTTGAATGTTCATAATGATCGAAGCAGCTACCACAATGGCATCGGTGCCCAGGTGAGGGGCGCTGCCGTGGGCCGAAACACCCTCCACAGTGATGGTAAAGTTATCGCAGCTGGCCATGCGCACACCGGGCTCCACATTGAGGCAGGGGGCTTTCAGGCCATCCCAGATATGCTGGCCATAGATGGCATCCACATCGTCCAGCACGCCCTGTTCAATATAGTATTCGGCGCCGTGGCAGGTCTCCTCCGCCGCCTGGAAGAAAATTTTTACATTGCCCTTCAGTTCCGGCTGAAACTCCAAAAGAATTTTGGCAGCGCCCAGCAGCATGGCCATGTGGTTGTCATGCCCGCAGGCGTGCATAACACCGGGATTCTGGCTGGCAAAGGGCAGGCCGGTTTTTTCCTCCACCGGCAGGGCGTCAATATCGGCGCGCAGGGCCACTGTTTTGCAGCCGGGCTTGGCCTTTCCGCCCCGGATCAGCGCTGTGCAGCCGGGATGGCCGGGGAAACGCTGAACCTCCAGCCCCATTGCCTCCAGCTCCTGCACCAGATGGTCGGTAGTGCCAAACTCCTCCCAGGAAAGCTCCGGGTGGGCGTGGAACCAACGGCGCTGCTCGATAATATAGGCGCTGTACTTCTCTGCCAAAGTTCTAATATCCATACAAATATCCTCCCTTTCTGTTGGTGGCAGGCCCGGCGGCAGTGTGGCAGCCCAGGCCCTCTTTACCCTTAGTGTATCATAGATGGGAGCTATTGAACAGGGATTTTTTCTGTCTTTTCTGCACAAAAGCTAATTAGGAAAAAACTGGTCGGTGCGCCATTTGCGGCGGGGACATCCGGTCCGTTTTTTTATATAATTAAATTGGATATTATTTACTGAATTTCTATTTAAAACCTAATATTTCACCAAAATCTCCGCCAGGCGCAGCGGGCCGGTTCTGGTATGTAAAAAAGGATGGGAAAGCCCGCGCCCCCATCCTTTTTGTTGCTTTTAAGCGCCGGTGTCGATGACATAATCGGCCCTGGCCTGAACATCCTGCGCGGCTAAGTAGCGCTCCTCCAATGGAATCCACCGGGTGCGGAACATCTCCACCTGGTTGTGCCCCTTGCGGGACGCAATGCGTTCCAGGCGGGTGGGCTCATCGGCTGTGAGGAACACCGCCACATCCCAGTAGCGGCCAAACACCGTGTGCAGGCTATAGGCGCCCTCTACAATCGTCAGCCAGGCGGGTTCCAAGTGCAGGGGCTGCCCCAGCTGCATAACCGAGCAGTCAAACGGCGTATAGGACAGCGGGCCGGGCCCCAGGCAGTGGATAACCTCCGCCTTCATGCGCTCATAGTCGATATTCCCGCCGGGCTGGGCCAGACGCTCCGGGGTGCGCTGCTCCGGCCGGAGGAAGAAGTCATCCGCCTGCACCACCCGGCCGCCCAGTTCGGCAGCCAGCTGGGCGGCAAAGGTACTCTTGCCCGCGCCGCAGCGGCCATCCACTGCCACCACAACCTGCTGCTGTGCCTTGCCCATTTCCCGCAGGACGGCGGCAATTTTATCAAAGCCTGCAAAAACCATTCCTTACTCCCTCCCGCCTCTTTTTACTTGAAAGCCGCGGCAAAAAAGTCGGCTACCTTCTCGATTACTTCCTGACGGATGGCGGAATTTTCCTCATAAAAATCCAGGCTGTGATCCGGGGCTGCCACTTCCAGCTGCAGCACAGTGGCGGCGCCCTGGCTCTGGGCGGCCTGTATCAGCTGCTGCACAACCTCTGCCGGCACCCAATCGTCATTGGGGGTATACACAACCTGAAGCGCCCCTTTGAGGTGCTGTAGGTTTTTCAGCGGCTGGGAAAGGCGGATATCGTCAAACCAGTTTACCGAAACATAGCGCAACAGCCCATCCGGGGCGGTGTATTCGGCATAGCGCTGCTCGCTGAACGCCTCGGCCAGCATGCGGTCATATTCCTCCCCCAGCAGGCCGCGCAGTGTGGCCTCCGGCTCATCGGTCAGCGGCGCAGCCAAACTGATGGCCGTATAGGGGCTATCTTTAAGCGAACCCATCTCCAAGGCCAGACGCCCCCCCAGGCCATGGCCGAACAGGCCAACCTTTCCGGTATCAATGGGGGCGTTTTCGATGGCATAGTTCCGGGCGGCCTTGATATCCAGTTCCATATAGAACAGGCAGCTGGCAGAAAAATCCTCCTGGCTCTCGCCGCACCCGGAAAAATCCACCGCCATGCTGGCAATACCCCGGTCGGCCAGGGCTTTAGCCAGGTTTTCAAAGGCGCCGCCGGTGCTGCGGTCGCCCAAAAAGTCGTGGCAGAACAGCACCAGGGGCACCTGCTCCCCGGGCTGGCCAGCCGGCAGGGTGAGGGTGATGGGAATGGTAATCTCCCGGCTGGGTATCTGCTCGTAATAGACTGTCACTGTCTGCCCCAGCTGGTACTTGTCCTGGGCGGGCTGGGCCATTTCCGGTGCGGAGCTGCCGGGCCCCTCCCCGCCGATGCAGGCTGTAAACAGCGACAGGCACAGTAGCACTGTAAGCAAAGTGGATAATAGACGCTTCATGCTGTATCTCCTTCAAAACTCTTATCCTGAAATTTTTGTTCGGCCAGGTGGGCCGGATGTTCCTATTATATCCCATTTCAGCGGCAAAACGCAAGCATAGCAGCAGGCCATTTGGGGCAGCTGCCCGGGTTCCCGGCCGAATTTGTAAAAAAATTTTCCTGTTTCGACAGGATATGTCCAATTTCACAACCCCTGGAATTGTCCTATATGGGAGGTGAATTGTAATGGCAATTAAAACTATATTTTCCACTGCCCTCTACCGGCGCCGGGACGCTTTGCACCTGACCCAAGAACAGGTAGCCGAAGCGGCAGAAATGACTGTGCGGGCCTACCAGTACCTGGAAAAGGGCGAGCGCCAGCCCCGGCTGGAAAACTTTATCAAGCTTTCGCTGCTGTTGGGGCTGACCATGGAGGACTTCCGGGAGGGCGTAACGCTCCGGCCAGTGCCCCGGCGCGGCCAACGGCGCAGCAAAAACTAAAGAAGGGATGAACAACTTATGGCCATCAAAAACACATTTTCCACTGCCCTCTGCCAGCGCCGGGACGCTTTGCACCTGACCCAGGAGCAGGTGGCCGAGGCGGCAGAAATGACTGTGCGGGCCTACCAGTACCTGGAAAAGGGCGAGCGCCAGCCCCGGCTGGAAAACTTTATCAAGCTTTCGCTGCTGCTGGGGCTGACCATGGAGGACTTCCGGGACAGCGTAACGCTCCGGCCAGTGCCCCAGCGCAAGCATCGGTAGGGCTTGCATGCAAAAACAAGGCGGGAATTAGTCCCGCCTTGTTTTTTTATTGGGCCTCCGGCCGGAAATCCCGTACTGCCCGGCCGGCGCCCTGGTGTTGTTATGCTTTGTCCAGTATGGGAAGCGGTAGCTTTCCATACTGCTTGATGTGTACATCAAGCCAAAATTTCTACCGGCCGGTATCGGGGTTGGGCTTGCCAGTGCTGCCACTGGGACGCGATGTGCTGCCGCCGGTGGTGCCGGAAGAGCTGGAGGTATTCATCTCATCCACAGTCTTCAGCTTCTTATCCGAAATGGCGTAAGAGGTGAGCTTGCGGGTACGGATAACCCAGGCGCCCTCATCCTTATCGTACTTGGCGCCGGAAATCTTCTTGGCGCCGTCCTCGGTTACCTCGTAGATATAGCCCTTATCCTCGGGGTCCACATAGATATACAGGGTACCGGTACGGTTTGCGGTAGGCTCGCCCTCAAAGGTGATAAAGTCGATATTGGCCGACTCATAATCCCGGGCAAACTCGCGGTTGTACTTGGTGTTGTAGGCAAAGTTCAGCTTGCCCTGGCCCCGGGCGTTAAACTCAAAGCGGGCGTCGTCGCCAAACTCAATCTCTACTTCCTCGGCGCTCTTATCAAAGGAGAGAACGCCGCCTGCACCGGGTTCAATCAGGGCATAGTCTGAAACATCGCTATGCTCAGGGTCGCTGGAAGCATTTGTCAGTGTAAAGCCTATATCCCAGTCATGATCCTTGGCATTTGTCTTGGAAGTACCAACCGAAATAGTACCTACAACATCCAACTCCTTGGTTGTAGCAGACTTATTTGTGCTAATCTTGTACCAATAGGCATAAGCAGTTGTGGGAGAAGAACCGGATCTTGTGGTGCTTGTCGAAACATTCGCCGCTCTGGTCATATTATTGATAGCATTTGTGATATTTTCCTTTGCCTTTGCATTTACATCAGTAATAACCTTATTGTTATCATTTTTGTCCAGATAAACGGTTTTAGTTGCACAATCTTCAAAACCACCCAATTTTTCTACAGCTTCTTTGTCTGTATAAAGCTGGGTTTTGCTGCTGTCAATCCAACCATCCTGGTTTTTGTCCACAGCTGTACTCTCAACCAATGTAGTACCATTCAAATAACTTCCGGTTTTATTAGTCACCTTTGTCACATTAAGGCCATCACCTACTGCATTAAGAGCATCAGCATCAAGCAGTTTATCGGGAGAAATCCATTTAGCTGTGCCAGTGCTAATATCACTAATGATAGAACCTGTATCCAGTCTTACATATGTACTATCACCCGACTTATCGGTATTAGTGACAGCTGCACTGTATCCTTGTGTCTTCTCGGTTTCCAAAATATAGAAATTGTCCGAATCTTGAACTGTAGTTGTAAATATAGTGCCATAGTCCAACAGTTCCTTAGCTTTTGCTTCCGTAGCAAGATAGTACTCAGTACCAACCTGGAAAACACCGCTGGCAGGGATTTCTGTTAAGGGGGTCTCAGAAATATCGGTATAGAACTTACCATCATACTTGATACCATTTTTCAGTTCAGTATAAGTAGGGTTCAAACTTGTATCTTTCAGAATAGCAGCTGCATTCTCATACCACTTGTTATCCTTAACATACCCTGTTGTTTTAGTGAAATCAGCTGCAATTACCTGGTTCAAAAGCGCACTGTCATTTATTTTTTTATTCAGCTCTTCCTTTGCAGCTCTCAATACTTCTGCTTCGGTGTCATTTTTCGGCTTAAAAGGTATATTGTTCAGCCCATCATACTTAAAACCAGTGGTTTTATAAGTGGTGGTTGTAACCGGGGTGCTGCCAAAAACACCCTTCTTATAGACAATATCAACATCATCCACCCAGGACTTACCAATATCCCAGGTAGCAAAAGCGCTATAAGACTTCTTTTTGGATGTAGTTTCTGTACCCTCCAAACGAAGATAGACATCATCGCCGGGGCGGAACTGATAGTCATCATCCTCTGCCGACTTAATCACATTATCATCTTCATCAAAATAGTAGAGCCCATCTTTAGCAAAATCCAACACTTCATCCGTCGAAATGGCAAACGAAACACTCATAGACGAAGCGGCCATTACGGCAGCCAGCGCAAGAGCAGTTAGTCTTTTTGCTTTCATAGTTCTTTCCTCCTCATGTGTAAAAATTCGGTTCGGCAACGGGAATGCCAATCCGGTTCTTCCATTTTATTATATACGCTTCGCCGGTTTTATGCAATAGAAATTACAAATTGTTTACAATTACACTTCCAGCACAAAAACCGCGTATTTATCCGGTTTTTGGTGGAGTGTGAGGGCATATTCACACAAACTTCATACTTTATTAGCGGAAATTTCCAGGAATATATTACAAAATAGTAACAATGTATGAAATATTGCGCAACCGCCCTGCCAACTTTTTGTACCCTAAGCTGCAAGCCCTTTCCTTTAAAGGAAAAACCGGCGCCTTTCAATACAATAGTGCCCCCGGCGCCAGCTTTTACTGCACCGGGGGCAACATATTTTTTTAATTTCCCTGCTGCCTGTTCAGGCGGGCAGCCCGGTCCAAAAAGTGCAGCACATCCCGGAACACCTCATCCCGGTTTATTTCGTTGTGCATCTCGTGCCGGCCGCCCTTGTACAGCTTAAACTTGACATGCCGCACCCCGGCGGCAGCCAGCCAGCCGGCCACCTGGCCAACCCCTTTGCCCATGCCGCCCACCGGGTCACAGTCCCCGGAATAGAGGAAGATGGGCAGCTCTGCCGGCACCCGCCTGGCCCACTTTTTGCCGGATACCCGGGTTATCAGCTCCATCAGGTCGCCATAGGCGCTGACTGTAAACACAAAGGTACACAGGGGGTCGGCCTCATACTTGGCCACCTCGGCGGCGTCCCGCGTCAGCCAGTCGTGCTGGGTGGCTGCCTCGGGAAAAGCCCGGTTAAAGCCGCCAAAGGCCAGGCTGTTCACCAGGCTGCTGCGGTACTTGTCCCCCTTTGCCCGGCTGATAGCCTGTATCAGGCCCCGGCCCACGCCGGCCAGCGGGTTGGCCCCGCCGGTGCCGCTTAAAAGGGCGCCGGCCAGGTCCCGGTAGCGCGCCATATATTCCCGGACTACAAAGCTGCCCATACTGTGCCCAAACAGGTACACCGGCAGGGCGGGATACCTGCCCCGCATTAAAATAGTCAGCTGCCGGGTATCCCGCACCAGGCAGTCCCAGCCATCCCTGGGGGCAAAGTAGCCCAGGCCGTTTTCCCCGGCGCTGGCGCCGTGGCCAATATGGTCATGCCCACAGACAATATAGCCGTTTTCAGCCAGCAGCTGCATAAACGGCTCATACCGGCCTATATATTCACACATGCCATGGACAATCTGCACAATACCCCGGGGCCGGGCCGCCGCCGTGGGCAGAATATAGGCATGCACCGTATCGGTCCCATTGGAGGAACGAAATTCAATAGGTTCAAACATATCTGCATCATCTCCCTGTTTTTGGCTGTCTTACTATGCTTTTATTGTACTATATTCTGCCCGCTCTGGCAATTGGAAAACCGGCGGGCCGGGCATGGCTTTCCCACCAAAAATTAGGCCCATTCTTTGTACATTGCCGCCGAAAATTTATATTCTTCCCCCATTTTTGGCACTGTTTGGGTACTTTTTTGGGTTTGCATTGAAATAGGGCGAAAAAATGGTATACTAATAAAAGAAACATGTTAAAAGGAGGATTTTATCGGGATGAGCAAAGGCACATTTTATATAACCACCCCCATCTACTATCCATCGGACAAGCTGCACATCGGCCACAGCTACTGCACCACGGCGGCAGACGCGATGGCCCGCTTTAAGCGGCTGCAGGGCTATGATGTCCTGTTCCTCACCGGCACCGACGAGCACGGCCAGAAGATAGAGCAGAAGGCCGCCGAGGCCGGCGTTACCCCCAAGGAGTATGTGGACCGGGTAGTGGCCGGCATCCAGGACCTGTGGAAGCTGATGAACATCAGCAACGACCGCTTTATCCGCACCACCGACGACTACCACCAGGAGAGCGTGCAGAAGATTTTCAAGGCCCTGTATGATAAGGGGGATATTTACAAGGGTTCCTACAAGGGCAAGTACTGCACCCCCTGCGAATCCTTCTGGACCGAAACCCAGCTGGTGGACGGCTGCTGCCCCGACTGCGGCCGCCCGGTAATTGACGCCGAGGAGGAAGCCTACTTCTTTAAGCTCTCCAACTACGCCGGCCGCATTCTCAAGCTGTACGAGGAGCATCCGGAGTTCCTCACCCCGGCCAGCCGCGTCAATGAGATGGTAAACAACTTTATCAAGCCCGGCCTGGAGGACCTGTGTGTCAGCCGCACCAGCTTCACCTGGGGCGTCCCGGTGGATTTTGATCCCGGCCATGTGGTCTATGTCTGGGTGGATGCCCTTTCCAACTACATCACCGCCTTGGGCTATGAAAACAGCCGGTACAACGACTATGACAAATACTGGCCCGCCGATGTACACTTTGTGGGCAAGGAGATTGTGCGGTTCCACACCATCATCTGGCCCGCTATGCTCATGGCGCTGGACCTGCCGCTGCCCAAGCGGGTGTTTGGCCACGGCTGGCTGCTGGTGGATGGCGGCAAGATGAGCAAATCCAAGGGCAATGTCATCGACCCGGTAATTCTCTGCCAGCGCTACGGCGTGGACGCCCTGCGCTACTTCCTGCTTCGGGAGTTCCCCTTTGGCACCGACGGCGTATTCACCAACGAGGTGCTGATTAACCGCATCAACACCGACCTGGCCAACGACCTGGGCAACCTGGTATCCCGCACCCTGTCCATGATAGACAAGTATTTTGGCGGCACCATTCCCGCCCTGCGGGAGGCCCAGCCCCTGGATGATGAGCTGATTGCCCTGATGGACGGCCTGAAGGCCGAGTATGAAAGGGATATGGAGGCCTTTGCCTTCCAGAACGCGCTGGTGGCTGTGTTCAGGGTTCTCTCCCGGGCCAACAAATATATTGACGAAACCGCCCCCTGGATACTGGGCAAAGAGGAGGACAAAAAGGCCCGGCTGGCCAGTGTGCTGTTCAACCTCACCGAGGCCATTCGTGTATCGGCTATCTTCCTCTCCCCTTTCATGCCCGAAACGGCCGAGAAAATCTTTGCCATGCTGGGCTGCGGGGAAGAACTGCGCCGCTACGACAACGCCCACTATATCCCCAGCTCCGAACCGCTTGCCGTGAAGAAGGGTGAAAACCTGTTCCCCCGCATTGATGTCAAGGCCGAACTGGAACACTTAGAGGCTCAGCGCGCCCCCAAGGAGGAGCCCAAGCCCGCCGAAAAGAAGGCGGAAAAACCGGAAGGCGTGGCCTCTATCATAGAAATTGCCGACTTTGCCAAAGTTGATTTGCGGGTAGCCAAAATTATTGCCTGCGAACCGGTGCCCAAGGCGGATAAGCTGCTCCGGCTGACGCTGGAGGATGGCCGGGAAGGCGGCCGCCAGGTGGTATCCGGCATCTCTGCCTGGTACAAGCCGGACGACCTGGTGAGCAAAAAGATTGTGGTGGTGGCCAACCTCAAGCCCGCCAAGCTCCGGGGTGTCCTGTCCGAAGGGATGATTCTGGCCGCCGACGCCGGGGAAAATGAGGTCAAGGTGCTGTTTGTGGACGATAGCGTCCCGGTGGGCTCCAAGGTACGCTGACATGATAGACGGTATCTTTGATTCCCACGCCCACTATGACGATGAGGCGTTCGGCCCCGACCGGGACAGCCTGCTTGCCTCCCTGCCCGGCCACGGCATCCGCCGGGTGATGAATGTGGGCTGCGATATGCAAAGCTCCCGCACCGGCATTGCAATGGGGCAAAAGTGTGGGTTTCTCTACTCCTCGGTGGGGGTGCATCCCCACTCCGGGCAGGAAATAAACCGGGACAGCCTGGACGAGCTGGCCCGGCTCTCCCAGGAACAAAAGGTCTGCGCCATTGGCGAGATTGGCCTGGACTACCACTATGATTTCTGCCCCCGGGATATCCAGCGCGCCGCCTTTGAACAGCAGCTGCAGCTGGCCCGGGAGCTTGATATGCCGGTGATTATCCACAGCCGGGAGGCGGCCAACGACACCATGGAGCTGCTGAAGAAGTACCGCCCCCAGGGCATTGTCCACTGCTTTTCCGGCTCGCTGGAGATGGCCAAAGAGGTGCTGAAGCTGGGGATGTACATCGGCTTCACCGGGGTGCTCACCTTCAAAAATGCCCGCAAGGCCATTGAGGTGGTGGACTATACCCCCGCCGACCGGCTGCTGGTGGAAACCGACTGCCCCTATATGGCGCCGGAACCGCTGCGGGGCCGCCGGTGTGACTCCACCATGCTGCCCTACACGCTGGCCAAGATGGCAGAAATAAAGGGCCTGCCCCCGGAGGAGATGACCCGTATCACCTGGCAGAACGCCTGCGCAATCTATCGTATCTCCGACTAAAAACAGCCCTGCAGGTTCTTTTGCCTGTGGGGCTGTTTCAGTTTGTAATCAATATAATGTTCTATACAGGCGGTAATCAATTTTATAAGTGCAAGCCCTCTGTATAATGGAAGGCAAAAAGCCTAAGCCGGCAAGAAATTCCGCTACCGGCCTATCCATGTACAGAACTGCCCCTAAACCGGGACGGACACACTTCCGGTGTACCAACAGCCGGCCGGCAATGATGTGCGGAGGGTGGCTTTCCCGCCGCCTGCCCCCTATTTATTGGTATATTTGGATATAAAAATTACACACTGTATTGTAGAAACCCCAACACTCAAACAGGAAGAAGTATTATGGAAGAAAAAATATACAAAATGGAGTTTTCCAAGCTCTACCCCCTGCTGGTGAATAAAGCTGTTAAAAAGGGCCGAACCAGGGAGGAGGTGGACAAGGTGATCCGCTGGCTCACCGGATACAGCCAGGAAGAGATTGAAGCCCAGATCAAGCAGCCCACCACCTATGCTGCATTTTTCACCAATGCCCCTGCCCCCAACCCAAACCGCCGGCTCATCACCGGCAGGATTTGCGGCGTGCGGGTGGAGGAAATCCGGGACCCGCTGATGCAGGAAATACGCTACCTGGACAAGCTCATTGACGAGCTGGCCAAGGGCAAAACAATGGACAGGCTGCTGCGCAAGTAGCCTGTCCATTTTATTTATTCGGCCTCCGAGGAGGAGAGCCCGGGCACAACCGTGGGAGAGGAGGATTCCACTTCCATCGCCCCAGGATCCTTAATGCCGACAATGTAGTATTCCCTGTCCTCTTTCTTCATGTTATAAATCATATATTTATCGGGGGCAGGCTGGTATTTTTCGCCCTTGGCGTCGGTGCTCCAGCTGGCGCCGGGGGCAATGTAGCCCACAACCACCTCATACACATCCCCTTTCTTCTGCATATCCACTACCATGGGGGTGTAATAGCCGCCCTGGGCCATCATGGGCACCCGGTACACATTATTCTCACTGTCAAAGGTGTAGGAAATGCCATCCTCCTCCATAGAGGCGTGAACCAGCGCTGCCTCGGGGCCATAGAGCCGCTTGGCCGCTACATCCACATCCGATACCGGAATGAGGATCATGCCGTTATCGTCATAGGAATAGCTGCTGCGCTTATCGCTGTATAAACAGGACCAGATGGAGGTTTTCACCAATGTGGAACTGTTTACATCCGCAATATTTTCAAACGGCACCGGGTCGAACATCATCACCGGCAAAATCTGGCGTTCAATTTTTTGCAGCTGTTTGGAATTGTCTGTCAGCATATCCCAAAGCCGAAAGCTGCCCATCACAACAGATACCAGCCCAATCATAGCCAGTATGATATACAGGCCGCCCACCGGAGCAGCATATTTATTGCGCTTTTTCTTTTTGGGCGCCTGGGGCACTGCGGTTGTTTCTTCCATTCTGTCCTCCATAGTATCTCCTCTCTTGCCATATTTGCATCATAACTCCCCCTTGCGGGGCATATTCATGCCAAAATAGTACCATTACCAGCTCTCACCCCGGGCAAAGGCATTTTATCCCGCCCATTCATTTGCCGGGCAAACTGGCGTCCTCTGCCCGCAGCAGAAAACCAACCTTCTACAAACTTCCGCTTCAGGTTATAATCGCACCAATATGATTTTCCGGCCCTCTGTAAAGGGTTCCTGGAAATTCGGTATAATTGCGCATTAGAACCGGTTGCCGCCACTGGCGGCGAGGCTCTGCGGTTATTATGCCATGAAGCGATAGCGGAATGGTATAATTGGCTATCTTTTTCGGTTGCCCCGTAAGTGACGAGAAAAAGGGTCTTTAAAATTTAAGTTTAATAACGATTTTATCGTTATTATACCACAGGTGCAAAGCACCGTAGTGGTATATTTTAGATAGTCAGTATAATAACGACTTTGTCGTTATTATACCATATCGCCCGTTCCTGGGCGATATGGTATTCCGCTGCGGCGGGGTATCCGTTCGCTTACGCTCCCTCTAATGCGGTAGGGAACCATATGGTT
>CAOKWH010000029.1 GCA_948473085.1 uncultured Clostridia bacterium
GATTCCCGCCACAAACCTTTCTGACAGTGGGTATTCTTAAAAAGAAACATTCATAGGATTGCAGCGTGCGTAGGCCGATATCCAGCAATTCCGCCGCCGTTTCCTGCGTATAGCCGGTCTCCTGCCTCATTCGCTTGTAACAGGTGGTTTTTAGAATAATTGCTTTTTTTTGAGCTGTTGACATATTACACAATTCCTTTCGGTAAGAGATTAGCTGTATCAGCTAATAAAATTGTATAATAAATCGAAAAGCATATTCCTATAAAAATAGAAAAAATACCAAATTTCAACTTTTATTGATTTTTCTTCAACAAAACAGCAACCTATCCCCCAATTTTATCCAGGAAACAGGTTGCCGTTTTATGAAGGGTTACATCCCTTTAAATTCCAAATAGTCCTCATAGGTGCCCGCCCGGTCGATACAGCCATTGGGGGTCAGTTCAATAATGCGGTTGGCCACAGTCTGCATAAACTGATGGTCATGTGTGGCAAACAGGATAATGCCGTTAAAATCGGTCAAGCCATTGTTCAAGGCAGTAATGGATTCCAAATCCAGGTGGTTGGTGGGCTGGTCCAGCATCAATACATTGGCGCTGGAAAGCATCATACGGGACAGCATACAACGCACCTTTTCGCCGCCAGAAAGCACCTTAACCGGCTTGAGCGGCTCATCACCCGAGAAAAGCATCCGCCCCAGAAAACCCCGGACATAGCTTTCATGCTCATCGGGGGAATACTGGCGCATCCAGTCAATCAGGTTCAGTTCACACCCATCAAAAAACTCGTTGTTGTCCTTGGGGAAATAGGACTGGCTGGTGCTGATACCCCATTTAAAGCTGCCGCTATCCGGCTCCTGTTCCCCAGCCAGGATTTTAAACAGGGCGGTGACTGCCATCTCATTGTCCGAAACAAAGGCAATTTTGTCCTCTCTGCCCACCCGGAAACTGAGGTTTTGGAATACCGGAACCCCATCCACAGAGGCAGAGAGGTTTTCTACATTCAGTACCTCCTTGCCCACCTCCCGTTCAGCCTTAAAGGACACCCAGGGGTAGCGCCGGCTGGAGGCCGGCATCTCCTCCACAGTCAGCTTATCCAGCAGCTTGCGGCGGCTGGTAGCCTGCTTGGACTTGGATTTGTTGGCCGAAAAACGCTGGATGAAGTTTTGCAGCTCCTTAATTTTATCCTCATTCTTCTTGTTCTGATCCCGGATCATCTGCTGCACCAATTTGCTGGATTCGTACCAGAAATCATAGTTGCCCACATACATCTTAATCTTGCCATAGTCGATATCCACAATGTGGGTACAAACATTATTGAGAAAATGCCGGTCGTGGGATACAACAATCACTGTGCCCACAAAGTCGAACAAAAAGTCCTCCAGCCATTTAATAGCCCCTACATCCAGATGGTTGGTCGGCTCATCCAGCAGGATAATCTGAGGCTGGCCAAACAGCGCCTGGGCCAGCAGCACCTTAATTTTATCCTCCGCTTTCAGGTTGGCCATCTGGGCATACAGCAGTTCCCCATTCACGCCCAGGCCCTGCAGCAGCTGGGCGGCCTCGGTTTCGGCATCCCAGCCGTTCAGTTCGGCAAATTCACCCTCTAATTCGGCGGCCTTCTCGCCATCCTCCTCGGAAAAATCCTCCTTGGCATAGAGGGCCTCTTTCTCCTTCATAATGTCATACAGGCGCTTATTGCCCATAATAACCGTGTCCAGCACGGTGTATTCGTCATACTGGAAGTGGTCCTGCTTCATCACCGACATGCGCATATTGGCAGGGATTTCCACAGTGCCGGAGGTGCTCTCCATCTCGCCGGACAGGATTTTTAAAAAGGTGGATTTGCCCGCACCATTGGCGCCAATGACGCCGTAACAGTTGCCGGGGATAAATTTTAGGTCAACATGGTCGAACAGCTTTTCACTGCCAAAGCTGAGGCCAAGATCAGTCACTGTAATCAAAGTATAAATTCTCCTTTGTCCCAAAAATTGCGGCTAAGCCACAGACAGTATTTAGTATAACACAGCGCCCACTCTTTGACAAATATTCTGGCCAATTTTTGTAGCATTTTGCACTTGACAAGAAATTTGCCCAACTAAAAACAGCGCCGCCTGTACACGGCAGCGCTGTCTGTTATTGCTCTCTAAAACCGCCGAAGCACTGCTTCACCAGCAATGGCAAAGCCCGTTTTCAGGCTGGCTTTCTCAATCCATTCGCCTCGGGTGTGGGCGCCGCCGCCCAGGCATACCCCAAAGCAGGCCGCATTGATGCCCATGGAAAGAGGGATGTTGCAGTCGGTGGAGGAAGCCGATACGGTAGGCTCCTTGCCGCTGTGCCGCTGGATAATTGCGCAAAGTTCATCTGTCAGGGCCTGCTGCCGCTGCTGGTCAATGGTTCCGGCGCAGGGGCGGTTACCCAGTACCTCCACTTCAATTTCCAGCCCAGCTTCCCGATGACGCTGAATAACTGTTTCAAAGGCTTTTTTCATATATTCCTGACAAGTTAGGCTCTCGGAGCGGTATTCATACAGCATACTGGCATCCTGGGCAATGGTATTCACCGAAGTACCGCCGCTAATAACCCCCACATTATAGGTTGTTTTTGCCTGGGCGGGCACCTGGATACGATACAGCTCATCAATTATCATTGCCAGCTGGTGAATAGCGTTGCGGTTGCCAAAGTTGCCAAAGCTGTGCCCGCCCTCGGTGCGCACTGTCACCTGGTACCGGGTAGAACCCACCGCATCGTTGGCAAGGCCGTTGTAATAACCATCAAAGGAGATTACCTCCACTGTCTGCTCCCCATAGTCCTGCATCAGCTGGCGGCACCCCTTCAGGTTGCCCAGGCCCTCCTCGCAGGAATTTGCCACAAACAGCACTGTACAGTCAGGTACCAAACCCCTTTGCGTCACATATCGGGCCAGCAACAGCAGTACAGCCAGGTTGGCGGTATCATCCCCCACGCCTGGGGCATACATCCGGCCATTTTCTTCCTGGTAGGGCATTGGCTCCATATCCGGGAACACCGTATCGGTGTGGGCCATGAACACCGCTACCTGATCCGACCGGCCAGGAATTTTATATACAACATTCAGAGCTGCATCAATCTGTACCTGGCCGGCTGGGGCTCCGTTTTCAATCAGCCAATTTTTGCAAAACTCCGCCCGGCGCTCCTCATGGTGAGAGGGCGCCGGGATTCCACACAGCTTTTCAATCAGCTGGTACAACTCCGGCAAGCTGGCATCGATATAGCGCTTTAGTTCGTCCATTCCAATCCATCTCCATTCTATATGCTCTTATGGATTATTGTAGCACAATCTAACAGGAAAACAAAGAAATTTCCCTCCTGCGACCGTATAAAAAACCATCCCTAATGCTCGCAGGGCAGGGCCGATAGGCAGCTTATAATCTTCTCCCGATATGCGGCATGATGGGGCATGCCACCCCCTAACCCTCCGCGTTTGGGCAGCATCAGCTTGATAAAGCTGCCATCCTGTAAGGTGATGGAACAATTCACCGCCCCCATTATGGCATTTTGAATGACACAGCGCTGGATATCGGTTAGCAAAAAGCAAACGCCAACCTCTTCCTCCACCGTTTTCCGCTGATCGGGAATGAGATAGAAAGTGGATAAGTATTTTCGCTCCTCACACTCGGCAATGAGTAGATAGCGCGCTGTAATACCCACATACACATCAAACTTTGATGCCTTTTTTTGGTTTAGTTGCAGTGTAATGCCATGCACAGCTGCCAAAAGGCTTTCCCCTTCGGGAATACAGCCGGCCAGAACCTGCCACATTTCCGCTTCGTCAAAAATTCCCGCCATTGTGTAGCCTCCTATCCTATCTATCAGGGCAAAGGCTCTATGGGAGAGCTTTTGCCTAAAAATATTATGGAACCATTGCTTGCTGTATAGCCCGGATTACAGCAGCGCAATCGGTTTTGCTTTTCTTCTTTTCCAGCAAAGCCCGAACCTGTACATCCAGCGGCCGTTTATCCCCCACTGTTAGGATACCGGACGCCCCACTGATACGCACCTCGGCATTTTTGTTGGAAAAATAGACAGCGGTCTGCACTGGGGTATGTATACCGGCATCCTGAAGGATGTGTTCCAATGTGCTTTTATGCCCCTGCACCTGAAACAGCGGGTTATACATGCTTTTATGCTCAGCAGGCCGGCCGCCCCGGGAGGGTTTGTACTGGTCCAGTGTCCGGTCCGATGCCTTTCCGGAGATTACGCCGGATACATTTTTCCCTTCCACAATCAGCACGCCCACCGGTGCCACAACAACATAGTCAATCTGGCTGCGGTGGCCGCGGTGGGCAACGGCGGCATCGGGCAGAACAGTCCAATCGGCGGGCAGCCGCCGAAGCAGTGCCAATGTCTCGCTTTCTCCATCCGCCCCGGCTTTGATAATAGCCACCTTTTTTGTCCCCCGGGTGGTGACAACAGCAGCAACAGGCAGGCAGAGCAGTGCCAGCAGGTACCACCCCTTCCATACCAGTAACAGCACCATTATCAGCAGCAGCAAATCGGTACAAAACAGCTGGACAAACGCATTCATTTGGGAGGTACGCACGCTGTTTACCAAATTTTGTCGAATAATTTTTGCCATGAAAAACCTCCTTTCCAGGCATAATGCCGGTATTTTATGTCCATACTTACACCATCGATTGATAACGGAACCCCGCTGCCGGTAAATTCCGGGCCTGTATGGGCAAGGAAGCGCTGCCAGCAGCTATTTTCCTCCTGATACTTGATAAAATCCCTGTCAATCGACAGCAACACCCCAAAGAGGAAGCGAGGTGAATATCTGATGCGTGACAAGCAGACCAAGAACGGCACCCAGGAGCCCAAGCCCGTAAATCCCGCCAACCAGCAGGAGAAGAGCGCCCCGGAGAGCAAGCAGAAGTAACATCTGCCCTTTCTGAAAGCAAACACCAGCCTTACCCGAAAAACCGCCCTGTATAATACAGCGGCGGATTTTTCTTTATACCTATTTTTTCTCTAATGAAATGTTTTCCGGCTGTGTAGTGCCTGAATTGTATACATACCGGAACAACTCCTCCAGCCGCTCCTGGCGCCCAGAAAGATAGAGGTAGCCAAACAGCGCCTCCACCCCGGTGGCCCTGCGATAATCGGCCACAGTTGCATTTTTGGCTGTATGGGCGGGGTGGGTATTTCTCCCCCGCTTCATTACAGCCAGCTCTTCTTCGGTCAGGATGCCTTCCAGCTTTTCATACACAGCCGACTGGGCGGGAGCGCACACCATACCAATAGCCATTTTATGCAGCTTGCCCGCCGGAATGGTTGTAGTAGCCAGGGAACGACGCACCAGCAGCTCATAAACAGCATCCCCCAAAAAGGCGAGGGTGGCGGCGCTGAGCTGCTTGGGGTTTTCTGATATTAGCCAGTTTTCCATTAAAAACCTCCGGCATTACGGGATAAAGTCAAACTCAAAGTTCAAAATGCTCACCGTATCCCCTTCCTGAATGCCCATACGCTCCAGTTCGGCAATAATGCCTGTATTGATAAGTACCCGCTGGAAATACTGCAGGCTTTCGTAATCATCCATATTAACACCGCCCAGAGCCGAAGCCAGCCAGTCGGCCTCAACAATATAAACGCCGTCTTCCACTGTAATTTCAAACCGGCGTTCCGCCCGTTTTTCCAGCTCCTCCAGCGGGATGGGTTCCGGTTCATACTCCCGGATGGGGGGCAGCTCAGCCAAATGCCGGGTAATGGCCTGAATAAGCTCGGTAACTCCCTGGCGGGTGGCGGCAGATATGGGATAGAACTCCAGCCCCTGCCCCTCTACAAACTGGCGGAACTGCGCAATCTGCTCAGGGGTAGCCAAATCAATCTTACTGCCTGCCACCAACTGCGGCCGGGCAGCCAAATCCTCCGAAAAACCGGCCAACTCCCGGTTGATGGTGGCAAAATCTTCCTCAGGGTCCCGGCCCTCAATACCCGATACATCCACCACATGCAAAATGAGCCGGCAGCGGTCCACATGGCGCAAAAATTCATGCCCCAGACCCACACCCTCGCTGGCCCCTTCAATCAGGCCGGGAATATCCGCCATGACAAAGCTGCTGCCTTGATCCACCTTGACAACGCCCAGCACCGGGGTAAGGGTGGTGAAGTGGTAGTTGGCAATTTTGGGCTTGGCCGCCGAAACCACCGAAATCAGCGTGCTTTTGCCCACATTGGGGTAACCCACCAGGCCAACATCCGCCAGCAATTTCAGCTCCAGCGTAACCTCAAACTCCTCGCCAGGCAGCCCAGGCTTGGAAAACCGGGGAATCTGCCGGGTAGGGGTGGCAAAATGGCTGTTGCCCCAGCCGCCCCGGCCGCCTTTGGCCACCAGCACCGGGTCGGGACCAGACAAATCGGCCATAATACGGCCGGTGTTGGCATCCTTCACCACGGTGCCTTTGGGCACCTTAATAATCAAATCCTGGCCATTTTTACCAAAGCAGTTTTTGCCGCTGCCGTTTTCTCCCGGTTCGGCGGCATATTTTGTCTTATATTTAAAATCAATCAAGGTGGACAGGTTGGTATCCGCCTGAAAAATAATATTTCCGCCCTTACCGCCATCGCCGCCATCCGGGCCGCCGGCCGCCACATACTTTTCCCGATGGAAATGCACAGCGCCATCGCCGCCCTTACCGGCCTTGATGCGTATTTTTACAATATCTACAAACATAATTTCTCCTTTATGGTGGGAGCAGGTTCAAACAATAACAGCTTGGCAGAAAAACCGGCTGTTATACAGAAAAAGGGCAAAGAACTCGAAAATTCTCCGCCCAATTCTCAGGGGTTTTGGAAACCCATTTGTTCATTTGTCTTTTAGTCGGCAACCGGATAGATGGAAACCTTTTTCCGATCCTTGCCAACCCGCTCAAAACGAACCACACCATCCTGTGTAGCAAACAGTGTATCGTCAGAACCTCTGCCCACGCCCTGGCCGGGATGGATATGGGTGCCTCTCTGACGGACCAGGATGTTGCCAGCCAGAACAAACTGGCCATCGGCACGCTTTACACCCAGCCGCTTGGACTCGGAATCACGGCCATTCTTGGTGGAACCAACACCCTTCTTATGAGCAAAGAACTGCATACTCAGCTTCAGCATATTTACACCTCCGAAATTGTTACTTTAATGGTGCCGGGATATTCCTCCGCCAGCAGCCCCAAATGGAGCAGCAAAGCCTTTAGAAATGCCTGGGAAACTGCATCCCCCGGCACCGGCACAATGCTTACAGAGTTTTCCGACACATCAATGCCCGCATCGGTGCCAAGCACCTCTGTTAGAGCATTGGCGGTCAGCTGTACTGCGGAACTAACCGCGGCGCAGACAACATCCTCCCCGGCAGGGGCATACCCTGCATGGCCGGATACAGTGGCTGACAGCAGACCTGCGGCAGTACGGTTAAACTTTGCAATAATCATAGATTACAGGCTAATGGATTCAATCTGAACCTTGGTATAGGGCTGTCTGTGGCCCATCTTGCGCTTGGAATCCTTCTTGGGACGGTAGGTGAAAACTGTAATCTTCTTCCCCTTACCGTTCTTGATTACCTTTGCTGTAACCTTTGCACCCTCCACAGTGGGGGTACCGAACTTCAGCTCGCCGTCGTTGCCGCAAGCGATTACCTTGTCGAACTCAACGGTGGTGTCTGCCTCAACATGAAGCTTTTCGATGAAAAGAATATCGCCTTCCTGAACGCGGTACTGCTTTCCACCAGTTTCGATAATTGCGTACATTTTACTTAGGCACCTGCCTCTTTCTATAAACTCGCTGCGGGAGGCGGCCCCCACAAAAGGGCGCACTTACAGCCTTTGGCATGCGGTATTTTTATTTTATCATTCCCTTTCCAGGCTGTCAAGGGGCGTTTTGACCTTTTCACCAAAAAATTGGCGTATTTTTTGGCAGCAACACGCTATTTCCCGCCAAAGAGCCGGGCAGCTGTGACTGTGTTCTGCATAAGCTCCGTGATGGTCATGGGGCCTACCCCGCCGGGCACCGGCGTAATGTGGGAGGCCAGCGGCTCCACCCCGGCAAAATCCACATCCCCGCACAGCTTGCCCTGGCTATCCCGGTTCATGCCAACATCAATGACCACTGCGCCTGGCTTTACCATATCGGCAGTAATAAACCGCTCTTTCCCAACCGCTGCCACCAAAATATCGGCCTGCCGGGTATGAGCGGCCAAATCCTGGGTGTGGGAGTGGCAGATAGTAACTGTGGCATTGGCATGCAGCAGGAGCATGGACATGGGACGCCCCACAATGTGGCTGCGACCCACCACAACACAGTGCCGGCCCGCCGGATCAATACCATAAAAGCGCAAAATTTCCAGAATGCCCGCCGGAGTACAGGGCAAAAAGGCGTAGTCCCCCAACATAATCCGCCCCACATTATAGGGATGAAAGGCGTCCACATCCTTCTGTGGGTCAATATAATTGGTAATAAAAGCCTCGTCAATCTGTTCCGGCAGCGGGGACTGTACCAAAATGCCATGAACTGCCGGATCGGCATTCAGGCGGTCCAACAGCTGCAGGAGCTGCTTCTGGGTTGTATCTGCCGGAAGACTGTACTGGAAGGAGACAATGCCCAGCTCGTCACAGGCCAGCGCCTTGTTGCGCACATAGATCTGGGAGCCCACATCATCCCCCACCAGTACTACAGCCAGGCCGGGAACAATTCCCCTCTCCGCCAACCCGGCCACTTGCTGCCGCAACCGCTCCCGGGTGCGCTGGGAAACCAGCTTGCCATCCATAATAACAGCCATCTATTCTTCCTCCTGCGGGTGGGCATCCTGGTCTTTATCCAGGGCTGCCTTCTCCCTGGGTTCCAGTTTCATCTCCGGTTTGGCAACCTTCTGGTAAAAGGTGCCTGCCGCCACCGCCTGCCCTTCGGGAGTTGTGATATACAGGGGCAAAAAGGCATCCCCCAGCCGCTTTTTCTTCTGCAAGATGGCAACCATCAGCGTCCCAGCCACCAACACACACAGGCCGGAAAAAACCTGGGATACCCGCACCGGGCCCCACATCAGGCTGTCGGTGCGCAGCCCCTCAATAAACAGGCGGCCAGTGCCGTACCACATGCAGTAGAATAGGAACGCCTGCCCATCAAACCGGCGCCGGCGCATCAGAAACAGCGCAACAATGAGAAAACCCAAAAAGCACCAGACCGATTCGTACAAAAAGGTGGGATGCACCGGCATGTGGGGGTCAATCCCCTGGGCCCAGTCGGCCCCTGAGGCCTTAACCTGGGTGAGATAACCCACAATTTTTGGCCCGGTCATGCCAAAGATAGAGGTGGTGTTGGAGCCAAAGGCCTCTACATTGACAAAGTTGCCCCACCGGCCAATGCTCTGGCCAATGAGGAAAGCTCCGGCGGCTAAATCCAGCGCCGGACAAATTTTCACCTGGCGAATACGGGCGGCGGCCATACCCCCCAATATGCCGCCTATAATGCCGCCATAGATGGCAATGCCCCCCATGCGGATGTTAAAAATGCTCATCAAATTATCCTTGAACATATCCCAGGAGAAGGCGACATAGTAGAGCCGGGCGCCAATGATGCCCAACACCAGCCCGGCAAGGATGACATCTATCAGCCTGTCACCATCCACCCCAACCCGCCGGGTATTGGCCTGGGCATAGGCCCCGGCCAGCAAAAAGCCAATGCCAATCAGCAAGCCATACCAGTAGACGGCAAAGCCTCCAATGGAAAAGGCCACCCGGTTCAGCTCAAACTCCAGCCCCAGGCCGGGAAAAGAAACGGTGCTAACCACCCTGTATCACCCCTTTACACAGCCGGTCGGACAATGGACAGCGCCGAACGGCTGGTATCCACCGTTTCATGCAGGCGCTGCTCCAACTCCCGCAGCGTCAGGCCGGAGAGAATATCCAATACATCATAGATACCCGCCCCGAAGAAATGGCTTTCCATCATCAGGGTTGCCATTGCAGTGGAACTGCTGAAAATACCGATATATTTGCCATACAGCGCTTTTTTGCACCGCTCAAAGTCGGCGGCGGGAATGCCCTCCCGCTTCAGGCGGTCAAATTCCTCGCAGGCAGCGGCATAAACAGCGTCCGGGTCCCGGGATTCCCCTGCCAAGATGATGGACATATAATCCCGCCCACACATCACCTCGGTGCCAAAGGTGTTGTTGATAAGCCCCTGGTCGTACAGCCGGCGATAGAGGGCGCTGCCCTCCCCTGCGGCAACCTCGGCAAGGACTTCATCCAAAATCTGGTTTTTAAAGTTGGTTTTTTCGTCCACCGACACCCCTTTGAACCCGGCCTGGAACATGGTAGTGGCCACCGGCATGGAAACCTCCACCCGCCGGGTGCGCACACTGTCCGGTTCCTGCACCTGCGCCCGCTCCACTGTTATAGGGGCGGCAGGGGTAAGAATCTCATCACAGAGGGCCAGGACCACTTCGGGGTCAAAGTTGCCGGCAATGGAAAGCACCATATTGTTCAGATTATAAAAACAGTCGTAGCAGCGATAGAGCAGCTCGGCATCTATCTTGGCAATGGTATCCACTGTGCCGGCAATGTCAATGCGCAGGGGGTGCTCGTGGTACATGGCCCCCAGCAGGTTAAAGTAGACCTGCCAGTCCGGGTCATCGTCAAACATGCCAATTTCCTGGCCGATAATGCCCTGCTCCTTATCCACCGACGGCTGGGTGAAGTATGGTTCGGTAACAAATTCCAGCAGGATGCGCAGGCTCTCCTCAAAATGGTCGGTGCAGGAAAAGAGGTAGGCCGTCTTATCAAAGGAGGTGTAGGCATTGGCGTTGGCTCCGGTTTGGGCATATCGGGAAAAGGCGTCCCCATCCTTGCAGTCAAACATCTTATGCTCCAAAAAGTGGGCGATGCCCTCGGGCACTGTTACAAACTCCTGCTCATCACTGCGGCGGAAGGAGTTATCAATGGAGCCGTACTTGGTGGCAAACAGCGCATAGGTGGAAGCAAACCCCTTGGTGGGATAAAGCAGCACGGTTAGGCCGCTGGGGTGGTTGACCCGGATATATTCCTCTCCAATAGCCTTAGAACGAATGATCTCTCTGTTCATGTGGTTTATTCCCCCTTGCTCTCGCCGGCCAGCAGATAAACCACATGCAGCCGGGCAGAATTCATATAGTTTTGTACATCCTCTGCTGTCACCTCTTCCACACAGGCAATCTCCTGGGTGGGGTCAGCATTATCGCCACCCTGGAGAATCTCGGTAAGCAGCCAGCCCTCCATCCCCCGCAGGGTATCGGTGACGGCGTTTAAGGAGTTGATTACTGCCAGCTTGGCGTTTTGCAGCTCCGCCTGAGTAAAGCTGCCGGCGCAAACCTCCTGCAGTTGTTTGAGTATCTCCTCCTGGGCCCGCTGTTTATTGCCTGCCTCAATGCCGCAGTCCACCAGCATATAGCCGGAGCTTGCCATAATGCGGGAGGCACAGTAATAACACAGGCTCAGCTTTTCCCGGACATTCAAAAACAGCTTGGAAAAGGGGGAAGCACCATAGATGGCCCCGGCAATCCGGGCAGCGGCAATCTCCTCCCGGCTTTCGGCAGGGCGGGTGGAAAAGCCCATTACCATCTTTGCCTGGGTCAAATCCATGTTTTCCACCATGTCCCGCACCTCTCCGGGCGCTTTCTGTTCTGCGGTCAGCTCCACCTGGATGGGCTGGCGCCCCACACCCCGGAAAGCCTGGGCAAAAATATCTGCCACAGACTCCTCAGCAGCATTGCCGATGACAATAATTTCAATGGCGGCAGTGCGCAGCATGGTATAGTAGCTCTCGGCGGCGCTCTTGGGTGTAATAGCCAGCACATCTTCGGCGTAGCCGTTCTGCTTTACAGCCAGCGGTTCCCCTTCAAACAGCAGTTCGGTGCAGCGGGCGGTGGCATAGCTGCGCTTGTCGTTCACCTCGGCGGCAATGGCATCCAGCAGCGAGTTTTTCTCGGTGGCCAGCACCTCCGGGGCAAAGCCGCCCTCCCGAATATCCGGCTTGCAGACAATGTCCGCCAGCAGCTGGGCACACTGGGCGGCCAGGTCCTCTCCGTTGAGGGTATAGCGGTTATCCACATGGTGGATGGAGAGCCCCACAATCTGGTACTCCCCGGCCTTGGACACCCGGCCGGAAACACTGGCGCCGTACAGCTCGTCCAGCTTCCGGGCAAAGGCGGTAAAATCGCTGCAGTCGGCATAGCCCCGCTGCATCAGATAGGGCAGCAGCGCATAGCCGGTGGCCGTTTCCCGGCGCAGCGGCAGGATGAAATTGACCGAAATACGGTCGTGTTTAAACTTACTGTCCTTTATCAAATTGACGGCAATTCCGTCACCAATGGTAATACGATGAAGTTTGTCTGCCATTTTGTCACACTCCTTTTCACTGATGATATAGTATACCACAGTTTGCGTCATTTAAAAAGGGCAGGCGACCCGGCACTGGCAGATTTTACAGATTGTTCAGAGAAAAAGTGCCATTCGGCTATCCATAAAAAATCCCCCAGGTTCCGGGAAAAGAACCTGGGGAATAGGGGTAAATGGTTTTAACAAACCATCAATCGGGGGGGCTAATAACTCTCAAGGCGGCTGAAAACATAGTCGGCATAGACACAGCCGTCAATCCCCTCATGGAGGGCCTGGCGGGCTTGGATCATTGCGTTTTCCGCCGCTATGCGGTTTTGGCGCAGGGTATCCAGGTCATCGCTAATCTCTCTGAGGCCGATGCCAACATCTGCATTCAAAACACACCAAGTATCCGCCGAAATAACCAGATAATCCCGGACACAGTTTAAATAGGCCTCTACCAGCTGGGAAGTATTGGCCGGCAGCGCGGTAAATCCATTGTCATACTCCCCTCCCGTTACAGCATACTGGCCCTCAACTTCATATTCATATTCATACTTATACTCGATCTCGTCCATCTCTTGGGCAATGGCATAGTTCCCGTTGCGGGCGGCCTGACGGTTTTGGCTGGTGCGTATCTCGCTATCTCGCACAATGTTGGGGACATCCGCCAAAATACTGGTGGAAAACCGCTGAAAAGCAGTATCGAACTCCTCTCGGGTATAGTTGCCAATAGCATACTGGTACAACGGGGTACTGACATCGTTATGATAGACCAATGGCTCGTTACAGTAATCCCAAAAACCATTGAGGAACCGGTCATAACTCTGATAAGAGTAGTTGGAGTATCTATAATATACCCGGCTGTCGCTCTCGTCAAAGGTAAGGGGGACATTATCGGGCAATTCGATACGCACATAGAATGGGGTGGAAAGATCCAGAATGCCGTCCCAATCCCGGTAGTCGTCCTTCAAAGCAAAGTTTACCTGTAGTTTGAGCACCCCATCCTGCACCTCCCCCGTGGTGGTAACATCATAGGGTGTAAAACCATCGGTGACAAGCCGGAGGGTATCACCAGTCCGGTTGTCGCTTCCAATTACATCTACCAGCTTCCGGCCAGTGAAACGGATATTCACTTCCCGAATCCCCTCGATGGACTGCTCGTACTGCGTAATATAGCTGCTCTGCCGGGCCAATTCGTTGGCGACACTGATAGAGCTGCTCACTGCAAAGGGCAATGTAACCAACGCCGCTATCAGGGTACCAACTGTAATAAGCAGGCTCATTTTGAATATCTTTTTAAACATTCTCCTCGCCTCCATCCTCATTCTTCTGCTCTGGGGCCTCCTTTGGCATATCCTCGTAGGCAGCAGTATAAGTCGGGTCGGAACCAAAGTGCCAGCCTTCGTTCCTGCCTGCCGATTCGCTTACCCGGAAGGTGCGGTCAAAGTAATCGTCATCAATGCGGCGGCCAAACAGCAGATCCCGGACAAACACTGCCACCGCCTTGGCCAGCCACACCACTGCCATCATGGCAGTAAAACAGAAGAAGATGACAAACAGCAAACCGAATATGGCGCACAGAACCGCTATGAACGGCACTACCGGCAGCACAATGGCCAGAGCTACAAAGCCGCATATCGATGCTATAATCCCCGCTACCCCCAAAATAAAGCCAGTAAAGCAGCCAGCTAAAAACAGCACTGCCACTGGTGCTATAATAATTAAAAATGTCAGCTTAAGCAAAAACATCATACAACCTCCATTTCGCTCCCTGTTCAGGGGCCTATCGGATGGTTCTCTCCAGGAACTACGGCGGGCATCGCGTTCACTGGCCTTGCGAGAACGGTACTCGCTGTACTCATCCAACTTGCGCCGGGTGTAACGATTGGCCTTTTTAGCAAAATTTTCTGCCCCATCCGCCACCTTTTCGGCGCCCCGGGTAAAGCGCTTTTTAAAGCCGCCGTCCTCGTCTGCTTTACCGCTTCCCGGCACATATTTTTCCTCCGACAGAATCTGCTCGGCCACTTCCAGCGGATCGCCAAGTTCCACCGCCACCTGCTCCTCGCTTTTGCCCTGCATGACGCCATCTTCAAAAAATTCCATATAGTCCCGAACAATATCTTCTATTTCCCCTGCAGCCAGTTTTCCCCGGAGCGCTCCGGTAAGCGCTGCAATATATTCTTCCCTATTCATTGTTCCCCTCCCCTTTCAGTATCGAATTTACCAGCAGCATAATCTCCTCCCACTCGACAATGTTTTTCTTGAGATAAATTGTCCCGCGGTCGGTAATTGTATAGTATTTGCGTGCCGGCCCCACATCGCTTTCCACCAGATAGGTTGCAAAATACCCTTCTTTGGTAAGACGGCGCAGGATGGGATAGACAGTGCCCTCGTTAATATCGGTGTACTTTTCCATAGCCCGCACAATATCGTACCCATACATATCCTTTTGCGCAATCAGCGCCAGTATGCACAGCTCTATAACCCCTTTTCTAAGCTGAGTGTTCAAGCCCTCACCTCCCAGTGGCTAAAGTATAGCATACTACTATGTAAAGCACAATAGCTAATATAAAATTTAATTGTAAAGATTTTTTAAACACCGTATTTTCCCTTTATTTACGGCGTTTTTCCTGTTATAAACTTTTGCGTTGGATACTATGTAAAGCACTGTATTAAGTAGAAATATAAAAACTATTATATAATTAACAGTAGCAGCAACCTGGTTATTCCCTGCCCCAAACAATACACCCAAGAATCCCCACAAGGGATAAGGGTTGAAGATTTTGCCCAAAAGGGGTATATTGATACTATACTGTAAAAGTGCCGCTTCGCAGCCGGTCATTGTTTCGTATGCAGTCCACCATTTTGGGGAAATAGAAAAATTTTTAAAATTTTCTGCAATAAAACCAAAGTTTCAAACATAGTACATATAGGTGAGGGCAATATGTTCTTTTTTCTGACAATACCGAGCGGGGAGGCCTCCCGCCGGGGAACACAGGAGCAACTTATTCATCAGGCGCTTCTACAACTGGCCGCTGGGGACACTGGGGCCATCGGCGAAATATATAAGCACAGCAGCACCCGGGTGTTTGCTTTGGCCCTTTCCATCCTGGGCAACCCCCAGGACGCCGAAGATATTCTCCACGATACCTACATCCAGCTCTGCCGGATGGCAGACCGCTACAACGGCAATGGCAAACCGCTGCCCTGGATCCTAACCATCACCCGGAACCTGGCCCGGATGAAACTGCGCCGACACAGCTCATCCGAACTGCCGTTGGAGGACTGGCAGGAAATACAAACCGGGGATTCCGCCCTGACTGCCGAGGATCGCCTGGTACTGTCCGCCGCCCTGACCTGCCTGGACGAAACCGAGCGTCAGGTGGTTATGCTCCACGCTGTAGCAGGGTTTAAACACCGGGAAATTGCCCAAATCGTAGGATTATCCCTGCCGGGAACCATATCAAAATACCGCAGAGCCATTAAAAAGCTTGCCAATCGGTTACAGGAGGATGTGCGATGAAAAACGAAATACCAAACAAGCTGCGCACTGCCGTGGAACACCTGATGCCTCAGGATGCACTGCCCCAAATCCTGGCCGACTGCGCCACACCAGAAAAAGGAGAGATTATCAATATGGAAAATCTGCCAAATACAAAGAGAGGAAGCACCTTTATTAAAGCCATGTCCATTGGCACAGCTGCCTGCATTATGATTGGGGGCCTGTTTTGGTGGAACCGTTATCGGGCGCTGAACTATGTAGTTGCAATGGATGTAAACCCCAGCATTGAGCTGCGGGTAAACAACGCCGAAAAGGTTATCAAAGCCTATCCCCTGAACACCGAGGGGCAGGAAATTTTGGAGGAGATGAAACTGTCCGGCATTGATGTGGATATTGCCACCAACGCCATTATTGGTTCGATGCTGAAAAACGGGTATCTCTCCCAAAACGCCAACTCCATCCTGCTCAGTATTGAAAGCGATGACAGCGACAAGAGCAACCAGGTCTGCCAGCAGCTGTCCGGAGAGATCGGCAGCGCCTTGAAGGAAATTGGCGGGGCTGTCATTGCCCAGACCGTTACGGCCGATTCCAATATCCGCACCCTTGCCGGGGAATATGAAATTTCGGAGGGCAAAGCCGCCCTAATCACCAGCATACACAACGAACTGCCTATGCTGGCACTGGCTGACCTGGCAGAAATGAGCATTAACGACCTCAACCTGCTTGCCTCCAGCCGGCAAATTCAGTTAAACAATGCCGCTACTTCCGGCACTGCCAGCGATGGCCGCTATATCGGCACCGAACAGGCCAAAGAAAAGGCCTTGGCCCATGCGCGCATCACCTTAGAGGAAGTGGACTGGATTACTGCCAAGCTGGATTGGAACGATGGCCGGATGGAGTATGAAGTGGAGTTTTATGCCGGTGCCATCGACTATGAATATGATATCGATGCCGTTTCCGGCCAGGTGCTCAAGTATGAATATGATTCCATCCCCACCGGTACTGCGGGTGCTGTAAGCTACATTTCCGGCGACCGGGCCAAGGAACTGGCTCTGGCGGATGCCGGTATAAGCGCAGAAGATGCCGTATTTGTCAAGGTTAAACTGGATCGGGAAGACGGCCAAATGGTATACGAAGTGGAGTTTTACACCAGCAGCGGCGAATATGACTATGAACTGGATGCCGCTACCGGAAAAGTGCTTCAGGTAGACCATAAAATTGAACAGTTTACCCACCCGGCCCCGCAGGACTATATAGGCCTGGAAAAGGCCAAAACCATTGTACTGGAGCACATTGGGGTTTCGGCAAAGGACGCCACCTTCCTGAAAGCCGAACTGGATTATGACAACGGCCGGGTGGAGTATGAAATTGAACTGGTAACCGGCAACCGCAAGTATGAATATGACCTGGACGCCGCCACCGGCAATATTATCAGCTGGGACTACGGCGAGGCTGCAAACACCTCTGCTTCGCCGGAAAACCGGATTGGCGAAGCAGCAGCAAAGGAAAAGGCCTTGCAGCATGCTGGCGTAACCGCCGCCAACGCCACCTTTACTAAGGTGAAGCTGGATTACGAGGACGGCCAGCCGGTGTATGGAGTGGAATTCCACACCAGTAGCACCGAGTATGAATATGAAATTCACGCTGTTTCCGGCGCTGTGCTCAGCTATGAGAGTGAAAACTACAATACAGCACAGGGCAATATCGACCGCATTACCAAGGAGCAGGCCAAGGAGAAGGCATTGGAGCACGCTGGTGTTGCCGCTGCCAACGCCACCTTTACCAAGGTAAAGGTGGACCACGACGATGGCCAAACCTTGTACAAAGTGGAGTTTTATACCAGCAGTGCTGAATATGAGTATGAAATTGATGCAGCTTCCGGCGATGTAATCAGCGCCGAAAAGGAGGGCCAGGATTCCGTTCCGGGTAACAGTAGCTATATTACCGAAGCACGCGCCAGAGAGATTGCGCTGGAGCGGGCTGGGCTCACCGGGCAGAAGGTGAACAAAATCAAAGTTGACCTGGATGACGATGATGCAGAGTACGAAGTGGAGATAAAGGTCGGCCGCACCGAGTATGAGTTGAAGATTGATGCTGTTACCGGCAGTATCCTGGAATACGAGGTTGATGACGACTAAAACAAAAAGGGCGCCTTTCGGCGCCCTTTTTACTATGCTATTTCGGTTAATATAACCGGATTGCCATGCTCTTTTATGATGTCAATCAAATCCGCTGCTTTCATCCACACAGTGGCCGTGTTCTCGTTGGGATGAACCCCAATAAGGCCAGGCGGGCTTAAAAAGCCACTATCCAAAAACACTGCTATCTGCCGGCCAGCGTCATTCAAGATACCAAATGGCGTCACCGAGCCTGGGGTCAGCCCCATCTGTTCCAGCAGCTCCTGTTCCGAGGCAAAGCTCAGGGGGCGGGTGCTGTTCCTCCTCCGGAACTCCTTTAAATCCACCCGCTTATCCCCTTTTACCACAATTAAATAATAATTTCTTCGCTTATCATCCCGGACAAACAGGTTTTTAGCATCGGCAGCTGGATAGGGGGTTTCTATCTGATAGAGCTCAGCCATGTTAAAAACTGCTTTATGCTCTGTAATTTCATGCCAGAGCGCCTTTTCCTTTAAAAGGCTATAAATTTCCTGCTTATTCATTGGCTCCCCCTTGCTTAGTTCTACTGCAAAAATGGCAGTATTACCACTGTAATAAGCACTGTGATAATACCGGCAATGCCAATGGAAGCGCCACTCATAGCGCCTTCCACCTCCCCCAGTTCCATCGCCTTGGAGGTGCCCCCGGCATGGCTGCTGCAGCCGATGCCCACACCCACCGCAATGTTGTTCTTTATCCGGAACACTTTAATTAAAATGGGAGCCAGCACCGCCCCTAAAATGCCGGTAAGCACCACTGCCGCCACTGTGACGGATGGGATGCCCCCCAACTGGGCACTGAGCTCCATTGCAATGGGGGTAGTAACCGACTTGGGCACCATAGTAAAGGTGAGCTCCTCACTGAGCCCCAGCAGACGGGACATGAGATAGATACTGGACATGGAAGCCGCCGACCCCACCAGACAACCAGCCACAATGGGGATAAAATACTTTTTCAGAAGCGGCAGCTGTTTGTAGATGGAATAGGCCAGCAGAGCCGTTGTAGGGGTAAGCAGCAGGGTAATAATGCTTGCACCGCTGGAATACTGATCCAGCGGAATATCAAACACCAAGAGGAACGCCGCAATAACAATAACCGATAGCAGTACCGGGTTGACAAGCGGCGAGCCGGTTTTTTTATTCAGCCATACTGCCAGCAGATATACACCAAAGGTCAGGGCGAGGCCAAACAGGCTGCTGTTTGTTATGGTATCAAACAGAAAATTCACGCCTTGTTCCCCCTCTCCATCAGCTTAATCACCGCAGTAACGGTATATGCCGCGGCGGCAAAGGTAATAATGGTGGACATTACACAGATAAACAGCAGCGCAGGGATATTCCCCTTGACGGCGCTGTACTTATCAATAATGGCCACACCGGAAGGGATGAACAAAAAGGCCAGGTTGGCCAGCAAAAATTCCGCCGTTTCCCGAACACTTTCCGGGCGGAGCACACCGGCAATAAACAACGCCAGCATAATCAGCAAAGCCGCCACACTGGACGGGAAAGGGAAGGGCAGTATTTTAGAGACAAGCTCCCCCGCTATGCAGATGAGAAAGATTAAAAACAGCTGTTTGATAATTTTCATAACAGTACAACCTCCAGGATAAAAAGAAAAAACCCTCTGCAACCTGCAAAGAGTTTTTTGTTTGGAGCGGGTTACGAGGCTCGAACTCGCTACCTCCACCTTGGCAAGGTGGCGC
>CAOKWH010000030.1 GCA_948473085.1 uncultured Clostridia bacterium
AAAATTTGCACCCAGCAAACGATTCCCCATTTGATAACTATAGACTGCTGCCTTTGCCCCTGTAAGGCCGGGGGAATTAGTTGGCTTCGGCCAGGGAGGATTTTTCGCGGTTAAACCGGACCTGCAGGCGCGTCACCCGCTGCTCATCCACCTCCAGCACCTTGATGGAAAATCCATCAAACTCAAAACTCTCCCCTGGTTCAGGCAGGTGTTCCAGCTGCTCCATGGCCCAGCCGCTCATGGTGCTGGCCTCCGACTCAAAGCTGCGGTTATAGTAATCAAACTTATCAAACATATCCTCAATGTCCATATCGCCGCTTACTTCATAGCTGCCGTCGGGCAGGGGTTTAAACTCCTGTTCTTCCTCCTCGTCCTCATCCCAGATATCCCCGACAATCTCCTCCAGCAGGTCCTCCATGGTTACAATGCCCATTGTGCCGCCGTAATCGTCGGTTACCACGGCAATATGCGCCTTGCGGCGTTTGAACTCTGCCAGCATACTGGCGGCTGTTTTGGTCTTGTGCACAAACAGAGGCTCGGTAATCATGCTGCGCAGGTCAATTTCCCCGCCCCGCACCAGCATTTCCAAAAAGTCCCGGCTTTGCAGGATGCCAATAATATGGTCGATGGAGCCCTCATACACCGGAATACGGGTATAGCGTTCCTCCATAACAATGCGGCGCACCTCATCCAGCTGTTCGTTAATGTCAATGGCTACCAGGTCCACCCGGTGGGTAAGCAGCTTTTGCACCGGTACATCGTTAAAATCCAGGGCGGACTGCACCAGCTGGGCCTCGTTTTCCTCCATAACCCCTTCTTCCTCGATGGTATCAATAATGTATTTGAGCTCCTCCTCTGTCACCGAGGGGGATTTTTCATCCTTGGCATAGAACCGGGACATGGTGCTTTGCAGCAGCAGAAAAACGCTGACGATCGGCGTAAGCAGTACAATTAAAAAGTGCATTACGCCGCCAGTGGAAAGCACAAACCGCTCACTGTTCTGTTTACTGTAGCTCTTGGGGAGAATCTCTCCAAAAATCAGCACCAAAACGGTGGTAACCGCCGTTGCAATCACGGCGCCGGTCGCCCCAAACAGGGCGGTGGCCACGGTGGTCATCAGAGCGGCGGAGGCTGTGTTTACCACATTGTTGCCCACTAAGATGGTGGAAAGGGTGCGGTCAAAATTCTCGGCAATATCCAGCGCCGTTTTTGCCTTTTTGCTGCCCGAATCGGCATACCCTTTCAGGCGGATTTTGTTTACTGTGGAAAACGCCGTTTCCGATGCTGAAAAGTAGGCCGAAAAGGCCAGCAGCACGATTAGCAAAAGTAATTGCCCCGTGTCGTTCAAATTTGTTCAACTCCAATTTCTAAATTCGTCGGTTTGCCAGCTTTGGTATACTGCCAGTTTAACCAGCTGTCCCGCTAACATTCGGCACAGCCTCCCCTGCAAACCAATAGTTTTATTTTACCAAAAGCCGCCGTCACATACAATGGCTATTTTGACGCTTTTCCAGCGTTTTTTGCTGTTTTTAGCCTTAAATTGCCCCAAATACAAAAGGGGGACGACTTTTTGGTCGCCCCCCTTTCAATTTCGTATCTTTACTTGTTTTTCGCTTCCAGGGCGGCAATGGCATCCTTCCGGGAGAGGTTGATGCGGCCCTGCTGGTCAATTTCGATAACCTTTACAATAATCTCATCGCCCACCGATACCACATCTTCCACCTTCTCCACACGGGAGGTATCCAGCTTGGAGATATGTACCAGGCCCTCCTTGCCAGGAGCAATTTCCACAAAAGCGCCAAAGGTCATCAGGCGGGTAACCCGGCCCTTATAGAATGCGCCAATTTCGGGGTCCTTGGCAATGGTTTCAATAATCTGCACAGCACGGCGGCAATTTTCGATATTTACACCCGATACAAATACCTTGCCGTCCTCCTCAATATCAATCTTAACATCGCAGTCGGCAGAAATTTTCTGAATCACCTTGCCGCCGGAGCCGATTACTTCCCGAATCTTCTCGGTGTCGATGGTGAGGGTGAGCATCTTGGGTGCATACTCGCTCAGCTCGGCCCGGGGTTCGGGGATGGCCTTGAGCATAATCTCATCCAGAATATAGCATCTGGCCTTGTAGGTCTTGTCCAGCGCACTGCGGATAACATCGTAGCTGATGCCATGCACCTTCATATCCACCTGGATGGCAGTGATACCCTTGTGGGTGCCGCCCACCTTAAAGTCCATATCGCCAAAGAAATCCTCCACACCCTGGATATCCACCATGGTGCTCCAACCGTCGCCCTCAGAAATCAGGCCGCAGGAAATACCGGCCACCGGGGCCTTGATGGGCACACCGGCATCCATGAGCGCCAAGGTAGAGCCGCAGATGGAAGCCTGGGAGGTGGAACCGTTGGAGGAGAGCACCTCCGACACCAGACGCAGCGCATAGGGGAACTCCTCCACCGGAGGGATAACCGGCAGCAGCGCCTTTTCTGCCAGGGCGCCGTGGCCAATCTCCCGGCGGCCGGGGCCGCGGGAAGGACGGGTTTCGCCCACCGAGTAGGAGGGGAAATTGTAGTGGTGCATGTAGCGCTTGGAATCCTCGCCGTCAATGCCATCCAAAATCTGGGCATCCCGTACAGCGCCCAGTGTAACAATGGTCATTACCTGGGTCTGGCCCCGGGTGAACATACCCGAACCATGAACCCGGGGCAGCAGACCAACCTCGGAGGCCAGGGGACGCATCTCGTCCATGCCTCGGCCATCCACCCGCTTGCCCTCATCCAGCAGCCAGCGGCGCACTACAAACTTTTGCAGCTTGTAGATGCACTCGTCAATCTGGGCCTGCTGCTCGGGGTAGAGCTCGTCAAACCGGGCGTGGATTTCCTCCACTACCGGACGCAGGCGCTCCTCCCGGATGTTTTTATCATCGGTATCCAGGGCAAATTTCACCTTGTCAATGGCAAATTCCTTCACAGCCTCGAACAGGTCGTGATCCAGTTCCATCGACTCAAAGGCAAACTTCTCCTTGCCAATTTCCGCCTGGACATCGGCAATAAAGCGGCACATCTTCTGCACTTCCTGATGGCCCTTGATAATGGCGTCCATCATGGTGTCGTTGTCCACCTCGTTGGCGCCGCACTCCAGCATACACACCTTTTCGGCAGTGCCGCAGACAGTCAGGTTCAAATCGCTTTTCTGGCGCTGGGCATGGTTGGGGTTCAGCACCAGCTGGCCATCCACCAGGCCCACGCTGACACCGGCAATGGGGCCGGCCCACGGAATATCTGAAATGGACAAGGCAAAGGATGTGCCCACAATGCCGCACACCTCAGGGGAGAAATCAGGGTCCACCGACAGGACGGTCATCACCACCGAGCAGTCGTTGCGCATATCCGACGGGAACAGCGGACGGATGGAGCGATCCACCACCCGGGAGGAGAGCACGGCTTTCTCGCTGGGGCGGCCCTCCCGCTTCAGGAAGGAACCGGGGATTTTGCCCACCGCGTACAGCTTCTCCTCAAAGTCCACCGACAGGGGGAAGAAGTCGATGCCCTCCCGGGGCTTCTGGGAGGCCGTGGCGTTTACCAACACAGTGGTATCGCCATAGCGCACCAGACAGGAACCGTTGGAAAGGCCGCACATCTTGCCCACTTCAAAGCTGATTTCATGCCCTGCAAATTCGGTTTTAAAAACTCTGTAATTCTCGAACATCTAAAAGAAACCTCCATTATTTACAGCCCCTGCCCCAAGGCCTTTGGCAACTTTTAGCAATCAATCCGCTCCCCCAGCTGCGTGTTCGGGGAGCCGATAAACTGCTAAAGGGCCGCAAGGCACCCTGTGGCAATGGGCAACTGTACAATAAAAGGCAGGTATTGCCACCTGCCTTTTATACTTAAAAATTACTTGCGCAGACCCAACTTGGCAACGATAGCACGGTAACGCTCAATATCCTTCTTCTGCAGGTAGTTCAAAAGATTTCTTCTCTTACCTACCATCTTCAGCAGGCCGCGGCGGGAGTGATGATCCTTCTTGTGTACCTTCACATGCTCGGTCAGGTCGGCAATTCTCTTGGTGAGAATGGCAATCTGCACCTCGGCGGAACCGGTATCGGTGTCGTGGGCTCTGTTGGCTGCAATAATTTCCTGCTTCTGCTCTTTCAGCATCATAGTTCTATTCACCTCATCAATAATTTTAACGCCATAAACTAAGCATGAGGCCTGGTGAAAACCGCGATGGTCAGCGGCAAACCCCTCAAGCTGGGTTCAGGTCAGTTACTAAAACAGTTTACCACACTTTCCCGCCTTTGTAAAGGGGGAACTGCACCAGGCTTGGGCCTTTTCAGGGCTGTATATTGGATATATTTCCATCTTTCTCCCCAAAACAGCAAGATAGCCCAGTAAAATCCCTACAAACAATTACAGGCCAAGAGCCCATCAAGCGTTTATAGATACTCTGCACACAGCTGGCGGGCGGTTTCGGTGTTATCCGTAATGGCCCGGCGCAGCTCGTCGGTGGAATCGAATTTCTTTTCCCCCCGGATAAAGTGGTAAAACTCCACCACCAATTCCTGGCCATACAGGTCGCCGTCATAGCCAATTAAAAAGGTTTCGCTGAGCACACTGCTGCCATCCACCGTGGGCTTGCAGCCCACATTGGTGGAACTCGCATACCGCCGTCCGCCACAGGTGGCCACCGTGGCATACACGCCGTTTTTTAGTATAATCTGCTCCGGCGGGAAGTTCTGGTTGGCAGTGGGATAGTTCCACTGGCGGCCCAGCTGGCGGCCATGCACCACCGGGGCTATCAGCGTAAACGGGTGCCCCAGCATCCGGTTGGCCCGCTCAATCTCCCCCGCCTTCAGCGCCTGGCGAATGGAGGTGGAGCTAATCACCTCCCCATTCTCCCGTTCCAGGGGCAGGGCTATCACCTCCAGGCCGTACGCACGGCCCAGCTGAACAAGGGTTTCCACTGTGCCGGCGGCATGTTTGCCAAAGTGGAAATTTTCGCCGCAAACCGCCACCTTTGCCCGGAAGCGGCCCACCAGCACATCCCGGACAAACTCCTCCGGCGTCAGGGCACAGAACTCCTCAAAGGCGGGGCAGAACATGTAGGCAACCCCCATCTGTTCCAAAAGGCGGCGCTTGACCGCCTCGGTTTGAATCCGTTCCTCCGCTGGCTTGGGGCCACTGCCCCGGGGGGCGGAGAAGGTGAACACGCAGGGAATCAGCCCAGCCTCCCCTGCACGGCTCACCGCCCTGGAAATAACCCGGGCGTGCCCCCGGTGGATGCCGTCAAAAAAACCCAGGGCCACGGCCGTTTCCCCGGACGGAAGGAACGCATCCAATGTATTGGATAGTATCATGCACACATCCTCCTATCCCTCCAGTTTAAACAGCTTGCGGGAACGCAGCTCCCCGGTTTCAGCCTCAATATAGGCGATGCCCAGAAACTCCCCGGCCTCACTGTAAATGGCAATATCTCCCGGAACTGCCGGCTGCCCCAGCCGGGCGGCGTCCAGCCGCACCCCGTTTAGATACAGCCGGGCCTGTTTGCCGCCCAATTCCAGCCGGGGCAGGGTATCAAACACCCGGGCAATGGGGATGAAACGCTCCCCTACCCGATCCTGGGCGGCCAGCTGGGCCAATTCTTCCAATGACACACAGTCCGCCTCGGTAAAACCGGCGGCCATGGTGCGCCGCAGGGCGGTGAGGGTGGCGCCGCAGCCCAGCTTCTGCCCAATATCGTGGCAAAGGGTGCGTATGTAGCTGCCCTTGGAGCAGCAGACATCAATCCGGGCGGTGGTATCAGTCAATTCCAGGATATGGATATGATAAAAGCAGACCCTCCGGGGGGTGCGCTCCACCGTACCGCCCTTCCGGGCAATGTCATAAAGCCGGCGCCCCTCCACCTGCACAGCCGAGTACATGGGGGGCAGCTGCATCTGCTCCCCCTCAAAGGAACGGATAGCCGCCGCAAACTCCTCCCGGCTTACAGCCACCGGATGCTCCTCCAGTACCCGGCCGGTGCAGTCCTGGGTATCGGTGGCAATCCCCAACTGCAGCTGGGCCGTATAGCGCTTATCCTGTACCGGCAAAATGTCGCAGGCCTTGGTGGCCCGCCCGATAAACAGCGGCAGTACCCCTGTTGCCATGGGGTCCAAAGTGCCGGCATGGCCAATTTTTTTGATGTGCAAAATGCCCCTTGCCCGGGCAATGACATCGAAGGAGGTGTGATCCGCCGGCTTGTCAATACAAATAATCCCGTCCATCAGCAGCCCAGTTCCTTTCCGGCGGCCGCAAGCAGCGCCTGCATGGCCTGCTCCAGCGGGCCGGGCAGATTGCAGCCCGCCGCCCGGACATGGCCGCCGCCGCCAAACTGCTGGCAGATGGCAGAGGCATCCGCTTTCGCTTCGGTGCGCACCGAAATTTTATAGGTGCCATTGGGGTTTTCCCGGAAGGCGATAGCAATATCCACCCCTTCTATCCGCCGGGGGATGGCGACAATGCCCTCCAATTCCTCCACCTTGGCATCCAGTTCATCCAGCAGCGCCCGGGGCATGACAATGGTGGCACAGCGGCCGTCAAAGTGATATTGCAGGGTATCCATAATCCGCTTTTCCAGCTCCATGCGCTTTTTGCTCACCGTTTCAAACAGGTGGTTGTTTATCCAGGCGCTGGAAGCCCCATCCCGGATGAGTTCGGCGGCGGTGGACAGCGTCCGGGCTGTGGTGTTGGAATACCGGAAGCAGCCGGTATCGGTGGCGCAGCCGGTGTAGAGGGCATCCGCCATCGGCTTGGTAATGGGCACGCCCAGATAGCGGATGACCAGGTACATCAGCTCGCAGGCCGCCGCCGCCTTGCTGTCCAGCAGGGTTTGGGCGGCATAATCGCTGTTGCTGACATGGTGGTCGATACACAGGTCGATGCGCTGGGCATACTGCTCCAAATTCGGCCCCAGCAGGCCGGTGTCCGCGATATCCACAGCCACAACAAGGCGGGGTTCAAACTCCGGCATGGAAATGCCTTCATGGATGTAGCGCAGCCTTTCCGGCAGGGGATCGGAACATTTTACCGCTGCCCGTTTGCCGATGTGGGTCAGCGCATGGTAGAGGCCAAAGGCCGCCCCCACCGTGTCCCCATCCGGCGACTTGTGGCAGAGGATGAGAATATCGTCGCTGGTGCCCAACAGCATGCAGCACTGCTGAATATCTGTAAACATGGCGCCTCCTTTTACTTCCTCTCCAGGTCAATGAGAATTTTGGCAATGCCGGCGCTGTGCTCGATGGAATTGTCGCTGACAAACTTAAATTCCGGCGATCGGCGCATCTTCAGCCTGGTGTTAATCTCCCGGCGGATAAAGCCGGCGGCGCTGGTCAGGCCCTCCACGGCACTGTCCGCCGCCTGAATACCGTCCAGCGAGCTGATATACACCTTGCAGCGGGACTGGTCCCCGGACAAATCCACCTTGACAATGCTAATCATGCCGGTGATGCGGGGGTCCTTGAGCATCCGGAAAATATCAGTCAGCTCCCGGCGGATATCCTCCGCCAGGCGGTCGTGTCTGTGTGAAGCCATATTCAAACCTCCCTATGGCGAGATTATGAGGCGAAAAGACTCCGCCCCATAAAACAGCTTTTTCTCTTAGTCTCTGTATTCCTCGACAATATATGCCTCGAAAATGTCGCCTTCCTTGATGTCGTTGAACTTGTTGAGCGTAATGCCGCATTCAAAGCCCTTGGCAACCTCCTTGGCGTCATCCTTGAACCGCTTGAGGCTGGACATCTCATCATCGGCAATAATAATGCCATCCCGCACAACGCGGATTTTGGCGTTCCGGAGCATCTTGCCATCCAGCACATAGCAGCCCGCTACGGTACCCACATTGGAGATTTTATAAACCTGCCGCACCTCGGCACGGCCCAGGTCCACATCCCGGTATTTGGGGGCCAGCATACCCTTCATGGCATCGGTAATCTCGTCAATGGCGTCATAGATAATCCGGTACAGGCGGATTTCCACATCATCCCGTTCGGCCATTTCCTTGGCCACCGGGCTGGGACGGACATTAAAGCCGACAATAATGGCGTTGGAGGCATTGGCCAGCATTACATCCGATTCGCTGACAGCGCCCACTGCGCCATGAATAACCCGAACCCGGACCTCCTCGTTGGAAATCTTCTCCAGCGACTGCTTGACGGCCTCCACCGAGCCCTGCACATCCGCCTTGACAATGATGGGCAGTTCCTTCATCTCCCCTTCGGAAATCTGGGAGAACAGGTTATCCAGCGTTACCTTCTTGTAGGCGCTGAACTGCACCTCCTTGGCCTCCTGCTTGCGCTGCTCCACCAGCTCCTTGGCCAGGCGCTCATCCTCAACGGCGTGGAACACATCGCCGGCGGCGGGCACCTCGCCCAAACCGGTAATTTCCACCGGCATGGAGGGGCCGGCCTGGGCAACCCGGTTGCCTCGGTCATCCTGCATGACGCGCACACGGCCCAGGGCAGCCCCTGCAATAATCACATCGCCAGTGTGCAGGGTGCCGTTCTGCACCAGGATGGTTGCCACCGGGCCACGGCCCTTATCCAGCTTGGCCTCGATAACCGTACCGGCTGCCATGCGGTCGGGGTTGGCCTTCAGCTCCTGCACCTCGGCCACCAGGTTGATCATCTCCAGCAGGGTGTCAATGTTCTCGCCTGTCTTGGCGGATACCGGCACGCAGATAACATCGCCGCCCCATTCCTCCGGCACCAGGCCGTACTCGGTAAGCTCCTGCTTCACCTTATCGGGGTTGGCAGCAGGCTTATCAATCTTGTTAATAGCCACAATAATGGATACCCCGGCGGCCTTGGCATGGTTGATGGCCTCCACTGTCTGGGGCATAATGCCATCATCCGCCGCCACAACCAAAACGGCAATATCGGTTACCTGGGCGCCCCGGGCACGCATGGAGGTGAACGCCTCATGTCCCGGTGTATCCAGGAAGGTGATGGTTTCCTCATTGATGCGCACCTGGTAGGCGCCGATGTGCTGGGTAATGCCGCCGGCCTCACCGGTGGTTACATTGGTCTTGCGGATAGCGTCCAGCAGCGAGGTTTTGCCGTGGTCTACATGGCCCATAACCACAACAATGGGGCTGCGCTTTACCAGATTTTCATCGTTGTCCTCCTCCGGCTCAAACAGGCGCTCCTCAATGGTAACAAACACTTCCCGCTCCACCTTGGCGCCAATTTCCATGGCCACCAGGGCGGCGGTGTCATAGTCGATAATCTCGGATACCGACGCCATAACCCCTACAGCCATCAGCCGCTTGATAATCTCGGCGGCCTGCACCTTCAGGCGGGCAGCCAGATCCCCCACCGAAATTTCGTTGGGAATTTTAATCTCCAGCCGCTGGCGGCGCTGCCGCTCCAGCTCCAGGCGGCGCATCTGCTCGGCCTCCTGCTCCCGGCGGCTCTTGGCCGGCTTGCCCCGGCGGGAGGAGCGCTGGTTGAGCTTCTGCTTCTTGACAAAATTATCCTTAGGGGCGCTGGTGGGGGCAATTTTCTCATACCGCTCGTTGTACTTATCCAGCTCCACATTGGCAGCCCGGGTGTCCACATGGGTTACGGTCTGCTTCACCTCCACACGCTCGGTCTTTTCGGCCCTGCGGGTATCCAGGGTGGTGGTGTTCTGACGGGCAGCGGCGGGCTTTTTCTGCTGCTTGTTCTGGGCCTTTGGCTCCTGCCTGGCAGCCGCCTTGGGGGAATCGGGCTTTTTGTCCTGAGCCGGCTTTTCGCCGCTGCGGGGCTGCCTTTTCTCGGCAGGCTTCTGCTCCTTCTTCTTTTCGGCAACCGGCTTGGCGGCGGCCTCCGCCCGGGCGGCGCGCTTCTGCTCCCCCTCGGCAAAGTAGGTATCAAAGCTTTCTACAGCACCCTTTTTGGAGTAGTACTCCACAATAAAGTTCAGCTCCTTATCCACCAGCAGGGCGGTGGCCTTTTTCTGCTCGCCAAACTTCTTTTCTATCAGTTCAATCAGTTCTTTATTGGAAACTCCCAGGTCCTTTGCCAGGTCGTTGAGTTTGCATTTTTCTGTCATACTATCTGGTCCTCCTTCTGTTGTTGGGGCAGATGTTTTTCAAACATCTTCGCAAAGCCGTCGTCGTTTACTGCCAAAATGCCCACACGCTTTTTTAACAGCTGTTCGGTATCCGCCATCGTAAAGGAGGCATCGAACCAACGCACGCCGTACTGTTCGGCTGTTCGTACTATTTCCTTCCGGCTTTTGGGAGACAGGTCGGCTGCCAGGATGACCAATCGGGCATCCGCATTTTTGCAGCCGTCGCTGACGGCATCAAAACCTATAATCAGCTTGCCTGCCTTCCGGGCCAACCCAATGGAAGGGAGCAGGCTATCCTTCATCTCCACTCAGCTCCTTCTCGATCTTTTCATAGACCTCATCGGGTATCATACAGGAAAAAGCCCGCTCCAGCCTTCTTGCTTTTCTTGCCTTGGCAAAGCATTCGGGGTCGGGACAGATATATGCACCTCTGCCGGCCTTTTTGCCTGTCTTATCCAGGGATATTTCCCCCTCGGGGCTGCGCACCACACGAATCAGCTCCCGCTTGCTCTTTTGCTCCATGCAGCCCACACAGCGGCGCATGGGCACCTTTTTAACCATATCCGCGCCCTCCTCTTTATCTGGCTTTTGGGTTATTCCTCTCCGTAAAAGCCGCTTTCAGGGCGAATATCAATCTTCCAGCCGGTGAGCTTGGCAGCCAGCCGGGCGTTTTGGCCCTTGTTGCCAATGGCCAGCGAAAGCTGGTTGTCCGGCACGGTTACCTTGCAGCTGCGCACCTCGGGGTCCTCCACCTCCACAGCCAGCACATCCGCCGGGGCCAGGGCTGCGCCGATAAATTCCCGGATATCCTCCGAGTATTTAACCACATCAATCTTTTCGCCGCCCAGCTCCTCCACAATGCCGGATACCCGGCTGCCCTTGGGGCCAATGCAGGCGCCCACAGCGTCCACATTCTCATCCTTGGACCACACAGCCATTTTGGTGCGGGAACCGGCCTCCCGGGCAGTGGACTTGATTTCGATGGTACCGTCGTAAATTTCCGGCACCTCCATCTCAAACAGGCGCTCCACCAGCCCGGCATGGGTGCGGGAAATTTTCATCCGGGGGCCCTTTTCCCCATCGAATACATCCATGACATACACCTTGATTTTCTGGCCGTCGGCATACTCCTCGCCGGGCACCTGCTCGCTCTTGGGCAGGATGGCCTCGTTGCGGCTGCCCAGCTCCAGCGTTACATTGCCGGTGCGGGGGTCGGTGCGCAGCACGGTGGCGGTGATAATATCGTTCTGGTGGCTCTGGTATTCGGCCTTCAGGCGCTCCCGCTCCGCCTCCCGGATCCCCTGGCGGATTACATGCTTGGCAGCTTGGGCGGCAATACGCCCAAACTTTCTGGTTTCCAGCGGGATTTCGATAACATCCCCCACCACGGCGGCCTTGTTGTACTTGGCGGCCTCCTCCTTGAGCACCTGGAAGGCAGGGTTTTCCAGTTCCTCCACCACCGTTTTGCGCACAGCCACATAAAAACGCCCGGTATCGGGGTCAATCTCCACAATATTATCCTCGGCGCCGTTTTCATCCCGCTTGATGGCAACCGAGATGGCCGCCTCAATTTTTTTAACAAGATACTGCATGGGAATGCCCTTTTCCTTCTCCAACAGGGCCAGCTCCTTAAAAAACTCCTCGTACATTGCTTTCCAATTCCTCCTGACTGTAAACTATAAGTCCTCTATCTCTGCCTGTTCGGCCGCCGCATAGTCAAAGTCGTCCACCAGACGCACATAGGCGGCCTCGCTCTTTGGGAATTTCATTTCCATATCCCCTTCCAGCAGCAGGGAAACCTCCCCATTCTCATAGGCAAGCAGCTCCCCCTGGAAGTCCCGCACGCCGTCCACCGGGCGGATAAGGCGCACATTGACCAGGGCGCCCAGGTATTCGGTAAAATGCCAGTCCCGGGTAAGCTCCCGCTCCACCCCCGGGGAACCCACCTCCAGAAAATAGCTCTGCTCGATGGGGTCGGCCTCGTCCAGCAGGGCGCTTACCTCCCTGCTGTATGCCTCGCATTCGTCCATTGTCAGCCCGGTATCCTTATCCACAAACACCCGCAAAAACCAGGAGCTGCCCTCCTTTTCAAAGCGCACATCCCAGATGGTAAGCCCCATCCGCTCCGCCGCAGGGGTGACCAGGTCGGTAACAACAGCCACTGTGTTCGGCTTCTTTTTGCCCTTAGCGCCTGACGCCATTTTATTACACCTCTCTAACATAAATAAAAGAGCGGGTTTGCACCCACTCCTTTTTACTAAACTCTATGGTATTAGTATACCATAGAAATCCTGTAATATCAATAGCGAATTTACAGGGTATTTTTTATGCAGCCCACCCTTTTTACCGGTGGTTTTGCCAAGGCCCTGCTTAGGTGGAACATTTTCCGCACAGTTAGACAGAAAACCCTATCGCAGCCGGGCCAGCTGCTCTGTCAGCAGCTTTACAAAGGCCGGGCGGTTGACATCGTACAGCACCAGCACATTTTTCTCCTTGCCGGTGTGGCCGAACCAGTCCACCACCGTTTTGCCCAGGGTGTAGGTTCCATCCACATCAATCTCCACATGGCAGGGCTTTCCCGAAAAAATTTCCGGGGCAAGGAGATAGGCCACGGCGCAGGGGTCGTGCAGGGTACAGCCCGGCAGCTTTTCCACCTCGTAATGGTAACGGCTGAAATAGTCGATAAGCTCGGCCGCCAGCACCGAGCAGCGGTTGCCATTTTGGCGCAGCACCTCGTTCTCCTCCCGGGTGACATAGGCCTTGTGGGTCACATCCAGGCCGGACATAATGATGGGAATGCCGGAATCGAACAGGATTTTTGCAGCCTCCGGGTCGGCCAGGATGTTAAATTCCGCCGCTGCCGTCCAGTTGCCCATATAAAAGCCGCCGCCCATAATGGAGAACTGCTTGATTTTCTTCTTCAAATCCGGGCGCACTGCCAGCAGAATGCCCATGTTGGTCATCGGCCCGGTGGGGCAGATGGTCACCGGCTCCTCGACCTCCTCCAGCACCTGGCACAGCAGTTCAAAGGCGGTCAGGGGGCAGGGTTCCCCCTCCGGCTCGGGCAGGGCAGGGCCATCCAGGCCGGACTGGCCGTGTACAATCTCGGTGCCGCCCAGCGCCTTGCGTACCATCGGCTGGGCTGCGCCCCGGGCCACCGGTACATCCAGCCCAATGGCGGCCAGCACCCGACGGGCATTATAATAGGTCTTGTCCACCGACTGGGCGCCGCCCACAGTGGTAACGGCCTTGATGTCAAACAAATCACTGGCAGAGGCCGCCAGCATCAGGGCGATGGCGTCGTCATGCCCGGGGTCACAGTCAATAATCAGCGGTATTTTAGCCATTGTCTTCCCTCCCACTACTGGTCCAGCTTGCTCATCGCCTGGATGAACAGCTCCGAAAACTTTTCACGGTCCACCCCATACAGGACGGTGGCGTTTTTCTCCTTGCCCTCGTAGTCCACCGGGTCGCACACCGTGGTTCCGGCAGTCAGGCTGCCTGCCAGCTCAATATCCACATGGCACTGCTTTCCGGTGAAAATCTCCGGGTGGCAGAGGTAAGCCACGGCACAGGCGTCATGGATGGTGCAGCCCGGCAGCTTTTCCACCTCGTAGTGGTAGCGGCTGAAAAAGTCGATGAGTTCGGCGGCAAACACGGCAATGCGGCCGCCCTTCTGCCGGAGCTGCTCGTTTTCCTCCCGGGTAATATAGGCCTGATGGGTTACATCCAGGCCGGCCATAATAATGGGCACACCCGAGTTAAACACAATGCTGGCGGCCTCCGGGTCCACAAAGATGTTGTACTCGGCAGCCGGGGTCCAGTTGCCGGTGTAGGCACCGCCGCCCATCAGCGAGATGCGCTCGATTTTCCCCTTCAGGTCGGGGCGCACCAGAAACAGCGCCGCGATGTTGGTGAGCGGGCCGGTGGGCACCAAGGTTATTTTCTCCTGGCTCTCCTCAATGGTTTTTATCAGCAGCTGCAGCGCCGACAGTTCCACCGGGGCAAAACCGGGATCTGGCATGGCTGGGCCATCCAGGCCGGACTGGCCATGCACCATCTCGGTAACCCCCTCCTCAAAGATGGAGGGGCGCATCAACGGATGATCGGCCCCCATTGCCACCGGGACATGGTTGGCCCCTGCAAAGGTCAGCACTCGCAGGGCGTTGCGGGTGGTTTTTTCCAGGGTCTGGTTGCCTGCCACAATGGTAACAGCCCGAAGCTCCAGCTTTTCCGGCTCCGAAAGCGCCCACAATAGGGCAAGGGCATCGTCATGCCCGGGGTCGCAGTCCATGATAATGGGTATCTTTTTCATTCTTTGCTCTCCTCCTGTTCCTTACTGTTCCAGCACCTTCAGCTCGGTTTCCAGAACCTCCTGCAGGGTGGGGGCGGAAGCCGCCGAGCCCTTGCGGGATACGCTGATGCCCGCCGCCTTGGAGGCCAGCTGCATGCTCTCCTCTACCGGCCTGCCCATTGCCTGCCCAGCCAGGAAAAATCCGGTGAACACATCCCCAGCGGCAGTGGTATCCACAATCTGCACCTGATAGCTGGGATGACGCAGCGCCTGCTGGCTGTCGATGTACAGCGCCCCCCGGCTTCCCAGGGTTACTACTACCCGCAGCTGAGGGAAGTTCTCCCGGAACCAGCGCACATAGCCCTCCACGCACTCCTGGCCGGAGAGGTCCTGCACCTCCACCTCGTTCAAAATCAGCCAGCTAAGCTTTTCCAGCGGCAGCCGGCGGATAGTTTCATCATACGGGGAGGGGTTAAAGGCAATTTGCATACCCCGGCGGTGGGCCTCCTCTATGATGTACGCAGTGGCGTTTATTTCGTTTTGCAGCACCACCATATCCCCGGCGGCAAAGTGATCCAACACCCGATTGACATCGTCCTGCGAAATATGGTAGTTGGCTCCATGAAAAATCAGAATACAGTTCTGGCCGTTTTTATCCACCTGGATGATAGCATGGCCGCAAACCTCCGCCCCATCCTGGAGAAAGGTTACATCCGCCCCGGCCTGCAGCAGAGCCTCCCGAAAGGCCGCTGCCGATTCCCGTTCCCCGGCGTTGCCGGCATGGAATACCGGAACCCCGGCCCTGGCCAGTGCAACGGACTGATTGAAGCCCTTGCCGCCTAAAAAGGTCTGACGGCCTTCGGCGCTCTTTGTTTCCCCCGGGCGCAGAAAGGTATCCACCGAATAGATATAATCCAAATTCAGCGAACCAAAGTTCAGCACCTTCATACAAAACACCTCGTTTCTTTTGGGCGCGGCCGCTCCTGTTCCCTTGCCGCAGGGAGGGCAGGCCCCTGTTTTTCTCTTTTATAAGTATATCGGCTTTTTGAAATCCTTGTCAACTTTTAGCCAGGCAAATACTATACAATCTTTCAAAGTATAAACTGGTACTTTTGCCAAAGAAAAAAGGCCGTCGGGCAGATAAAACGCCGGGCTTTTTATTACAGACCAAATAGGGCGATAAATTTTAGTTGAAATTGCCAGATTATCCCCCTATACTAAAATAAGAAAAAAGAATCCAACCCAAAAAGGAAGTGATCCCATTGGCCGAGCGTGTATCCATGGACATTATTGCCCATATCCGCAGCGATTTCCCCGCCAAGTTCGGCATTCCCCGGCAAAGCGGGCTGGTTGATAGTTTGAGAGCCACCATTGTATTTGAGCCGGAATACCGCAACCCCGATGCCCTGCGGGGCCTTGAGGGCTACTCCCACCTGTGGCTGATCTGGCAGTTCTCCCAGGTGCAGCAGCAGCGCTGGCGCCCCACCGTTCGGCCGCCGCGCCTGGGGGGCAACACCCGCATGGGGATATTTGCCACCCGTTCCCCTTATCGCCCCAACCCCATCGGCCTTTCTTCGGTGCGTTTGGAGGATATTCAGCTGCACACAAGCCAGGGGCCGCTTCTGCTGGTGGCCGGGGCAGATTTGCTGGACGGCACCCCCATCTATGACATCAAGCCCTATCTCCCCTACACCGACGCCCATCCCAATGCCACCAGCGGCTTTGCCCTGCAAGCCCAGGAGAAACTGCTCCAGGTGGAGGTGCCCGACGAGTGGCTGCCCCATATCCCGGAAGGACTACGGGACAGCCTGCTGGAAGTGCTGGCGCAGGACCCCCGGCCAGCCTATCAGCAGGACCCGCAGCGCATCTATGGCATGGAATATGCCGGGCTGGAGGTACGCTTTCGGGTGGAAGGCACCCGCCTGATTCTTTGTGAAGTAAAAAGGATTTAATCCTTTTTACTACTTAGTGAAACAAAACAGGGCCTACGCAAACAAAGGCCCTGTTTTTCTTTGCCCAAAGACAAAAGAAAAAGCCTACATGCAACACAGAAGTTACACACAGGCTTTTTTGTTTTGGAGCTGCTAGGCAGACTCGAACTGCCGACCTCGTCCTTACCAAGGACGTGCTCTACCACCTGAGCCATAGCAGCAGATCCAACAACAAGTTATATTATAGCAGATTCTTTTTATTTGTCAACAGGTATTCTGAAAATTTTGGCACAACTTTTTGCTGGATGGAATACCATATAACAAACCACTAAACAGGAGGGTTTTAAGTATATGATGTATTACAATCATTGCGGTTCTGGCAGTTGCCAAAACTGCTCCAATAGATGTACATGTCAAAACAATTCCGGCAGCTGTGGCTGCTCCAACGGCTGTTCGGGTTGTGGTTCCAACGGATGCGGCTGCTCCGGCAACAGTAGAAGTGTAAATAGTGGATGTCAGGGTTCAGAAGGCAGCTGTGGCTGCAGCGATAACAACTGCGGCTGCAGGAACAGCGCCTCGCCGGCAAGCAATTGTGGCTGTTCCTCCTGTTCCGGCCGCAGCAACAATGGCTGCGGTTGTGGCTGCGAACACTGTGTACACACCCGAATTTCCACCATGCTGCCCCTGAACGGCGCCTGCAGAATCTGCGGTTCCGGTGTAACCATCAACTCGGTACAAACTGCCCAGATTTCCGGGCGATATGTGGCCAGCATCAATTACACTGTAACTGTAACCTATCTGAACAACTGCGGCTGCCGCAGAACGGCCACCACAACACAGACCACCCAAACCTACCTTCCCAACTGCTGCCGCACAAATAACCCCTGTGTGCGGGTGGAATCGAAAAATATTAGCAGTGTCTGCTGTGGAGCCTGCTTTACAGCAATTCTTTCGATTTGCTGCTAAGGGAATAACTGCAAAACGCCCATAACAAGATGGCTGACAATTTATTATATTGTCAGCCATCTGTTTTATAACTATAAAAAGAAAAAAGCCCAAGAAAACTTGGGCTGGCTCCCCAAGTTGGACTCGAACCAACGAC
>CAOKWH010000031.1 GCA_948473085.1 uncultured Clostridia bacterium
TGCCCCCGTCAGTCCCGCCCTTTCCCGCGTTTCTCAGATATGTTGTCCCCGTACAGGAGAAAAAGAACCACAGCAGGCGCCTGCCCCCGGCTATGCTTAAAAATTGGAGAGAGCAGCTGGGGAACAGTCACGGCACCGCTGTCCTCTTTTCCAATATAGGCACCCGCCGAAGCACTCGTTTATGCTGCTTTGGGCCAATATTGGCGCTTTATCAGCCGGTTTTGGGGAAGGGGTTCCGCCTTTGGCCTTTAATTCGGGGCTGCCCATACTTTCGATAGCGGGGAAAGATATAGGCCATCCCCGGTACGCAGTAGGAGGATAGTCCAATCCGGAAAAACCTCCCTGTCCTGCCTGCTGGGCAGTCCCGAAACGCACCAGGCAATCTGCCACACCCCCAAATCCACCAAAAATTTTGCTTATTCCCCGTAATCGTTTGGCAGTGCTAAAACAAATACCCGTTTCCCCCTGATAGTTTGGCTAAGCCAAATCCGCAAGGGCGCCAGTACTTATTTACCACGATGTTTTAATGGGGCCAAAACTCGCCGGGAGGTAAGTCGCAAACCATCCAACCTACGCCGGGCGATATTTGACGAAGTCAAATTCGCAAGGACACAGGTCAGTTTTGTCTAAAACTTACCCGGCAGCGCAAAGCTCACTTGCCTCGATGTTTTGACGAAGTCAAAACTCGCAGGGAGGTAAATCGCAAACCATCCAACCTACGCCGGGCGATATTTGACGAAGTCAAATTCGCAAGGGCACAGGTTAGTTTTGTCTAAAACTTATCCAGTAGCACAAAGTACACTTTGTACTTATCTACCTGTGTCCGGGTTGGGCTTCCCGCTATTGCTGGTATCGGAGGAAGCGGGCTTGCTGCTCTCCCCCTTATCCTCGGTAACAACCCTTTCCTCCAGTTCCACATCCGAAATGGCGTAGGAGGAGAGGGTTCTGGTCTTAAATCTCCAAGCCTCGTAGTCCTCATCCCATTCCGCCTTAATGGCCTTGGCGCCGTCGGCTGTCACCTCGTACAGGAAGGTATCCTCGTTGTCGGCATAGATATAGAGGGTGCCGGTCTTGTTAAAGGAGGGGCTGCCCTCAAAGGTGACAAAATCGATGTTGGCATAGTCATACTCGGCGGCAAACTCCTTTTCATAGTCGGTATTCCATGCCAGGTTCAGTTTGCCCTGCCCGGTTACATCCACTGTAAACAGGGCGGTATCGTCGCCAAATTCAATATCAATTTCCCCGGCAGTTTTATCAAACTTAATAATACCGGTGTCATCGCTCTCCAGGGTACCGCCGGTAAACTCGGTGGCGTTGACCTCCACACCATTGGGGGCATAGGAGGCCTCCAGCTTGTACTTGGAGTAGCTTGCCTTTTCGGCCGAGGACTTGGAGGTGCCTACATAAATCCAGCCGGACAGGTCTTTCACCTTGTTGCCGGTGTTTTCCGGCACTGTGATAATAACAGCATAGCTGTATCCCACATCCTTAATCTTGACCATCTCAATCTTGGCCTCGGCCTTGCCCACAGTCCACTCGGTGTACACCTTGGGCATCTTTACATCGTCCTTGTCGTCATAGTACTGCTTAAACTCGCCGTCGTCCAGAACACCGTTGTCGTTCGCATCAACGAAGGCCAGCAGGGGCAGTACAATTTCGTCGCCGCTGTCAAAGGGGGAATCCCCATCCACCTTATAGGCGCCGTTGTCGTCATCCTTGTAGATGACCTTTTCCCCCTCTGCGTCCACGCCAATGGCTACCTTCCAGCCGTCTTTGTAGGCGGCAAAGGCCACTGTGGACATGCTTACTGTCATAACGGCAGCAAGGGTCAGTGCAAATAACTTCTTCATCTTGTTTTCCTCCTAAAATTTTTTTGCCGGGTTTTCCCCGACTTATCAACCCCTTCCCCCGTCGATAAGGAAGGGATTGATATACCGCAATTATACCCCCCCCCGCATATTGTCAACATTTTTTTGAGATTTTTCCGTAATTTTTCTGTAATCTATTGCATTTTCACTATAAATCTGTGGTATTTTAGTGATTATTTTTATATAATTCGCCTATTTTTAAGGTGTTTGAAAGCCCTTTTTTCCATTTTTTCGGTGTACAGGTTTTGCACCATGTGGAAAACTTTTGGTGGAAAACGGGTTTTAAGCCCAAAAAGAACCCCCTGGCCGCAGCCAGAGGGTTCCCTGCTTGTTGCTCTTTACTTTGTCAGTTCGCCAAAGGTGTAAAATTCAATCTTTTCTATAATTACATCCTCTTTGGGGGCGTTGGCGGAGTTGGTGGGCACAGCGGAGATGGCGTCCACCACATCCATCCCCTTGATTACCTGGCCAAACACGGTGTGCCGGTAGTCCAGCCAAGGGGTGCCGCCCACTGCCTCATACTTGGCGGCCACATCGTCGCCATACAGGTCGGGCAGGCCGCGCATCTGCTGCAGCATGTCGGCGTCGGTGGTGGGAGCCTGTACAATAAAGAACTGGCTGCCATTGGTGTTGGCGCCGCTGTTGGCCATGGACAGCGCACCCCGGAAGTTGTGCAGCTCCTTGGCAAACTCATCCTCAAAGGGGGCGCCCCACACGCTCTCGCCGCCGGTGCCGTTGCCCAGCGGGTCGCCGCCCTGAATCATAAAGCCGGGAATAACCCGATGGAACTTCAGGCCGTTATAATAGCCCTCCTTGGCAAGTGTGGTAAAATTTTCTACGGCCTTGGGTGCCTGCTCGGGGAAAAACATAATCTGCACTTCCCCCATGGATGTGGTTACAACCGCAATTTCGGCATCCTCTGCCGGTTTGGTAAACTGTAACAATGTAGAATCCTCCTCAAACATATACTCTTCTATGCCGCTTTGGGACATGCTGGAGCTGCTCTGCTCCGGGCTGGACGCCTCGGAGGAGCTTTCTTCCCCGCTGCTGCATGCAGTTAGGGCACCTACTATCAGCACGGCCATCAGGGCCAAAAGGGTCTTTTTCAAACTTTGTTCACCTCTCCTTTTCTTTGGGCGCTTTTCCCTTCCATGCCTGAACAAACATAGGCAAAAAACCGGCTCTGCCGCTTCACCCATTCTTCCCCTATTATACCGCCGGATTGGCTTTGCGCAAGTACGAAATTTGTTTTCTTTTCTATTTTACCAAAAACCGGCTGCTATTTCAGGCTGTTTCTCTAAATATTTTGTAAAATCACAAATCTGCCTCCATCCCTATCGCCGAACCGGATAAGCCATAATTTCCCGCTGCCAAACAACCGTTTAGCCTGTTCCCCGCCGGGTTATACTATATGGGATGTCACCCCCTGTTGTTTGGGCTTTTCTCTGCAAAACAAAAAAGAAAAGGCCACCATACAATGGTGGCCTCTATATCTTAAAGTCTACATTCATTTAGTATACCCGCCAGCGGCAGATGATATTCAAAACAGTTTGGAAATTACTTTACACAAAATAACTTTCAAATTATTTACGAATTAGTTGTGGTACGGCCTCAAACTCTGCCGTTTTATCCGCCTTTGGCGCCCTTTCGTTTGACATTTTCAAAGTGTGTTTACCTTCTCATCGGACTCACCTTTTACTGTAAACTCGGGTTTTGTAGCCTTTTTATGCTATGCGCATATCCTATTCACTTGTGCCCTATCTCGGGGGGCCTGCACTGCCAAACCGTATCCTCTGATACTCCAAAGCCTAAACACTGCTCATCCTTCGACAGCTGCGGTAATCACCTGTGGGTTCGGGGGGGAATTCTCTATCCATCACCCCGGTCCTGCCTGTTATGACGGTTAAGCCCTGTTTGTGGTGCAGGCGTTCTGCTGCTTCGGTTCATCGTACATGGGGAACGCCTCCATTCTCTCTCACTCTGGTTTCTTTTCTTATCTATACTATAGCACAGGACTATAGCACAGGTTATAATTTATGTCAATAGTTTTCCACAAACTTTTCTTTTTATATTTATTTTGTACAGCCACTTTGGGTGTTGACTTCTGTCCCATGGCTGATTATAATAGTAACTGGTAACAAAATAACATCTGCTTCCACTACAGGGAAGCAAACAGGAGTTTAACAGGAATGGACAATAACATGGAATACAGCCCCGACCTTCTCACCCTGATTGACGAGGAAGGCGCAGAGCATCAATTTGAAGTGGCCGACAGCCTGGAGCAGGACGGCAAGCGCTATATGGCCCTGGTACCGGTGTTTGACAATGCCGAGGAGCTCTTGGAGGACAGCGGCGAGCTGCTGGTGCTGGAAGTGGTGGAGCACGAAGGGGAAGGCTACCTGGAGCCCATCGAGGACGAGGAGCTGTTCAACAAAATCGCGGGCATCTTTATGGAGCGCCTGGAAGAGGAATTTGACTTTATTGAGGAATAACCCTGTTTAAATCCTGCTGTGTTCGCCTATAAGCTGTTTAATTTAATCCAACACTTTAAATTAGGGAGCTTGGCTCCTCCAGTGGACTTCAGACCTCCCGCCCACGGCGGAAGAAGGGAGGACGATACTGGAAGGCTGGCACCCACCTGTCATTACGATGGGTTTAATCTTTCAGCATTACGGCACAGCGGGTTTTATTTGTAAGGTGCAGCGGTTTCCCGGCAGCGGGAGGCCGCTTTTCATTTTAAAAATTAGGGGGAACGATAAATGGACTGGCTTGCAAGAACACGGCTGCTCATCGGGGAGGACAGGGTAAACACCCTCTCCCGCTGCCGGGTGGCTGTGCTGGGTTTGGGAGGGGTTGGCTCCGCAGCGGCGGAGGGCATCTGCCGCAGCGGCGTGGGCCACATGCTGCTGGTGGACTGTGACCAGGTGGATATAACCAACCTGAACCGCCAGCTAATTGCCACCCTGCCCGCTTTGGGGCAGCCCAAAACCCAGGTGGCTGCCCAGCGCCTGCAAAGCATCAACCCGGCGCTGGAACTGACCTGCGCCGACATCATGCTGGGAGCTGACAACCTGCACTTTATTGCCCAGTGGCGGCCGGACTATGTGCTGGACGCCATTGACAATGTCACAGCCAAACTGGCGCTGGCCCAGCTATGCCAGCAGGAACAGATCCCCCTCATCACCTGCCTGGGCACCGGCAACCGGCTGGACCCCTCCCTGCTGCGGATAGGGGATATTGCCGAAACCCCTGGCTGCGGCTGCCCCCTGGCCCGGGTAATGCGCCGGGAACTGAAAAAACGGGGGATTACACGGCAAACTGTCCTCTACTCGGTGGAGGAACCGATAAAAGTTGCTGCTGAGGCATTGGCTGAAAACGGGCGGCACCCACCGGCCAGCATGGCCTTTGTCCCCCCGGCTGCCGGGCTGCTGATGGCCTCCTACGCCGTGCGGGACCTGCTGGGCCTCCTGCCTGTAAAGTAGGGGCCTTTTCCTCCATCCTTCTATAGAACCAAATACAAAAAAGGCAGGGCAAACCGTTGTGGTTTGCCCTGCCTTTTATCATGCGTAGCCAACTGTTTGGAACAATCAGCTATCAAACACGCCCAAAAATTTGAAATAACCAAAGGTTTCATTCTGCACTCCCTTAACCGGGCCATCATAGGCCACTCTGTGCAGGATAATAATGGCGTTATAGGGCCTGTCCAGCCCATCGGGGTAACACTTTTTCAGGGCATCAATATCAAAAGTTTCGGCATCCTTGACCAGTTCGTCTATCTGGGTGGTCAGCTTCTTTTGGTATGCCATCACTGCAAAATCTTCATCGTAAGTATTGATTCCAAAATCAATGCCCAGTTCAAAGCCGATGTAGTCCTCCCACAGCAGGTCGTAATCCTTTTCCCAGTACTGCTCAAACAGCTCCCGGGAGCCGCAAACACCCGCAAAAACCGAGCAGCGGTTTTCATCGGTGCTGTAGCTGATATCCAACTGTTCAACCTGTTTCATCCTACTTCCCTCCGCGAAAATCTGCTTATTTATTCATTATAAAGGAACACCCGCCGAAAAACAGCTGTTTTCCGGCGGGTGCTCTCTTCCTTACAGCAAACCGCGCGGGAAGAACCGGCCTTTAATCTGCTATTTTCGACAGTTTGCCCAGAATGCGGTCGTATACCTCCAAATAGTATATCATCTCTGCATTGGTGAGATCCTTGCTCTCCCACGCCGCAAACTTGCTCTCCATGTCGTCAAGCTTGGAGAGCATATCCGTATATTCTGTAAGCATGTCCAAATCGGTGGGGTTCTCGCTGTATTTCTTCATAAAGGCGCAGTAATCATCATAAAAGGCTTCGATGCTGTCCATGGCCGCCTTAAAATCGGGGCGGATACCATTGGCCGGCTGCTCTTCCTCCTCGGATGAGGGTTCCTCCGGTACGCTGGGCGAGGGTTCGGGCTCCGGCCGGACCTCCTCCGCAGGCGGATCCTCCGGAAGGGGTTCCGGCTCCGGCGCAACGGGCGTGTCCACCTTGGCCGTATTTACCGGAGGTTCCTCCTTGGGCGGGGTGCTGCCGGCAGGCTGTTGGGAAACAACAGGCTGGGAACTTTCTTCCTCCTTTGAGGGCTCCTTGTCCATCTCCAGAAAGGCGTCTGCCTTCTGGCTCTGGGATTCCCCGGATGCGCTGCTCTCCTGGGCAGCGGGCTTGGCATCACATGCAGAAAAGGACACCATCATGGCCATAGCAACAAACAGTGATAGATACTTTTTCATTATAATCCTCCTGAAACTCGTTTATTTTATCAAACAGGGCTGTTTTATCAGCCTGTTTTCAGCTAAATTGATTCCCCATGGGCAAGCTAAACCTTATCCCGCGTTTCCGCTGCTGTGGAGGCTTCCCGGCCCAAGTGGTTGCAGTAGTGCTGGAGGGCTTTGGAGATAAAGCGCATGCCCCCTTCCCTGCCCAGCAGCTGATCCAATACCGGTACCAGCCCGGAGAGCAGGTGTGCCAGCTGAAAAGCCAGCAAAAGCTGGCAGGGCGGCAGGCTGTAATACTCTGCAAACACCTGGCACAGTTCCTTTGCCTGTTTTTGCACAGCGGGCGCGTCCGCTTGTTCCTCCCGCAGTGCGCTCAGGATACACAGCCGCTGTTTCAGCTCCGGTTCGGAAAAGGCCCGGCTAAAAAAGCGGCAGAGGCGATATTTATCCCCCGCCTGCCACTGTGGCGGCCCGCTATCCCAGAGGGAGCTGCTGCGCAGGCATTCTGCAAGCAGGAGCTTATCCTCTATGCGGTCCTTTTGGCTGGCCAGGTGGGCAATCTGCCCATCCAGTTCCCGCTGCCACGGCAGGTCCGGGTCGGCAAGGATGGACCGGATGGTCTCATTGGGATAATTCAGTTCCTGGCACAGACAGATTATCCTTGCTTTCTCAATCTCCTCCTCCCTATACAGCCAGTACCCGCTCTTTGATTTTTGCAGAGGCTGCAGAAACTTCTGTTCGATAAAATACTTCAGTTTACGCTTTGGAATCCCTGTTAGCTTCTCCACCTCTCCAATCGTTTTGCCGGCCTCTCTTGTGTGGTTCATACTCTGTTTCCCCTTTTCCAGATTTGATACTAAAGCAGGCCGATATCGGCCGTCAATGCCCCAGTAAGGATTTCCGGCAGCGCCGGCCCTCACAATAGAACCTGCAAAATCTGCGAAGCAAAAAAGCGCCAAGCCCGGTAAAAACGGCCTGGCGTTTTTTTGACAAAATAAAGGGCCGATTGTGCGGTGCGGCTGTAATATTCCGGCGCTTTCGGGTGAAAATACTGCTGTGGGAGAAAATTTTTTAAAAAACACAAGGCGAGGAGGAGGAACAATGAAGCAAAGCAAAAAACAGATTTTCCGGCTGGGCGGTATCGTCACCGGCTTTTTAAACGGGTTGTTCGGCTCGGGCGGCGGCATGATTGCCGTACCTATCCTGGAATACTCCGGGCTGGACGCCAAGGTGGCCCATGCCACCTCCATTGCAGTGATTCTCCCCCTCACTGCCATCAGCGCCGGGTACTACCTGTTTTCCGGCGCTGTAGAGGTGGGGGAGGCCCTGCCCTATCTGCTGGGCGGCCTGCCAGGGTGCCTGGTGGGCAGCAAGCTGCTGGGCAAGCTTTCCACCACCTTCATTACCCGGATGTTCGGGCTGCTCATCCTCTTTGCCGCAGTCAGGATGTGGTTTCGATAGACTTTATCATTGGCACAGCGGCGGGCTTTTTCTCTGCGGTTATTGCCTCGATGGGCATGGGCGGCGGCAGTGTACTGATTATCTACCTGACACTGATGCTGGATCTCTCCCAGCGGCAGGCCCAGGGCATCAACCTGCTGTTCTTTCTGCCCATTGGAGCGGTATCCCTCTGGCTGCATAAAAAAGCCGGCCGGATTGACACCGCAGCCGCCAAAAACTTTTTGCCCATGGGCATTTTGGGCGTGCTGATAGGCTCCATTGTGGCCGGGCTGCTGGAGAGCGCGCTGCTCTCCAAGGGCTTTGCGCTGTTTTTGGCCGCCATTGGCCTGCGGCAGCTGCTCCCCTTCGGCGGTAAAAAGCCCACTGGGGAACAGCAGGCCCAGAACCCAAACAAAAACAAGTAGCAAGTATAAAAATATCCGCCCCTGTTCAAACTACTATTGGAGGTGCAAACAAGATGAATGACAACAAATCCCCTATGGAAAAATTTTTCGCAGGCAAGGGCTTTTATATCGCCCTGGCGCTGTGTGTAGCCGGTACCGGTACCGCTGCCTGGATGGCAGTAAACCGCACTATTGACGACATAGACCGAAACAACCAGAATATTTTGAACTCCCAAATCCAGCAGGATTTTACCGACCCCGAGGAGGTGGGAAAGGACCAGAGCGGGGTGAGTATCTCCTCCGGGGAGCAGCAGGACTCCTTAAACTCTTCGTCGTCCTCCTCGCAGTCCGCAAAGCCAAGCGGCAGTACTGCTTCATCCGTACCGCAGAACGAATCGGCTCTGCAGTTTACGCTGCCCGTAGCCGGTGAGAAGATCAACCCCTACTCCGAGGGCAAGCTGGTGAAGGACAAAACCCTGGGCGAATGGCGCACCCACGACGGTGTTGACCTGAAAGCCGCCAAGGGCACCCCGGTTTATGCCGCTGCCGAAGGCACTGTGACTTCGGTGGAAACCGACGGCCTGTGGGGTACTGTGGTAAAGATTGAACACCGCAACGGCCTCACCACCGTATACAGCGGCCTGGATAAGAATGCCTTGGTGAAAAAGGGCGACGAGGTCGCCGCCCGGGAGCAGATTGGCACGGTGGCGCAGGTCCCCTGCGAACTGGCGCTGGAAGAGCACCTGCACTTTGCCGTACAGAAGGACGGCAAGTGGCTGGATCCGCTGAAATCCATCGGCCTGGCCTAAACAAAATGACGATATACCCAGCAAATGGGCATATCGTCATTTTACATAGCCGGTATATTTATCCGTTTTTCTCCGCCTTCATGGCCCGGTAACCAATGAGGACGGTCCACACATAGGCGCAGGTTTTGGGAATCATCAGCATACCTATCAGGGGGATGCTGTCTGCCCAAAGCACAACCGGGATATAAAAACCAAAGCTGAGCACAATGGTCAGCCACATGTTCCGAAACGCCGTATCCCCCTGTTCCTTCGCGCTTTGGTAGAACAGAACGACAATCAGCAGCCCCAGCAATGCAAACGGGATGTTGCGATAAATGCCCCAGGAGAGGGGCGCCTGGGCGCTTAGCCAATGGTTCTGCGGGAATAGGCACAGTGCTATGCGCAGGACAGACAGCAGATATACGGCGGCCGTTACCCCGCCTTTCCCCTGGATGTGATAGCGGCTGCGCCACACATGGTAGAGCAGGATATAAAAGATGGTCATGGTAACGGAGGTAATCAGCTTGCCCGCCCCCAACGCCGCTGTGAAGGAATCCAGCCCCATTGTGCAAAGGGCCAGCACCCGGGGGACAAGGTGGAACGCATCGCCGGCCCCCAGCACAACCGCCATCAGGCCAAACAGCCTGTACTGCCCCCTTTGGCCGCTCTGCCTTATCATCGTCAGCCCAATGGTAATCACCGAAATTAAATAGACAGTGTCAAACAGTGTTTCAACAATAGCCTGCATACAATTTGTACGCCCCTCTTTCTTTTTTATTATCCACGCCAATGAACATTGTTCATATTGGCCCGCAAAAAGTCCCGGCGGCTGCCGGATGGCCTGCTTAATAAAGAACCCGGTCAATCATGCCCAACACACCGTCGCAGTTGTAGTCGTGCTGCAGCAAGGCGGCCATAATCAGTGAAAAAACAATCTCGACAAATTTCTCCTGGGTAAAGGCAGCATCAAAGGCCTCCGGCCGTACCCGTTGATCCTGCTGGAGCGCCAGCAAAAGCCCGCTTTGGATATGCTGCCAGGACTCCGCCATGCGCCGCCGGGCACTGGATTTTTCCTCCTCTACAAACCAGATGGAATGTAGCGTAAACACGCCGGGGTACTTCTTTTCCCCCTGCTCCATCTGCCAAAACACCCACTGCACACAGTCGGTAAAGCTGCCGAACACCTCCGGCCGGTTTGCATCGTGAAAAATATCCTGCCAAACGCTCTCCACAGCGGCAGCAATGAGGTCGGACTTGGAGTTAAAATAATTGTAGATGGAGCCGGTGGAAATTTGGCACGCCTGTGCCACACTGCGTATATTCACCGCCGCCCAGCCCTGGGTGTGCACCAGCTCCCGGCAGGTGGCCAAAATGGCCTCCTTGGAGGTTACTACAGTATTCAAACCATCGCCCCTTCCAAAATGAACTATGTTCAGTATACCAGCCCTTCCTGCTTCTGTCAAGCCCCTTTGGGCTTTTCCCTGCACTATAAAAAACTTCCTGTTTCTGCTCTTATCCCTTATTCATCTCTGCGGCAGCCATTTGGCCCGCCTTATGTCCTATAAAAACCAAGGCAGCCCGGACATCTGCCGGGCTGCCTTTGCTACAGCGGGTTATTTTTTAGGTAAAACACCTTACTCCTCGGGAACTACCTTATCGGGGTCCACCGAGAGGTCGGGCTCATCCTCAGCGCCGGTGGGGGGCTGGGAGATGTTCTCATCCAGGTCGCCGGGCTGGCTCTCCTCCGGGGAAGAACTCTCCTCGTCCTCGTCCTCCGGTTTGGAGCTGCTGCTCTCGTCCTGTACCTGGCTGCTGGAATTGTTTGCAGCAGACGAGCTATCCTCTCTATCGTTGTTGGAGCATGCTGTAACAACCAGCGCCATGGTAAGTGCCATTGCTATAATTGCCAACTTTTTCATACTTAATAACCTCCTGATTTGGCAGAAACTTTATTTCTCTGCAACTCTATTATCCGGTATAAATTTAACTCTGTATTGTGCAGATTGTGAAATGTTTGTAAATTTCAAAGGGTGTTTATCAGCTCATCTGTCAAAGCCTGGAGCTCCTCGAGGGTGGAAACCATACCGCTGCGCCGCCGAAAGTCTGCCGCCCCCCGGATGCCCTTCATGTAAGCGAAGCTGTGCCGGCGCATCTCCCGCATGGCAATATACTCCCCCTTGTACTGGCAGGCCAGCCGGGCGTGCCGGAGCAGCACCTGCATCCGCTGGGGCAGATCCGGCTCCGGCGGGCAGACGCCGGTATCCAAATAGGCCGCAATCTGCCCGAATACCCAGGGCCGGCCCAGCGCCCCCCGGCCCACCATTGCCAAATCACAGCCGGTTTTCCGGTACAGGGCGGCGCAGCTTTCGGCATCCACCACATCGCCATTGCCAATTACCGGGATATGTACCGCCTGCTTCACAGCGGCAATAATCTCCCAGTCGGCACTGGGGGCATACATCTGCTCCCGGGTGCGGCCGTGGATGGTCAAGGCGGCAGCGCCGTTGGCCTCGCACATTTTGGCAAACTCCACAGCATTGACACTGCCGGCGTCCCATCCCTTGCGGAATTTCACCGTAACCGGCAGGTCCACCGCCTGCACCACCGCCCGGATAATCTCCCCGGCCAGCTTCGGGTTTTTCATCAGGGCGCTGCCCCCGCCGTTCCCGGCAATTTTTGGGGCGGGGCAGCCCATGTTCAAATCAATCCAGTCGGGGCCAAATTCTGCCGCCCGCCGGGCGGCATCGGCCAAAAAGCCGGGGTCATCCCCAAACAGCTGCACAGCGCCGGGGTGCTCCCCCTCCCCCAGGCAGAGCAGCTGCTCAGTCTTTTTATCATTATACATCAGCCCTTTGGCGCTGGCCATCTCCCCCACGGTGAAAGCCGCCCCAAAGCTGCGGCAAATCTCCCGGAACGCCCGGTCCCCCACGCCGGCCATCGGCGCCAGGGCCGCTGTGCGGGGCAGCAAGATAGTTCCTATCTTCAATTCTGTTTTCCTCCTTGCTTTCTGTCAAAATCGCCTGGGGCGGTGTTTTTTTATTGCTATTTATGCTATACTATAAAGTAACTGCTCTGTCGCCCTTTGTCCCTAACAGAAGGGGGCAGAGAGTAGTATACCACACTTTTTTCAATCGTTCCACTTAATGGAGGTACACTGCATGAAGCTGCTGGCAATCGATTCAAACAGCATCCTCAACCGGGCCTATTATGGCGTGCGGCCCCTGTCCACCAAGGATGGCATCCATACAAACGGCATCTATGGCTTTCTCAGCATCTTTTTAAAAATCTGTGAGGAAACCACCCCCGACGCTGTGGCCTTCGCCTTTGACCTGAAAGCCCCCACCTTCCGCCACAAGCTCTACACCGAGTACAAGGCGGGGCGGCACGGCATGCCGGAGGAGCTGGCCATGCAGCTGCCCTATCTTCAGGAGCTAATCGAAAAGCTGGGGTACCAGGTGGTAACCAGCGAGGGATACGAGGCGGACGACATCCTGGGTACCCTGGCCCGGGCCTGCGAGGAAAGCGGAAGCGAATGTGTCATTGCCACCGGCGACCGGGACAGCCTGCAGCTGGTCAGCGAACACACCAGCGTCCGTTTGGCCACCACCAAGATGGGCCGCCCGGAAAGCACCTTTTACGGCGTGGCGGAAATTTTGGAGAAGTATGGCGTCACCCCCCGGGAGCTGATCCAGGTAAAGGCACTGATGGGGGACAGTTCGGACAACATTCCCGGCGTGCCCGGTGTGGGCGAAAAAACCGCCCTGGCCCTGATTAGCCAGTTCCATTCGGTGGATGGCGTCTATGCCAGCTTGGAGGACCCCGCCATCAAACCGGGGGTGCGCAAAAAGCTCACCGAAGGGGAGGCCTCCTGCCGGATGAGCCTACAGCTGGCCGAAATTTACCGGGAGGTGCCCATCAACACCGACCCGGATCACTACCGCCCCCGCCCCCGGGATCTGGCCGGGTGTTCCCAGCTGATGGGCCGGTTGGAGCTGTTCAGCTTGATGAAAAAGATGGAAATCCCCGAGGGGCTGCAGGCAGAAAGCCCAACGCCGGACACCAGCCCGACTGGGCCGGAACCAAGCCTGCAAACTATCCCCGCCACACCGGAAAATGCCGCCCGGCTGTTCGGGGCAGAGGCTTCCTACTTCCTTGCCCGGTATGAGCAGGACGCCGTTACAGCTTTTGTGCTCAGCAATGGGGCCGAGCTGCTCGCGGCAGACAGCAGCCAGCCCGACTTTGAGGCCTGCTTACGGCCCCTGTATACCGCCCGGGGCCTCTGCACCCGGGAGAGCAAGCTGCTGTTCCGGCACTGCCTGCTGCACGGCCACCCGCTGCCGGAGGTTGCCTTTGACTGCGAGCTGGCTGCCTATCTGCTGCGGCCCACCGCCACCGATTACAGCACCGAGCGCCTGGCGCTGGAATATGCCATCCTCCCTGCGGGGTGTGACAGCGATGAGGAAAATCTGGCCGAAATGCTCCGTTTTCTGCCGCTGTGCCGCGTCCTGAAAAAGCAGATTGCCGATTTTGAGCAGCAGATGCTGCTCACCCAGGTGGAACAGCCCCTGGCCGAAGTGCTGGCCTCAATGGAAATAATCGGCTTTTCGCTGGACATTGCCGGACTTCAGGAATTCGGGCAGGAGCTGGAGCAGCAGCTGACAGCCAGCGCCGAAAAAATTTACCAGCTGGCCGGGGAACAGTTTAACATCAATTCCCCCATGCAGCTGGGGGTCATCCTGTTCGACCGGCTGGGCCTGCCCCATGGGAAAAAGACCCAGCGGGGCTGGTCCACCAATGCTGATGTATTGGAGTCGCTCCGGGATAAACACCCCATTATTGACAGCATTTTGGACTATCGCAAGCTGGCCAAGCTGAAAAACACCTATGTGGACGGCTTGATTAAGGTTGTAGAGCCGGATGGACGGGTGCACAGCATCTTTAAGCAGACCGAAACCCGCACCGGGCGCATCAGCTCGGCAGAACCCAACCTGCAAAACATCCCGGTGCGCACCGATATAGGCAGCGTATTCCGCAAATTTTTCTTTGCTGCTGACGGCAAAACGCTGGTGGACGCCGACTATTCCCAGATTGAACTGCGGGTGCTGGCCCATATAGCCGATGACGCCAACATGATTGACGCCTTTCTCTCCGGAGCGGATATCCACACCCAAACAGCTGCCCAGGTGTTCAACATGCCGCCGGATTTTGTCACCGGCCAGATGCGCAGCCGGGCCAAGGCCGTCAACTTTGGCATTGTCTATGGTATCGGAGCCTATTCCCTCTCCCGGGATATCGGCGTCACAGTGGCCGAGGCCAACGACTACATCAGCAGCTATCTGCGCACCTACAGCGGAGTTAAAAAATATATGGAGGATACCAAGGCCTTTGCCAAACAGCATGGCTATGTGGGTACCCTGTTTGGCCGCCGCCGGGACCTGCCGGAGATGAGCGCCTCCAACCGGGTAACCAAGGCCTTTGGTGAGCGTGTTGCCATGAACACCCCCATCCAGGGCACCGCCGCCGATATTATTAAAATTGCGATGGTGCGGGTATACCACCGGCTCAAGGCCGAGGGCCTGCGCTCCCGGCTCATCCTCCAGGTGCATGATGAGCTGATTGTGGAAACCGAGCTGGACGAGGTGGAACAGGTTCGGCAGCTGCTGCTGGAGGAGATGGCCGGCGCCGCCCAGCTAAAGGTGCCGCTGCTGGTGGATGTGGGCGTGGGCCGCACCTGGTACGAGGCCAAATAGCCAATGGAAAAGAAAATCGAGATTGTACCCATGACGCCGGAACTGGCCTTGGGGGCGGCCGCCCTGGAACAGGCCACCTTTTCCGAGCCTTGGAGCACCGAGGCCTTTGTGTCCGAAGCCAGGCAGAAAAATGCCTGCTACTTTGTGGCCGTCCGCGACGGGCAGGTGGTGGGCTTTGCGGGTATGCGGCGGGTGCTGGACGAATGTTCAGTCACCAATATTGCCGTAGCCCCGGCCTTCCGGCGGCGGGGGCTGGGCCAGGCGCTGCTGCTCCGGCTGATAACAGCCTGCCGGGAGCAGCAGGCGGCCTTTTTAACCCTGGAAGTGCGGGCAAGCAATACCCCTGCCATCCGGCTCTATGAACAGCTGGGCTTTGTGCAGGAAGGGCGGCGCAAAAACTTCTATCGCCTCCCCACCGAGGATGCCCTTTTGATGACATTGCGCCCGCCCTTTTTAGAAAACCGATTGACAAGAGAGGATTTTGAAAGTTGAAGATACTTGCCATTGAAACCTCCTGTGACGAAACTGCCGCCGCTGTGGTGGAGGATGGCCGCCGGGTGCTCTCCTCGGTGGTACATACACAGATAGAGGAACACCGCCTCTATGGCGGCGTGGTGCCGGAGATTGCCAGCCGCCGCCACACCGAACAGATCAACCAGGTGGTCAAAAAAGCCCTGGCCGACGCCGGGCTGGCTTTGGAGGGGATAGACGCGGTTGCTGTCACTGCCGCCCCTGGACTGATTGGCGCGCTGCTGGTGGGAGTGAACTTTGCCAAGGGGCTGGCTCTGGCCAGCGGAAAACCGCTGATTCCGGTAAACCACCTGCGGGGACATATTGCCGCCAACTATATTGCCTATCCGACACTAAAACCCCCGTTTCTCTGCCTGGTGGTGTCCGGCGGGCACACCCACATTATAGATGTAGCCGATTACACCCATTTTCAGGTGCTGGGCCGTACCCGGGATGACGCCGCCGGCGAAAGCTTTGATAAAGTAGCCCGCTCCATCGGGTTTCCCTATCCCGGGGGTGTGCACATGGACAAGGTAAGCGGCCAGGGCAACATCCACGCCTATACCTTCCCGCATCCCAAGGTGGAGGGCAGCGCGTATGACATGAGCTTTTCCGGCCTGAAAACGGCTGTTATCAACCTGGTACACAATGCCAGCCAAAAGGGCATCGCCCTCTGCCGGGAGGATATTGCCGCCAGCTTTGGGCACACAGTAGCCAGCATCCTGTGTGAAAAGCTGTTTTTGGTGCAGCAGCAAACCGGCCGGGAGCAGATTGTGGCTGCCGGCGGGGTTTCGGCCAATTCTCAGCTGCGGGCTATGCTGACTGCCGAATGTGAAAAAAGAGGGCTATCCCTCTACCTGCCCCCCTTGGCCCTATGTGGGGACAACGCCGCCATGATTGGCGCCCAGGCCTATTATGAGTACCAGGCCGGCAACACGGCCGACAGCAGCCTAAACGCCATGGCTACCATGAGCATTGACCGCAGCTTTGCCGAATATTAAGGCTTTACAGCCGCTTTTATACAAGGTATACTGATAGGTAAAGGAGGTAACAACCAATGAGCGAAACAATTAAAAAGGAGAATTTCTACTCCAAAGGGTGGCATGCCGTGGTATCCATGATTACAGTAGTGGCGGGCTGCGCCTGCTTTGTACTGAGCTGTGTAACCGCCATGCTGATTATGAAAAAAGCCGACGGCACAGAAAACAACAATAAATAGCCATTTAGCCAGGCCGCATTTGCAGCCTGGTTTTTTACAAATAGGGGGCCTGTATACTGCTGTTCTCCTCCCAGCCGGTTCCCGGGCAGTTTTTGCTCACAACAGATGGCCGGATGGAAGAATGCTCCCGCGCTGCAAGATAACCATTTGAGTTCCTCCGGGATGGAACCCGGAAAATGCAAAC
>CAOKWH010000032.1 GCA_948473085.1 uncultured Clostridia bacterium
GAGGGCCTGGCTGAACTGGAGGCAGAACTTGCAAAGGCGGTGGCAGAATAATGGCAGTTGTACTTGCAACCAAGCATGAAAAAGAGAATGTGGAGATGCGTGCCGTTCTCTGCGAAACGCTGATGGATTTGGCCAGCCAGCGGGAGGATATTGTCTACCTGGATGCCGACCTGTTCGGTTCCAGCGGAATGAAAAAATTTGCGGCCGCCTATCCCGAGCGGGCCTACGATGTGGGCATTGCAGAGGCAAATATGGTGGGTATTGCCGCCGGCCTATCCGCAACTGGAAAGACGCCGTTTGTGCATTCCTTTGGGCCGTTTGCCACCCGCCGCTGCTTTGACCAGCTGTTTTTGTCGGTGGCCTATGGGCGCAACACAGTCAATGTCATTGGGTCGGATCCCGGTGTCACCGCCCTGTATAACGGCGGTACCCACATGCCGTTTGAGGATGTGGGCATTATGCGCAACATTCCCACAGCTGTTATTGTGGAACCCACCGACAGCACCATGCTGCGCAGCATCGTGCGGGAGCTCTCGGAAAAGCGGGGCCTGCATTATATCCGCCTAAAGAGAAAAACCGCCACCAAAATCTACGAGGAGGGCACCACCTTCACTATTGGCAAGGCTATCACTATCCGGGAGGGCAGCGATGTTACACTGATAGCCGCTGGTATTTTGGTAGCTGAGGCACTGAAAGCCGCTGAGCTGCTGGCTGTTCAGGGCATCTCTGCCAGGGTGATTGACATGTTCACCATCAAGCCTATTGATGCAGAGGCTATTAAACTGGCTGCTGTGGAAACCGGGGCAATTGTCACCTGTGAAAACCACAGTGTGCTCAACGGCCTGGGCAGTGCCGTGGCCGAAGTGTTGGTGAAGGATACCCCTGTTCCCATGGAGATGGTGGGAATTGAGGACGAGTTTGGCGAAGTAGGGGACGAAAAGTACCTGATGGGCCGTTTTGGCCTTACTGCCGACTGTATTGCCGAAAAGGCAAAGGCTGTCGTGGCCCGGAAGAAGTAAATGCAAAGACGGCAGAGTGAAGTACTCTGCCGTTTTTATTGGAGAGGGGTGCTGTCATGCGGGAATGGATTTTGATGATGGCTGTCCTGTTGGGGCTGCAGGCGGCGGGTGGAACACCGCCCCAGGAACCTCCGCCGGCCGTTATCCAGCCTGCGTTTGGACAACAGGAGATACCGGATACAGAAAAAAGGTTTTTGGCGGAATATGGCCGTCCGGAAAAGGAGCTGAAAGGGGAGTACACCGACTATCACGATTATTTCGGCCATATTTTTGGCCCAGACTGGTATACCAATACCGGGCTTGTCCACCAACGCCCGGATACGGTGGGGGATACAGAGCAGTATCGCTATTTTTACAATGCGTATGTCACCGACTGTATGGGGGTTAAAAGCCGGATGAAGCCCTTTTTGGAAAAGCACCTCTCCCCGCGGGAGTGGGGTGGTTTGGAAGTGTTTGAATACGGCGATTTTCCCTATCAAAGCAATGTATATATCTATGCAGCGGATGATGCTGCCGAACAGAAGATAATCAGGCTGCTTCGGGAAGAATATCAGCCCACCGTTTCGGAGCAGCTGGGGCAGGTGGAGGTGACAATCCGCCAGAGCGATTTGACCCTACAGCTCCAGGAGCAGATTTTAGCCGAGTTGGAACGCACACTCTCCCCGGAGCAGTATTATCAGGAGCAGGAGGAATACTGCGAGACTGTTCATATTTCCAGCCGGTTTTACAGCCCAAAAGAGGAGAAAGGCCTGCCGGATAAGCCCTATATTTTGGTGCAGGTGCGCCTGTCCATCGTGGACCCGCTGGACCGTGCAGAGCGGCTGGCTCGTATACAGCAAATAGCGGCGGATTTGATAGCGAAAAATGCCTGGGAGGGCAAGGTGTTGACAGAATATGATATTGAGGAATCCCCGGAAACAAACCGCCCCAACCCGGACACCTGAGTGGCATGATTTGTTTTTACAGCATATTTAGCTGCGGATAGAGGCCAAAAAAATTCTTTATTTGGGAGGGAAATGTAGCGAAAACTCCCGCATTTACACTGTTTTTGAAAGTCCTATCATTTTAGTAGGAAAAATTTGTCGTAATGGGGTTCCCAAAACACAAAAGTAGTGTTATAATTATTGTCAGCGTGCAATAGAATGAGTAAAAGCTCCAAGTCCGCACGATTGCATGCACTGTAAAATCTATATGTATTGCCCTTTCCGTTGCGGAGTGGGAAAGGCGCGGTAAGTTAAGGAGGAAGAATTCTTTGAATCCAGAAATCTTATCACTGATTAAACTGGCAGGTACCTTTGCCGTTATCATCGGTTTGCTTGCAATGAAGCGCCCGCTGAACCTGGTAATGTCCATCGCCAGTGTAGTGGTCATTGTGCTGTATGCTCTGCCAGTCGACCAGATTTTGCCTGCTTTGCAGGCGGGCTTACTTGGTTACAATACCATCAATGCCCTGTTGGTACTGTATTGTATCACCTTCCTGCAGCGTATGATGGAAGCCCGCAAGCAGCTGGCCGGATGCCAAAATGCCATGAACGGCCTGTTCAATAACCGGCGTATCAATGCCTCGGTGGTGCCTTTTCTGCTGGGCTGTCTGCCGGCAGCCAGCACCGTTCTGATTTGTGGCCCCATCGTGCGTGACGCTGTTGGCGATTCGCTGTCCTCTGACGAGGCTGCTGCAACCACCAGCTATTTCCGTCACATTTCGGAGGCATTCCTGCCTACATACAGCGGCATTTTGATTGCCATTTCTCTGACAAACGGCCTGGTTACACCTGCCACTTTTGTGCTTGGTATGCTGCCGGTAGTAATCTGCCTGTTCATCTCCGGCTATGTTATCTACCTTCGGAGAATCCCCAAGGAAACCGGCATGGTAATTGATGAGCCCAAGAGCTACTACTGGAAGCTCCTGGTAAAGAGCGTTTGGCCCATCTTCCTGTCCCTGGCCATTATTTTGGTGTTCAATGCGCCTGTTTGGCTGGCAGTTATTATCTGCATTATCCTGGAGTTCTTTGTCAACAAGTTTACCTTTGCCGAAATTACCCCATTCTTCAAGACAGCGTTTGAAGGTAAACTGATGCTGAACACCCTTGCTGTAATGGTGTTCAGTAACCTGCTGCGCACTACCGGTGTTGTAAACCTGCTGCCGGTATACCTATCCAAGCTCCCGATTCCCAGCTTCTTGGTATGGGCGCTGATTTTTGCCATTGGTACAATGGTAGGCGGCAGCATGACCATCTATGTATTGTGCATTCCTATGGCTATGGCTTCGGTGGGCACTGCTTCCTTCTATGCCCTGTTCATCCTGTGCATGAATATGAGCTACATTATCATGCAGGTAAACCCCACCCACATCTGTCTGACTCTCTGCTCGGAGGATTACAAGATTCCGCTGGGTTCCTTGATTGTCAAGTCAGTGCCAATGGTTGTTGTGGCCACAGTGCTCTGCTTTGGCTATTACTTCATCTTAACAGCTCTTGGTCTGTAAAAAAACAACTAAAAAACACAGCTTGCTTGGTGCAGGCTGTGTTTTTTGCTTTTTATAAAGGTAGGATTATTTCTACTATATAGAAAAATAAAACTCGGACTGCTTGGGTTTGCTGTTTTTCTTGGTAAAGGCAACACCTGCCAGTTTGTATAGAAAACCACCAAAGCTGCGGGCGCCAGCGGGACATCCCGACACACAGGCTGTACAGCTGATACACTTTTTTTCATCCGTAATTTGCGGGTTGCTGGCCGGGATTGCATCCGCTGGGCAAATTTTAACACAGACACCGCATTTTGTGCAGGCAGAGCTGGTACGGGGTTTTATAGGTACTCCTGCAAAGTCCCGATAGGGTCGGTTTCCAGGCATAGGCGGAGCTGTTATCCCGTGGGGAGAGAAAGTGGATAGCTTTCCCTGGATTTGCTGGCCAAATTGTTCCAGTTCGGCTATATCCTTTTGAGAGGGGCGCCCAGCCGCAACCTTGGGGAACAGTGAGTGCTGGGCTACCACAGCAGCGCTGGAAAAGGGTATAAATCCTTGAGCAGACAGCAGATCCAGCAGTTCCACGCCGGCATCCTCATATTCCCGATTGCCATATACAACCACCCCCACTGCCGGGCTGTTTTCTGCGGTGAGGTGCTGGAACAAAGCAGGACAGGCGCTGGGCAGCCGGCCACCAAATACCGGCATACAAACCAATACCAGCTCGTCCGGAGCAAAGTGGTCGGTGTAATCCGGCTGTGCAAGCAGGTCCACAAAGTTACACGGAAGGCCAGTTCCTTTGGCAATGGCTTTGGCAGTACGCTCGGTGGTGCCGGATGGGCTGAAATAAAGCACGGTCGCATGTCGAATATCCATTGAACAATATCCTCCTATTATTTAGCAATTTTTGAACCAGTATACAAAGAAATTGTGAATAAACTGCCAGTAAAACATTTACTGTTTATAAACACCGCTGTCTGGCAGGGGAGCAGCGTTTGTTTGTTGCTGTAGCAACAATACATCTGCTATCAGCGGAAAGTGGTCGGAGGGATACTCCCCCTGAAAGGAAAATGCGGATATACGGGAGCTTAACACCTCAAATTCCTCAGAAACAAAGATGTAATCAATCGGGCTGCGCCCGGGTTTAATTTTTCCGGCAAAATGGTGATAGGTGCCCACTGGCGTACCCATAATGAATTTTTCGTACACATCCTGGAGCCGGAATGGATAGTCGTGCCGGTTTTCCCGGAGGATTTTAACCGCCCTGCTCTCATAGGAAGCATTCAGATCGCCCATCAATACCTTAGGCATCGGCTCCCGGTCATCCAGTTCCTGCATATACTGTAGGATAATCCGGGCTGCCAGATTGCGGGCAGGGCCGGAGATATGGTCAAAGTGGGTGTTGAAGATGCGCACCTTGCTTTGGCTTTGCAGCAGCTGAACCTCAGCTACAGTGCAAATCCGGGGATAGGCGGCCAGTAATCCCCGGCTGCCATACTTTTCTGGCGAATTGGAGAGCCAAAAGGTCTTGCAGTAGTGCAGCCGGGCCGTACTGCGGCGCACCAGAATATCGGAATGTTCATCGTCATCCCGGCGGTTGGTGCCATAGTAGCGGCCAAACCCGGCAATGTCATATTCATCCCGCAGCAGTTCCTCCAGATCCTGGCGCATGTAAGGGGTCAGCTCCTGTACGCCAATAATGTCGGCGCCGGAGCGGCGAATCAGCTCTGCCGCCAATTCCCGGCGCTGCGGCCAGCGATGTTTTTTAAACAGAGGCAGATCGTGCTTGAGGTTAAACGAAATGAGCCGGAGTTTTTCATTTTCGAGCTTACACACAGTTCATCACTTCCAGTAATACTTTTTGTTGCCAGAGATTTTCCAATTGGCTGGAGCGCTATTTTTTATATTCCATCCCCCACTGGCACATGGCTTCCATAATAGGGTAGAGGGAACGCCCTTTGTCAGAAAGGCTGTATTCCACCTTCGGTGGTATTTGAGGGTACTCCTTGCGGATAATCAGCCCATCTGTTTCCATATCTTTGAGCTGCGTGCTCAGTATTTTGTAAGTAATAGTGCCGATTTTTCGATACAATTCGTTAAAGCGGAGGGTTTGATACTCCACCAGCCAGTATAGAATAACCAGGCGCCATTTTCCGCCAATCACCGATAAAGTATATCCAAATGGAGTATCCTGTAGCGAAACAATCTTCTTTTCAAATTCTTCCATGCTCATTTTATACTTTCCTCAGTGATAGTATCGGTCAAATAAGTGCGTACTTGTGTATAGAAAATTACAGATATATAATAACACAAAGCAGAAAAACAAACAACCAGAGGGGGATTGGCATGAAAAAGATACTGGTAGTGCTGGGTGGCGGCCGTCCAAATGGAAATACGGCACAGTTAACAAATGCCTTTATTCAAAGAGCTGTTTCGGCTGGCCATCAGGTGGAACTATTGTCGCTGAATCAAGTAGAGGTAAACGGCTGTCTGGGGTGTAATGCCTGCCGTTATGGAAAGCCGTGTGTACAAAAAGATGGCTTTAACGCCATTGCACCCAAAATCACAGAGGCAGATTTAATTGTGTTTGCTTCGCCGCTTTACTTTTGGACTATTTCTTCAAAGATCAAAGCCTTTATTGAACGGTTTTACTGTATAGCCCAAGAAGATGAAAACCCGCCTCTGGGCCGGTACGAACATTATCCTATCCACGATTGCGCGCTGCTGATGACATCGGCCGACCGCTATTTTTGGACCTTTGAGCAAGCGGTTTCCTACTACAAATTCACTATAATAAACTATATCGGTTTTCAGGATAAAGGGATGCTGCTGGCAGGGGGGTGTGGCAATACCAATGGATCGCCCAGGATCTCAGAAACCAATCATTTAGAAGCGGCATATCGGTTTGGCAGAGAAATTTATCAGTGCCGAGAAAAAACCTTTTGAAAACAGCAATAATTTCTGTACCAGACATAAAGGGTTAAAACAGATAGCAAAAGGAAATTGTAAACTGCTACGGAATTTTTTGGATTGCTGTTCCTGTAACTTTGCGCTATAATAAATATTACCAGTATTGGGCAATAACGCAATTTATCAGGAGGGAGCAAGGGTGTGCGTATCACTACCAAAAGCAAATATGGAATGAGGATGATTGTACAGATTGCCGCCCAGCCGGAAGGCAAAGCGGCCCCGCTGAAGGCCATTGCCCGAAAGCTGAATATCAGTGAAAAATACCTGGAGCAAATTGTAATTCCCCTTACCAAGGCGGGGTACCTAAAAAGCCTGCGGGGCGCTAGTGGCGGCTATGTGATGGGTATGCCTGCTCAACAGCTTACAGCCCAGATGGTTATCACTGCTCTGGAGGGGGAGGATACCCAGCGGGCCTGTATTGGCGAGGTGCCAGGTGGCTGCCCACGGGTGAATATCTGCTCGGTAATCGATTTGTGGAAGCAGATAAACAAGGCTATTCTCTCTGTTACAGAAAATGTGACCATTGCCGACCTGGCAGAGGAGTACCAGAAAAAATGCGAGTTCCTGGATATTATAGATTCTTTGGAGGCAATCCAGCCGGAAGAATCCCCCTGCGCCCGATAAGCAAAAACAGCCCCTGTTTCTTTGACAGGGGCTGCTTTTATGGAAAAGGGGTGCCGTATCCAGCATATTTTAGGTGAGACTGCCGGACTGAGAAAATTATTTTTTATATTGTAAAGGAAAAGGCTTGACAACTATACGGCCGATCGTTATAATAGGGTAAGTGGTAATGTAAAGGTAACTGCTTTACAAAAGGGAGGAATTTCGTGGCAAAAGACCTGACTATTTCATACCTTTTGGACTTCTATGGGCAGATGCTCACCGAAAAGCAGTTGGAAGTAACCGAGTTTTATTACAACGATGACCTTTCTCTGGCAGAAATTGCCGCCCACTGCAACATCTCCCGCCAAGGTGTGCGGGATTCCATCAAGCGGGCTGAGGCCCAGCTGCTGGAATATGAGGAAAAACTGGGCCTGGCTAAGCGCTTTGCCCAAATGCAGGCGGGTTTGGATGAGATTATAAAGTGCGCCCAGGATATTTCCATCTACAACGATAAGTTTTATGGTTCGTCCGAGGTGGAAAAGCGTACAGTGCGCATTTGCGAGATTGCCTCTAAACTGAACGATTAAACAAAGGAAGGTGTTTATGGCTTTTGAAGGGCTTTCGGGAAGGCTTTCCGAGGTTTTTAAAAAGTTAAAAGGCAGGGGCAAGGTCAAGGAGGCCGATGTCAAAGAGGTTATGCGCGAAGTGCGCATGGCTCTGTTGGAGGCAGATGTAAACTACAAGGTTGCCAAGGATTTTGTAGCCGCTGTCAGTGAAAAAGCCGTTGGCAACGAGGTGCTGGACAGTTTGACCCCCGCTCAGCAGATTATCAAAATAGTCAATGACGAGCTCACCGAGCTGATGGGCTCCACCAATGCCCGAATCAACTTTTCTTCCAAAATCCCCACTATTATTATGATGTGTGGCCTGCAGGGTGCGGGTAAAACCACCCATTGTGCCAAGCTGGCCCGGCACTTTAAAGAAAGCGGCAAGCGCCCGCTGCTGGCGGCCTGCGATGTTTACCGCCCTGCTGCCATCAAGCAGTTGCAGGTGGTAGGGGAGCAGGTAGGGGTACCGGTGTTTGAAATGGGCCAGGGCAACCCGGTGGAGATTGCCCGGAAGGCTGTTTTGCACGCCAGGGATTATGGCAACGATATCCTTATTTTGGATACAGCCGGACGTCTGCATATTGATGAAGAGCTGATGCAGGAACTGCAAAACATCAAGTCGGAAGTGCATCCCCACGAAATTTTGCTGGTAATTGACGCCATGACCGGCCAGGATGCTGTTAATGTAGCCAAGAGCTTTGATGAAACACTGGGCATTGACGGCACCATTTTAACCAAGCTGGATGGCGATACCCGGGGCGGCGCAGCCCTCTCGGTGCGGGCGGTAACAGGCAAACCCATTAAATTTGTGGGTACCGGCGAAAAGCTGGACAACCTGGAGCCCTTCTATCCCGACCGTATGGCCTCGCGTATTTTGGGTATGGGTGATGTACTTACCCTGATTGAAAAGGCCCAGAGCACAGTGGATGAGGAAAAAGCCCTGCAAATGGCCCAAAAGCTCAAAGAACAGAGCTTTGATATGAACGATTTGCTGGATCAGATGCAGCAGATCCGAAAGATGGGTTCCCTCAGCCAGGTAATTAGCATGTTCCCCGGGGCGAACAAAATCTCGGAAGAGGATACTGCCGCCGGAGAAGTTCAGATGAAAAAGACCGAGGCCATCATCAATTCGATGACCAAGCGGGAGAGGGAAAAACCCGCCATTATCAACCCGGCCCGGAAGCGGCGTATTGCTGCGGGCAGCGGCACCAAGGTGGAGGATGTCAACCGCCTGCTCCGCCAGTTTGAACAGATGCAGAAGATGATGAAGCAGATGAATTCCCCCAAATTTCGCCGGGCCATGAGCCGGGGCGGCAAATTTTTCTAAACATGGTTTTTATGCCTCTGGCATGGAAATATAAAAAATCAAAATTACAGGAGGTGACAGTTCATGGCTGTTAAAATAAGACTTCGTCGTATGGGTGCTAAGAAGGCTCCCTTCTACCGGGTAGTAGTTGCCGATTCCCGTTTCCCCAGAGATGGCAGATTCATTGAGGAGATTGGTTATTACGATCCCACCAAGGATCCCGCTGTTGTAAAGATCGACATCGAGAAGGCTCAGAAGTGGATCGCCAACGGTGCTCAGCCTACCGATACCGTTAAGGCTCTTCTCAAGAAAAACGGCGCTCTTTAATTAAGGGGGCTTGGACAGCATCCTGTCCGAAACAACGATCCATGAAGGAGATTGCTTATGGAAGAATTGATTGCAGCAATAGCCAGAGGTCTGGTGGAGGATAAGGATTCCGTCAGCGTTCAGGCAGATTCCCCTGCCGAGGACGGTACCGTGGTTTACCACCTGCATGTAGCAGAGGGTGACATGGGGCGTGTTATCGGCAAACAGGGCAGAATAGCCAAAGCTATTCGTACAGTTGTCCGGGCTGCGGCTACCAAAAGTGAAATGAAAGTAGTTGTTGAGATAGACTAACTGTGCAGGAGGGGAAGTTTCGGCTTCCCTTTTCGCCTTTATCCCCTTTTCCCAATGGAGAGGGTATAAGCTGCGGAGCCGGGGCCCTATGGCGGCGGCTTCCAGGTCTACAAAAAAGGCTTGGCAGATTAGAGGGGAAAGCGATGGCTTTCCCTTTTTTCGTATGAGTAAAATGTTTGTGGAGGAACTATGCCAAAGGAATTTTTGGAATGCGGGAAAATTGTCACCACCCATGGCATCCGCGGGGAGGTGAAGGTTCAGCCCTGGTGCGATGGCCCGGCTTTTCTCAAGGGGTTTAAAACCTTTTACCTGGATGCCCAGGGCAGCTGCCCGGTACAGGTGCAGTCGGTGAAGGCGGTGGGCAATATGGCTGTCGTCCACCTAAGCGGGGTGGATACCCCGGAGGAGGCGCTGGCCTACCGGGGAAAGGTGCTGTATATCCGCCGGGCTGATGCCAAACTGGCTCCGGGGGATTACTTTGTCCAGGACCTGATAGGGCTCCAGGTGGTGGATGCCGCTGAGCCCGAGCTCTGCTATGGGGAACTGACCGATGTATCCCAAACCGGCGCAAACGATGTTTACCATATTACCAAAGAGGGAAAAACGGTGCTGATTCCCGCTATCAAGCAGGTGATAGCCGGAGTGGATTTGGAGGCTGGCATTATGAGCATTACACCGCTAAAGGGGCTGTTTGACGATGCGGATTGAGATTGCAACCCTGTTCCCGGAGATGTGTGAAACCGTATTGGGGGAGAGCATCATTGGCCGGGCGCGGCGGGCAGGCAAGCTAAATGTGCACTGCCGGAATATCCGGGATTATACCCTGGACAAGCATCGCCGGGTGGATGATACCCCCTACGGCGGCGGCAAAGGGATGCTGATGCAGGCAGAACCCATCTATCGCTGTTTTGAGGCTGTATGCCAGGACTTTGGCTGCCGTCCCCATGTTATCTTCATGTCCCCGCAGGGGAAGGTATTCACCCAACAGAGGGCCCGGGAGCTGACCTGTATGGAAAATGTCCTGATTCTCTGCGGCCATTACGAGGGTGTGGACCAGCGGGTGCTGGATGAGATTGTGGATGAAGAAATTAGTATTGGGGATTTTGTGCTCACTGGCGGGGAGTTGGGGGCTCTGGTTGTGGTGGATGCTGTGGGGCGCTTATGTCAGGGTGTGCTGGCAGATGACAGCTGTTTTATGGAGGAAAGCCACTGGAACGGCCTGCTGGAACACCCCCACTACACCCGCCCACCGGTTTGGCACAACCGGGAGGTGCCAGAGGTGCTCCAGAATGGAAACCATGCTAAAATTGACCAATGGCGCCGGGAACAATCGTTGGAAAATACACTGAATAAACGCCCGGATCTGTTAAAGCAGGCGGAACTTACCCCAAAGGACCGCCAATATCTTGCGCGCCTGTTGGAACAAAGGGACAAAGAGGAAAGGAAAAACGAAGCATGACAGGAACACTGATCAATGTGGCTGCCATTGTGGCCGGGGCAGTAATTGGTATGTTTATTAAAAAGGGAATACCCAAGAGTGTGGAACAGGGGGTCACCCGCGCCCAGGGCCTGGCTGTGGCACTGATAGGGCTCAATGGCGTAATTGCCTCGATGTTTACAGTGGATGCAGATGGCGGGCTGAGTGACAACGGCGGCCTGCTGTTGCTGGTCAGCCTGGTGCTGGGTGTTCTGGTGGGGGAACTGGTGCGCATTGATGACCGGTTGATGGATTTTGGCAAGGCTATTGAGGGGAAAATTAACATCCAGGGGTTCGCCCAGGGGTTTATCTCTGCTTCCATCATCACCTGTGTGGGTGCCATGTCTATTGTTGGGGCCATCAACGATGGCCTGATGGGGGATAGCCAGGTGCTCATTGTGAAAAGTACATTGGACTTTGTCACCTGCCTGGTGCTGGCCTCCGGGCTGGGGATTGGGGTGGCCTTTGCAGCTATTCCCACATTGCTTTATCAGGGGGCTATTGCATTGTCGGCAGGTTTTCTCTCCCCCTATATCTCTCCCGACCTGCTGAGTATGATTTGTATGGTGGGTTATGCCATTGTTATCTGTGTGGGGCTGAACCTGCTCTTGGATGCTAAACTGAAAACGGCCAATTTTTTGCCAGCTATCCTGGTTCCGATACTGAACAACCTGCTGAACATGTTGAAAATTTTATAGCGAACTTGCACAAACATTTGCAGCCGATTTGGGCAGTATATAGAAAACAAGCAGAAAAAGCTGCAAATAGGCCAAAGGGCGTTCCTTTTTTAATTGACGGAAAGTTTAGTTGTGCTATAATGGTAACTAAGATAGGATGTATGCAAGTACATAATGGTATGTTGAAGTAAATAAGAAATAGGAGAGTTTTGCTATGTTCGTTAAAGAAGTATCCGTTAAGAATCAGGTAGGTCTGCACGCTCGTCCGGCTACATTTTTTATCCAGAAGGCAAATGAATTTAAGTCCTCTGTTTGGGTAGAGAAGGATGAGAGACGGGTGAATGCAAAAAGCCTGCTGGGCGTTCTCTCCCTGGGTATTGTAGGCGGCACCACAATTCGCATTATGGCCGATGGTTCCGATGAGGAGCAGGCCGTTGATGGCCTGGTTAAGCTGGTGGAGTCCGGCTTTGCCGAGTAATACTTCTCTATATTTTCAGATAGCAAAAAAGGGTCGTTTTCGGCCCTTTTTTTGTTTATTTATATAAGATTAAAATATTGGCAAGCCTGTAGGGGGGCTTTGGTGCAATATTTGCTTTGGCATAGATGATATAGTCCTTTATGTCATCGTACCCCGATGTTTTTTTCCCCGAATTATCTCCTGTTTGCTTAAAAAGGTACAGTCTTTTAACTGGAGTAATAGGCCGATAATCAAAGGTGGGAGCAGTGCTGCATCAACATTGCCTTCAAACACAATTTCCCCAAAGGTATCGGAGGATACCAGGCTGTTCCGGCGGCTGTCAAAGATAAAGCACTCGTTGCACCAGTAGAGACGCAGATGGTCGGTTCCGTAGAGGGTGAAGAAGAACTCCTCCTGCCTGCCATCCAAGACAATATGTGCAAAATCATCCCTTCCGTGTATGATGTACAGTTGCTCCCCAAAGGTTGGGGATAATGCCGCTTTATAGAAGCACTCAAGCTCTGTAAGGTTCATGTTTTCTCCTCTTTTTTGTGAAAAATATGGAAAATAAGTGCTGCATGGCCTAAGGTATTGCCCCAAAACTATGTGATCCAGCCAGGAAGGTACTGACATCATGTTCATTTTCAGAAACCCGTAAAATGGTTGCCAACATTGACAAATTGACAACCTAAATTGCTTGATGCCGAATAAATTATATTGTAGGATAGCGAAAAGGAGGGAATGTGAAATAAAATTTAATGAAAAGCTATTTAAACTTAGGCGAGAAAAGGGACTTTCCCAAGATGAACTGGGCATGGAAATGCAGGTATCAAGGCAGACCATTTCAAAGTGGGAGGCAGGAGTTTCCCATAGTTAAAGATACCACATCAGATATGACGAACCCACGCTTATACAGAACTGCAAAAGAGATAAAGGCTTGATGTAAGTAATAACTACTGCATCAGGCTTTTTCTTACACTATTCCTATACAAATATCTATAACGATGAATTGAAATTTTCACATTTTCGTGATATAATATCATGAGTGATTATCATGGCAAGGAGGACTATATGGCTGTAACATATAAAAAACTATTTCACTTGCTGATAGACCGGGGCATTTCGACCGCCGAATTGACGGAGAAAGCTGGATTTAGTGCTAATATTCTAACCCGACTAAGGCGTGACCAGTATGTATCTTTGGATAGTAGCAACGCTTGACAAAGGGAAACATGATAAACAACAAAAAAATGGACTGTCAACCTTACCGAAAACGCCGCCCGGCTGTAAAAAGGGCGGCGT
>CAOKWH010000033.1 GCA_948473085.1 uncultured Clostridia bacterium
GGCAGAGGTCTGCAAAACCTTCACCACCGGTTCAAATCCGGTTGGCGCCTCCAAAGAAAAAGCACCGCTCTTTTTACAGGGCGGTGCTTTTATTTTCTGTAAAAGGGGAGTGTTATGTGAAAGAGGTTGTTTGCCACACCATCCCACCGGTGTATGATAGCAATTCCAGGGTGCTTATTTTGGGCACCATACCTTCCCCTAAATCCCGGGAGGCAGGTTTTTACTATGGGCATCCGCAAAACCGTTTTTGGCGGGTGCTGGCTGCTGTTTTTCAGCAGCCGGTGCCGGACACGGTGCCGGAAAAGCAGAACTTCCTGCTGCAAAACCGGGTGGCCTTGTGGGATGTGCTGGCCCAGTGCCAGATAGAGGGGGCGGCCGATGCCTCCATTGCCGGGGCAGTGGCCAACGATATTTCCATCATTCTCAAGGCTGCTCCTATCCAGAAAATCTATACCACCGGCGCCACGGCAGAAAAGCTCTACCGCAGGCTTGTCTATCCGGTTACAGGTGTGGATTGTATCCGTCTGCCCAGCACCAGCCCGGCCAACTGTGCTGTGCGCTTTGAGCAGCTGGTGGAGGCCTACAGTGTCATTTGCACTGGGTTATGACGAAAAAAGAAGCAGGGGAGCGGTGGCTCCTCTGCTCTCTTTTTGTTATAGGGCCCGATTACTTGGCCTTGTTTACAATCTCAACAGTATCTCTGGCAATGAGCAGCTCCTCGTTGGTGGGAATTACCCATACATCCACCTTGGAATCATCGGCAGAGATGCGCTGCTCGCCCCGTACATCGTTTCTGGCGGCGTCCATCTTCACGCCCAGGAACTCCATATCCGAGCAAACCTGCATCCGCAGATTCTTGTCGTTCTCGCCAATACCGCCAGTAAAGGCAATGGCGTCCACACCGCCCATTGCGGCAGCATAGGAACCGATGAACTTTTTAATCTGATATACCAGCATGTCCAAAGTCAGCTGTGCTCTCTTATTGCCCTCGCCAGCGGCGGCAATCAGGTCGCGGCAGTCGCTGGAAATGCCAGAAACGCCCAGGAAGCCGGACTTCTTGTTCATCAGGTCGGACATCTCATCGGCGGAGAGGCCCTCCTTGTTCATCAGGAAGGTAACGATGGAGGGGTCAATCCCGCCGCAGCGTGTACCCATAATAAAGCCGTCCAGAGGGGTGAAGCCCATGGAGGTATCCAGCACCTTGCCATTGTTTACAGCAGTGATGGAGCTGCCGTTGCCCAGATGGCAGATAATCAGCCGGGGGGCCTTGCCGGTCAGTTCGGTGTAGCGCCCGGTGATAAAGCGGTGGCTGGTGCCGTGGAAACCGTAGCGGCGGATGCTGTACTTCTCATAAAACTCATAGGGAAGGGCAAACATATAGGCCTTTTCGGGCATTGTCTGGTGGAACGAAGTATCGAATACAGCCACCATCGGGGTATCCTTGCCAAACACTTCCTGGCAGGCCTTCATAGCAGTTGCCTGAGGCGGGTTGTGCAGAGGGCCAAGATCCTTGAATGCAAAAATATCCTCAATAACCTTGTCTGTAACCAGGGTGGAAACCTTGTAAACCTCGCTGCCGTGCAGCACACGGTGGCCCACAGCGTTAATCTCGCTCATGCTGTCAATAACCTTGCCCTCGCCGGTTGTAAGCATGTCAATCAGCGCCAGGAAAGCCTCCTTATGGGTGGGGAAGGGGAGCTCCTTTTCCACCTTCACACCATCGGCCCGCTTGTGCTCGATACGGCCATCCACGCCAATTCTCTCGCAAAGGCCCTTTGCCAGAACGCTCTCGTCTGCCATATCAATCAGCTGATATTTCAGCGAGGAGCTGCCTGCATTGATTACCAAAACCTTCATTGGGGTATTCCTCCTATTGTTCTTATCTTTGGTAAATAGCTTGACACTATATTTCACTATCTATATTATTACAATATGGCTCAAATTTCAAGCACTTTGAGGATAATTCGTAACGCCTAATTTGGAATAACTGCCATTTGGGATACTATTTTAGGCAAGGCCTCCGCCGCAGGTCATCACAAAAATAGCTTTCTGCCACATAAAGCGGATTTTTTAACCGAAAATAGTGGCATCTTTGAAAGGAGCAAAAGGGTGAAAACAGCCGTTATTATAGCCGAATACAACCCCTTTCACAACGGGCATGCCTACCATATTGAGCAGACCCGCCGCCTGGGGGCCACCCATGTGGCCGTGGTGATGAGCGGCAATTTTGTCCAGCGGGGAGAACCGGCCTTTCTGGAAAAACATATCCGAGCCGAAGCGGCGCTGTTGGCCGGGGCCGATCTGGTGCTGGAACTGCCGCTGCCCTTTGCCTGTGCACCGGCCCAGCGGTTTGCACAGGGTGCTGTGGCTTTGGCCGACAGCCTGGGCTGTGCCGACCTGCTGAGCTTTGGTAGCGAATGTGGGGATGTTGCCCGGTTGCAGCAGGCTGCCGCCCTGTCCGAAACCCCAGCTTTCCGTCAGGCGCTTCGGGAGGCGCTGGGGCGGGGACACAGCTACGCCGCCGCCCAGCAGCAGGCGCTGCACAACCTGGGGGAAGGGGAGGCCGCCGCTTTGCTGGAAAACCCCAACGACACACTGGCGTTGGAATACATCCGGGCGCTGGCCCAGCGGGAAAGCCCCCTGCAGCCGGTAGCGGTTCAGCGCCGCTTTGCAGCCCACGATGCCCCGGAGGGAACCGATACCTTTGCCAGTGCCAGCGCCCTGCGCCGGAAGGCGGCAACCGGCGGCGCGATGGCTCTAAAACAATATGTGCCGGAAACTTGTTTCCCATTCTATCAAAAAGCGGCAGAACAGGGGAACAGCCTGGATACTGCCCGCGCCGACCTGGTGATGCTCTCGGTGCTGCGCAGCCTGCCGCCGGAGGCCTTCCAGCACCTTCCAGACAGCTCCGAGGGGGTGGAAAATCGCCTTTACCATGCTGTGCAGGCGGCTGCCTCGACTCAGGAACTGCTCACGCTGGCCAAAACCCGGCGATATACCCACGCCCGGCTGCGGCGGCTGATGGTTGCCGCCTGCCTGGGTATCCCCCAGGAACTGGCGGGGGCTGGGCCAGCCTATCTGCGCGTTCTCGGGGCTAATGGCCGGGGTAGGGAACTGCTATCTGCCGCCAAAGGGCGCGCCACATTGCCGCTTTCCCCCTCGCTGGCGCAGCTTCGGGCGTTAGGTGGAACTACTGCCCGATTTGCCGAACTGGAGGCCCGCAGCACCGGCCTATATAACCTGATGCTGCACACCCCCCGGCCTGCCGGAACCGATTACACCACACCGGCTGTGTGGCAAACCGGCTCCTGCGCGCCAGATAATACCCTCCCGTTTTAAAAGATGGGGGTGTTGCAGGGACAGTTTGCCTGCTAATATACAATTCTGCTGAACAAATTAAAATTTACTGCTTTACTTTGAGAAAATCAGTGGTATAATTAGTCTAACTATTTTTTAAAGGAGTGATAGAAATGGATCAGCTGCTCTCTTTGCTTACAGAGGATGCCAGGCTTACAAATGCCGAACTTGCATCGGCGCTTTCTATATCGGAGGATGAGGTGGCGGCACGCATTGCCGACTATGAAGCGCGCGGCGTTATCAAGGGCTACAAGGCCATTGTGGACTGGGATAAAACCGACCGGGACTATGTCAACGCCCGTATCGAGATCAAAGTTATACCCAAAAAGGGGATGGGCTTTGAGGAGATTGCCAGCATTATCTCCCGCTTTGAGGAGGTGGAAAGCGTCTATCTGATGAGCGGCACCTGTGATATTGCTCTCACTGTTTCGGGTAAGTCCTTTAAGGATGTGGCCATGTTTGTGGCCCGCCGGCTTTCGCCGCTGGAGTCGGTGCAGTCCACCTCCACCAGCTTTGTGCTGCGCACCTATAAGGAACTGGGGGTATTTGTTGCCCTGGATGAGGAGGACGAAAGGGAGGTTGCAAGCCTATGATGGACTACAACAGTATCCTTTCCCGCCAGGTGCAGGAGATAAAGCCCTCCGGTATCCGCCGGTTCTTTGAACTTGCTGCCGAGATGGAGGATGTGATCTCCCTGGGCGTGGGGGAGCCGGATTTTAAAACCCCGTGGGCCATCCGCCAGGCGGGCATTACCTCGCTGGAGCGGGGGCGTACCCACTATTCCCCCAATGCGGGCTTTCAGGAATTAAAGCGGGAAATCTGCCGCTATTTGGAGCGCCGGATGGATCTGCACTACACCCCGGAGGAGACGATGGTCACTGTGGGCGGATCCGAGGGGATTGACATGCTCATCCGGGCCATTATCAGCCCAGGGGACGAGGTGCTCATCCCCGAGCCCTGCTATGTTTCTTATGACCCCATTGCCCGGCTGACCGGGGCCAAGGTGGTGCCCATCCGCACCCGGTTTGAGGACGATTTTCGCCTGACGGCCGATGCGCTGCGGGCGGCCATCACCGAAAAGAGCAAGCTGCTCATCTTCCCGTTCCCCAACAATCCCACCGGCGGCATTATGGAGCGGGAGGATCTGGAGGAGATTGCAGAGGTGTTGCGGGACACCAATATCTTTGTGCTCTCGGACGAGATTTATGCCGAACTGACCTACGGAGACAAAAAACATGTTTCCATCGCCTCCATCCCGGGGATGAAGGAGCGCACTGTGGTTATTAACGGCTTTTCCAAAACCTATGCTATGACCGGTTGGCGGCTGGGCTATGCTGTGGGGCCGCAGCCTATTATCCAGCAGATGATAAAAATCCACCAGTTTGCCATCATGTGTGCCCCCACCACCAGCCAGCTGGCAGCAGTGGAGGCGCTGCGCAGCTGCGATGATGAAATTGAAGCAATGCGGGATGAGTATGATATGCGCGGCAAATACCTGGTAGGGGAACTGAACCGCATCGGCCTGGACTGCTTTGAACCGCAGGGCGCCTTTTATGTGTTCCCCTCCATCCGCAGCACCGGCCTGAGCAGCGATGAGTTTTGCGAGCGCCTGCTCCGGGAGGAGCATGTGGCGGTTATCCCCGGTTCGGCCTTTGGCGAATGCGGGGAAGGGCATGTGCGCATCTCCTACTGTTACTCCCTCAAGCACCTGAAAATTGCCGTTGGTAAGATGGAGGCCTTCCTGAAAAAGCTGAAAGAGGAAAAGCATGAAGCCGCTGAAAGTTAAATGCCCGGCCAAACTGAACCTGTTTTTGGACATCTCCTTCCGGATGCCGAACGGCTACCATATTATGGAGATGGTGATGCAGTCGGTCAACCTGTTTGACACGCTCTATCTAACGCTGGACAGCAGTGGGGAAATTGAAGTGGCTATGGAAAACAGCCTTATCCCCGGTGACCAGAAGAACATTGCCTACCGCTGTGCCCAGGCACTGCTGGAGGCAGCGGGGAGCAGCCAGGGGGTGCATATCCGCATCCATAAGGAAATCCCGGCTCAGGCGGGGCTGGGGGGGGGCAGCGCCGATGGCGCTGGGGTGCTGGTGGGGCTGAACCATTTGCTGGGCAGCCCGCTAAACCTCCAGCAGCTGTGCGATTTGGGAGCGGCCATTGGGTCTGATATCCCGTTTTGCATCATCGGCGGCACCGCTGTGGTGCGGGGCTTTGGCGAGATTATCGAGCCCATCCAGCCGCTGGCGCCCTGCAATCTGCTCATTGCCAAGCCCGCTGTTGGTATGGATACAGCCGAGTGTTTCCGCCGCTATGATGCGCTAGGCAGGGCGTTTTCCCTGCCTGGTATTCCAGCGATGAAGGCCGCTATCCAGGCAGGGGATGTTCCGGCTGTGTGCAGCCAACTTTACAACGCGCTGGAGGAGGCTGCCGCCCTGCCCGAGGTGGAGGAGATCCGCCAGATTATGCTGGACTATGGGGCGATGGGCAGCCGGATGACCGGTTCCGGTTCTGCTGTGTTTGGTGTTTTTCACCGGGCAGCCGAGCAGGAGCGCTGTGCCCGGCGCCTGAAGCAGTTGGGCCATACTACCCGCCGCTGCAGCCCAGTGAATTATGGCGCCAAAATTGTTGTATAGCCAAAAAAGAATCCGTCCATACTTTCAGTACAAAACCTGAAAGGTGAACGGATTTTTATTTTGGAGGAACTGCCATGAAACTGCATATCAAACGCCTGGAACTCGCCGCTGCCATTGGGGCTGTGGGTACCATCCTGATCTCCTCATTCTGCGGCTTTGCCCAGGACTGTGCCCAGCTGCGGGGAGAGGTGCTGCGCATACATATCCTGGCCAACTCGGACAGCCAGGAGGACCAAGCTGTAAAACTGCTGGTGCGGGATGAGGTGCTCTCCCACACTGCCGAATGGGTTACAACCGATGGCAGCAGGGAAAGCACCATGGAGAGCATGCGCCAGAATCTTAGCCAGGCAGAGGCGCTGGCCAACGCTGTATTGCAGGAAAATGGCTTTGACTACACCGCTCGCGCCGAGATGGTGGAGATGTACTTTAACACCCGCTATTACCAAAACGGCGAACGGGAGTTCTATATGCCAGCAGGGCGCTATCAGGCGCTGCGCATTACGCTGGGCAGCGGCAGTGGCCGCAACTGGTGGTGTGTAGCTTATCCTCCCATGTGTATTGATGCCGCTGCCGACGGAGAAGCCGCCATTGTGGAAGAGGCCATCTATGCCCTGAACGACACGGTTGTCTACCGGCCCAAGCTGGCTGTGGTGGAACTGGTGGAAGACCTGCGGGAAAAACTGGGCATTTAACCCCGGCTTTTCCACCCGCAGGAAGAAATAAAGAAAGCCCCGGTGGAAGGCATATTGACCCTTTTTGTTTGATGGTATAAAATAGGGGTACGAAAGAACAAAAAGGAGTGCTAATACTATGTTTTCTGCATCCGCATACAGTGCACAAATGAAGGAGGCCGCCAGTTATGTCCGGCAGCAGCTGGGGGAGCGGCAGCCCCGTATCGCTATTATACTCGGCTCCGGCCTGGGGGACTTGGCAGACAGCCTGACTGAGAGCATCTACATCCCCTATGGGGAGATTCCGCACTTCCCGCTATCTACAGTGGCCGGGCACAAGGGCCGCTTTGTAGCAGGCAAGCTGGGGCAGCAGGAGGTTCTCTGCATGCAGGGGCGTTTCCATTACTACGAGGGGTATGACCTCAAGCAGGTAACCCTGCCGGTGCGGGTGATGAAGCTGCTGGGCATCGAAACGCTGCTGGTAACCAATGCCGCCGGCGGCGTGAACGCCTCCTACCATCCCGGGGATCTCATGCTCATTGAGGACCATTTGAACCTGACCGGCGAAAACCCCTTGATTGGGGAAAATTTAGAGGAATTTGGCCTGCGCTTTTTTGATATGACAGTGGCCTATGATAGGCAGTACCGCGACCTGGCTCAGCAGATAGCAGCTGTAATGGGATTGCCTTTACAGCATGGAGTATATGCCTGGCTCACCGGCCCGAACTTTGAAACCCCCGCCGAAATTCGATACCTGCAAACCATCGGCGCTGATGCGGTGGGTATGTCCACCGTGCCGGAGGTGTTGGTGGCCCGGCACTGCGGCATTCGGGTATGCGGCATCTCCTGCATTACCAATATGGCCGCCGGCATAGGGGAGGGGCTGCTCTCCCACGAAGAAGTAAACGAAACCGCCGACCGGGTTCGGGAGCGTTTTATCCACTTTATAACAGCCCTTACAGCAGAACTGTAAGAAAATAGCCCCCAGGTTAGCCAAATATTTGGGCAACCTGGGGGCTTTCCTATTATAGCAGTTGGAGGATACTTTGCTCAATACCATGTGCGGTAATAGGTTGGAATAGGGTAAACGGAATTTGAATTTCATACGCCGGTTTTCCACCATAGGGCTGGTGTGAAGGGATATACCTTGCCGGTACCTCTTCCCTGAAATCGAAGAGGGCAAACTCGTTTGATGGGGTTGCAACGGCAATAAACAGCGATCCGGTTTCTTTAAGGCGGATATATTTGTCATTGCGCAGGTGCAATATCTCACGCCGTCTCCAAAAGCCGGTGTAATCGTTCATCAGCTCCAACCGAATTTGTTTGGTGGGGGTGGTGATTAAAAAGTCGCTGGAGGCGGAGGTTCTGCTGCTCTCCAATATTTTGCGCCCCTGGTCGGCGCCATTTAAGGTGATGGTGTACTGCTCGGATGATAGGATTTTTAGAAAGAAATCCTCAATCAGCCAGGAGGCCACCAAGTCCTGGGCGTATGCCAGAGGGGTTCTTCGGTCAGCGTGCTGGATGCAGCTGCGTATGTTTCGGTATGTACCGGGGAACGCTGTGCGCAATTCCTGTTCCCGGCCCTGTAAGATTAAGATGTTGTCGGCCCCATAGCCAAACTCTGTGGCTATACTGTCCAAAGGACGGTCGAAAAATTGACTGACGCCACTGAATGCTCCCATAATTTTATCCTCCTTTGCCCCTGCCGGTGTTGGCGGGGGACTAATTTTATTTCTGATACGCCATCATCAGCTTGGCGCATTTGTTTACATCGCCGCAGCCCAGTGTAATAACCAAATCGCCGGGTTGGGCGTGGTTCATCACATATTCGGTTATCTCCTCAAAGGTATCAAACCAAATGCTGCCGGGAATTTTCTCTGCCAAATCTTTGGTGTAGATGTTGTAGGTGTTTACCTCGCGGCTGCCCATAATTTCGCTCATTACCACATGGTCAGCGATGGGCAGCACCCGGGCAAAGTCCTCCATCAGCATAAAGGTGCGGGAGTAGGTAAAGGGCTGGAACACCGCCCAAACCTCGTTGTAGTGCATCGTTTTGGCTGCCCGAAGGGTTACTTCCAGTTCCTTTGGGTGGTGGGCATAATCATCCGCAATGGTAATGCCGCTGTTCTCCCCATGAATTTCAAACCGGCGCTTGGCTCCGTGAAAGGCCGCCAGTTCCTGGGCAAACTGCTGAGGGGAAACCCCCTCGTAGATACAGGCCGCTGCCGCTGCCAGGGAATTTAAGATGTTGTGCACGCCGGGGATGTTCAGGGTCACATCGGCTAACTTTTCCCCGTGGCTCATCAACTCATACTGGGTTCTTCCCTCGGACACCTGGATATTGGCTGCATAGTAGTCGGCCTCCGGCGTGCTGCCAAAGGTGATAATCTGCTGCGAAAGCCCGGATACAGCCTGCATGGTGTTGGCGTCGTCCCGGTTGACAATCAGCAGTTTGCTTGCCTTGCCAGCAAAGCGCCGGAAGGAGGCGATGATGTTTTCCAGGCTGCCAAAGTAATCCAGATGGTCGGCGTCCACATTGAGCAGGATGGCAATATCCGGGGACAGGTGCTGGTAGTGGTCGCTGAACTCGCAGGCTTCGCACACCATAATTTCACTGCTGCCGGTGCGGCCGCTGCCGCCAATGATGGGCAATTTGCCGCCAATGACCACAGTGGGGTCCTTATCAGCGCCCACCAGTACCTGGGTAACCATTGAGGTGGTGGTGGTTTTTCCATGTGTGCCGCTTACGGCAATGCAGTGGGCATAATGCTCCGAGAGCACGCCCAGCAGTTCGGCCCGCTCCAGCATAGGAACACCGCTGGCCCGGGCAGCCACCAGCTCCGGGTTGTCCGGCAGGATGGCAGCGGTGTAGATGATTAAATCTGCCCCCTGGATGTTTTCGGCCCGCTGGCCGATGACCACATCCACGCCCATACGCCGCTCAGCCTCCACCGTGTCGGTGGGATTGTTATCAGAGCCTGTTATATGGTATCCAGCCGCAGCAAGGATTTGCACCAGCGGGTACATGCCGCTGCCGCCTGCGCCAATAAAATGGATGTGCTGCTTGCCTTTAAGAATACTGGTATCTGATACTTTGTACATATAAAAGACCTCCGATTGGCAGCGCCGGGGCGCATAATGTCGAAAAAATTAGAATATTCTGTACTTTATTATATACCATTTATCTGCAAATGCCAAATGGTTCGTTAAAATCTTCTTTCTATTTTCCCCATTTTTTCTATTGGATACACCTGCAAAAAGAGATTTCTTTTGGAAAACAGCCGCTATTTTTTCATCCAATCCACCGAAACGGATAAGAAAAATGATTTTTCTATATGGTATTCCAATAAAAGAAAAAGTGTGAATCAACCGGCAAGCGGACAGAGGAAAGGGCCGGCCACCTGTAAAAGGACAACCGGTCCTGTTTGCTGTGTCAGAAAATTCCAATAAATTGAGGTGCTTTTTACGGCTTATCGCTGGGATAAGCCCTATTTTTTTCTTGCACGCTGTATAAAGAAATACCCAACCCAAAAATTGATTGTAGAGAAACTAACAACACTAAAAAATAGTATTTCGTACCAAATGGGACAGAGAGCGGTGTTAGCAAGCAGGAAACGCCCATCTGTTATCCAAATATAAAAGGCTGTAGGAAGTAAGGCGATATATGATAGTATTCCCACAATCCCTATCTGATCCTGCGCCTGTTTTGCCTGTCCCTTGTCGCTGTGCGAAAAATTAAGGAGAAAGAGCTGTTTTAGCAATTTGGAATGAAGTGTAATATGGATTTTTTGATTGAGATATGGATAATCGCAGCGAGAACTGCCTTTGCATACAACCCATACCATCCATAAACAAAACAACGAACCCCAAAAATCTTCCACATGGCACCTACTTCGTTTTTCTCTAATCTTCCCAGTGTTTGGCGCGGGCCACTGCCTTTTCCCAGCCATGCAGCAGGCGAACCCGTTCTGTTTCCTCCATAGCGGGCAAAAATTCCCGGTCCAGCGCGGCGTTTTGCTTAATTTCATCCAGGCCGTTCCAAAAGCCCACGGCCAGCCCAGCCAGGTAGGCAGCTCCCATAGCAGTGGATTCGGCGTTCTGTGGCCGCTGCACCGGCTTATCCATAATATCCGCCTGGAACTGCATTAAAAAGTTGTTGGCGCTGGCACCGCCATCCACCCGCAGGGCAGTGATGGGCATGCCGGTGTCCTGGTACATCGCCTCCAGTACATCTCTGGTTTGGTAGGCAATGGCCTCCAGGGCTGCTCGGATAATATGGCTGCTGTTGCTGCCTCGGGTCAGGCCAAAGATGGCGCCTCGGGCGTACATATCCCAGTGGGGGGCGCCAAACCCGGTGAAGGCGGGCACCAGGTAGACGCCGCCGTTATCCTCCACCGTGCCGGCAAAGTATTCCGAATCTTTGGCCGAGCCAATCAGGCGCATTTCGTCCCGCAGCCACTGGATTACAGCACCGCCCACAAACACGCTGCCCTCCAGCGCATAGGTAACCTGGCCGTTTAAGCCAATGGCAATGGTAGTAATCAGCCCATGCCGGGAGGGATGCAGCTGGCTGCCGGTATTCATCAGCAAAAAGCAGCCGGTGCCATAGGTGTTTTTTGCGTCCCCTTTTTCAAAGCAGGCCTGGCCGAACAGTGCCGCCTGCTGGTCCCCGGCTATGCCTGCAATGGGCACCTCCACGCCGCTCAGGTTGATATAACCATAAAGCTCGCTGGAATTGCACACCCGGGGCAGCATGCAGGCGGGGATATCCAGAATGTCCAGCAGCTTTTGGTCCCAGCACAGCCCCCGGATGTTGTAAAGCATGGTCCGGGAGGCATTGGTGTAGTCGGTTACATGCACCGTCCCGCCGGTCATTTTCCAAATCAGCCAGCTATCCACTGTGCCAAACAGGATGTCGCCCTGCTCCGCCCGCTCCCGCACACCGGGAACATTGTCCAAAATCCACTTGATTTTGGTTCCGGAAAAGTAGGCGTCAATGAGCAGCCCGGTGTTTTCCTGGATGTACTGCTCATGCCCGGCAGCTTTTAATTCTTCGCAAATACCGGCTGTACGGCGGCACTGCCATACAATGGCGTTATACACCGGCCGGCCGGTGTGCCGATCCCAGAGGATGGTGGTTTCCCGCTGGTTGGTAATGCCAATGGCGGCAATCTCCTCCGGGGCAATGTCCCCTTTGGCCATTACTTCGGCCAGAACGCCATACTGAGAGGCATAAATTTCCAAAGGATCCTGCTCCACATAGCCGGGCTTGGGATATATTTGCGCAAATTCCCGCTGGGAGGAGGAAATGATTCGGCCCTGCCGGTCCACAACCATTGCCCGGGAACTGGTAGTGCCCTGGTCCAGGGCAATCACATATTTTTTCATTTTTATACTGCTCCTTGGTGTTTTTTCGGATACTTTCCCTACTTTATCAATATTATACTCTATGGGAAACCAAAAACCAAGACTGGTTGACAGAAAGGGTGAAAGTTATGTCCATCAGGTACCTGGGCCGGCGCAGGACTACACCGTTGGCTTACCGGCTGCTGGCATTTATTGTGGGGCTGCTGGCAGCAGTTTTGCTGATTGATCTGCGGGTGCGCCCGTATATCCAAAACATCTCCTCCTACCAGGCGAGAATTTATGCTACTAAGGTGATAAACGACGCTTTATACAGCGAGCTTGCAAAGGAGAACATCCGGTACGATAACCTGGTGGCCCTGACCCAGAACGCCCAGGGAGAGATTACCTCGCTGCAAACCGATATGGTAGCCCTCAACCGGCTGCGGGGCCGTGCTACAGATGCCGTAATCCAGGAAATTTCCAATATGGATAAACAGAATATTTTTCTATCCCTGGGCACCCTCTCCGGTGTGCAGCTCTTTTCCGGCCGGGGGCCGGACTTAAACCTGAAGGTGGTGCCGGCGGGTTACATGACCAGTGAGATTGAAAACCGGTTTGATACAGCGGGTATCAACCAGACCCGGCACCAGATTATGCTAAAGATGGATATGCGGGTAATGGCTATTATACCCGGCTATTCGGTATCCACCGATATTCATACCGAATACTGCCTGGCTGAAACGGTTATTGTAGGCACTGTGCCGGAGGCCTTCACCCAGGTGGCAGACGGCAATGATGAGCTGACCCGCCAGATTTTCGATTTTGGAGCAGCAAAAAATGCAGATTAAATGGTGGAATTTTGCTTACAATTCGTGCTATAATGTCAATACTATGGCTAAAACTTTGGAGGCAGGTATGAGCGAGGAAATTCTGAAAAAAATCCGGGAACTCACCGATTTGGTGGAACAGTATAATTATCAGTACTATGTGCTGGACGACCCGCTGGTGTCGGATTTTGAATATGACCGGGTCAACCATGAATTGATGGGGCTGGAACAGCAGTATCCCCAGTATATCCAGCCAAACAGCCCTTCTTTTCGGATAGGCGGGGATATTTACAACACCTTTGCAAAGGTGGAACACAGCGTTCGGATGGATTCCCTCCAGGATGTGTTTGACCTGGAAGCAGTGCGGGAATTTGACCAGAAGGTGCAGGAGACTGTGGGAGAACCCCGCTATGTAGTGGAACAGAAGATTGATGGCCTTTCGGTTTCGCTGGAATATGTAGATGGTATTTTCACCCGCGGTTCCACCAGAGGGGATGGATTTGTGGGGGAGGAAGATCGGAAGAGCACACGTCTGAACTCCAGTCACGACCTGAAATCGCG
>CAOKWH010000034.1 GCA_948473085.1 uncultured Clostridia bacterium
TTATACAGACTATCTAAAATATACCACAACGGCGCTTTGCGCCTGTGGTATAATATCAACAAAGCAATATAGAGTGCCTCTCCCGCAAAAGGAGGGGTGTTTGTGGGTCAGCCACATAAGATGCACATAAGCAGGCAAGTTCCCCACTGCGGCGGATACCAAATCATCCAAGGGCGGGTGGGATGGCTCCGCAGTACGAAAGCGATGATTATATAAAAGCGCTCTCTCGTTTATATGGCGGGCAAAAGGGGGTTGTTCTGCTTATAGGCATGAAAGGGCTATAAAATATAGCCCGCGGCACAGTATTGCAAAATCTTTATAACAGGGGCGGCAAAGAGCCGCTGGCCTGGCAACCCATTATATTATCCAGTGAAATTTTACTGCCGGGAAGGCGGCGGGCGGTGGCGGACAGTTTTGCTGCTCTCCAAAAGCCCCAACCACTGCTGGCTATTCGATAGAGCCTTTACAGATAGGAGATGTGTACCTTTGGAAATTCTTGCTCCCCAACAATATGACGAACTGGAACAGTTTATTGCTGCCCATCCCCGGGGGGAATTTACCCAATCCCCCCGGTGGCGGCAGGTAAAAAGTAACTGGGGGTATGAGGCTGTGGTGTCCCGCCGGGAGGATGGCAGCATCAAAGGGGCCATTAGTGTGCTGGTACAGCGCATCCCTTATCTGCGCACAACGCTGCTCTATGCGCCCCGGGGCCCGGTGTGCGATGTGCATGACTGGGAAACCCTTGCCGACCTGAAAGCGGGCGTCGACCAGCTGGCAAAAAAGTACCGCGCCCATGAGTTTAAAATGGACCCGGATGTTCCCATGTCGGACGAAGTGTTTATCCAGCAGATGAAAAAGATGGGCTTTGCCCACAGCTATGGCCCGGATGGGTTCGAGGGCATTCAGGCCCGGTTTAACTACCGGCTGTATATCGAGGGCAGGGATGAAGAACAGCTGCTGGCCAACTTTTCCCAAAGTGTGCGCCGGAACATCCGCAAGGCGGTGCAGGCCGGTGTGGAGGTGAAGGCAGTCGGCCCCGAAGCCCTGGAGGAATTTGTGCGCATTATGCAGGTGACCGGCGAGCGGGATGGCTTTTCCACCCGCCCCAAAAGCTACTTTGAACGGATGCTGGCCGCTTTGGGGGAAAATGTGCGCCTGTATGCCGGATATTACCAGGGCAAGATGATTAGCGGGGCCATCTGCACCAACTACGCCGGCAAGGCCTGCTATGTCTATGGCGCGTCGGACAACAGCGACCGCCAGGTCATGCCCAACTATCTCATGCAGTGGGAGATGATACGCTGGGCGCTGGAAACCGGCTGCACTGTCTACGACTTCCAGGGAGTATCCGGCAATTTGGAGGAAAACTCCCACATGTACGGCCTCTATCGTTTTAAAAGCGGCTTCCGCGGCAGCCTGGATGAGCTGGCCGGGGAGTTTGATTATGTATACAGCCCATTCCGGAAAAAGCTGGTGGATTTGGCCATCGCCCTCAGGGCCTGGCTGCGCCGGCGTTCCTAAAACAGCACAAACCACGCCTCTTTATGCGGCGTGGTTTTTATTTTTCCGGAAACTGTCCTATAATGAGGTTTAGAAAATGCGCACACAGTCCACCGGTTTTCCCCATCCCAGGCAGTGATGCATATCCCAGTAGAGTTTTGTATAAACAACCCCGGCAGTTTCCTGCCTCTTTGCAGGGGTCAGGCGGCCATAGGCTGTACCGTACAGTGGCCCCCTTTTAAAAAGAGGCGGTTTTACACTGCCAAATAGCTGATGGAAAGAGTTTTTTAGCGGGCAATAAAAGGCGCCCCGCCGGGAGCGAAGGCAAAGCCTTGTTTCCACAGGCGGGACGCAAAGGGTGGGACGGGAAAAAGAAAGGAAAGAAAACCCCCACCCCGGGGATGGCAGATTTAATAGGTATCCAGTGGCGGCAGCACCGAGTCGGGCAGCGGGCAGCTGTATTTGCCGCCGTTTCGGGCCAGCACCTCCGCCTTGGCGGCGGCAATCACCTCTGGGCGGTCCTTGGTGCGCACAGCGGCCAGGGCCATGACAGTGGCGGCAGTCAGCAGGCCCTTGTGGGCCAGCGGGCTGCAGGACTGGGCAGCCATCTGCCAGGTGTGCCCCACATTGCCCACACAGGCGGTGGCAATATTCAGGTTCAGGGTGGGGGCGGCATAGCCCGCGTCCCCCACATCGGTGGAACCGGCCTGCAGCCGGATGTTCCCGGCGTCAAAGCGGTGTATCTCGCTGTCCAGCGGGCGCTCCAACATTTCCTCCAACCGGTCGGGGCCATAGGTGGCGGCAATCTCCTGCCGGATGGCGGCCTGGGTTTCCGGGTCATAGGTGTTTAAGAACTCCCGAGCCAGCTTGTAGTCCGCCTCGTCCCACTGGGGGGCGCCCACTTCAGCCAGGCACTCATCCGCCACGGCGGCCAGCGCCTTGTTGGGGACATATTCGGTAAAGGCCATTGCCAGCTCGTAGGTCATTTCGGTGCCGGTCATCAGGGCGGCGCCCTTAGCAATATCTACCACCCGGTCGAACAGGTCCCGGAGCTGGTAGACAAAGGGGGAACGCACCTCGTACCGGACAGTGGCATGGTCCTGCACCACATTGGGGGCGGTGCCGCCGGCATCGATGTAGGCATAGTGGATCCGGGCCTCGGGTATCACATGCTCCCGCAGGTAGTTGCAGCCCACGCTCATCAATTCCACAGCGTCCAGGGCGCTGCGGCCCAGGTGGGGAGAGGCGGCGGCGTGGCTGGTGCGCCCCTTAAAGCGGAAGTTGGCCCCCATAATGGCGTTGGACTGCACCGACTCCACCGCGTTTTGGGTGGCCGGGTGCCAGGTGTAGATAAAGTCCACATCGTCAAACAGCCCCGCCCTGGCCATAAACTGCTTGGAACCGGCCCCCTCCTCGGCAGGGCAGCCAAAGTAGATGACTGTGCCGTCCTGGCCGAAGGCGTCCAGATACTCCTTGATGGCAAAGGCCGCTGCCAGCGAACCGGTGCCCAGGGCGCAGTGCCCGCAGCCATGGCCGGGCGCGCCGTCGGATACAGGCGCCTTTTGGGGCAGGGCGGCCTGTTGGCTCAGGCTGGATAGGGCATCAAACTCCCCCAGCAGGCCCATCACCGGCTTGCCGCTGCCCCGGGTATAGGTTCCGGTAAAGCAGGTGGGGATGCCGGCCAGGCCGGTTTTTACCTCAAAGCCCTCCTCTGTCAGCAGCCGGCACAGCAGCTCGGCCGACTGGTGCTCGTGAAAAGCCAGTTCGGCAAAGCCCCAGATGCTGTCGTTGGCGGCCAGTATTTTTTCCGCCTTTTGCTCGATGGCCTGGCGTATAAATTCCAGGTCGGTCATAATAATCAGCTCCTTTTATAGTATGGTATATTTTTTGAGATTGAAATGCTTTCTGCCGCAGACTTCACTGCGGGTATCTACAGCCGTGTCGGCTCTAAGGAACCGGCGCTTTTCACTGCCCGCCCCCGAAATTTGGCTGTGGAAAAGCAGGAAAGGCAGGCCGCGCTTCTACTGTCTGTAATTGTTCTATCCTGTTTCGGGCGATAGGCCATTCCACTGCGGAGGAAAATTGGTTCGCTTTTCCCTCTTATGTGGTCGGGAACCCTCCTACAAACGCCCCTTTTTAGGGGGCTGTATCTTGATTGCTATGATACCGCAAGCGCCGTTGTGGTATCGTTTAAAATTTGGCTGTCTTTTCCGGTTGCCCAGAAAGGGGCGAAAAATGGCCTTGAAATTTCGTATCCGAACTGCGTTGCTGTCATATATCCTATTGTCGGGCAGTGCAGCCGGCGGGTTTAGCCAGATACTGCCATGTGGCGTTCTGCCCGGCGGATCAGCTCGGTAAACAGGGTGGTGACAAGCAGGTAGATGATGCCCGAGATGGCCAGCGCTTCAATGGGGCGGAAGGTGGCGGCGCTCACCGTCTTATAGGAGGTGGTAAGCTCCCCCACAAAGAACATGGAGGCCAGCGAGGCCTGCTTAATCATATTGACAAACTCGTTGCCCAGGGCAGGCAGGATGTTTTTCACCGCCTGGGGCAGGATGATAAACCGCAGGGTCTGCCAGCGGCTCAGCCCCAGGCAGCCGGCGGCCTCGGCCTGGCCGGAATCCACCGCCTGGATGCCTGCGCGTATAATCTCGGACACATAGGCCCCGGAATTGATTATCAGCGCCACCATGATGGACTGGCTTTCGTTAATCTTGATGGGCAGCACCTCCGGCAGCAGCAGATAGAAAAAATAGAGCTGCAGCAGGATGGGGGTGCCCCGTATAATCCAGATATAAAATCGGGCCGCTGCCTGCCCCGCCCGGGACCGGGAGAGGCGCAGCACAGCCAGCAGCGTGCCCACCAGGGTGCCCAGCAGCACCGTCAGCGAGGCAATCCACAGGGTGCCCACCAGCCCTTCCCAGTAGACGCCGCTGTATTTGGCCCAGATTTTTGCAATACTTTCCCACATGGTGCCCTCCGGTTACTGGACGCCCAGGGTTTTGGCATAGTCGGTATACTGGATGTACCAGGTATCATACAGGCCCTGCTCCCGCACCTCGGCAATAATCTCGTTCACTTTGTCCAGCAGCTCGGTTTCCCCCTTGGGCAGGCCGATACGGGTGCCCTGCAGCGCCTCGTCCACCGGGAAGGTGAGATCCGGCACAATGCTCATGCCGCAGCCGGGGTTGGCATCAATATACAGCTGGGCGGTGGTGATGGCGGTGACAATGGCGTCGGCCTTCTGCTCCTGTACCATCAAAAAGCCGTCGGTGGTGGCGGATACCCGCTTCATCTCAGCCCAGGCGGGAATCTGCTCGTTGGCCAGCGACTCCTGGATGGAGCCGCTCTGCACCACTATCACCCGCTGGGCCAGGTCGTCCACAGTTTGGATAGCGTCCAGGTTTTCGGTGCGCACCATCAGGCCGTAGGTGACGGTGCTGCTGTCGTAGTAATAGCCGTCCGAAAGCTCCATGGCCTCGGCCCGCTCCGGGGTGTAGGCCAGGGCGGAGATGGCCAGGTCATACTTGCCGGTGGTAACGCCGGAAAGCACTGTGGTAAAGTCCAGAGGAACAATATGGCACTCCACACCCAGGCTGTCGGCAATATAATGGGCCAGTTCAATGTCCGAACCAACATATTTATCGGCGCCTTCCTTGGTGGGGTCGATAAACTCGTTGGGGGCAAAGTAGGGCTCGGTGGCTACTTCAATATAGCCCCGCTGCAAAATGGCTTCCAGCCGGTTGGCGGCGGCGTCCTCCTTGGGGGCGCAGCCTGCCAGGGACAGGGCGGTTAGCAGTGCTGCCAGCAGCCCGGCGCCTTTTCGGGTTATGGTGTTGTTCATGGTTTGTTCCTCCAGTTACTTTAGCATAGTAGCATATTAGCATAGTAGCATTATAAAGTTGAAGGCAGGAATAGTCAACCCCCTTTTGCCCGATTTGCCCAAATCGACCAACCCGGCGGGAAAATGGGCCGCATTTTTGGCTGAAATTTTCCTTGCATTTTCGTGTGTAAAAGCAAAGCCGACCTGCTTTTGGGCAGCTATACCAAAAAGGAGAAGGCCGCCCGGCCAAAAAAGCAGGGGATGCCCTTTTCTCCAAACCCCCGGTAAGGGGCGGCAGTTTTCCACCATATCCACAATAAAAAGTGGAAAACTGCCCGGGCCGCGCTCTTAATAGTGGCCCTCCTCCCAAGGCTGCACACAAGCGCTTTATCCCGGCAGCATTGCCCCTATAAAAAGCGCCCCTTTTCATATAGGAGCAAAAAAACAGGCCGGAGGGAACCCCTGGCCTGTTTTACAGTTGGATTATTCGGCGTTATTTTCCAGCCAGCGGATGGCAATGTTGGCATAGATGGCGCTGCCAATGTGGAAGCCCGATTCATCAAAGCGGATTTTGGGGTTGTGGGCGCCAAAGAGGTAGCCCTCCTCCTTGCTGCCCAGGCAAAGGTTGAAAAAGCTGCCGGGCACCCGGAGCATGACCTCGGAAAAATCCTCCGAGCCCATCTGGGGCGGCAGGATATGCACCTTGTCCTCGCCAATCAGCTCCCTTGTGTAGCGGTCCAGCTCCTCGGTGAGGGGGATGTCGTTTACAGTGGGGGCAAATTCGGTGTACCACTCCAGCTGGCAGGTGGCCCCAAAGGTTTTGCAGATGCCGTCGGCAATTTCGGCCAGGCGGCGCTTGGCATGCTCCCGCACCTGCTGGTTAAAGGCCCGGATGGTGCCGGTCATAAAGCCGGTTTCGGGAATGATGTTTTCGGCATAGCCGGCAATCATCTGCCCCACAGTGAGAATCAGCGGTTCCTTCTGGTTCCGCTCCCGGCTGTTGATGGTCTGCAGTGCCAGATTGATGTGGGAAAGGATGTTGATGGGGTCGATACCATCCTCCGGCGAAGCGCCATGCGCCCCCTTGCCATGTACGGTAATGCGGAACCCATCCGCCGATGCAGCCGACGGCCCCACTGTGTGGGTCACCGACCCGGTGGCGAAGTCCGAAGCGGAGGCCGAGTGCATGCCAAAGGCGGCATCCACATGGGGGTTTTCCAGCAGGCCAGCGTTTACCATATTCAGGGCGCCCTTGTAGCCCTCCTCGCCGGGCTGGAACATCAGCTTTACCCGGCCCTGTACCTTGTCCCGGTTATCCATCAGCAGCTGGGCGGCGCCCAGCAGCATGGCGGTGTGGGTGTCATGCCCGCAGGTGTGGGCAGCGTGGGGGTTCTGGCTGGCAAAGGGCTCGCCCGATTCCTCCGCCATGGGCAGGGCGTCCATATCCGCCCGGAGCAGGATGGTCTTGCCCTCCGGCTTGCCCTCCAGCACGGCCACAACGCCGCCGCCCACCTCTATGGGCTGGTAGCCCATCTTTTTCAGCTCCTCGGTCACATAGGCGCAGGTATTCGGCAGCACGGCGCTTACCTCGGGGTTCTGGTGGATGTGCCGCCGCCAGCGGATAATTTCAGGCTCCAGTTCCTTGGCCTGCTGGATGAGATTGTTCATGGTGGTTCCTCCATATGATTTAATGATTTTAACTGCTAAAGCAAATGCCAATATCTATTATAGCACAGAGGAGGAAAAAAGCAAGCTGAAAATTTTAGTGCTTTTGCTTGATAAAGTGCATGCAAAATAAAACAGCAGCCCATTCAGGCTGCCTGTCAGTTTTTGGGGTAGGGCCGGCGCTGTTGTGTGCGCCCAAGCAGATAGTCGGTGCTGACGCCATAGTAGTCCGCCAGTTTTATGAGGGCCCAGACGGGAATGTCATAGATGCCTTTTTCATAGCGCCTATAAACATTGCGGTTGCAGTTCAAAACAGCGGCAATTTCTGCCTGTGTTTTATCTGCATCAATCCGCAAGTCTTCAATTCGTTGATATTTCATAGCAGTATACCCCTTATATGGAATATGCTACTATTTAGTTGCTTTTATAAATGAAAAATGATACAATAATGACGCATAAAGTAGTTTTAGCAAAACTACTTGTGGCGCTCATTCGATAAGCCAAGAATATAATCTGTAGATACATTATAATACTTCGCTAACTTAATTAACGCCCAAACTGGAATATCATGGACACCCCGCTCATACCGGCCGTATACATTCCGGTCGCAGTCCAGAACTTTGGCAATTTCGGTTTGTGTTTTATCGGCATCTACCCGCAAATCTTGTATACGCTGGAATTTCATGTAGCATATCACACCCTTTACATAGGAATATGCTACTATTTTGGTTCACGCATGCGCTGAAAAGATACTTTTTTGACGCATACTTATTTCTTTTAGCCTATAAGATCTGTAAAGGGGTAGCGGGTAGGATAACATTTCTATGGATGATAGGCAAAAGGGGGAAAGAAAATAGGAATGGACAACAAAGAGAAACAGATTGTGGAGCAGGAGGAAGTGGACTATAAGGCCCTCTATTTGGAACTGTTCCGGGAAGTGGACAGGGCGGTGACCCAGCTCATCCATGCCCAGCTGCGGTTTGAGGAGCTGTATATCTCAGCGGGGGAACAGCCGGACTTTGCTACGCAAAGCCTGGAGGAGTTTCTGCTCTCCACAGAACTGCAAAAGACCCTGCAGGGGCTGTGCAAAAAAGAAGGGGAGGAATAGAGGTGGAGGTATCCGCAGGGGAGGGCGGCAGAGCTGTTGGATATGGGGCTTCTTACCTTGCTGGCTTATGAGATATAGCCCCATTGAGCGGCTGGCCAGGCAGCCTGGAGGGCTTAAAGAAACAGGTAAAACATGCCATCTTTTAAAACCAGGAGGAATATTCTCCCTGGTTTCCTCTTTGCCTTTTCTAAACTTTTCCCGGCATTTGCCATCTCCAGGTTGGCAGTTGAGATGGGCGCAAGGGCAGCCAGCCGTGCGCATGCAGATGAGGCTGCTTTTATATGCAGGTTGCCTGATGGTATATCCGTTTATTTTGTTTTCATGGGAAAGGGTTTCCTGTCCATTGACAATATATGTTTTATCCTATATACTAAATATGTGATAAAACATATATTAAAGGGCGGTGAATGCGTGCAGAAGTTTGAAATCGACTTTTATAGGAAAGAGGATGGCAGCTGCCCGGTGGAGGAATTTTTGGATGGGTTGGACATCAAGATGCGGGCCAAGCTGCTGAAAACGGTTGAGCTGCTGGAGATGTACGGGCACCAAGTGCGGGAGCCATATTCCAAACCGCTGGACGATGGGATATTTGAAATAAGGGCCAAACAGGGCAGTAGTATTACACGGGTATTATATTTTTTCTTTGTTGGGCGGAATATAATACTGACAAACGGGTTTGTGAAAAAAACGCAAAAAACACCTTTGTCTGAGATAGACAAAGCCAAGGAGTACCGCAACGATTATTTGAACCGAAAGGAGAACGGGCAATGAGCGATTTTAGAAAGTATTTGAATAACCAGATGGAAGATCCCGCGTTCAGGGCAGAGTGGGACGCACTGGAACCCGAATTTGCAGTTGTACAGGCAATCATTGACGCCAGAACAGCCGCAGGGATGACACAGAAGGAGTTGTCCGAAAAAACAGGGATTACCCAGGGGGATATAAGCAGGTTGGAAAGGGGGAACGCCAACCCATCACTCAAAACATTGCAGCGCCTCGCTGCTGGAATGGGTATGAGGCTAAAGGTGGAATTTCTTCCCGAAGAGAGGCACAGAGCATAGAAAAAGCCACCCCCAAGGGTGGCTTTTCTGTTCTTATAAAAATGGTGGATGAACTTACATATTACTACTGAGCTGCAAAAAAGAAGGGGAGGGGTAAAAAAGAGGCGGGACAAACCAGTACGGCCTGCCCTGCCTCTCCCTTTATCATTACGAATTCTGTGCCAGCCACTGGATGGCAACCTGGGCGTGGATGGCGCTGCCAATGGGCAGGGCCTCCTCATTGTGGCGGATTTTGGGATGGTGCCCGCCGTAGAGGTAGCCCTCCTCCTTGCTGCCAAAGCTCAGGTTCAGGTAGGTGCCGGGCACCTGCAGCAGCACCTCGGAAAAATCCTCCGAGCCCATGGAGGCAGGTACCTCGGCCATATTTTCCGCCCCTACCAGCTGGGCAATATAGCCCAGCAGCTCATCGGTGGTGGCGGGGTGGTTCACCGTGGGGGCCATCTCGGTGGTCCACTCAATCTCGGCACTGCCGCCAAAGGTGGCACAGACGCCGTTGACAATCTCGATAAAGCGGCGCTTGGCATGCTCCCGCACCTGCTGGTTAAAGGCCCGGATGGTGCCGGTGAAAAAGCCGCTCTCCGGAATGATGTTGCAGGCGTCCCCGGCCACAATCTGCCCGATGGTGAGAATCAGCGGTTCCCGCTGGTCCCGCTCCCGGCTGTTGATGGCCTGCAGCGCCAGGTGGATGTGTACAATAATGTTGATGGGGTCAATGCCGCTTTCCGGCGAGGCGCCATGCGCCCCCTTGCCCCGGACAGTTACCTTGAACGCATCGGCCGATGCGGCATAGCTGTACTTGCTGTACAGCACCATGCCGGTTTTGTAATCGGCGGCCGGCGCCGAGTGCATACCAAAGGCGGCGTCCACATGGGGGTTTTCCAGCAGGCCGTCGGCCAGCATGTTTTTGCAGCCGTTGTAGCCCTCCTCGCCGGGCTGGAACATCAGCTTTACCCGGCCCTGTACCTTGTCCCGGTTATCCATCAGCAGCTGGGCGGCGCCCAGCAGCATGGCGGTGTGGGTGTCATGCCCGCAGGTGTGGGCAGCGTGGGGGTTCTGGCTGGCAAAGGGCTCGCCCGATTCCTCCGCCATGGGCAGGGCGTCCATATCCGCCCGGAGCAGGATGGTCTTGCCGTTGGGGTCCCCTTCCAGCACGGCCACAACGCCGCCGCCCACCTCCATGGGCTGGTAGCCCATCTTTTTCAGCTCCTCAGCCACATAGGCGCAGGTATTCGGCAGTACGGCGCTTACCTCGGGGTTCTGGTGGATGTGCCGCCGCCAGCGCACCAGTTCGGGGGCCAGTGCCTGGGCCTGTTTCATCAAGTCATTTATCATTACAAGCTACCTCCTTCTGTAACAAAAAAGAATATCTTATTATAGCACAGTTTGGGGGGATTTCAAATAATTTGCCGTTACTGCACAATGGTGCGGCACCATTTGCCCTGCAGCACCCGGAACAGGCCCACAAACACCTTGCAAACCTCCTCGGTGAACACCAGGGCATACACCAGATAGATGGGCAGGCCCCACACCAGGCCCCCCAGCCAGGCCAGGGGAACGCCAATCAGCCACACGCCGGCCAGGTCCATGAGCAGGGCAAAGCGGCTGTCCCCGCCGCTGCGCAGAATGCCCACCACGGTGATGAGGTTGAACACCTTGGCCGGCAAAAAGATGCAGAACACCGTCAGGCAGGCGGCAGTGAGGTTTTCCACCTCGGGCAGCAGGGCGAACAGGCCGATGATGGGCCGGCGCGCCAGATAAAACACCCCGGAGGTGCCCAGGGCCAGCACAAACTGCAAAGCCAGCACCTGGGCGGCGTGGGCCTTGGCCTCCCGGAGCCTGCCGGCCCCCAGCTCGTTGCCCAGCACCACGGCGCAGGCGGCGGATAGGCCCATAAACACCACCTGGGCCATCTGTTCCACCGACTGGGTAACGGTAATGGCGGCAGTGGCGCTGTCGCCCATGCGGCCATAGACCAGGGAATACATGGTAACCCCCAGCCCCCAGGTAAATTCGTTGAGGATAACCGGGGTGGACTGGGCAAAAAACAGCCGGGCAAAGGCCCCATCAAACGAGAGCATCTCCCGGATGCTGCCCCGCACCGGGGAGTCGTCCCGGTAGACAATGAACAGCAGCGTGCAGCACTCCACCACCCGGGCGATCAGGGTGGCCAGGGCCGCACCCTCCGCCTCCAGCCGGGGGAAGGGGCCGATGCCAAAGATGAGCATGTAGTTGAGGCTGACATTGACCAGGATGGCCACAATGGAGATGACCACTGGCGCCCGCACCTGCCCCACACTGCGCAGCGACGCCACATACACCTGTGTAACAGCCGTAAGGGGATAGCTGAAAATGACAATGCGCAGGTAGGATGCACCAATGCCAATGGCGGCGCCACTGTTGGTTAAAATGCTCATCACCCCCACCGGGGCCAGGGTGCAGGCCAGCACAAACAGCAGCGACACCCCCAGCGAAAAGCTCAGCGCCAGCCCCTGTGCCCGGCGGATGTTGGCTACATCCCGGCGGCCCCAGTACTGGGCGGCCAGGATGCCAGTGCCGCTGCACACGCCAAAAACAATAATGCTGAAGATGAAAAACACCTTATTGGCCAGGCCGATGGCGGCAATGGTGGATTCCCCCAGCTGGCCAATCATCAGGGTATCGGCAAAGTTGAGCAGTGTATTTAAAAACTGCTGGAGCACAATGGGCAGCCCAATGGCCCCCAGGTGCTTTAAAAAATCCCGGTCCGGATACAGCAGGCCGGGCTGGTTTTGGTTCTTCATGGCGGTTTTGTTCCTTTCAAGCGTTTCTTCCCACCATTATAAGGGAAACAGCCGGCGAAATCAATCCGGGCGCATCTGTGCCCGGATTTACAGGGTTTTGGGGATGATAACACCGGGGTATTGCTTGCCGCTACCTTATTTGTGCGAAGCTGCCACCATCGGGCAATTGTTTTGTATAGTTCGCCATCATTGTAACCACATAGACGGCAACGAATAATTCTGTCAGCGGCATAGCCAGCCAGATCATGTCGGCCCCCGCTATAGCGGGTAATGCGCAGATTAGGATGCCGCTAATCAACGCCCCTCTGGACACAGAAACCACAAAAGAGGTAAAGGGCTCCATAATTGCCTGGAAGTAGTAGGTGGAAAAGACATTCAGGGGAAGCAGCAGGAAGGATAGGCCATAACTGCGGATAATGCCAGGAGCTATAGCGAGTATTTCCTCTGTTGGCGTCATAAAAATGCGGACAAACAGGTTGGGAGCAAACTCCGCCAGGGCGGTCCAGACCAGCCCAAACATAGCTGCAGTAGCTAATGCGTATTTCAATATCTCACGGATGCGCCCGGCCATGGCCGCGCCGAAATTGGTGGAGATCATGGGCTGGGATGCTTGCCCGATGCTGTAGGCGCAGCACTGAACAAAGGTGCTGATGTTGATAATAATGCCATAGATGGACAGGGCGTTGGTATCCAGATATTTCAAAATCTGACGGTTGAAAAGCACAGTCAAAATCCCCATCGCCACATCAATAAAAAATGTCGAGAAGCCGGTAATGCTGATTGTCTTCAGTTTGGCGGGCAGCTGTGTGGGCCATTCCAAAAGGAGTGTATTTTGTTTGTTGCGGAAGTGGGTAAGCATCATCAGCAAAGAGAAAACGGAACCCATCGCGGTGGCCAAGCCGGCCCCCA
>CAOKWH010000035.1 GCA_948473085.1 uncultured Clostridia bacterium
ACGCCCCGTCCGGGCTTTTTTATTCTTTCCGGAAGTTTTTGGCAAAACACGAACTACCTGTTCGGGTTGGGAGGGCTGAATTGGCTGGCAGACCGCTATAGTCCGCTGCCCTCCGGGCAGGCAGGCGGAAGTTTCTGGCAAAACACGAACTATCTGTTCAGGTTGGGGGCAAAAAAGAGGCCCTTGGAATGTCAAAGCTAATCGTAATCTGTTTTTTAACTGCTTGGCACAATAAAAATAAAGGGCCCCACGGTCTGGCGCGACCATGAGGCTCTTGCTGTGGTATAACCCCGTCCTCTGGCTGGAACGCATCCCGGTTTACATTCTTTATCTCACCCAGGAGTTTCCCCTTCAGGTCATAGGAGCAGAGGGTGGAGGTGTTATCCGGGTCAAAGAGATACACGGTGCCGCCTGTAATGGCCGAAGGGATGCCAAGAATGGGCTCATCCCAAACCTCCTTTAGATCCTTGTCCAAAAGCATGGTGTAAACCCTGCTGTCCGCTCCCTTCAGCGAGATGGCAGTATAGCCCTCGCCAGTAACGGAGGGATAGGAGGTGGAGGTGTGCATTTTATCGGCATAGTTTCCCTGATAGCTGGACCATTTGCCGGATGCTACATCATAGCGGTAAACCGGGACAGCCTGGGAATTGGACCGGTCGGTAAAAAGCATGACCCCATCCCTGTGCCCCAGATAAAAGGGCTCTTTGCCATTCTCTTGGGGGACAGTAATGGACTTCAGAACGCCCTCGCTGTCTACATAAGTATACTCCCCGGGGTTGGGGTTGCGGCTGTTCTGCTGATGGGAGGCGCCGCGAAGCATTAAGATGCCGTCCTGGCACTGAAGGTTGCCTTCAAAAGCAGCGCTGCTTGTCATTACAAGCTGATCCTTCTGCCAAACATTTGATTTTGCACAATAAAGGTCAACATACTGGACACCGCGCCCGTAATCGTTGCGGGCGGTAATTTGCTCTGCTGTAAACTCTTTGTCGCTGTTGGGTTTAAAGACAAAGATCCCCTCTCCCTTATACTGTACATTGACTGTGCAGCCGTAAGAAAAGGTGGTCAGCTCCTTGCCGGAGCCGTCGTAGAGGTGATAGACCCAATCCTCGCTGTCAAACCCGGCCTGGTGCTCCTCAATAATTACATAGCCATCACCGAGGGTAGCATAAAGACGCTTATCCGCCCCCAGCGAATGGGTGGACACCTTGCCGTCAGGGCCAACGACAGAAACCGTTGCATTATCGTAGTTTTGCGTATAGATGTAGCCGCTGGTGTTCGTGCCGATGGTGTTCGTGGAGTCGTTGATGGAGCTGCCTTCAAAATAGCCTTGGAGCTTTCCCTTGGCATCAATGGTGCCGCAGTAGTACTTACCGCTGGTTGTATCGCGAAAACGGATAAAAGCAAAGCCATTGCTGAAACAGTTGGCACGGTTTAGCTCATAGGCAGGCTCCTGCTCCGGCTCCGAGGAGCTGTTGGAGGAAGCAGAAGAGTTATTGGCGACAGTTGAGCCATCGGAGGAACCATCCGCAGAGGCAGAGGTGCCGTCGGCAGAGGAGTCGGCTGCAGGCTCCCCGCCGCAAGCGGCAAGGCTGAACATCAGCATAGCCGAGAGGATGAGGGCTAATGTTTTCTTCATGGGTTTGTCAAATCCTTTCTTACAGCTTATTTTAGGAAAACCCGCGGAACAGCTGTTTTAGGCCGCGGGGTTGCTACAATATTTACCACAGAACAATTTTGTGCATTTATACTCCTACAAGGGGCTTTCACCCAAAAGATGAAAAGCCCCTTGACAAATGCTTCTTTGGCTGCTTATGGAGTTGGACCCCCGGAACGCCTATCCTCGTGCGGCACTCCCGGAGAAAGGGCGGCAACGGGTTGCTGGAGGGGCTGCTTTAACAAAATGCCCTTCAATTTTAACCGCCATTCTGCTGCGGCGGGGGGCTGTACGCTTATGCACACTCTAACTATAGGCGGAGACTATACCCCTCGCTTTTGGGTACTCTGTATCTTGGTTGCTATGATACCATATCGCCCGTTTCCGGGCGATATGGTATTCCGCTGCGGCGGGGTATCCGTTCGCTTACGCTCCCTCTCATGTGGTAGGGAACCATATGGTTCCCCCCACAAACGCCCCCCTCCTTTTAGAAGTGCGTTATATGATAGCCACTTGCGGTTATTATACCACAGGCGCAAAGCGCCGTTGTGGTATATTTGAGATAGTTGGTATAATAACGACGAAGTCGTTATTATACCATGAAGCGATAGCGGAATGGTATAATTGGCCATCTTTTTCGGTTGCCCCGCAAAAGGCAGGAAAAAGGGCCTTTAAAATTTAAGTATAATAACGGCTTTGTCGTTATTATACCACAGGGCGGGTCTGGCTGTACAGCCCTTTTTGTTCCATTATAGCACATAATGTCGAATAAATTTGGGCAGGTGGTGTTGCTTTGTATGGTTAACGGTTCTTTCCCAGCCGGGGCTACCGGCGCCCGGCGCCTGCTGGCAGAAGATGGCCGGCTGCCCTTCATACAGGGCCAGCAGGCCCGCCACATCGGGGCTGGACTGCAGGGCCTGTACTAACAAATGTTCCACACGCTCCCCCTTTCCCTACTGCAAAAAGCGCTCCATCAGGCTGTTTTCCAGCCCCTCCAGGCTGTAGGATCGCTCGAGGGGCGGGGGCGGCGAGGCCTTGCCCTGTGTCAGCTTGTCCCAGATAATGCCCTGATAGTTGGCGGACATGCAGCTTTCCATCAGCTGAATTACCGCCTCCTCGCCCCAGTCCTCCGCCTTGCGGTTGACCTGGGCAATCAGCGCTTTCAGGCCGGATGGCTGATAGGGCTGGCGCTTCTCCTGCTTATACTGCAGCCAGGTTTGCACACCCTGGCGCAGCTTTTCCGAACCCTTTAAAGCGTCCAGTCCGGCTGCTTCCCCCTCCCCCTGGGGGGAGAAATGATCTGATGATGATGTTGATACTGATTCTGATTCTGATGCTGATGCTGATAGTGATGTTGATGTTGATGCTGATGCAGGCTTTTCTGGCTTTTCCACAGAACCCGGCGCTTGTTTGGGTTCCGCCCGTTTGGCCGGGCGGCCACCCTTGCGGCCATTTTCCGCCTGTTTTTTGGAAAATTCCTCATACCGCCGCTTGTCCCGGTCAATCTGCACCCGGATACTGGGGAATAAAAACCGCTCGTTGCCGCCAAGGCCTGTGGCTTCGCCCGTCCTGCTGTATTCCAGGCAGGCCGTGAAAAGCCGCCCGCGCTCTGCGTCGCTCAGCGGTTCCATCATCTCCAGCATATCGTGGTAGGCACAGAAAAAATCCCCCGCCATATACATCCCTCCTTCTGTCCTGTAGAAAGGGCGGCTTCCGGCTTTTTTCTCTCATAGAAAGGAGGCCGAAAGCCGCCCCCTGCTTCTTTTGGGAATAGCAGCCGTTTTCCGGCCCGCTTTTTCCGGTAAAAAACCCTTCCCTTTATCTCTATTATAGAACATTTGTTCTTATTTGGCAAGTGCCAGTATAGACAAAATTCTATTAGTATTTTCCAAGAATTTCTACATGCAAAAACCGCCGGCTCCCAAACCCGCAGGAACCGGCGGCTTTTTTCCAAGGCTGTTATCGGGGGCTGCTGACCTTGTTGACAAGGAAGTTGGCGGTGAGCACCTCCCAGGCCTGGGCAAAATAGGTGCCAATGTGCCAGAAGCTGACACCAGCCAGCCCGAACTCCCGCACCAGGTCCAGCTTGGCCTGGATGCTCCGGGCGTCCTCAAACCACACCTCATGCCGGCGCCCGGCGCTGTCCCGGTAGTTAAAGTAGGGGGCCTTGGCCGTTTCATCAAAGAAAATCTGGGCATTGTTCTGCACCGCAATGTTGATAGCCCCTACATTGGACACCACTGTGGCTGCCGCCGAGGAGCCTACAATCCAGTCATACCCATAGTTGGGGATACCCAGCAGAATTTTGCCGGCGGGCATGGCGGTGACAGCATATTGCAGCACCCGGCGCACCTGGTTGGCCGGGGCGACAGCCATCGGCTCGCCATAACGGTATCCCCATTCATAAGTCCGATTAACTATATACCCACCCCAAGATTCTGCTGAACCCTTTCGCTGAGCCGGTTCCCTAACAAGGGGAAAGGACATCTGCTCCTTGCCATTAGGAGAATATCATGTCTTTTCAGTTTCTGTTCTCCCTGCGCCTTTATCAGGCCAGGACACGCCTTGGATATACCCAGGCGCAAACGGCCGAAGCCGTAGGGATTTCCTCCCGATGGTATCAATACATCGAGCATGGAACCCGTATTCCCGGAAGCCTTGTTATGCTCCGGCTTATCCTGTTTTTAGAGCTGGACTTGGAAGAATTTCGGAACTACCTCAATTTACCCGCAACCAAATAAAAAGTGCCCGCGGCTTTCTATGCTGCGGGCATTCTTATTTTCTTTATATCATTTCCTTAATGCTTGGAATTGCCCCTTGTAATGACTGCAAATCAATCGCCCAGCCTGCAAAAATCAGAATAGCGACAAGAATACAGCCAATACAAATTTTTTTATGATAGCTCCAAAACCCTAACTTCTCTTCCTTCACAATTTGGAAAATAAAGTTCATCAGATAGCAGATTGTATTCAACAGAACAAACGCTAAAATATCAACAATCAGCAGCAATCGATAGATACTGGCCTGATTGATAGCAGATAATACAGCGGAGGAAAAGCCAATCCCACCCATAAAAGCAAGCACAACAGACGAAAAAATCCCCAAAATTGCCACATATTCTTTTTGGGAGCTTTCAATCTTTCTCTTGGCTTCCGCCGCCTCCAATTGTGCTTTTTTTATTTCCTCCTGAAGCGTTTTCTGCTGCTCTAACAGATGCTTTATGTTATCTTCCTGTAATAACTTACTATCCCCACCATCTGCATACTGCATACGAGCCATATCCAAATTGATATGATCGGTTAACTTTCGCAGATTATGCGTAATATCCCAACGCTTATCGAGCGGTTGATACTCGTTTTTCAGAAATTCTATATTATGGCCTAAGGTTTCCATATTATACTGTGAATTTGGCTCTACCTGTATGGACTGTAAAATCTGAAAAATATCCGAATAATAATGCTGAAAAGGCCTGCCGTAACACACCGTGCTATAGAGAGTTTCAAACCTTTCAAAGTATTGCCTTTGTACTTCCTTCTCCTGTAAGTTTGTTGCTGGATCAGAAAGTTCAAGTAGAAGGTTTTGAAATTCTTTCCTCAATTCAGTTTCTGATGGTTCCAACAAGAAACTTACTCCTCCTCTCTGATATCCTGAATTGGGATAATATCATGATACCCACATCCTGCCTGCACCGTTTTATCCCAGGCGCCTGACGGCCGATGTGTCAGATTGACCAGCCTCCAAGGGGATTCCTCTCTTAGATCACTTATAATGGTATCAATAATCGGCCCATCCTCGGTATCGAGAGAAACCGGCTCAGATAGATCAAGTGTGATTGGCATGGAACCAAAGCCGGAATATCGATAATAAACCTTTGGTATAACCGGGCCAAATTTCCATGCTTCAATATCATCCTTAAATGCTACCCTGTTTTTGTTTTTTAGAAAACTTTTCTGAATAAAATAGAGAATTTTTTGAAGCTGCAAATTACTGATTGGATGTCCATCGGCAATACATTTTTTCACAACATATCGCGCAATTTCCACAGCGTCATATTGCTTTTCTACTCTTGCCATTCTCCTCATCCTCTCTAAATTATCATAATACTCATTTTTTATGAACAATTCAACGCTTTTATTCATTTTTTGTTTTAATTTATTTCACAAGGTATAGCCGGTAATATGCCCTATGTGATAACACATCCATAATAAAGCAGTAAAAAGCAACCCTAAAAAACAGCCGGTACAGCTGTGTCCTTATCAAATAACTGAGGTTAAAGGTTCCTTACATCCGAACATTTTATAAATCAGTTCAAAAACCCCTTGACTTGTATGCGCATTATGCGTATAATATACTTGTAAGGAGATTATAGAATGAGATTCCGGGAAATAGAAAAAATTATCTTAGCAGACGGATGGCAATTTAAAAAAGCAAAAGGCTCGCATTACTCTTATATCCATCCAACAAAACCTGGCAAGGTTTCCATTCCAAATCATCCCGGAGACCTTGACCCCCGTACAATTAAATCTATTTTGAAGCAGGCCGGGCTATAAAGCCCGGTACTGCAACATCATAAAGGAGGATTTTTCTATGAAATTAACCTACCCTGCTTGCTTCTATCCTTGCGAAGAAAAAAAGGGAGGGTTCACTGTTGAAGTCCCAGACCTCCCTGGCTGTGTTAGTGAAGGGGCCTCTTTGGCAGAAGCAATCCTGATGGGCACTGACGCTGCTTCCGGTTGGGTGCTTGACGAATTGGAGGACGGAAAAGCCATCCCCAAAGCCAGCCCTATTGAAAGTATTGTTCCAGAACCTGGTGGTTTTGTAAGTATACTGGTTCTGGATATGGATGCTTATGCCGAAAAATATGGTGAAAAAGCAGTAAGAAAAAACCTGACCATTCCTGCATGGCTCAACACATTTGCTGAAAATAATCATATCAACTTTTCACAGGTGCTTCAGGACGCCTTAATTGCCCTCTATCAGCGGCAATAAAACTGCCCCCGCTCCCTACATTCGGCAGCTGCGGGCCAAAGGGCTCCCCTTCCCTGCCTGCATAGCTGAAAACCGAAGCAGGGACAAAATACCAAAGTCCCGGAAGGATGTACTGCACTTAAAGCGAAAAGCCCCCGAGCGGTCTACAAGGGCCAATATGGGGGCTTTTCTTTTGTCCAAAAATAAAAAAGAAGGCCGCCCGCTATGGGCTGCTCTTTTTCCCTTTCCCGCCGGCCCCACCCTGCCTATTTTTCTATTCTTTTGCGAAAAATACCTTGACATATAGTGCACTATATGTTATAATAAATATAACGAAAGGAGGTGAACAGGTGGGTAAGAAAAAGAAAAGCGGCCGCAAGGCTCTGTCCGAAACAAAAATCAACCTTGTGACCGCAATCATCCAACTCATCACGGCACTGATCACACTCATAGCGTTGATGAAGGATTAAAGGGAAAGGGGGCTTCCCCCCTCCCCTTTATTGTACCCGAACTTACCCACTTTGTAAACGATGAAAAATCTTGCAATACTCCTCTGCCTTATCAGCGTGCTGCTGTCCCTCTTCAGTATTGGTCTATCCCTCAGAAAACTATGGAAGGGGTGGAATGAGAAAAATGACCGAGGATAAATACAGCGCCCAAAAAGAGTACCTCAAAAAGCAAAAGCAGCTCCGTGTTTGGGTGGATCCGGAAAAATATGCTGCATTTGCGCAAAAGGCCAAAGAAAACGGCCAGTCCATCCACGCAGTCATCAACCAGTTTATAGAAGAATACTGCCAGTAAAACTGCAAAGGAAAAGAGGGCCGTCCGCCAGGGCAGCCCTCTTTACTTTGCTCTCCATAAAACGAGCAATTTCAGCCATACGAACAGGAGCAACCCCGAACGAGGATTTTCTTTTTATGCGCAAATTTTATACGCATAAACTATTGACATACGCATATTTTAGGCGTATAATAATAAATGTAAGGAGGAATACTAATGACAGAAAGGCAAATGAAAGCCCTGCTAAAAAAGGATGGTTGGTACAGATACGGTAAGACGCCAAGCGGTCACATGTAGTATAAACACCCGACCAAGCCTGGAAAAGTAACGGTTGCCACATACAAAGGCGACATTCCACCAGGGACTTTAAACAGTATTCTGAAACAGGCGGGGCTAAAATAGCCCCCTTGTCCCCTTACAAAATGAAAGGAGCGATACAATGCGTAAACTAACTTATCTGGCCGTTTTCGAGCCTGCCAATGATGGAGGGTATGGGGTATACTTCCCGGATCTGCCCGGCTGCACAAGCTATGGGGAAACCTTTGCAAAAGCGCGGGAGCTGGCTGCTGACGCTTTGGGACTGCATATTTACGGCATGGAAAAGGACGGCGACGCTATCCCGGAACCATCCGAACGGCCGGAGGTTGACCCGGAAACAGCCGCAGGCTTTATCGTTTCCCCAGTGACTATCTTCCCTGATATGGTAAGTGACGCACTGGACAACCGAAAACTCAAAACAAATGTGACCCTGCCTGCATGGCTGAAAGCCGAGGCAGAAGAACACAATGTCAACTTTTCAAAAGTCCTGGAAAGTGCGCTAATGGATGTACTGCACCTAAACCAAAAAGCTCAATAGCATAAAAAAAGAGGGCCACCCACACGGGCGGCCCTTTTGCTTTCCTGTTTATTTGTCGCACCACGGTTTTGTCAGCTGCATGACCTCGGCGTCGTCGCTCACGCCCTTTGTGGTGGGGTCATTGATGGCGTTCCACACACTCACCGCCGCCAGGCCCAGCACATAGGGGTTGCCGGCAGCCTCCGCCAGCAGGCCCCCCAGTGCCGCCCAGGTAGTCATATCCGCCATTGTCAGCCCGGCATATGCAAGGATGGGCGTCAGCACCGCAAGGGCGATCTGCACCCACCACATGGGGTTCTTAAATCGTACAGTCCAGTTGATTTTCATGCTGTTTCCTCCAATCGTTTAATTCGGTGTTCATGCTCCCCGATTTTCTCCTTGTTGTCAGCGGCGTGCCTTTCCACTTCTTCAATCCCGGCCCACAGGTTTTTGTGTGCCTCCCGGCTCTTTTCCCTCTGCTCCCTGCTGTCGCTGATGATGGCCTCCATCGTCACGGTCAGTTTGGTGATACTGGTATTCAGTTTCAGCATGGGAGCCACTACCGCCGCCACAAAACTAAGGAGGGCAACAATAACGCCAAACACTTCCCATTCAGCCATTGGCAATGCCCCCTTATTTTTTCAAGGTCACAAAGGCATCAATGCCCTTGGCCCTCAGCTGATTAGCATAGGCGTCGGCATTTGCTTTTGACCTATACGCTCCAACTTGGACGGTATACATCACGCCAGAGGCGGCTGGCTTGTCCTCTGCGGCCTTGATAGTAATACCCAGATAATCCAGCACCCCGTGGGCATAAGCAACGCCCATAGCCCGTTGCTTGGCTGCTGTGTTAAAATCCGCCCTGTCCTTTGCATTGTCAACAAAAAAGCCCTCGCACAATACAGCGGGAGCTTTTACCTGGCGCAGCCATCCGAAGTAGTCGGTGCCGCTGCTGTTCAGTTTGGTTTTGATACCTCGGGACTGCTGCCCCTTCTGCTTCACTCTGGCCTCAATTTTTACAGCCAGGCGGGCGGAGCTGTCCTTGTAGGCATTGGTCTGCCTATAAACCTCAAAGCCATCCCCGCCTCCTGCATTGTTGTGTACCTCCACGGCCACATCGGGTTTAAAGGCGTTCGCCTCGTTGATTTCCTCCTGTAGCGGGTCGTTTTCCTCTTTCAATCTGGAAATGCCCACCGCCACGCCGTGGCGCTCCAGCTCCTCCTTCATGCCCAGGGCCATCTGGAGGTTGGCGGCGCTCTCCTTAATTCCTCCAGCTACTGCGCCGGGGTCGCTGCCGCCGTGGCCTACTCCGATAAATACTTTTGCCATTGTTACCGTCTCCTTTTTAGGTATAAAAAAGCGCCATACCCATAAGGGCTGGCGCTATGTTAGCGGAAAAATTTATTGTCCATTGATTTTGATATTCGTCATCGAAATATAGGTCGATGTTGAATAATAGCTCGGTGCAAAAAAATTGATTAAAAAAATTAAATCTTCTGTTATGCCGGCATAAGTGCGCTGGAGCATTGAAATATTGTCAGTAAACACATCCTTTTGCTGCCATTGGGACATAACAACGCCATCATTCATGGGATAACTGTCTTTAGACATTGACAGCGTAACCTCCACCGTACTGTTCGGCGGAATGTTTTTGATACGCCAGCCCACTTGAAAAGCAACAGGGGAGCCGTCCGTGTATCCATTTACGACTTTGGCATACAACTTGTCGCTGACAGAGGTTTCATAGCTGCCGCCCAGCAGTTTCTCCGGGTTTGCTATAAATGGTTCCAGGTAGGCATCCATTCGGCCATCATAATATTTGCGCCACTGGCCGCCCACCTTCTGCCAAGCGCCAACGGTTTGCCGCCATACGCTGCCCACCTTGTCATATATGCGTATGGTATCCCGCCATTGGCCGCCTATTTTGTCTTTACAAGGCATTGGCGCACCCCCTACACATATTGGTGCCACACATCCCCGTCCTCGCCATCTACACTATTCGGCGCGGATGTAGAGCGGATTGTGCGGGGGATTTTATGGCCTCTAATATGCAAGCCGTCTGGAGCATTGATACTAATATACCCGTTCGGCACCAGGTTGGCGATTTCCAGGTTCGGAGCAGCTGCACCGGGGTATCCGATGTATCCGCTGCGACCGTTAGTCACTCCATCCCGAAAGAATTGCATAAAAACATGGTCGGCACCGACAAGCGCAAGATTTTCCGAACCGTTGCCGTAAATGTGAACATGGCCGCCAAAATTGCCGCCCTTTTCGGTCATTACACGGTGAATTTTCGGCGTAAATTCTTCATCCGCTGTAGTTGCCCTTGAACCAGTGTCAAAAATATAAACACCTTCCATGCCCAGCATGAAAACTATACCTTTTGCGCCTATATTTTCGTGTGTGTTTTTGAAATGGTATGTGTTCTTTGTTGGGTGCTTATAGCAATTCTGCCCCATCAGCACATGGCCGTCTGTTCCAGCCGAAATGCTGCCCCATGTGGAAATGTTCAGGCCCTTGCTATCCCTTATCACCAACTCACCACTAATTGTGCCGCCAGTATTGCCGATTTTCTTTGCCAGTTCAGCTACCAGCTCGGCCATACTGACCTCCAGCGTTTTCCCATTATCAAAAACAACTTGCCCTGCTTCCGTATGTGGGTACAGAACATTTCCCAGATGGTCTTCAAGCGTCCCCCGCTTGACTATTCTTTCACGCTCCATGTCGTCCTCCTTTGGCTGTAGCGGGAGCGGATGCGCATTTAAAGACAAATTATGCACCGGCCCCGTCGTTATAATTACAAGGCCAAGGCGCTTAAACCGGCGTTCACTCAATCTTGGCAATCAAATAGCCGAGAGGCCCATGCGGACAAACTGCAACCTGTCCAGTGGTGCTTCTCGGCTATATTTCTGCGGTGGAATTGTTCCCATTGTTCCTCCTTTTATCTCACCAAAACACGAACATGAGTAGCGTCTATACGGCTCATCACTCTAAATCGTGTCTCGGCAGCGGACTTTGTAAATACACCATCTTGATGCACCTGGGCAAATCCATTCACCTGGCAGGTGCCATCATCCTGTGCGGTCAACTTCCCCAGCATTCCAACCATCGCCCATTCTTTTCTGTCTGCTCTCGGAATATATGGCTGCGTCGGGTCATAATTAGGGTTTAACTTATACTTAAATCCTTCTACGGTTTCAACAAAATCGCCGTATTCATCGTATATATCCTCGGAGTAATACTCTTTTATAGGCGCACCGAAAATATCCTTTTCGTACATTCCTGCCCATTGGTCGTCGTATGTGTCACCAAGAACAGCGGGAGCGCCGGAAATAATTCCTAAGATATATTCACCATCGGCTGCATATCTAATTTTTTCGCCATCCAAAGTGACTACACGCCCTCGCCTATCTTCATTATTCGGGTTTCCATCTTCCCACTCGAAAAACTCCGCATAGTCTGCGCCAGTAGTAGAATATTCTCCGGCTGCAAATACATCACCGCTTGCTGCTACTCGGAAAGCATTTGACCGAACAGTTTTGTCTTCTTCGCCGTTGCCAATAATGAATATATCACCAGATTTTCCACTTCCGCCTGGGCCATATTTTGGAACATTCCCTTTTCCGCAAACTAATTGGTTTCGTTCGGCCATTGTCGATTTTTGAAGAGCAAAACCAGAATCGTTGTAAGTACATTGTCCAAAAGTTGTTGAAAATTTTATATATTGTGTGTCAAGTAAATACCCAGAGTTTAGTTCTTTTTTAAATTCTTTGCTTATTATTATTTCACGATACGAAGAGCTAAGGATAAAAAAATAATCGTTTACAAGTGAAATCAGATTGCTTGTAAAATCAAAAAGAAGCTTTTTCCTCTCCCAATTTTCCCCATCTGCACTTGTCAGAAGCTCCGACCAATAACTTGCACGATGTAAGTAGCCGAAACTATTAGTTGGAAAATTAAATAAATAAAACACACCGTTTTTTTCTTTCAGATTGATATTAAAACTTTTCAAATTTACAGTTTTAAGCTCAATAGTGTTTCCTCTATCACGAGATAACAAATAAACATGTTCTCTGCCGTTTA
>CAOKWH010000036.1 GCA_948473085.1 uncultured Clostridia bacterium
GTTTGCATTTTCCGGGTTCCATCCCGGAGGAACTCAAATGGTTATCTTGCAGCGCAGGAGCATTCTTCCATCCGGCCATCTGTTGTGAGCAAAAACTGCCCAGGAACCGGCTGGGAGGAGAACTGCACCGGACTGAGCACATAGGCATAACTGCCCGCTTTGGATATGGTGAGGATATCCCCAATTTTGGCCCGGGGCAGCCGGATATTTGCCGCCATACTGTCGGCACCGGTGCACAGATTGCCCACAATGGATACCTGCTCGGTTTGTTCCTCGTCGGTCAACAGGGCAAAGTCGAAGGCGTCCATCTTGGTAAACAGCGGCTCATTGGCCTTGGCTGCGGCGCCTTCCGGCAGGTATCCGGCAATCAGCCGGGCCAGGGAAGGGCGGATAAAGCCGTTGAGCGTATTCTGTACCAAAACATATTTGTTTCCATACGATTCTTTAATATCCACCACCTGTGTGGCATAGGTGCCGGCAGTGCAGACAACATAGCGCCCGGTTTCAATGATTACACGGGTGTTTTCTCCCAGTTTGGCCCGCAGTTCCTGTAGAAGGGCGGCACTCTGCTGTCCCAGCAGGGCGGTGTCCAGGTCGCTGTCCTGTTCGGTGGAATAGGCCACACCCAGGCCGCCGCCCAGGTTGATAAACTGCATTTCCATCCCTAACTTTTGCACACAGCGCTCGGCCAGGGCAAACATATTAGCATAGTATCGCCGCAGCACCTGGGCATTTAGTTCCTGGGAACGGGCATGTACATGGATGCCCACCGGCCGGATGTGTGTCAGCTGTGCCAGATTGCAGGAAAAGAGCTGCGCTTCGTCAATGCCAAATTTACCGGGGGCGCCGTGGTCGCTGTCCATTGTAAAATCCGGGTTGATACGAATGCCAATCTCGGCGCAGATGCCCCGTTCCCCGGCAATGCGGTTAATCAGTGCCAGCTCGTGCAGGCTGTCGGCTATCAGGATGGCATGGTCCATACTGCCCCGGATGTCCCGCTCGGTTTTGCCGGGGGCAGAGTAGAGAATATCCCGTCGGGACAAGCCGCAGTCCACCCCCGCCTGCACCTCCCGCAGCGAAGCGGCGTCCAGGCCAAAGCCACAGCCCAGCACGGTTTTAACCACCGGCAGGAAGGAGTTGGTTTTGATGGAATAGAGGAACTCGAAGCCGGGAAGATGTTCTTTCAGCCGGGTGGCCTGGGCTTGGATGGTGCCCTGGTCGTAGAGATAAAAGGGGGTTTGAATTTCAGCCATCTTTTTCTGGATGGCGGCCTGGATATGGGGCGCTGTCATGGTGCCAAACCTTCTTTCTGTCTTTTGGCCGGCCAGTGTTCCCTACCGGCCTTTTATGCCTATTGTACCACTTTTCCGGTGCCGGGACAAATAAAAACGGCGCCTGCTGCCATGGAGCAAAGCAGGCGCCGGAGTGAAGATACTTTTATTCCGATAGCTGCCGGTAAAGCAGGAAGGAATAGAGGGCGGGGGCAATGGCCATAATGGTGAAAAGGAAGATGGCCGGGAACAGCAGCACCCTTTCTTCCACTGGGAAAAGGCCAAGGAGGGCCACCAATGTGCCGCCAAAGAACCACAGTTTCCCCGCCATGCGGTTGGTGCGCTGCCAGACCTCGTCGTTGGAGATGGTCCACATGGTGCGTACCCCAAAGGTGAAGTTGCTGCCGGTTTTGGGCATATAGTTGCCAATTACGGCAAACAGCAGGCCCAGGGAGATGATAACCAGGCGCTCCACCTGCAACTTGCCAGGCTGCAGCGATTCGCTGATAATAACGCCGGTAACCAGCAGCATAAACAGGTTTAACAGGCTAGCAAACAGGTTGTAGGCGCCGCCCAGGCGGCGGTAGTTGTTTCGCCGGGGGTCCACAGCCGGTGCAATGGTGAAAAGGAGGGAGAGCAGCAACGGCAGCCCGGCCATCAGCCAGATGGTGGCCCGTGGGCCGTAACGGACAACACCGTTGTTAAACTGTGTGGGAATCTGTTCCGGCAGCCGCTGATAAAAGGCCAGTACTACTGCCGTTGGCAGCAGGGCCGTAATCCACAAATAGAGCTGGTTTTTCTTAATCATTGGAATTTCCCTCCTTTAGAGAAGTAGCCCAGGCTAAAATTTCATCAATCACACTGGTGTTAATCTCGTAATAGATGTATTTGCCCACCTTTTGGTCCACCACCAACCCGGCTTCCCGCAGGGTTGCCAGATGGTGGGATACTGTGGCGGCACTCAGTTCAAAGGCGGCGGCAATTTCCCCGGCTGTGCGGCGGCCGTTTTTTAAGATGTCCAGAATCTCCCGCCGGGTGGGGTCGGACAGCGCTTTAAAGGTTTGCAGGAAAGCCATGGCCAATCCTCCTTTCATTTTGATGTGTGTCTAAATAATAGTATAGCCCTCTCGGGCAAAAAGTCAAGAACATTTTGATAGTTATCAAATAATTCCAGTCCCTTTTGCCCTAAACAACACTTTTCCCAGCGGTTTGGCTGATAAACAGGCTATGCCGGTACACAGTATAATACAGGGCCTTTTTTAAACAGGAAAGGGGGCTTAAACACTACTAAATTTGTATAGTTTATCTATTGAAATTTTCCCCTTTCCCCGATATACTAAAGGTAAGCCGGATAACCATTCCGGCAGTCGTCCGATGGGTGCTGGTATCGGCGCCTATTTGCGGATATTGCAGTATATTTTACCAGCAAGCCCGGCAGCCGGGTTTGTGAAGTTTTAGCGCCGCCCGTCCTTGCTTTCAGCAGGCAGACAGGGCCGGCAGATACAGCAGGAGGAAAAATAGATGAATGTAAAAGAACAGTGGAAGGGTTTCCAGGGCAGACTTTGGCGGGAAGAAATCAATGTCCGGGATTTCATCCAGAAAAACTATAAGCCTTACCAAGGGGACGAATCCTTTTTGGCCGGTCCCACCCCGGCCACCGAAAAGCTGTGGGGAGAACTGCAAAAGCTGCAGAAGGAGGAGCGCGCCCGGGGCGGTGTGCTGGATATGGACACCCATGTGGTTTCCACCCTCACCTCCCATGGCCCCGGCTATATCAGCGAGGAGCTCAAGGATTTAGAAAAGATTGTGGGCCTGCAGACCGATAAGCCGCTCAAGCGCGCCTTTATGCCCTTTGGCGGCATTAAGATGGCCGAGGAGGCCTGTTCCACCTACGGCTACACCCCCGACCCGGAGTGGCACAAAATTTTTACCGACTATCGCAAAACCCACAATGCCGGTGTGTTTGATGCTTACACCCCCGAAATGCGCCGGGCCCGGCACAACAAGATTATTACCGGCCTGCCGGATACCTATGGCCGGGGGCGGATTGTTGGCGACTATCGCCGGGTGGCCCTGTATGGCATCGACTATCTGATGGAGCAGAAGGCAAGGGATTTGGCCAACTGCGGCGATGGCACCATGACCGACGAGGTCATCCGCCTGCGGGAGGAAATCAGTGAGCAGTACCGGGCGCTGGGCCAGATGAAGCAGATGGCCGCCAGCTATGGCTGTGATATTTCCCAGCCTGCTGCCAACGCCCGGGAGGCTGTGCAGTGGCTCTATTTTGGCTATCTGGCCGCGGTTAAAACCCAGAACGGCGCCGCCATGAGCGTGGGGCGGGTGTCCACCTTCCTGGACATCTACATCCAGCGGGATTTGGAAAACGGCACCCTAACCGAAAGCGAGGCCCAGGAGCTGATTGACCACCTGGTTATGAAACTGCGGATGGTCAAGTTTGCCCGTATCCCCTCCTATAACGAGCTGTTCTCCGGCGACCCGGTGTGGGCTACGCTGGAGGTGGGCGGCATTGGGGTGGATGGCCGCTCGATGGTAACCAAGAATGACTTCCGGTTCCTGCGTACACTGGAAAATATGGGCCCCTCCCCGGAGCCGAACCTGACCGTGCTCTATTCCTCGGCTTTGCCGGAGGCGTTCAAGCAGTATGCTGCCGCCATTTCCATCCGTACCAGCTCGGTGCAGTATGAAAACGACGATGTGATGAAGCCCATCTGGGGGGATGATTATTCCATCTGCTGCTGCGTATCCGCCACCCAGACCGGCAAGGAGATGCAGTTCTTCGGCGCCCGGGCCAACCTGGCCAAGTGCCTGCTGTATGCCATCAACGGCGGCGTGGATGTGAAAACCCGCCAACAGGTGGGCCCGGAACTGAAGCCCATTACCTCCGAGTATCTGGACTATGACGAGGTGATGCACAAGTATGATTTGATGATGGACTGGCTGGCCGGGCTGTATGTCAACACCCTGAACCTGATTCAGTACATGCACGATAAGTACTACTACGAGGCCGCAGAGATGGCCCTGATTGATACCAATGTGCGCCGCACCTTTGCCACCGGCATTGCAGGCTTCTCCCATGTGGTGGATTCGCTCAGTGCCATCAAGTATGCCAAGGTAAAGGCAATCCGGGATGAAACCGGCCTGGCGGTGGAGTATGAAACCGAAGGGGAATTTCCCCGGTACGGCAATGATGACGACCGGGCCGACGACATTGCTGTGTGGCTGCTGGGCACCTTCCTGGAGAAGATTAAAAAGCACCACACCTACCGGGATTCCGAGCCCACCACCTCCATTTTGACCATTACCTCCAATGTGGTGTACGGCAAGGCCACCGGCTCGATGCCCGATGGCCGTAAGGCAGGCGAACCCCTGGCCCCCGGCGCCAACCCTGCTTATGGCGCCGAGCAGAACGGGCTGCTGGCCTCGCTGAACTCGGTGGCTAAGCTGCCCTATGAGTGGGCGCTGGATGGTATCTCCAACACCCAGACCATCAACCCTGAGGCGCTGGGCCACACCGAGGAGGAGCAGAAAAAGAACCTGGTGCGGGTGATGGACGGCTACTTTGACCAGGGCGCCCACCATTTGAATGTAAATGTGTTCGGCCGGGAAAAACTGATGGATGCTATGGAGCACCCCGAAAAGGAGGAGTATGCCAACTTTACCATCCGGGTATCCGGCTATGCGGTGAAGTTTATCGACCTGACCCGGGAGCAGCAGCTGGATGTAATTGCCAGAACCTGCCATGACCACATGTAAGGGCGTGCGTGTATGATGGGAAGAATCCATTCGGTGGAGAGCTTCGGCTCGGTGGATGGCCCTGGCATCCGGTATGTTGTCTTTTTGCAGGGGTGTCCGCTCCGGTGCGCCTACTGCCACAACCCGGATACCTGGCCCCTTGCCGGCGGCACCGAGATGAGCGCCCAGGAGCTGTTCCAGAAAATCCGGCGGTACAAGCCTTACTTTGGCGAGGAGGGCGGCGTAACGGTTTCCGGCGGCGAGGCGCTGCTGCAGCCGGAATTTGTGCGGGAATTGTTTCTGCTCTGCCACAGTGAGGGCATCAACACAGCGCTGGATACCAGCGGCTGTGTGCTTGGCGAGGCCGTATTGGCCCTGCTGGAGGAAACCGACACCGTGCTGCTGGATATTAAAATGACCACCGAGGAGGCGTATGCCACATATACCGGCGGCAGCCTGGCGGCCACAATGGCATTTTTGCAGGAGCTGCACCGCCGGGGCATTCCCACCTGGGTGCGCCAGGTGATTGTGGAGGGGCTCAACGACACCCCGGAGGATATCCAGGCGCTAAACGCCCTGATGGCCCCCTATGACAACATTGTTAAGGTGGAGCTGCTGCCCTTCCACAAGCTGTGCCGCAGCAAGTACGAAAAGCTGGGTATCCCCTTCCGGTTTGACTGCTACCCCGAAACAAGGGAAGCCACCATCCGGCGCCTGCAGCCCGCCCTTGTACTGCCGGGAAAGCAATACAAGGGCAGACGCGGGGGGTGCCTGAATAGAAGCAAATAAAAAGGCCACACGATGGGCAAACGCCCATCGTGTGGCCTTTTGATATAGCACCGGGGTATGCCGGGTTATTTTCAGGCTTGGCTATACTGCAGGCAGTACTTCCGAATGATAAAACCGGGTACCAGTGCTTATAAGGGATATAGGGTATCTTTTAATGAAAAGTCTTCAATTTCCATAAAATTTTGCCTTAAAATTTCCCTGATATGCTTGGGCAGCTGACAATAGTTCAGCGGTTTTTGGGGGGACGATTGCTTGGTGTAATATTCACGGAGTACACAGCTCCCGTTCCCTGTACCGTTGTCTGCATCATAATAGTACAAGCCTTTATCCGAGCAATTCCTGGCGGCCTGCTGTGCAGATTCCGTACGGCAAAACAGGAGCATGCTATCTGTGATTTTTTCGGCGGCATAAAAATAATCAATCAGTTTATCCGCCCTTTCTGCATCCTCACAGACAAATCCGGGCAGAAAACCTGTTCCTGCACTGCAAAAGACCGCAATATTCCCCTTTTTATCTACCCCATACCATTCCATATCCAAGCATTCATGGGGAAGGGTTGCCGGCATTACTGTTCCCCCTTTAGTTTTCCGGTTTATGGCGTATCTGCTAACAAAAGGTGGGCAGAACCCTGATATTTTTATAAAACTACCGCCCCGTATCCCTGGGCCAGGGTGTAAATCTCCTCATCCGGCACCTCTGATTGGAGGTCTACAAAGGCCCGGCCATTGTATTCGGCCAGCGCCAGTTCCAGCGCGACCTCGTTGTGAGAGGTGATGCAGATGGGCATGCGGATCATGTGGGAATTGGCGGCAAAGTTTTCGGCGTCCTCCAGCGTTTCCACATAGAAATTCAGCACATCGCAGCCCAGGTCCTCGGCGGCCAGAATGGCCCCGGCCATGTCATATTGGCAGGGGATGGGGTCGCTGAACATCAGGTTGCCCTCATCCAGGTAAAAGGCTGCTGCCTCACAGGACATGAACAGCGTATCGCTGTCCGGCCGGGTTACCCGCCCCTCGGGGCCAAAACCAGAAACAGCCTGGGCAGCAGCCACAGCATGGGCCAGCGTGATGCCCTGCCCTAAGAGAAACAGGTCCCCGCCGGCCCGCAGCGCCTGGCTGGTGTAGTCGTGCAGCTGCTCCGGGGTCAGGCTGTAGCCCTCCGGCAGTTCCTCGGTGCGGCCCTGGGCGTTCAGGACACAGAACAGCGGCACCTGGGCCAAGGGGGCGTTTTTCCCCAGAATGGCCAGGGTGTCAATGCGGTCGCCGGTGCAGGCAACCCCCACTGCCGCTGCCCCCAGGTGCTGTACCGAGGCCAGAATGGCGGAAAACGGCACATCGTCGGCTGTGTTGCCCTGGGCATCTACGGCGGCGCAGAGCAGCACCGGCAGGCCGGTCTGCCGGGCCCCCAATACGGCGGCCCGGGCGTCCCGCACAGTGGCAAGGTCCCCCAGCAGCAGGCAGGAGGCTCCGGCCTCCCGCAGGGCAAAGGCCTGCTCGGCATAGCGGGCGGCCAGGTCGGTCACCGGCAGGGGGCTGCCATCTTCCTGCCGAGAGGGCAGCAGGGTGAGCAGGCCAATGGGCAGCACAGCTTCCGGCAGGGGGGCGGCCAGTTCCTGTAAAGAGAGGAGCCGGCCGCCGCAGGGGCTGCCCTCCGGCGGCAAAAGGGTGTAGCCGCCGTCTATCAGCGCCGGCAGCCGGCTTTGTCGGGGAGAGAGGTCGTTCATGGTTGTGGGTTCCTTTCCTGCTGTGTTACATCGATTCGGGGGCGGTAATTTTCAGCAGCCCCAGTGTGTTGGCAATGACTGTGCGGGTGGCAATGCACAGGCCAAGCCGGGCCTGCATCAGTGCCTCATTGTCCCCCTTGACCCGGCAGGCGTTGTAAAACTTGTGGAACAGGGTGGCTGTGTCAATGACATAGTGGGTCATCCGGGCGGGGTCATAGCTCCGGGCGGCGGAGATAATCTCCTCCGGCATGGAGGCCAGCTTGCGGATGAGTTCCCGTTCCTCCCCGGCAGTCAGGCAGTCAAAGTCCGCCGCTGCCAGCGGTCGGGGGGCAATGCCCTCTGCCGCCAGGTTTTTCAGGATACTGCAAATGCGGGCGTGGGCGTACTGGACATAGTAGACGGGGTTCTGGTTGGTCTGTTCCACAGCCAGATCCAAATCAAAGTCCAGGGTAGAGCCGGCCTCCCGCATATTGAAGAAGAAGCGGGCGGCATCAATGGGAATATCCTCCAGCAGGTCGGTGAGGGTGATGGCCTTGCCGGTGCGTTTGCTCATCTTAAAGGGTTGGCCATCCTTCATCAGGCGCACCAGCTGCATCAGCACAATATCCAGCTTGTCGCCATCCAGCCCCACAGCATTCATGGCGCCTTTCATCCGGGCCACATGGCCGTGGTGGTCGGCCCCCCAGATGTCAATAACCCGGTTAAAGCCCCGGATGGCAAATTTATTGTAATGATAGGCAATATCGGCAGTGAAGTAGGTGGGAATGCCGTTGGCCCGCACCAATACCTCGTCCTTTTCGGCGCCGTATTCGGTGGCCTTGTACCAGATGGCCCCCTCCTTTTCGTAGGTCATGCCCCGGGCGGTGAGCAGCTTGACCGCTTCCATCACGGCGCCGCTGTCATGCAGGCTTTTTTCCGAAAACCAGACATCGTAGTGGATACGGTATTTCTCCAAATCCCGGCGCAGGCCCTCCACATTGGCGGGCAGGGCGTAGTCCACCAGCGCCTGGATGCGCTCCTCGGAGGGGGCGTTTACATAGCGCTCACCGTGCAGGTTGGCAAACTCCTGGGCGCGCACCTTGATATCCTCCCCCTGGTAGCCCTCCTCGGGGAATTCCACAGCGTCCTCCCCCAGGTAGAGCTGGAGATACCGGGCTTCCAGCGAGCGGCCAAACTTGGCAATCTGGTTGCCGGCGTCGTTGATATAAAACTCCCTTGTCACATCATAGCCGGCAAAGTCCAGGGCGGATGCCAGGCAGTCACCGATAGCGCCGCCCCGGGCGTTGCCCATGTGCATGGGGCCGGTGGGGTTGGCGGAAACAAACTCCACCATTACCTTTTCGCCGGCGCCATAGTTGGAGCGCCCATAGTCGGCGCCGCAGTCCAGCACGCTCTGCACAGCGTGGGAGAACCAGCTGCCGTTGAGTGTAAAGTTGATAAAGCCGGGGCCGGCGGCCTCAGCGCCGGAAAAGTAGCTGCCGGCAAAATCCATTCCGGCAATCAGGGCGGCGGCAATCTCACGGGGGGGCTTGCCCACTGCCTTGGCGGAAATCATGGCTACATTGGAGGCAAAGTCGCCATGGCTGGTATCCTTGGGAATTTCCAGGTTAAAGCTGCGCAGCTCGCTGCCCGGAAAGGCCCGGGTGTAGGCGGCTGTAATAATGCCCTGGAGCTGTTCCCGGGCATCTGCAATCAGGTTTGCGGTCATGTTAGTTTGCACTCTCCTCGATTTTAAATGTTATGGTAATGGCATTTTCACTGATTTTCCCCTGGTCGGTGCCAATCTCGTACCACAACCGCAGGCTGCCGGTGTCCCCGTCGGTTTCGGCGGCAATTTCCCGGCCCTGGGCTGTGAGTTCCAGCTCGCCATAGGGGGTGTAGTAGGTAAACAGGGTGCGCTGGCCTGCCTGCAGCACAATGCGCCCGGATACGCTGCCCGACCGGGCCACGATTGCTGTCCCGTCCGGCAGCACCTTGATGGTGGTGCGGGTGCAGTCGGCGGGGGTATCCCCCGGTTCCTCATAGCTCAGGTACCAGTCGTCCCCCAGGCGGTAAAAGTAGCCTGCCGGGGCAAGCTGCGTTTCGGCAACCTCGCCATCGGTGTTGATGCTGCTGTGGATATGCAGCAAAATACGCTTTTTAACAGTCTGTGTGATAATGGATCCCATCCTTTTATAATGGTGTTTCAGCCAGGGCAAATTCGGCCTGGATGTCATGCCCCAAAAACAGCCGGGCAGTGGCGGCGAAGGTTTCGGTGTGCTCTGAGATGTAATACTGCTGCCGTCCGCCGGTTTTAGCCGGGTTTTGGCTGCCGGAAGTTTGGAGCAGCTTTGCCGCATAGCGGGCAGTGGCCAGGCCGGAATCAATCAGCGTTACCCCCGGCCCCAGCAGGTCGGCAATAATGGGGGCCAGCAGCGGAAAGTGGGTGCAGCCCAAAATCAGGGTGTCCGCCCCAAAGTCCACAATATCCCGCAGATAGTCCTGTAGTACCAGCCGGGTAACCTGGTTTTCAAAGTCGATATAGCCATTCTCCACCAGCGGCACCAGGAGCGGGCAGCCCCGGCCAACTGTTTGCAGAGCGGGGGAGAGCTGCCCCAGCGCCCGGACAAACGAGCCGCTGGCAATGGTAGCCGCAGTGCCGATAATGCCCACCCGGCCGTTTTGGGTGGCGGCAGCCGCAGCAGCGGCGGTGGGCTGTATAACGCCGGTGTAGGGCACCGGCAGCTTTTTGATGAGTTCCGGGCCAATAACCGAGCTGGCTGTGCCGCAGGCCGCCACAATCAGCTTGACCTCCCGGTCGGCCAGAAAGCGCAGGTCCTCCGAGGCATAGCGGTGGATAACCTCCCGGCTGCGGGTGCCGTAGGGCACCCGGCCCACATCCCCAAAGTAGACAATATCCTCGCCGGGGAGCAGCTGCTCCAGCCAGCGCACCACCGAAAGGCCGCCGACGCCGGAATCAAACACGCCGATGGGGCGGCAGTCCCCGGTTTTGTTCCCGCTCATGGGCTAAGCCTCGATGGCCAGCGTAATCAGCCGGTCAATCAGGCCGGCATAGCTCAGGCCGGAATCAATGAACAGTTTGGGATACATGCTGATGTGGGTGAAGCCCGGCAGGGTGTTCAGCTCGTTCAGGATACAGCTGCCATCCGGCAGCAGGAAAAAGTCGATGCGGGAAAGCCCCTTACAGCCCAGCGCCTGGAAGGCCCGAAGGGCGGTTTCCCGGATCAGCTGGGTTTCCTCATCGGTAACCCGGGCAGGGATGTACAGGTCGGCCGTGTCGTCATAGTATTTGGAGTTGTAATCATAAAATTCCAGCTTGGGCACAATTTCCCCCAGATGGTCCGAAGCGACGGGCTGCCCGTTGCCCAGGACGGCCACCTCCACCTCCTTGCCCACAATGGCCCGCTCAAACAGCAGCTTGCTGTCGTGCTGGAAGGCCAGCCGCATGGCCTCCTCCAGCTGGGCGGAGTCCTTCACCTTGCTTACCCCCACTGAACTGCCGGCATTGCAGGGCTTGACAAAGACCGGAAAGCCCCCCAGCTTTACAGCAATTTTTACTTCCAAATCCACCAGGGGGGGCAGGGCGTCTTTGTGCACACAGAACCAGTCGGAGGTTTTAATGCCGGCGGCCTCCAGCACAATATGGGCGTATTCCTTATCCATGCACAGGGCGCTGGCGCAGACACCGGGACCCACAAAGGGGATGCCCGCCAGGTCCAGCAGGCCCTGCATCGAGCCATCCTCGGCAAAACGGCCGTGCATCACCGGGAAAACGGCGTCCAGCCGGGTGGTTTCGGCCTGGCCGTCCCGCAGGGTGATGAGCCCATGCACGCCACGGTCGGGGGAGAGGAAGGCGGGCAGGTTGTCCGGGTGCTGTTCCCAGCTGCTGTCCTTTATCTGCTCCACCGGGCCGGTGTACCGGAACCAGCGGCCGTCTCTGGTAATGCCAACCATAACAACATCGTACTTGTCCCGGTCGATGTTGTTTAAAACTGAGGTGGAAGACATCAGCGAAACTTCATGCTCACTGTTTGCGCCGCCAAACAGGATGCCAACTGTGCGTTTTTCCATATAAAAAGAACCTCCCTGATTTCAAACGGGTTTTCGGTGTAAAGGCGTATCTGTCTATAAAAGAATATAGCTGTTTAATCAGATATATGATACCATAACTGCCGCCATGGTTCAAATAAAACCGGACAAAAGATAGAAAAAACTGCGTTTTTCTTCCCCCAAGCCCCTGTGGCGGGCCAAAACAGCAGGTGTGCGGGGAAAACCGTGAAAAAAGCGGTCGGAAAACCACCCGGCTTTCCGACCCCCACGCCCAGGAAAAGTAGGGCGCAGGAGGGGAAGAAAGAACTGCAAAGGGG
>CAOKWH010000037.1 GCA_948473085.1 uncultured Clostridia bacterium
GGCCAAAGTGTGTATAATAAAGATAAAGAAGGCACCATCGATAGACGGTTGCCCCGGATTGACAGAAATAACCGCCTAACTTCCGAGGGTGAGGCGGTTATTTCTTTTTATTATGTAGCTGGCAAACCAGCTGTATAACGGCAATGATTACCAGACAAAAGGCAAATAACCCTTCGTATGTTACCATATCACCACCCCCTTTCTGCAAGGGGGAAAAGAAACATCACCCCTTTGCATAAGTAAGGGGCAGCCGCCTACCGTTATGATAGTGCCTTAGCCAAAGTATACCACAACCGACATGCTTCGACAATAAAAAGCAGTGAAAAGAGCCTGTTTTTACATTACATCTTTAAATTTGATAGGAAGATGTTATACAATTTCCTTGGACAATGTTTGTCTAAAAACAAACCAAAGGAGAATGTAACATGAACAATCAAAAAAATCAGGCAACCGGCGTGAAACTATCTACAGAAGGCTGAGGAAAGAGGCGGGATATTCGCAGGAGAAAGCGGCAGAGCTGCTGGATATTGGGCTGCGCACCTTGCAGTCCTATGAGGAGGGGGAACGCAGCCCCAGCTTTGAAACAGCAGTAAAGATGGCGGACTTATATGGCTGTTCCATCGAACTGCTGACCGAAGCGATCCGGAAGGACTTAAAGAAACAGGCAAAGCACAGCATTTTCTAAAACAAAAACCAGGGAGGACATTCTCCCTGGTTTCTTTTTAGCTGCTCTTGCATTTACTGCAAACCTGTCTCTCCATCCCCACTGTTGGATAGGTATACTATAGGCTCTTATGCAACACTATAGAGAGAAGGATATAGCCCCACTCGGTTAGGGTTCACATTGCACCAAGTACCTTCTTTCTGTCTGAGTATAACAAAGTAAAATGGAAGAATTTTAGTTGAAAAAAGGCGCTGAAAACCGCCTGTTCATGCCCTTTTGCCAGCGAAAAACAGTGGGATTTGCACATGGAATAAACTCCCAAAAACCGGCTGTTTTATAGTGCAAATATCCAAATTGGAAAAGTGGATGACAGAAGGAATAAGGCAGAATGCACAGAAGTGAAAAAGAGTGATGATTTTATATAAACTGCCTTGAAAATGAGTATAAACCCTCTGTCAAGTGGGCAGAATCACAAGGAACGGTCGAAAAAAATGGTTTGTATTGGTAGTATATGGAACAAAAACCACCCTGTCTTTTCTTGACAAACCATTCTTCGGCCCATATAATGTGAATGCTTTGAAAAGTCGGTAAAATGGCGTGTTTTAAGGCCTGATGCCGGCGGAAAAAAGGAGATGTTTATGGATAACTTCAAGCAAAAAGCCTCTGGGATTGCCCTGTATATGCAGAGCCGCTCCTTTCTGGTAACTATGCTGGCTGTGGTGGTTGGATGTATCACCCTATGGGTAACCACAGCTACGAGCGCTGTCTATATTCGGGACAATGGAGAACTGCAACTCGTTTATACCATGCAAACCAATGTGGATTCCATTTTGGCTGAGCGTGGGATTGTAACAATGGCGTATGATGATGTGGATTTTTCTGGCTTCGGCCTGGGCGAAGTGCCGGAAATTAACATCACCCGCGCCTTTCAGGTGAAGCTGACCACCGATGACGGTACCTGGGAGATGATGACCACCGGCGGCACAGTGGGCAGCCTGCTTCAGGCCAACGGCATCCGCTATGATGAAAATGATATAATCAACTATCCGCCCAGCATGTATGTGCAGCCTGGGGATGAAATTGTGTTCCGGGAAGTGGTGGTAGAGCAGCTGGTGGAAACCCAGGAAATTGAGCACGAGGTGGAATACCGGGGCTCCAGCCTGCTGCCCCGAGGCCGTACCCGTGTCATCCAGGCCGGCAGCAATGGCCAGCGCCAGCTGACCTATAACCGTACAATGGTGGATGGAGAGGTAGCCCGCACCGAGCTGGAAAGCAATGTTATTCTGTCCCAGCCGGTGACCGAAATTGTGCTGCAAGGCACTGCCGATCCGGTTTCCCCCCTGAACTTTGGCTACCAGCTGGATTCCAGCGGCGCCCCGGTGGACTATGCCTATAAGCTCAGCGACCAGATTGCCACAGGTTACTCGGCCCGTAGCGGCGCCTGGGGGGCCAGCGGCATGAGCCTTAGCTATGGCTATGTGGCAGTGGATCCGGAGGAGATTCCCTACGGTTCCAAGCTGTATATTACCTCGGCAGACGGCAGCTTTGTCTATGGCTATGCCATTGCTGCCGATACTGGCGTGGGGCTGCTGAATGATGTAATTGATGTAGACCTGTTCTACGAAACCTACACCGAAAGCTGCTTAAATGGACGCCGCACCGTGGATATTTATGTACTGGCTTAGAACACGCAAAAAGGGCCAGGGAGATATTCTCCCTGGTTTTTATTTTACAAAAAATTGTGTTTTACCCGCTTCTCTAAACTTCCCCGGATCACTTGGGCCAATAATTTGATAGGGTGGGCATATAAATACTGCTGTTTCAAAACTATCTCATAAGCCCCCTTAATACCTGGCAGCTCTGCTACCCTGTTAATGGGCTGCCAGCTTTCTTGTATACTTGTGGATAGTTTCATCCCCCATTTTTCGTGTTCATAGCCTGTGATGCCTTTGTTCTATTTTTGTTTCATCGGATCCGAAAAAAGTTTTGAAAAAATGAGAAAAACTTGTTGACAATCTGCACTTGAAATGCTATACTAAATAAGCAACATCGGTGAGATAAGTTGCGGGACAGCAGAATATGCGGATATGGCGGAATAGGCAGACGCGCTAGATTCAGGTTCTAGTGGTAGCAATACTGTGCAGGTTCAAGTCCTGTTATCCGCACCAAAGCGAAAAGGTGTTTTAGAGAGTGCCTTTTCGCTTTTTAATTTGATAGAGAAATGTGTAGTGTTGCGGATTTTCGGCATTCCGCAGGCTGTGCGCAGGCGTCCATCTTGGCAGAGATGGGCGCCTTTTTTCTTTGCTCTTGGGTCGAACTTCGAACTTTGGTATGTAGCTATAAAAGCCCTAAAACAGGGCGAACTGTCGTCATTTTTGCATTGCCTTGTAGGGGCTCTGGTTTTGAAGGGGAAATGAAATAATGGAATCTGCTGCAAAGACAATTTCAGCAGGGGGATTGCATTTTAGTGGAGCATAGTACAAGCTGTCCGCGTTAAACCACACCCCATAGGCGGTTTACTACCCCGAAAACATGCAGGGTGATTTATATGGCAACATCCTGCCCTTCTGCCAGCGACGGATTAGTCGCAAAAAGAAAACCATCAAATACAGTGGATGGCTCCCCAGGGAGCTTTGGTTAGGCAACTCCTATTTGAAAGTTTAAAATGGTAAGCCTTGTATGGGCTGAATCGTAAGCGATCTGCTTTGGCAGGTCGTTTTTTTATTTTACAAGGGCAAGCAGATTGGCCATTGGTATGGACAGCCCTCTATCAAGCGCTGTTTTAAGCTGTTATAGGGCTGTTGCTGTAAAAACAGGACATCCAGAGAGGACGATGTTTTGGATAAATTAGCTAAATATGCCTATAAAATTTGAGGCAAAATGGAGCGGATAAAAACGCTGTAAAAAGAGCGAAAAGTTAAACAAATACGCCGTTTTCCCAGGTGCTGCAAGCAGCCTTGCAGTCAGTTTTCAACATTTGTCATATTGCACAAATCCTTCAAAATCAAGAGGAACTAATTACCATATAATGGAGCGATAAATACCTCCAAAAATGGCTTAATTACAACAAATTTTGACAAATTCGGACAAAATGCCTGAAATTATACGCAATTTGGTATTTTGGTAAATAGTAACAAGATGAAGGGCTGGTTCATGTTTTTTATCATAAAAATAGTGTATTCTTCGTGATAGGAGGGGATTGAACATGGCGCTGAAATGGGCGTTTGGAAGGGAGTTTGCTAAAAATAGTGCTTGGTTAATGGCTATTTTGCTATATAGAGATGGACAACAGACAGAGGGGGTGACGCCGAAATGAAGCGGTTTCAATTCTGCCTGGCCAAAGGGTTGTTTGATTCCCCGGAACTGGGGCGTTATATCTCCTTTGGCATTTGTGTCTATGAACTGCAGCAAGGGGTAGCTGTGCAGGTGGGCTGTATTCCAGACATCTCCACCAATGAGCGGATTGTTTCCGCCCTGGCCCATCGGTGTACCGAACTGCAGTTGGAGCCCTGCCATTTGCTGGATGTTGTGCTGGATACAATCCCTTAGCGGAGAAAAAGCGCGCTTCCCGCTTTACTTTTCCACATTTATAGTGCTACAATGGGGAAAAGTGCAACGAAAAAGGTGGGAATTATTTAAATGAAACAGATTGATAAAAACGAGGTGTTCCGGCTGCTGACGCCGGCGCGCTGTATGGCTATTCTCCGGGAAACACTGCCGGCCCTGGAACAGGGCCGGGCCACCCAGTATCTGCGGACAGTGACGCCGCTGCCCTCCGGGGATATTCTGGGCTATATGCCGGCGGCTGTGCCGGGCATGTTTGGGGCCAAGCTGATTACTGTGTTCCACCACAATGGGGCAAATGGCTACCCCTCCCATCAGGGAAGCGTGCTGCTGTTTGATGAACAAAACGGCGCCCTGTTGGGCATGGCGGACGGGCAGGCAATTACAGAGATCCGCACCGGTGCTGCCAGCGCCATTGCCACCGACCTGCTGGCCGTCCCAGAGGCGGATACACTGGCCCTGCTGGGGGCAGGGGCCCAGGCACGCAGCCACCTGCTGGCAATCCGGGAGGTGCGCCGGCTGCGCCAGGTGTTGGTTTGGGATAAGCTGCCTGAGAGGGCGAGAGCCTTTGCCCAGGAGATGGGCGAGCGCACCGGGCTGCCTATTACCCCCTGCACCACGGCCGCCCAGGCGGTGGCGGATGCCGATATTATCTGTACCATCACCTCCTCCGTAACACCCATTTTGGAGCGGGACTGGGTGAAGCCTGGGGCGCATATCAATGCTGTAGGCGCCTGCCGGAGCACCGATCGGGAGCTGGACAGCCGTCTGGCGGCGGATGCGGTGTTCTACTGCGACAATCGGGAATCGGTGCTGGCCGAAGGCGGCGATTTCCTCATCCCCATGGGGGAAGGGCTGTTTGATGCTGGCCATCTCCAAGGGACGCTGGGGCAACTGCTGTTGGGGCAGAAGCCCGGCCGGACAGCCCCGGAGCAGATAACCATCTTTGAATCCCTGGGAATTGCCGTGGAGGATATTGCCTGCGCCAAAGCCCTGTATGAATGGGCAGAAAAATAGAACGAATCGACCAAATAAAAAAGGACACAGCCTGTTTTTAGGCTATGTCCTTTTTATTCTGCGAACTGGCTTCTTGATTGTGATAAAAGGCGGTTTAAAATTACTATTTGTATACCTTGTTACGGAAGCAGGGCTGAATGGATACAAACCGTTTAGCAGCTTAGCGTTAAAGGGCTTTTTGGCAAAGAAGAATGGCTTTCCTCTATAAAGCGCATGGCTTTATAAAATGGGAGGCAGTTTTTTCAGCGCCAAAAAATATTAGACGGCCACGCTCTGCCCCGCTGTGCGCAGGCTTTCTCTTCGGCAGCCGATAGGGGTTGTGCGGCTTCCCCAATTAGAGCATAGCCGGCATTGTGCAAAGCCAGCGGTGCTCTGTGCAGAAAACCAGCCCATCACTCATCAGCCGGGTGGAAGGGCCACCGGTTTGCAGCAAGTTCGGCCACAATGCTAAAAAGGGGCACAGGCCGTTTAAGGTGCTGTGCCCCTCTGTTTAGGCTTGGATTACCGGTGCTCCTGCAAATAACGGGCGGCGCAGTAGGCGTACAGAGCGGCCCCATCCGGCAGGGCGCTTTCGTCCACAATCATCTTAGGGTTATGGCCGCCGCAGGTGTGGCCTTGGGCAATGCTGCCCACCCCGATATTGAAAAAAGCGGCTGGCACCCGGTCGGCTACGGCAGTGAAATCCTCCGAGCCGGACAGGGTGTGCAGTTCCACAATACGCCCCTCCCCGAACAGCTCGGCGCAGTAGCCGCGCATATCGTCACACACCTCCGGGGTGTTGTACAGCCCAGGCATGCCATAGACAAACTCCACCTGCGCCTCCCCCCGGAAGGTGGCGGCGGTTCCCTCGCAAATTTCCTTTACCCGCTGTTTTAAGAAGGCGCGCATTTCCCGGTCCACTGCCCGCACCGATGCTTCCAGCACGCAGCTGCCGGACATGGTGTTGCAGCTGCTGCCGCCGGTAATTTTGCCCACCAGCACCACAGCTTTATCATCGGTGCCCACCTCCCGGGCCAAAATTTCCTGCAGGGCAAGGACAATGTGTGCAGCAATGCTGATGGCGTCCACCCCGTTTTGCGGGGTGCTGCCGTGGGCGTCCTTCCCGGTTATGGTAATGCGCACAGCATCCCCGGAGTAGGAGGCTGCCCCGCGTTTAAACGAGATGGCCCCTATCTCGGTTTCCGGCCCGCCGCCAATGGAAATGTGCAGCCCCAGGGCGGCATCAACTGTGGGGTTTTCCAATATGCCGTGATCTATCATGTCCTGGGCGCCGGCCAACAGCTCCTCAGCCGGCTGGAACATCAGCTTTACCCGGCCCTGCAGCTCGTCCTCGCTCTCCTTTAGCATCCGGGCAGCCGCCAACAGCATGGCAGTGTGGGTATCATGCCCGCAGGAGTGGCAGTGCCCATTCTGGGCGGCAAAGGGCAGGCCGGATTCCTCCGGCATGGGCAGGGCGTCCATATCGGCCCGGAGCAGCAGGGTTTTGCCCTCCCCTGAGCCAATGGTGCAGCTGATGCCGGCCTTTCCCACCCGGATAGGTTTCAGGCCATAGCTGCGCAGCTGTTGCTCCACAAAGGCGGTGGTTTGGGGCAGGTCAAAGCCGGTTTCGGCAAAGGCGTGTAGGGTGCGGCGGTTTTGGATCAGTTCATCCCGCAGTGCTTCGGCTCGGTTTTTATAGTTTGTCATGGCAATTCCTCTTTCCTATCTGTTGTTTTTTCTTATTTTTATACAATTCTTATATTGGCAGGCTATATAGCTGTTCCCCAGGAGCTGAAAAGATACTGGCGGGAACCGCCAGCACTGGTAGAAAAAACAGAACGGCAACATACGCCAAATCCCCCATCAAATAAAAAAACAGCCTCTGCCCCGTATAGAACGGGACAAAAGCTGTAAAAATCGCTTCTGCGGTACCACCCATTTTGGCGCACAAAGCGCCCACTTTAGTACCCACGAGGCCAAAGGCCGGCATGGGCGTCTCCCGCTAACGGCGGAGCCTCCGTCAGGTTTTACTAAAAGGGGAAAAGCCCCCCTCTGTTCGCCCTGCCCTCGCAAGTCCATTCGGCTGGAACCTGATTGCCGCAATCCCACCGCCTGCAGCTCTCTAAAAACAGGTTCTCCAGCTTACTCCTCTTGGTCAAAGGTTTCTGCTGTACTATCTCCCCTTCGGGGAAAAATCCTACTGCTTAAAATGTATTTTATCCCTCGCTTTATCACAACACCCGCTATCAAAGCAGCAAGCACAAACAAAATGCTTGTGTACCAAGGGGCAAGCTATATGGCATAGAAACCGATTAGGCTGTTTAACATCCCCCCTCGTTTCCCATAACCCAAAACGGGGAATAAATTTATTATAGTAAAGCGAAAAAGAAAAGTCAAGCCCCAAAAGAGGATACAGGGCGGCTTTTTTAGGAAAAAGTGCCCCAGGGGTTATTTCCCTTCCGAAAACCGGGCGGTGTACTTTACCTTGTTCAGCTCCCGGGTGCGGCGGTTTTGCTCCTCAATCAGCCGGGAGATTTGCCCCTCTGCCTGTTCCACTTCCTCCCGGAAGGCCCGGGCCGAGATGCGCAGCGCGCCATGCCCCAGAATAATCAGCTGTTCCAGCGCATCGGAGGTGGCCACGCGTACCCGGTGCTTTTTCCCAATTTGCAGTGTCACCTTTTCGATATAGGAATCGGCCGTTTCCGCCTCCTTGGTATATACCACGCTGATGTCGTGGTACTTTTGCACCTCTCCCAGGCCGCCCTGCACCTTGTAGGCATCAAACACCAGGATAAGCCGGCATTTTTTAAAAGCCTGATAGTTGCTTAAAATGTCCATGAGCAACTGCCGGGCAGCGCTGATATCGGTGCGGGCCAGGCTGGCCAGTTCCTCCCAGGCAAAGATGATGTTGTAGCCGTCCACCAGCAGATATTCCGGCCCGGTAAGCTGTATGCTGGGAATGCGCTGCGCTACCTCCTCCCGGGCGGAAGGCTGGGCGGGCCGGCGGTTCTTGGTTGGGCCATAGGTGCGCTCATAGATGGCGTGCAGTTCTTTATCCTCTGCCAAGCTGCCGCTGTACCGGACAGTTCCGGGGGCACGGGCCGAGGCCTCTGCCTGGATAGCGGCCTCCAGCTGCAGCCCGCTGCTCAGGTGCTTTTTGGTGTCCACCTCGTCCCATTTTACCACATAGCCGGCGCCATGGCTGCAAAAGATCGAATCCGCCGGGTTTTCCAGGTCCCGGTCGCTGTCATAGCCGATGGCGCCCAGTACCTCGGCCGTGTTGTGGCAAGGCCCATACCCGGACAAGGTACAGAACAGCCGCCCCCGGCCCTGGGTATAGGCAGCCACTTCGGTCAGGTAGTCCCGCAGGGCAGCCACCGGGGCGCTGCCGGTGAGAATGCTGAACTCCCCCTCCGGTTCCGGGCCGGAAAAATCGGCACCCCGGCGCTGCAGGTCGGTCATGGCCCGGCCCACCTGCCCGGTGGGAACCTCCAGCCGGAAACGATACCAGGGTTCCAGCAGAATGCTTTCGGCCTTTTTCAGCCCCTGGCGTACCGCCCGGTAGGTGGCCTGCCGGAAATCGCCGCCTTCGGTGTGCTTGAGGTGTGCCCGGCCGGTGAGCAGCGTTATTTTCATGTCTGTAATGGGGGAACCGGTGAGTACCCCCAGGTGGGTTTTCTCCTCCAAATGGGTGAGGATGAGCCGCTGCCAATTGCGGTCCAGCACATCCTCGCTGCACCGGCTCTCAAATTGCAGCCCGCTGCCCCGGGGGCCAGGTTCCAGCAGCAGATGCACCTCGGCATAGTGGCGCAGCGGTTCAAAGTGGCCTATGCCAATCACCGGGGCAGCAATGGTTTCCCGGTAGACAATGCTGCCGCTGCCAAAGCCCGCCTGTATGCCAAAGCGCAGGGCTATCAGCTCCTGCAGCACCTCCAACTGTACTTCCCCCATGAGCTGGAGGTGGATTTCTTCCAGATGTTCGTTCCATACCAGGTGCAGCTGGGGGTCCTCCTCCTCCAACTGGCGCAGCTTGTCCAGGGCGGTGTGGGCGTCCATCCCCTCCGGCAGCAGTACCTGATAGGTGAGGATGGGCTCCAATGCCGGCAGTTCCGACGCCGCTTCAATCCCCAGCCCCTGGCCGGGATAGGTGCGGGTAAGCCCGGTGACGGCGCAGACACTGCCGGCCTCCACCTGCGCTGTAGGGGTGAAGCGCTCGCCGGAATAAAGGCGGATTTGATCCACCTTTTCCTCCCAGCAGTCCTCCGGTGTTCTGCCCTCCTGGCGGTTGGTTAGGGTCTCTTTTACCCGCAGGCTGCCGCCGGTTATCTTCAAATAGGTCAGCCGGGCGCCTTGAGGGTCCCGTGCAATTTTGTACACCTTGGCTCCAAAGGCTTCGGGGTATTGCCGGGGCAACAACAGGCGCCCTATCCCATCCATCAGCTCCTGTACACCCTGCAGCTTCAGTGCCGAGCCAAAAAAGCAGGGGAACAGCTGCCGCCGGGCCACCAGCTGTTGCTGCAGGGAGAGGGAAACGGCCCCGTTTTCCAGGTATTCGGCTAAAGCCTCCTCACTACAGAGGGCCAGGGCTTCAAAGAAGGCCTCATCCTCCCCGGCGCCATACTGGACAAAGCCCTCGCCAAACTGCCGGGCCAGTTCATCCATCAGCGTCTGGGAATCGGTGCCCGCCAGATCCATCTTGTTGATAAACAAAAAGGTGGGAATCTGGTACCGCTTTAGCAGCCGCCAAAGGGTGGCCGTGTGGCCCTGGATGCCGTCGGTGCCGCTGATAACCAGCACGGCATAGTCCAGCACCTGAAGGGTGCGCTCCATCTCGGCGGAAAAATCCACATGGCCCGGGGTGTCCAGCAGGGTAATATCAAACTCCCCCAGCGGCAGGATGGCCTGCTTGGAAAAGATGGTAATACCCCGCTGCCGCTCCAATGTAAAGTTGTCCAAAAAGGCAGTTTGATGGTCCACCCGGCCCAGCCGGCGGATGCTGCCGCCCAGATAGAGCAGCCCTTCGGACAAGGTGGTTTTGCCGGCATCCACATGGGCCAATATTCCAATCACGGCTTTTTTCATGCTTTCCTCCCGCTCCTCCCGCCAATGAGCTGGCAGGGAATCTGTCCTTCTTATTTTAACACAGAATGGGCGGATTGTGGAGCAGGTGTTTTGCAAATCCCGGCATAGCGATGGACAGCTCTATCGGCCTGTCCTTTTCAGGAAAGGTAGCCAGTAAAAACCCGGCGGCCCTCCAAAATTCCCGCCATTTTCGCCTTCGAACCCCGTTGGCACAGTCCATTTCGGCCTCCATCCAGGCCTGATAGGCAGTGTGTACTCCTGTTTGCATCAATATAACCTCCCCTACTGCCTAACAAGTGGTTTTGACTGCGCATTTTTCTGCATCCGGCGGGGAAGTTTTAGCCGGGCGGGGGCACAAATAAGTTGGGTATGTACCCACTAAGCCGGACAGGAAAAAGACAAAAATTAAAAAGAAGCCAGGGAGAAGAACCTCCCCGGCATTTTTCTTAGAAAATGGTGTGCTTTGCCTGTTTCTTTAAGTCCTTCCGGATCGCTTCGGCCAGCAGTTCGATGGAACAGCCATATAAGTCCGCCATCTTTACTGCTGTTTCAAAGCTGGGGCTGCGTTCCCCCTCCTCATAGGACTGCAAGGTGCGCAGCCCAATATCCAGCAGCTCTGCCGCTTTCTCCTGCGAATATCCCGCCTCTTTCCTCAGCCTTCTGTAGATAGTTTCACGCCGGTTGCCTGATTTTTTTGATTGTTCATGTTACATTCTCCTTTGGTTTGTTTTTAGACAAACATTGTCCAAGGAAATTGTATAACATCTTCCTATCAAATTTAAAGATATAATGTAAAAACAGGCTCTTTTCACTGCTTTTTATTGTCGAAGCATGTCGAATATGGTATACTTTGGGCAAGGCGCTATCATAACGGTAGGCGGCTGCCCCTTACTTATGCAAAGGGGTGATGTTTCTTTTCCCCCTTTGCAGAAAGGGGGTGGTGATATGGTAACATACGAAGGGCTGTTTGCCTTTTGTCTGGTAATCATTGCCGTTATACAGCTGGTTATCCAGCTACATAATAAAAAGAAATAACCGCCTCAACCCTGGAAAGTAAGGCGATTATTTCTCCATAATTTCTGGGGCAACCGTCTATCGATGGTGCCTTCTTTATCTTTATTATACACACTTTGGCC
>CAOKWH010000038.1 GCA_948473085.1 uncultured Clostridia bacterium
AGATAAAGCGGATTTCTCCGCCGTGCATCACTGCCAGGCTGAAATCTTCAATATCTTCAAATGGTGCATCAAAGCCATAAACAACTGCCATGCTATTTTCCTCCTTGTTTATAATAAAATGTTTAAACTCCGGTATCTCATCCGTATCAGGATAGTTGATCGCTTTTCCCAAATCGGGATACCCCTTGTCCCAATTTATATTGTGGTCATGCACATCGGAATGTTTGCTGGGACTTCCATGGTTTGTATAGTGGCGCTCCTTTACTGCATAGCCATCCTTCCCTATCTTGGTCTTAACAACTTGACCACTTCTCTTTGTTGTACTTTTTATCTCTCCAGGCTTGCCCACAAAGCGTTCATCCTCCTCCTTTTTGGGCGTCCATTTCCTTTTCCCTCCGCCGGCACTGCCCATCCCCTTCAAGCAGCCAATCTCTACAATAAAGCCGCTGTTTTTTCTAAGAATGGTTTCTTCCTGCGGCTCCTTCTTCATATAGCGCCAGCTGCTCAGGTCATAATCCACATGGAGAATGTTCCCCTGCATTTCCGGAAAAGGGGCGCCATAACAGATGATTTTGGATGGCCGGAGGCGGCGCAGCATCTCGCTGTAGCCCGCAAGAAAAAAGTCCTTTTGCGCTTCATGGTGCTGGGTTTCCCGAACCGAAATGGTGGATACAGCCACCATACTGCCCTGCGGTACTCCATCAAAGCAAAATTCAAAGGTATCCTCCAGCCCCCAGCTGACTGTTGGGATGGTGCGAATCCCCCTGCTGGCAAAATAGGCGCCACACCAGCGGTTGCGAAAAACATTGTACAGCTGCTGGGTCCAGTGCATTTCTATATACATACTAAAATCCGGCGTCAATGCCCCTTTATACCGCTGCATACGCTGGATATACCGCTCCGGGGCCTTCCAGACCCGCTCGAAGCGATAATCGTACAGAAAAAAGTGGACAAGGCGCTCCCCGCACCGGTCTGGTTTTGGCCCCACCTTATCAAAACCAATCATCAGTAAATCCTTGAGCTCTTCGTCTAAAAAATGAGCCTTTGGCACCTCTGGAATATGGAATTTGCCCACTCCGGCAAATTGATTGCGCAAAAAGAGCGGGTCTGTGCGATATCGATAGTTTTCCTCAGTCATAGTATACACCCTCCACCGGCATTTGTCATTTACCTTTTCACATACAGGCTAAAATAAGAAAAAAGCCGCATATTTTTGCAACAAAATAGCTTATTTTTAAAAATTTCGTCCTTTTCACCAAAAAACTACTCTTTTTAAAGCCATACAAAGGCAAGTTTTTTGCCTTTAACAGGGGAATGAACAGATGTAACCGGCCACTTTTGGGATGGTTAAAATTTAGTCGTTTAAATCGACAGAGGGCAAAAGATGTGCTATAATCGTCTTATATCAGCCTATTGATAAAAATTGAACCCAAGGAGATGTTTTTATGATATTTACCATTGCACCGGAAGTATTTGCCCAGCTGCCCGACGCCTGTTTTGGCGTAGTGGCTGTAACAGGTGTGGACAACCGCCAGCAAAATGCCCAGATAGCCCGGCTGCTTGGCCAGGCGGTGGAACACTGCCAATCGGCCCTGGAGGGGGTAAAAATTAAGGAGGCCCCGGAAATTCTGCCCTACCGGGAGGCGTTCCGGCAGCTGGGTATCAACCCCAACAAATACCTCTGTTCCATTGAGGCACTGCTCACCCGTATTGCAAAGGGCAAGGGAATGCCCAGCATCAACACACTGGTGGACATGGGCAATGCCGTTTCGCTGCTGCACCGCCTACCCATTGGCGCCCATGATATCGCCACCTTCCAGGACGGCAGGCTGGAAGTGCGTCCGGCAGCAGCAGGGGATAGCTTTGTGCCCTTTGGCGGCGGAGAGGCTGAACTGCCTGACCCCGGCGAGGTAATCTATGTTTCCGGCGGGCAGGTGCGTACCCGGCGCTGGACCTGGCGCCAGAGCGAACTGGGTAAAATCACCGAAGAAACCACCGGCGTCCTCTACCCCATTGATGGCTTTTTATCTGTCAATCAGGCCGAAGTTTTGGCCGCCCGGGACCAGTTGGCCCAAACTGCCCGGGAACTGTTGGGGGCGCAGGTAGCAGTGGGCTTTATCCACCGGGAAAACCCTCAGTTTGAATTTTAGAATTTAGGAGGGATATCCCCCCTTTTTATAGCAAAACAGGGTGCTCCGAACTAAACCGGAACACCCTGTTTTGGAAAAGAAGGTTTGTATACGCTGCCGCCCAGTGCGGCTAAAAAAGAAAACCTGCGGCAAAAAACCGCAGGTTCTGGTGGGAGAAGATGGATTCGAACCATCGAAGTCAGTGACAACAGATTTACAGTCTGCCCCCTTTGGCCGCTCGGGAATTCTCCCATATATGCCTATTTACATAGGATTTGGAGCTGGTGGACGGATTCGAACCCCCGACCTGCTGATTACAAATCAGCTGCTCTACCGGCTGAGCTACACCAGCTTGATGCTGACAACAGTTATTATAGCATAGCAGTATACCTCTGTCAACCACTTTTTACAGCTTTTTTAATAGAAATTAAAATAGCGCCAGGGAAAATAATCTCCCCGGCGTTTTTCTTAGAAAATGCTGTGCTTTCCTGTTTCTTTAAGTCCTTCCGGATCGCTTCGGCCAGCAGTTCGATGGAACAGCCATATAAGTCCGCCATCTTTACTGCTGTTTCAAAGCTGGGGCTGCGTTCCCCCTCCTCATAGGACTGCAAGGTGCGCAGCCCAATATCCAGCAGCTCTGCCGCTTTCTCCTGCGAATATCCCGCCTCTTTCCTCAGCCTTCTGTAGATAGTTTCACGCCGGTTGCCTGATTTTTTTGATTGTTCATGTTACATTCTCCTTTGGTTTGTTTTTAGACAAACATTGTCCAAGGAAATTGTATAACATCTTCCTATCAAATTTAAAGATATAATGTAAAAACAGGCTCTTTTCTCTGCTTTTTATTGTCGAAGCTTGTCGGTTAGTGAAAATCGAACCTATAACAAAGGAAAAACCGCCTACTTAGGCGGTCTTTTCTAATAAAGCTGGTCGGAGTGGGGAGACTCGAACTCCCGGCATCCAGCTCCCAAAGCTGGCGCGCTACCAACTGCGCTACACCCCGTTATTCCATCATCTAAAGGTAGAATATGTATTTACTTTAATACAATTCAGTAAATATTATATCGATTTTAGAAAAAAGTGTCAAGGTATAACCTCTAAATTCTTTACTTTAAAAAGAACCAGGGAAAGTTCCCTCTCCCCGGCATTTTTCTTAGAAAATGGTGTGCTTTGCCTGTTTCTTTAAGTCCTCCCGGGCTGCTTCGGCCAGCAGTTCGATGGAACAGCCATATAAGTCCGCCATCTTTACTGCTGTTTCAAAGCTGGGGCTGCGTTCCCCCTCCTCATAGGACTGCAAGGTGCGCAGCCCAATATCCAGCAGCTCTGCCGCTTTCTCCTGCGAATATCCCGCCTCTTTCCTCAGCCTTCTGTAGATAGTTTCACGCCGGTTGCCTGATTTTTTTGATTGTTCATGTTACATTCTCCTTTGGTTTGTTTTTAGACAAACATTGTCCAAGGAAATTGTATAACATCTTCCTATCAAATTTAAAGATGTAATGTAAAAACAGGCTCTTTTCACTGCTTTTTATTGTCGAAGCTTGTCGGTTGTGGTACAATGCAAATAAGGCGTTGCCAAACGGTTGGCGGTTATCCCCCTGCTTAGTGAAAGAAGGGGTGAGGCTTTTTACCCCTTCTTACGAAGGGGGTGAGGCAGTGGAATACATAGCTCTAATTCTTATTATTGTTCTGTATACCATCGTTGAAATAAAAAAGTAACCGCCCGTCCTGGAAGATAGCGGTTACTTTTCCGTAAACTTTGGGGATAACCGTCACCGGCAACGCCCTTCTTTATTTCTATTATATACAAGTTCCTCCTTAAAGTCAAATGTCTTACTCAAAGATGTAGCCTGTTCTATTGTCGAACCTCGTCGAATATGGTATGCTTTGGGCAAGGCGCTATCAGGAACGGTAGGCGGTTACCCCTTACTTATGCAAAGGGGTGATGTTTCTTTTCCCCCTTTGCAGAAAGGGGGTGGTGATATGGTAACATACGAAGGGCTGTTTGCCTTTTGTCTGGTAATCATTGCCGTTATTCAGCTGGTTATCCAGCTACATAATAAAAAGAAATAACCGCCTCGACCTCGCAAGTTAGGCGGTTATTCTGTCAACTTAGGGGCAACCGTCTATCGATGGTGCCTTCTTTATCTTTATTATACACACTTTGGCCAGTAAAGTCAAATCCCTGCTTTGCTTTTCTCTGCAAAAAATGGTATATCCTTTAGCAGAAAGCGCAGGGACTTTCTATTTTTATGAAAAAATAGCTGGGCAAAAATAATCTTTTCTTTATCGCGGCTGCCCACAGATAGAAAAATTTGAAAAGTTTTTCTTTTATCGCAGATTTCTGCTTGATTTTTTATCCATTTAGCAGTATTATAATAGAGCAGTCTTTAAAATAACGATGCAGGCGTAGTTTAGTGGTAAAACATCAGCTTCCCAAGCTGAGGTTGCGAGTTCGATTCTCGTCGCCTGCTCCACTGTGCGAGGTCTGGAGTTTTATACTCCAGACCTCTATTTTTTAGCCCAAAGGCAATAAAAACCACCGATAACCCTTTATCAGGCCATCGGTGGTTTTGGTTATTATTTTTCGTTTACAATCTCAATGTCTGCTGTTGCACTCAAATAATCCTTGTGCCCCACCATCAGCCAGTCTGGATTTACTACATCTGCCTGAATGGTACAGTTTACAATATTTTTTCTCATCAGTTCGCCAACAAAATTTCCCATCCGGTTGGCTCCCTCTATATAATGGGTGACCTTTACATTACAATGGCAATTCCTGATTTCTGAGGAAGATTGGCCACAAAAGCCACCAATTGTTGATGGGATACCCCCATACTTCTCTGCTATAAGCACCTCTCCATTGGCTGTGCAATCATCCAGGTTGCCCATGAGCCCTCCCGCAAACCCGCCTGCATAGTATGCGGCGGAAACATCTGCATGGGATGTGCAATTTTTTATCAGCCCGTCACCGGACACCATAAAGCCCTCATCGTCCACATTGTAAGTATTTTTGACCCATTTCACTGCGCCAGTGAATCCGCCCACATAGGCATAGCCATCCACTGTTCCTGTAAAGCTGCAGTTTTCCACTCTGGCGTTTGTGGATATTAGGCCGGCAAACCCACCTGTCCTACAATTCATATCCTGCATATATCCATTGGTAACACTGCCCTGTAAGTGCAGATTTTTTATGACAGCATCATCATTCAGTACTCTGAAAAATCCAAGCGCCCTGGCCTTCTCGTTCAGTTCAAGCCCCGAAATGGTATGCCCCATACCGTCAAAGCTCCCATTAAAGCCCATTGGGCTTTTCAGAGCCAGGGCCAGGGAATTGTAGGTTTCCTCTTCATTATACAACCCTATGGGCTGGAAGGCGCTGTTCCCCGACAAGTCAATATCGGCAGTTAAGACAAAGCTGCCGTTGACCGCCTCGGGTTTTCCGCTGTTCACATCATTGACAAACTGTATCAGTCCCTCTGCGCTGCCAATTTCTATTGTTTCAGCCGGGGCGGGTTCCCTGAGCAGTTCCACCTTTTCTATTTTCCAAATGGCATTGTCATGGGAGAGCTGCTCGAAGATGGTCCCTTTGAAGCTCTGCGGCAGTTCTGCTTTTACAAAGGTATACCTGTTGTCAAACAACTCCCGGCCATAGAACTGCCGCTGCACAACAACAGTGGCGCGGTCCGTTTCAGTAGCCGTTTCTATCGGCTGGATGCTTAGAATGGTATCGTCTATCCCACTGTCACTGAAGTATTCATCTTCGGGGTAGGTGATGTTAAAATATTCCTCTGTGCCAAGGCGGATTAGGCTCTGCCTGTCGCTGTCCGGGCCATACGCAATATTTTGATCCTGGCAATACATTGCCGCAAAGCCGTAGAGATAATCATTCTCTTCTCCGCTTTGATATTCCAGCCCATAGCAGCCATACTCATACAGCCGGATCTGTTCGTACAAAATCTCCTTTATTTCCTCCCGCCCCTCGTTCGGCACAGTGGACGAAATTTGTGTAGAAGCATTGCCATCATGCTCGGCCCGGGTGCAGCCGCCCAGCATCAAAAGGCCAAGGCAGACAGCTATTAAAAAAATCTTTTTCTTCACAAAAAGCCTCCTTCTCTTCTCAAACAGCCCCCGCTTTCCTCCAAAACAAGTCTACCACCTTGGAGGAAAAAGTGCAAGCCGATGTCAGCCTATCAAAAGGCAGAGAAAAACACCGGCCGCCCCTGCATGGGCACACCGGTGTTTGTATTACAGCACCTTGCTCAAAAAGTCCTGAAGGCGGGGATTCTGGGGGTTCTGGAAGAGCTCGGCAGGGCTGTTTTCCTCCAAAATCTTTCCATCTGCCAGGAAGATGACCTTGGTGGCCACCTCCCGGGCAAAGCCCATCTCATGGGTAACCAGCACCATTGTCATGCCGGCCTGGGCCAGCTCCTTCATAACATCCAATACCTCACCCACCATTTCCGGGTCCAGGGCGGAGGTTGGCTCGTCAAACAGCATAATTTCCGGGTCCATACACAGGCTGCGGGCAATGGCCACCCGCTGTTTCTGCCCACCGGAGAGCTTGGCCGGATAGGCGTCCCGCTTATCTGCAAGCCCTACCCGGGCCAGCAGTTCGGCAGCCCGCTGTTCAGCGGCAGCCTTGTCCATACCCAACACCTCAATCGGGGCCAAGGTCAAATTTTCCAGCACGGTCATGTGGGGGAACAGGTTAAAGTGCTGGAACACAAAGCCCATTTTTATCCGCTGGCGCTCCAGTTTTTTGGTGTCCTTTGTCCCCAAGTCCAGCAGTTCGCCGTCAATATACACCTCGCCAGATTCCGGGCGCTCCAGGCCGGCAATACAGCGCAGCAGTGTGGATTTACCCGAACCGGAAGGGCCAATCAGGCAGATAATCTCCCCTTTTTCCACCTTCAGGCTGGCGTTATCCACCGCTGTAAGGCTGCCAAACTGCTTGGTTACATTCTTTAAACTAATCACTCAGGGCCATCCTTTCCTCCAGCTTCCGGGAGAAGCGGGAAATTGTCAATGTCAATGTCAAATATACCACCGAGGCCATCAGCAGCGGCGTCACATAGCTGTAGTAGTTGGCGCCCAATGTCTTGGCGCTTTGCAGCAGTTCCACCACGCCAATGGTGGAGAGCAGGGAGGAATCCTTAATCAGTGTGATAAATTCGCTCACCAGCGGCGGAATAATCCGCTTAAAGGCCTGGGGCAGAATGATAAAACGCATCATTTTGCCATAGGAAAGGCCCAGGGTTTCGCTGGCCTCCCACTGGCCCTGATCCACTGCCTGGATAGCCGAGCGGATAAGCTCGGTGGAATAGGCCCCGGAGTTGATGCTCATCGCCACCACACCAATGAGATAGACGCTGGGGTTCCACGGGCTGCCGGTGACTGCCCGCACAATGGAGGGCACCCCCAGATAGAAAAACAGGATTTGCAGCATCATCGGGGTACCCCGGATAACCTCCACATAGACACTGGCCAGGCCCCGGATAACTTTATTCCGGCTGATACGCCCCGCCGCGCCCAAAACACCCAAAATGGTACCAAAGAACAGGGCCGCTACTGCAATGCCCACCGAAATACAGGCCGCCTTGAGCATAAAGGTCACATTTACAGGTGTGACAAATTTCGCCCAGGTGGCCGAAAGATTTTCCAGAAAATTCATTCCAATACCTCAAACTTACAATTTTAAAAGAAGCCCCAGAACAGCAAACAGCTTTGCGGCAAAAACTGCCGCAAGGCTGCTTTCAAACTTATTTAAGCTGCGGGCTGCTCCTCGCCGTTATCAGCAGGCTGCCCCTCATCGGCTTCCCCATCCAGGTCCACCAAGCCCCACTTAACCTGCAGGTCGGTGTAGGTGTCGGAAGCCTTAAACTGGGCGATGGCACTGTTTACTTCCTTCAGCAGTTCCTCATTCCCCTTGGCTACGATAACCGAATTTTCTTCCAGTACCAGCGGCTCAGGCAGGATGACAAATCCGTTTTGGGCGGCGTAGTTCTCAGCTACCAGGCCATCGCAAACCACCGCGTCCAGGGCGCCGTTCTTCAGGGCCTCAAACATCACGGTGTAATCTCCGGGGTTGGTTACATTGGCGCCGGTGAGCTGTGCCTTAGCCTGTGCCTCACCGGTGGTACCCAGCCCAGCGCCTACATTCAGGCCATCAAACTCTGTAAAAGAGGTGATGGTGGAACCAGCGGGCAGCACCACTACCTGCTGGGATACCAGATAGGGGTCGCTGAACAGGCATTCCCTCTTGGGGTCGTAGGTGAAGGCGGCCACACCCAAATCAATCTGGCCGGACTGCAGGGCGGTGATGATGCTGTCAAACTCCATCTTCTTCCAAACCACTTCCACTTCCTTGCCATCAGCCCCCATGTAGCTTGCCAATTCCTTGGTCATATCCACATCAAAGCCGATAATCTCGCCGGTGGCGGGGTCCAGGCTCTCGTAGGGCGGATAGTCGGCGGAGATGCCCACCACAATCTGGCCGGGGGTTAAAATCTCCTGTTCATAGGGCTTGCCGGTGTAGGATTCCTTCTCCTCCCCGCCGCTGCAGGCGGTCATGGAAAAGGCCATTGTCACTGCCGCCATCAGCGCGGCTATTTTCTTTACAGTTTTCATTGTCAATTACTCCTCTTTTTATCCTATCTTGTAATAATGGCAAAACCATCAAACTGGTACTTTTTCATACCGGTGTTGCCTACCTCATCCGGGGCCCGCCCGGCCTGGATGGCGGCAAACGCCTGGGCTGCCTGGGCCAGCATCCCGCCGCTGCACAGCGGCTCGTTGTGGGAACAGAGCAGCGTATAGCCCGAAAACTCGCCGGCCAGCCGCTCCATGGTCCGTCGGTAGGTATCCAGCAGCTGGTCCACCGGGTCGGGGGAGGCAAAGAACACATACAGCGACGCCGGGTAAAAGGTGTCCCCGGTGAACAGGAGGCGGTTTCCATCATCCGCCAGCATGATGCTGTCATCCGAATGCCCCGGCGTGTAGATAACCCGGAGCCTTCGGTTCCCCAAGTCAAACACATGGCCTTCCTCCACCGTTTCAAAGGTGCAGGGCGGGATGGTGTAAGCGGCCGGGTCGAACCCTGCCGGGTAGGGGCGGGCGTTGGCCCCCGGTTCCACCTCCCCAGCCAGTTCGGCATGGGTGGCCCCCGCTGCCAAGCGCTTTACAGCAGTGGGATGGTTTAGGATATACACCTGCTCAAACCGCCAGTTGTCGCCAATATGGTCAAAGTGGCTGTGGGTGTTCACCACGGCTATGGGCAGGTTGGTAAGCTGTTCCGCCACCTTTCGGATATTGCCCATGCCAAGGCCGGTATCCACCAGCAGGGCTTTATCTGCCCCCACCAGCAGATAGGAGATAACCTCCTGGAAGTGCCCCGATTCATACAGGGCATAGATACCCTCCTGCACCTGGTACACCTCAAACCAGTCCCCCTGCACTGCTATCCGTTTTAGGGCGGCATATCCGGCCCGGGGCAATGCGCTGTACCAGGCCGCCGGCTGTACGGCAGAATCGGTTGTCTGTGCCATATCCTGTCCCTCCATTCGCTTCAATGTGTATAATTATACACAGTTGTCTGCGGGAAGTCAACCCCTTTTTCGGTTTTAATTTCAGCTTACACTGAATGAATATACATTAGGTGCCCCCCTCTATTCAGCCTGCTTTGCCCTTATCCCATTCAGCGCCAGGAAAGAGCCGGAAAAAACACGCCAGCAGCCATCCTGAACAGGTGCAGCAAGGCAGGCTGCATCTCCCTGTTATAGATTAAAGTGCTGTTCTTCCCCTCATTTTCCTCAGCAGAAAACCAACAGGCGGTACAAAAATGTATATTAGATTGCATAAATACGGCCGGTATGCATTTCTGCATGCCGGCCGGGCTTATGCCAGATATTTTGCGGCTTTCCGGGCCTCGGACGGGGCGGCGCCAAAGGTTTCTTTGAACACACGGGACAGGTGAAAGGCCGATGAAAGGCCCAGCATGCCCGAGATTTCCTCCACCGTTTTGTCTGTTGTCAGCAGCAGTTCCTCCGCCCGCTTCATCTTCATATTCATAAAATAGCGGCTGGGAGGCATGCCCAGCACATCGTTAAAGGTTTTGTTCAGCCGGCTTTCGCTAATCTGCAGCTCGGCCGCAATATCCCGGATGCGGACAGGGCGATGGATGTTTTCCAGCACATACCGGGCCGACTGCTGGATAATTTTTTGCTGCTGCAGGGTGCAGGGCAGCCGGATCAACGGGCGCTCCCCCCAAATTTCGCCGGCCAGCTCCATCAAAACCTGCTCCAAAACATTGCGCACAGTGCGGGAAAACCCTTCCCGCTGCTCCCTGTGGCCCAGGGCCTCCCGCAGCATCCGGCCAATCAGCTCATCCTCCGGGTGGAACACCAGCCGGGAATCGGTTACCAGCCGGGCAAACTCCCGGCGCAGATAGTCCGGCCCCACATCAAAGTACAGACAGATACAGCACAGCTCCCCGGCGTTCTGGCAGTCGGCACTATAAGAGGCAAAAGGCCCCAGCAGCAGCACATCCCCCTGTTCTGCACAATGACGAACACCATTCCGGTACAGGTTCAACCTGCCCTGGAGCAGATAGACGAGTACATACTGGCTCAGGGCAAAATTTTCCCGGATAGCGGAACAGGTGCTTTGCAGCTCTCCAAAACCATGGGGGCGAAGCTGAAGTTCCTCAAAAAAATCGCTCAAATCATCCCTGGGTATCTCCATTGTTCTGCCATGTGTTGTTTGCAGTGCCATATTGTCACCTCCACCTCTTACTGCTATTATACCATGAAGCGATGGCGGAATGGTATAATTGGCCATCTTTTTCGGTTGCCCCGCAAGGGGCGAGAAAAAGGGC
>CAOKWH010000039.1 GCA_948473085.1 uncultured Clostridia bacterium
CAGCCAATGCCCCCGGCCCCTTCCTCTTTCGACGGTTCCGATAAGGGCATAAAAATGCCCCGGAGTGTATACCCCGGGGTGTTTCTTATACCTGCACAGCACTGACAAACTGGAGGGTATTGCCGTTCTGCTTTAAGGTGTAGCGCACTGTGCGGTCCTTGATGGTGCACAGCGGGTCGCTGTAAAAGGTCATATCCAGGGCATAGGTTCCACTGGCAGTATCATAACTGGCCGTCTGGGTTGTGGTGTAAACCACATTGCCGCCCCGGCCCAACAGCTCGCAGACCTTCTCATCCGCATTATAAAACCTGCTTTGGGAGGCGTCAAAGCCGGTGAGCCCGAACAGTTTGCCCACCATCTCGTTCACTTCACTGACAGCAAACTGGCCCCGCTCCCCCTGGTATTCCTGGGAAAGCTGGATAATGGCATACTCGGCCACTTCATCCGCAGGAATTTCTGCCGTTGTGGCAAATTCCCGTGTATTCATAAAGTTGACATACTGGATTACCTGACTATAGGCGGCATAGCCGGGCTGCTCCATATCATAGGGGAACAGCTCATAATAGGTACTCTTTTCATCATACAGCATGGTAACGCCCAGATGGTCGCCATAGGCGGGGTAGCCCACCGAAACAATGCGCTTTACACTCCCCAGCGGGAAGGTGCTGCTGCCGCTCTCCTGCACATGGAAGGTAAAGGAATATCGGGCGCTCTCAAAGTCCTGGGCAATGGTCTGGTATTCTATATCGCTGAATTTTACATTGGCCCAGTCCTCATACCCATTATAGTTCGTAATATACTGGATTCCGGTGAGATTGCCGGTGAGCAGCGCCTGTTTAAAGTATTCGGCCACCTCGTCCTGTGTGGTGGGGGCTGCCATAACAGGGTCGTTGCGGGAGGTGCTTTCCTCCCCCTGCGATGCCGCACTGCTGTCCTGCCCGGTTGGGTCCGCTGTTTGGGAGCTGCTTTCCTCCCCGCTGCTGGAGGACCCCCTCTGCTCCCCGCCAGAGCAGGCAGTCAGCCCCAGTATCAGCCCCGCTGCCAAAAGCAGGGGCAGAAGTTTGTTTTTCTTCATCTCAATTACCTCCTAATTCCACTTGAAAGCCGAGCTGTTCGGCCAAAAGAACCGCAGTGTCCAAATCAATCCGGGCTTCTTTAATACTGCTGGCCGAAAGCAGGTCGGTACCATCTATATTAGCCCCGCACAGGTTGGCCTTTTTAAAAATAGCCTGATGCACCACCGCCTGGCGCAGGCAGCATCCAGTCAGCCGGGCAGAGGTAAAATCGCACCCGGACAGGTCGGCCCCCTCCCAGTTAATGCCCGAAAGGTCACTCTTGGAAAAATCAATATAGCGCAGGGCTGTATAACTCCAGTTGCCCCCTTCCAGCAGCAGTCCAATGGTGCTGCACTCCACAAAGGCGCTGCCCAGCATTTTACAGTCCCGAAACTCTGCCGAGAAAAAGCTGCAGAGCCGAAAGGAACAGTTGGTCATCTCGCAGCGGCGCAGCACACTGCCGCCAAACTCGCAGAGGTGAAAGGTACAATCGGCAAACCGGCAGTTTTCCAGCGCGCAGTCCTGAAAATCGCAGGCGCGAAAGGTGCATTTTATGTACACCGCCCCGGCAAAGTCCATCCCGGAAAAATCGGTGTCCGAAAACTGCTGGCCCTGTACCATCTGTGGCCCGGTCATAACAGCCCCCCTTTTTTGAACAATCCCTCATCTATTTAGTATAGCGAAAAGGAGAAACTGTTACAATAGATTTTCTGTAAACTTGGAAAAGTGAACAAAAACAGCCCCTCCTTTTGGGCAACCAATAAAAATAGTATTCCGGCGCAGCCGCAAAAAGGGATGGATTCCCCATTTTTTTGCCAAAACTCAAATTTAACCCTTGACTTTTTGGCAAATATCCTGTATAATCAAATCCTGTCAGGTAATGATGATGGAAAGATGGCTGAGCTGGTCTAAAGCGCACGATTGGAAATCGTGTGTGGACTTAAACTCCACCGGGGGTTCGAATCCCCCTCTTTCCGCCAGGACGCCGCTCTGTAGGGCGGCGTTTTTGTTTGCAAAAAAGAGCCTGTAAACCGGCACACCAAGCGGGTTTACAGGCTTTTTCCTTTTGGGACTATCTGTACAGCAGCCCATCCTGTTACGCTGCTGCCACTAAGATATAAAATCCACCGCCACATCCAAGAGATGCACCGGGCTGGGCTGTCCGCTATTGCAGCGCTGCAGCAGACGCACCACCTCCGCACGGTTGCTGCCAACATCCCGGACACTGGCTGCCACTTTCCAGTCTTCCTCCACCCATTCCTCCTGCACAATTCCATAAAGCGCACACCTATAACATTCACTGTACCACTCCAACAAATGATACCGATACATTTCCTCCCGCTCCCTTCCTGTTGCCTTGCCCTGCTGCGATATCCTCTTCCTTCCAGTGCATCCCTCCATCATCGGCAAAAGGATGTAATATCTATTTCCATTGTATCCAAACTCTGGAAATATGTCCCCGCTATTTTTGGCGGAATGTGCGTTTTTTGTACTTTTTTGTCGAATTTTGGCATATATGCTGCAATTTTACTCGCAAAGCCGGTTATTTTTACCATCCCCACCTTTATTTTATAAAACAATTCAGGCGCACCAGGGGAATAGGCCGCCCACAACCGGATGTAGACAGCAAAAGAGGGAGACCCAAACCGGGCCTCCCTCTTAAAACCTTATAGTGGGGATGTTGCCGCCCCCAGCCACTTCACTTCCTCCGGTTCCAGCATGGGAGAAAGCTGCTCAAACACCGTGCGATGGTAGTCGTTCAGCCAGCGCACCTCCGCCTTGGACAGCATGGAAGGCTCAATGGCCTCCTTGTTGATGGGGCAGAGGGTCAAGGGGTCAAAGGTGCAGAACTGCCCAAACTCATCCGATTTTTTCTCCCGGACTACTACAACCAGGTTTTCGGTGCGCACACCCAGCAGCCCGGCCCGGTAGATACCCGGCTCGATGCTGATAACCATGCCCTCCTCCAATGGGGTGAGGCTGGAAAAGTTATTAGGGCCTTCGTGATCGTTCAGGTAGCAGCCCACACCATGCCCGGTGCCATGCTTATAGTCCAGCTCGTTATCCCACATCACCTTCCTGGCCAGAATATCCAGGCATTTGCCCGGTGTCTTTTCCAAAAACCGGGCCGAGTGCAGATGGATAAACGACTGGAGCACCAGCGTATAATCCCGGCGATGGCTGGTGGGCACCTTTCCCAGGGGGATTGTCCGGGTAATATCGGTGGTGCCGCCCAGGTACTGGCCACCGCTGTCCACCAGCAAAAAGCTCCCCTCCCGGAGTTCAGCACAGTTTTCCGGGTCAGGGGAATAGTGCACAATGGCACCATTGGCGCCATACCCCGCTATGGTGCCGAAGGACACCCCCTTAAAATCGGGCTGGGCACTGCGCAGCTCCAGCAGCTTTTCGCAGATGCTCCATTCGGTCAGCCGGGCACCCTGGATGGCCTTTTCCAGCCACATCAAAAAGCGCACCATTGCCACACCGTCATGCTTATGCGCTGTGCGGATATGCTGGATTTCCACATGGTTTTTTACAGCTTTCATCTGCTGGCAGATATCGCTAATCAGTACCCGGTTAACCCGCTCGCCCAGGCCGTCATAGACAGCGGCATTGACACTGGCCGCCGCCAGCCCCACCCGGGACCGGCTGGGCAGGTGGGCAATATCCTGGTAAAAAGCCTGGCTCTCCCGTACCTGCACCCCGTTTTGGAGCAGCAGGGCCGCCACCGGTTCGGTAATCCGGCCAGGGTCGGCATAGAGCGCCGCCTCATCCGGGCGCACAATGGCAAAGGCGGTAAACAACGGGCTGGTTGGCACATCGCTGCCCCGCAGGTTCATCAGCCAATCCACACTGTCCAGTGCACCCACAATGTAACAATCCAGCTTTTGGCGTTCCATCTGTTCCCGCACCTGCTGCAGCTTCTGGGCAGTGGTCAGACCGGCATATTCCAGCGGATAAATGACTGCTTTGTCCTGGGGCAGTTCCGGGCGGCCCTGCACCCACAGGGCGCCCACCAGGTCCAAATCGGTGCGCAGGGCTATCCCCTGCCGGCTGCAGCGCTCCCGCAGCCGCAGCACCTGCTCGGTGGATGCCACCCTGCCATTCAGTGCCACTGTGCCGCCGGACAGTTTTTTACAGAGAAAGTCCTCTATTGTGGGCACCCCGGCATCGGCAGCCCGATACAGGTCAATCCCGCTGCCCATCAACTGATTGGCCGCCTGCAAGTAATACCGGCCATCGGTCCATAGCCCCGCTTCCTCTTGTGTAATTACAACAGTACCCGCCGAACCGGTAAAGCCGGAGATCCACTTCCGCTCCCGATAATAATCAGGCAGGTATTCGCTAATATGCTCGTCCGAATCCAGGACGATGTAGGCATCGATTTGATGCTCCCTCATTTGGTTCCTGAGGGAAGCCACTTTCTCCTTAACAGTCATCTGTCACACCTCCATGCAATATATCCTACCATACTTCCCGACAAAAATCACTATTTTTTTGCAGCCTGGGCCGAATAAAAATCCATTTACAGCGGCGGGGGTTCTGTTATATAATAAACTATAGTATCGGGGCCTGCCGCCAATATGACAGACAGCCCCTGTTTTGGCCTCAGAACTTATAAAGGAGTATGAAGAACAATATGCGCAAAACGCTGGCTTTCCTGCTCGCCTGTAGCACCCTGCTGCTTGCCCTTTCGGGCTGCAGCAAAGAGGAACCTTCAAGCAGCACCCCCGCCTCCCCCTATGTGGACGGTGTCTACCGCGCCCGGTTTGACACCGCAGTGGACGGCTACACCGACTATGTACAACTTACCATCCAGGGCGGCGCCGTAACGGTGGATGAATTTGATGGGACGGACTCCAACAACCGGCTCAAAAGCGCCGACAGTGCCCTGAAAAGCGCAATGGAGGAACAATCGCCCCCCAACCTGCCCTATAAGCTAAACCCCGGCACCGCCTACCAGACCGCCCGGGAAAACCTGAACGCCGCCGGCGGAAAAACCGATTCCATGCAGTTTGTGCCCGGTGCGCCCGAATATGGAGAAAACCTGGCCGTGCTGGTGGACGCCATTTTGGAATCCAGCGCCAAGCAGGGCCTGGCCGAGGAACTGACTGTGCCCTACTACACCGACGGAAAATATCGGGTTAGCGTGGCGGAATTTGATTTAAGCGGCTACAAAGAATATATTATCCTCACCATTTCGGATGGCAGCCCCAAAATCACCGAATTTGACGGGTTGGATAAGGATGGCAAGCGCCGCAGCGACGACGGCCAGATTAAGCCCCGGGTGCCCTATTCCCAGGTGACTTCTGCACTGATGGATTCGTTCAATGCCGCCAAGACGCCAGAGGGCATTGAAAAGGTGGCCGGTGCCACCGAAAGCTCCGACTGCTTTGCGGCACTGGCCGCCCAGGCGCTGAAAAACGCCCACAGCGGCGGCCCGGCAGAGGATGTGCTGAACCCGGCCGGCAGTGAGGCCGACAGCCTCCGGGACGGTGTATACAAGGCGGAGATGGCCGGCTTTGAAAACGGCTGGAAGGACTTTGTCACCATTGCTGTACAGGATGGCCGGGTGCAGGTGCTGGAACTGGACGCCAAAAATGAGCAGGGCAGCCTGAAATCTGCCGATGCAGCCTTTGCCGAAAGCATCAAAAAGGCTGACGGGGACGCGCTGCCCACTACAGCGCCCAACCAGTATCTGGCCGCCATTATAGAGAGCTTTTATAACGCCGGCGGCGATGTCGCCGACATGGAGAATATTGCCGGGGCCACAGTGTCCACCAACAACTTCAAGGTGATGGTGGGGGAACTGCTGGGAGCCAACGCCCTCACCGGGGATACCAGCCTGCGGGTGGTGCCGCTGCTCACCGAAGCGGAACTGGCCGGCGATACAACCGCTTCCCAACCGGAGGGAGCCGCATAAAAACAAAGGGGCAGGGCAGGACCTTATGGTCTTTGCCTTGCCCTTTTGTGTGTCCGGCAGATCTGCTGCCAAACAGCCTGTAAACCATCCGTTTGGGAGAGCCCGGCTCCATTCCTTTTGGATAACCGCCCTATCCTATTCTTTCTTCTAAGGCTCCCAATAACAGCCCCGCAACCGGGGCAGGAAAGCTGGGCTGCTCCCTGACAAACGAAACCTTATTTAGGTGCAATCCCATTCATGGCTAAATCAACAATCTCGTCCACAGTTGGTTCTGTGGGCAGCCCTACCAATGTGGGATAATAGATTAAATCGCTTCCTCCCGGATGGGCGATGTTTGCCTTAAATTGCATCACCAGGGCATGGTGTTCTTCCTCTGACAGCACTCTTCCCTGTTTGTCCTGCACAGTCATAATCGCCACAACCAAATCGATAAGTTCCTCTCTGGACAATTTCATTCTCCCCTTGCATGGTATGATGTGTCAAGTATACTATCCATGCGGACAATATTCAATCCCCATGCGCAGGCACTGACAGTAGCAGCAGGGCAATGTGGCCGCAGGCCTTTCTCTACTGGGGCCCTCTATCAGAGCTGCTCTTGGGAGGCACACAGATATACAGACAGCCTATAGGCGATAGCATCCGGGATATTCACTGGCACTTCTGCCCCGGCTCTTTTTTGCCTGTGCCATTTTACCACAAATGGGCTGCCCGCCAAGGAGAAACCCCCTGTCACCCAAAGCTGGCAGACAGGGGGTTCTATTTAATGTGTGCCTTTGAGGCGGAACGAGCTTACCAGCCGCTCCAGCAGGTTTGCCTGGGAGGAGAGCTCCTCACTGGTGGCAGCGCTCTGCTCGCTGGTGGCCGAGTTGGTCTGCACTACGGCAGAGATTTGCTCAATGCCCTCGGTAACCTGGCTGATGGCGGTGGTCTGGCTTTCCACAGCCTCCACTACAACAGCCATCTT
>CAOKWH010000040.1 GCA_948473085.1 uncultured Clostridia bacterium
GTAGAACCGCTTATCAAGCCAATCTACGGATAGTAAAAACTCACTCCCACTCAATTGTCGCCGGGGGTTTGGATGTAATGTCATATACAATTCGGTTTACCTGCTTGACTTCATTGACAATGCGCCGGGAAACTTTATCCAGTACCTCGTAGGGGATATGGGCCCACTCAGCCGTCATAAAGTCGCTGGTAACAACACCCCGGAGGGCAATGGTATAATCATAGGTGCGGCCATCTCCCATTACACCTACCGAACGCTGGTCAGTTAGTACGGCAAAGTACTGGTTAATCTCCCGTTCCAAGCCCGCTAAGTGAACCTCCTCCCGGAAGATAAAGTCGGCTTCCCGCAGTAGGTCCAGTTTTTCTTTGGTAAGCTCGCCTAATACCCGGATACCCAATCCAGGGCCGGGAAATGGCTGGCGCCAAACGATGTGGTCGGGCAAGCCAAGTTCGGTGCCCAGCGCCCGGACTTCGTCTTTAAACAGCTGCCGCAGCGGTTCTATAATTTCTTTAAAGTCCACAAAGTCCGGCAATCCGCCTACATTATGGTGGCTTTTAATAACGGCAGATTCTCCAGTGCCGGATTCGATAATGTCTGGATAGATGGTACCCTGGGCCAGATAATCCACAGTACCAATTTTTTTGGCTTCCTCCTCGAATATCCGTATAAATTCCTCTCCAATTATTTTACGCTTCTGTTCTGGGTCGGTTATGCCGGCAAGACAGGAAAGGAAACGCTGTTCGGCGTTTATTCGGATAAAATTGATGCTGCCATCGCCGAATATGCCTTCGATTTCATCCCCTTCATTTTTGCGCATAAGGCCATGGTCAACAAAAATACAGGTGAGCTGTTGGCCCACAGCTTTTTGCAGCAGACTGGCCACAACCGAGCTGTCCACACCGCCGGACAGGGCCAGCAGTACTTTGCCGGCTCCAACCTTTTCCTGAATTTCCCGGATGGCTGTTTCGGCATAACCTTGCATGGTCCAGTCACCGGTGGCACCGCATACCCGATAGAGAAAGTTGCGAATCATTTCGGTACCCTGTTCGGTCAGCGTTACCTCGGGATGGAACTGCATACCATACAGCCGGGCTTCCGCATTATACATAGCCGCCACTGGGCAGCTATCGGTAACAGCGGCAGACTTCCAGCCTTGGGGCAGCTGATAGATGGTGTCATTGTGGCTCATCAAGGCGTTGGCTTTTTTGCTCAGCCCGGCAAAGATGGCACAGTCGGTATCAAATTCCACTATCTTTTGGCCATATTCCCGCACTTTTCCCGGCTCCACTACACCGCCCAGGGTGTGGGCCATCACCTGCACTCCATAGCAAATGCCCAAAACGGGATAACCCAGCTGGAAAATGGCCGGATCCACTTTAGGGGCGCCTTCCTCATAGACACTGTTGGGGCCGCCGGTGAAGATGATGCCAATGGGGTTAAATGCCTGTATCTCGTTTAGAGGCAGGTTGTAGGGGCGTACTTCACAGTAAACATTGCATTCCCGTACCCGCCGGGCAATGAGCTGATTATACTGTCCGCCAAAATCCAGAATAAGAACTTTTTGGTTTTCCATATATTTTCTGACCTTTCTATGTGGCTGATATGATATTCTATTGTACTGCTTTCCCGATGAATTGCAAGAACTTTTTACAGCGATTCGGATTTTGGTGGGGAGAGGGAAAGCTTGCCGGCATGCGCCGGATTTTATCTGTTTTTTTGATATTCTGCCGGATTACTACTTGCATGCACAGGCCGAGTTTACTATAATAAAAGAATAACTTTATTATAGGAGGATTTCGATATGGGCAAAGATCTGGACAAGATTTATGATCCACACCGTGTTGAGGATCGAACTTATGCCTTCTGGCAGGAAAAAGGATACTTTTCCCCTGTCGTCGATCGGGCAAAAAAGCCATATACTGTCATGATGCCACCGCCGAACATCACAGGGCAGCTGCATCTGGGCCATGCGCTGGATAACACCCTGCAGGATATTCTCATCCGCTTTAAGCGTATGCAGGGCTACTGTGCCCTGTGGCTGCCAGGCACCGACCATGCGTCTATTGCCACCGAGGCCAAGGTGGTAGAAGCTATGGCGAAAGAGGGGCTGACCAAGGCCGATGTGGGCCGGGATGGCTTTTTGGAGCGCACCTGGCAGTGGAAGGAAACCTATGGCAACCGCATCAAGGAGCAGATTAAAAAGCTGGGCAGCTCCTGCGACTGGAGCCGGGAGCGTTTTACAATGGACGAAGGCTGTTCCCGGGCGGTGCGGGAGGTATTTGTAAACCTCTATGAAAAGGGGCTTATCTACCAGGGGGAGCGCATTATCAACTGGTGCCCCCACTGTAAAACCTCCATTTCCGACGCCGAGGTGGAGTTTGAGGAACAGACTGGGCATTTTTGGCATATCAAGTACCCTCTTGCAGATGGCAGCGGGTATTTGGAAGTAGCCACCACCCGTCCCGAAACCATGCTGGGGGACAGCGGCATTGCCGTAAACCCTGATGATGAGCGTTACAAGCACCTGATTGGCAAGACAGCCCTTCTGCCGCTGGTGGGCCGGGAGCTGCCCATTGTGGCCGATGACTATGTGGAACAGGACTTTGGCACCGGCGTGGTGAAGATTACCCCCGCCCATGACCCCAACGACTTTGAAGTTGGCCTGCGCCACAACCTGGAAATTATCAATGTGATGAACGAGGATGCCACCATCAACGAAAAGGGCGGCAAATATGCTGGGCTGGATCGTTATGAGGCCAGAAAGCAGATTGTGGCTGACCTGGAGGCCGAAGGCTATCTGATTAAGATTGAGGATTATAACCACAATGTGGGTAGCTGTTACCGCTGTGGCACCACCATTGAGCCGCTTATTTCCAAGCAGTGGTTTGTAAAGATGGAACCGCTGGCCAAGCCTGCCATTGAGGTGGTACGCAATGGGTCGGTAAAATTTGTGCCAGAACGCTTTGATAAAATCTACTTCAACTGGATGGAGAATATCAAGGACTGGTGTATTTCCCGGCAGCTGTGGTGGGGGCATCGCATCCCTGCCTGGTATTGTGCCGACTGCGGCGAGGTAATTGTTTCCAAAGAGGACCCCGCTGTCTGCCCCAAGTGCGGCAAGGCCCATCTGCACCAGGATGAGGATACGCTGGACACCTGGTTTTCCTCTGCTCTCTGGCCGTTTAGTACTCTGGGCTGGCCGGAGCACACCGAGGATCTGGAGTATTTCTATCCCACCAGCACCTTGGTTACCGGCTATGACATTATCTTTTTCTGGGTGGCCAGAATGATTTTTTCCGGAATCGAACATGCTGGGGACATTCCGTTTGAGAATGTGTTTATCCATGGGATTATCCGGGATGCCCAGGGCCGCAAGATGAGTAAAAGCCTGGGCAATGGCATCGACCCGTTGGAGGCTATTGAGCAGTATGGCGCCGATTCGCTGCGCTTTACATTGGCAAACGGGGTTAGCCCGGGCAATGATATGCGTTTCAGTGAGGAGAAAATCCTTGCCGCCCGCAACTTCGGCAACAAGCTGTGGAATGCCGCCCGGTTTATCCTGATGAACCTGCCAGAGGTAGAAAACTTTGATCTGACCCTGCCGGAGGAACTCCGGGCGGAGGATAAGTGGGTGCTTGCCAAGTATAACCGGCTGATTGCCGAAACCACCGATGCACTGGAGCGGTTTGATATTGGTGTGGCTTCCTCCAAGCTGTATGACTTTATCTGGGATATCTTCTGCGATTGGTATATTGAGCTGGCCAAGGCCCGCCTCAATGCCGATGAGGAGAGCGCCGGAAATGCCCGCCGGATACTGGTATATGTGATGTCCGGCGTTTTGAAGATGCTGCATCCATTTATGCCCTTTATCACCGAAGAGATTTGGCAGGCGCTGCCCCACCAGGGGGAGAGCATTATGGTGCAGGATTGGCCGGTGTATGAGGAAACACTGAACTTTGTCGCTGAGGAATCCGACTTTGAAAAGGTGATGACAGCCATTCGCTCGGTGCGGAATGTGCGCTCCGAGATGAATGTGCCCCCCAGCCGTAAGGCCAAGCTGTATATTGAAACCAGGACGCCGGAGGTGTTCGAGGCAGGCCGTGCTTTCATTGAGAAGCTGGCCTTTGCCCCAGAGGTGGAAATTGGTGCAGCCTTTGCGCTGCCGGGAGCCGCCCAGGCAGTGACAGACAGCGCCCGTATCCTCATTCCAATGGACGAGCTGATTGACCGGGAGAAGGAGCTGGCCCGTCTTGCCAAGGAAAAAGAGGTTTGCCAGAAGGATATTGCCTTCCTTTCGGGCAAGCTGAACAATGCCGGTTTTGTAGCCAAAGCACCAGATCAGGTGATTGCCGCAGAGCGGGAAAAGCTGCGTAAAGCAGAGGAAAAGCTGGCTATTGTGGAAGAAAGTATCAAAAATTTGGGATAATACCCTAAAAATAAAAAGCAGTCGGGCCGTTTTGCAGTGCCTGGCTGCTTTTTTAATTTTTATAGAGGGGGGTTAAACCGTTCATTTCATTTTTCTGGTAGTTTTATGGAAGGGTCTGGATTTTTTCTGTACTGATCCAGGTGTTTGTCAGTTTATTTTTACAATTTGTTATATTTCAAGTGGTTTATCCAGAATAAGGGCGGTATTTGGCCCCGTTATGGCCGGTAAGCCGGCGCATGGATGGAAAAGGGCTTAGTTTTCCCACCTTGAGAAAAAGGGCGAAATACGCTATAATTTATCTAACTGTAAAGTTTGAAAAACACAAAGGATTTTTTGTGCATGGAATAAAAACACAGAAACCGGACACTTATTAGTTGAACCGGGTTCTTTGGAACGGTGGTGTAAACATTGCAAATCAACCTTGAATATGTCAGCCGGGCCAAGCAGGGAGATGCCCAGAGCTTTGCCAAGCTGTATGATCAGGTTGCCAAGGACCTGTACAAGGTGGCGCTTTATACACTGGGCAACCAGCACGACGCTGAAGATGTGGTGAGCGAAACTTTTTTAGAGGCGTATAAGGGTATTAAAAACCTCCGGGATGACAGCAAGTTTAAACCGTGGATTATGCGTATCTTGTCCATCCGCTGTAAACGCCGCATTGCTAAATATATTGATGCCAAGCAGCAGATTAGCCTGGACGATTTTATCGAAACGCCGGACGATGTTTCGGAGGAAACGGCTGACTGCACCGATAAGGTCACTGTTATGCAGGCAATGGAAACATTGGCTGAGGATGAAAAGATGGTGGTGATACTCTCGGTTATCCAGGGCTACACAACAAAGGAAATCGGGGAGATTATGGAATTGCCCCACGGTACTGTCAGCTCAAAGCTGTATCGTACCCTTATTAAATTACGCAAAAAATTGGAACAGTAGGGAGGTGAATGCGATGAATCTGGAAGATTTTGAGGGGTTGGGGCTTTCTACACGGGAGTTGGAGGAGCTGCAGGAAAGTTACAGCCTGCTTCAGGCGGCGCTGGCTGAACAGGAGCCTGCCCTGCCGGAAAACCTCACGGGTGCTGCTTTGCTGCATTTGTTGGATGGGGTGGAGCAAATACCAGAGGTTGTAGATCCTCCCATTTTACAACAACCGCAGGAGAAACACCTGTTTATGCTATTCCCCAAGCGATATGTAGCAGCAGTTGCCATGCTGGCAGTTGCGGTGGCTGTAGGAATTGCCTATAACCGGCTGCCCCGTACCGATTTGCTTGGCGATGCAGGGGGCAACTCCATGCAGGAAATGAGCCAGATATCCACTCTCCAAGCCCCTGTAGAAAACTATGCTGAGATATTGGAGGTGCTCCAAAGCCGCCAGAATGAAAAAGAGAGCGAAACTGCTTCGGTGGTATCGGAGAACCAGCAGATGGCCAAGGTGCAGGACGCAGAGGAAGGGTTTGATACAGCAAGGCCCGACAGTGGCTGGGCAGCCCCTTCTGAAACAGAACATGCTGTCGAAGACAGGGCTCCGAGCCCCTTTCGTTCTGTGCCAGAGGCGGATGCCGGTCGGCCCGATAGCGGGGCCGGGCAGGCGCCACTGATGATGCAGGCAGTCACTTCCTCGCCGGTAATCAGTACCACCACGGCCGCTGGAAACGACTATCAGCTGGAGATGCTATCCGCAGAGGAATATGTGGTATCCATTTTTGAGGCAGACACAGGTGAGCAGGTGGGTATGCTGGAACTGGACAATAACACCTCCTACTGCCAGCTGCTCAGTTATGAGGATAAACTGGTGGCTGTAGGGAATTTGAAACAGTACCCGGAGGAATACATGCAGTTGGGCCACACAGTCCTGGACGAACTGGGGCAAACAGAACCGCTTGCATTGGCGGATAACCGAAACGATTATACCGAGATGAGCACACTGAGCATCTATGCCCTCTCGGAAGACGCCACCCAACCGGTATTAACGAGGCAGCACTATCAGGCTGGTACCTATCTGGATGCGGCCATCAGCAGCCAGGGGACCTTGTTTACAGTTTCCAGCAAACGGCTTTACCAGGAGGATGGCGTTGCCGGCTATCTCACCGAGGCGCTGCCGGTTGTATATACTGCCGAAAAGGGGTTTGACTATCTCCCGCACACCCAAATTTATAGGAATGATGAGTTATTAGCGCCGGAAAGCTACACC
>CAOKWH010000041.1 GCA_948473085.1 uncultured Clostridia bacterium
GCCCAGGAAAAGTAGGGCGCAGGAGGGGAAGAAAGAACTGCAAAGGGGCAGAAAGTGGACCCGCAAAATGCGGGGGGCGGACTTTTGCACGAAGTGCAAAATCGCAAAAGGAAAGCCATCCGGCTTTCCGGCCCCCACGCCCAGGAAAAGTAGGGCGCAGGAGGGGAAGAAAGAACTGCAAAGGGGCAGAAAGCGGATTGACAAAATGCGGGGGGGGGGTATAATTACATTAAGCGTGGAAACTTGTACCGGATTGCAGGTTTCCCCGTCAAAAATTGCAATTTTTTAGGAGGAAGAAAACAATGAAGAAGAACAGATTGTTGGCATTGCTCCTGGCTGCTGTGATGACGGTTTCCACAACAGCCACAGCTTTTGCCGCAGACGGAGTGGAGGAACCTACTACCCCTCCCACTTCCGGTACAGCAAATCCTGGCAACAAGGAAGAACCTGGCACTCCCGATCCCGATGATAAGAAGGAGCCCGACGCTCCCGAAAAGGAAGAACCTGCTGCCCCTGAGGGAACCAAGCCTGACGATACTGTAACAGAGCCTGGCAAGGAACCCTCTGCTCCAGAGCAGGGGGAACCCGAAGCACCTAAGGCCTTTGAAATTTCCGAATTCGGCTTTAAAAGAAAGGCCGCGGATGCCAATGCGTATTTGAAGGTGGAGGATTGCTCCGATGATACTTTCTACTTAAAGTTTTCGGGTAACATTGGAAGTGACCAAAACCACCACTATTGGGTTGAGGTAGTAGGTGAAAAGGATACTTATCCTGTGGCCGGCTGTGAAGGTGGTTCGGATATGACCCTTCTGTATTGGAGCCCCAAGTCGGGCCATCAGGCAATGGCAGGCTTAGAGGTGAAGGACGGGGATAAATTTGCAGCCTATATCTATACCTACCCCCTGGATACACACACTTCGGGTCCAGATGATAAACCGAGTGATGATAAGCTCACACTGGTAAATAAAGTGGACTTGGTAATTGAGGCAGAGCCGGTTACTGAATATGGGGATTTAGACAAGGCAATAAAAAATCCCGATTGTGCTTTGATCCGCTTGGGGGCTGATATTCCGCTGGAAGCCAAGCTGAACATTAACCGCGCTGTTACGATTGATGGCGCTAAGGAAGACGGCGGCGTTTACACATTGGATGGCACAAGCCTTGGTGCTGCCCGCGCCGCAGGGGAGGCCCCTGTTGCAATTTCCGCTACTGGTGTAACCCTGCAGAACCTGAAGATTACTGCTGCCGCTGGAAAGGCTGCACTGGATATTACAGCAGATACTACACTGGAAAATGTAGAGGTAGAATCCATCGTAATTTCCGGTGCCGATGTTACACTGAAGGGCTCCGCAGTAGAGAATGTGACACTGATGCTGGGCCAGGATGGTACAACTGAGCCTGCACTGACTGTAGGCGCTGATTCTACTGTGACAACTGTAACAGTGGATGACGCCCTGAAGGATGCTATTGCTGCTGCCGATCCTACAAAGGATGCAGAAGCCATTGCCAAGGATTTGGTAACCAACAATGGCACTGGTGATATCTCTGTTGTTGTAGGGGATAAAACAGTAACAATTGAAAAGCCTGCTACGCCTCCTGCCCCCGGCTCCGACGGTTCCAGCAATGACCATGACTACTTTGGCACTGCTACCTGGGATGAGGTGAAAGACAAGATTGCCGACGCTAAGGATGGCGATACCATTAAGATTAGCGGCAATGGCCTCAAGAACTTCCCCGCCAGTGTTGCCCGGGAGCTGAAGGGCAAGGACATTACTGTGGAAATCCGCAAGAATGGCGTAACCTACAGCATCAACGGCCTGAAAATTGGCAGCGTGGATAAGCTGTGGTACGAGTTTGAGAACCTGGAAGGCCAGCTGCTCACCGTTTCTTCCAGCAAGCCCGCCAACAAACCCCAGAACAGCAATACTGTTAAGCCCAACCCCAGCACCGGCCGATAAGCGGCATAGGTTTTTTTAAAGCAAACAAAGGCGGCCTGCATAGCGGGCCGCTTTTGCTGCTTTTGGGCCAGGGGTGCTTAATCTGCACAGCCAAAGCGCATAAAAAAGCCGGTTTTTGGGCAAAAAAGAAGTTGACGCGGCGGGGGTGGATATGGTATGATAAGAGCACCTCTTAAAAGGGTTATTTTTTTATGTCCGAAAATAAACAAAAGCGTTTCCTTTACGAGGGAGGCAAACAAATTCCGTTAATCAGGAGGTGCCGAAATGAGGGTTAAAATTACCTTGGCCTGCACAGAGTGCAAGCAGCGCAATTACAACACAACAAAAAACAAGAAGAACGATCCGGACAGGCTTGAGATGAACAAGTACTGCAAGTTCTGCAGAAAACACACTCTCCACAGAGAGTCGAAGTAGTCGAAAGGCGGGAAGTACATGTCAGCTAAAGCTGCAAATGCCGAGAACAAAACCGGTTTCTTCGCCAAAGTTAAGCGCTACTTCCGGGATATGAAGGGCGAGCTGAAAAAGGTTGTGTGGCCGGACAAAAAGCAGGTGGTAAACAATACAGGTATTGTTATTGTTACCCTGATAATTGCCGCCGCCATCATCTGCGGGTTCGACTTTGCTATCACCCAGCTGGTATCGCTGTTCTTTATCGGGGCATAGGTAAAAACCGAACTGCACGGTAAAACACAGGGCAAGGAGGGTGCTGAAATGTCCGATACGGCAAAATGGTATATTATTCACACCTACTCGGGCTATGAGAAAAAGGTGGCAACAAGCATTGAAAATGCGGTGGAAAACCGCAAGCTGCAGGACCTGATACAGGAAGTACGGGTGCCCGTTGAAAAGGTTACCGAAATCAAAAACGACAAAAAGCGGGAGGTGGAGCGCAAGCTCTATCCCAGCTATGTGTTTGTTAAAATGATTATGACCGACGATTCCTGGTATGTTGTGCGCAACATCCGGGGCGTTACCGGCTTTGTTGGCCCGGGCTCCAAGCCGGTGCCCCTCACCGATGAGGAGGTTGCCCGCCTGGGCGTCGACTCGGGCAAGGTGGAGGTCAATTTTGCCGTGGGCGATTCGGTAAGCATTGTGGCGGGTCAGCTGGACGGCTTAATTGGAACTGTGGAAGCACTGGATCCCGAAAAGGACTATATCCGGGTAGTCGTGTCCATGATGGGCAGAGATGTCCCGGTGGAGCTAAGGCTTGGACAGGTCCGCACATTGGACTAAAATTCTTTTGAGGTATATCGGCCCCTGCCTCGTGTCAGGGCCGGTAAAATGCGGCTGCAACAGCCAATTGTTCGCAGGGCAATGAAAACGCATTGCCTGTGGGAGGGGAGCCACGCAAAAGCGGGTTCTCCCCGAAATGGACCACTAATTTTATGGAGGTGCAACTACAATGGCACAGAAAGTAGTAGGCTTTATCAAGCTTCAAATCCCGGCAGGAAAGGCTACTCCTGCACCGCCGGTAGGCCCTGCCCTGGGTCAGCACGGCGTAAACATTATGGCCTTTACCAAGGAGTTTAACGAGCGCACCAAGAACGATGTGGGCATGATTATCCCCGTTGTTATCACCGTGTACGCCGACCGTTCCTTTACCTTTATTACCAAGACCCCTCCGGCTGCTGTTCTGATCAAAAAGGCAGCTGGCCTGGATAAGGCTTCCGGCGTCCCCAACAAGACCAAGGTTGGCAAGATTACCATGGCGCAGGCCAGACAGATTGCCGAGCAGAAGATGCCCGACCTGAACGCCGCCAACATTGATTCGGCCACCAGTATGATCTGCGGTTCCGCCCGCAGCATGGGTATTGAGGTAGTAGACTAAGGCTTTGCCCCGGGTGGGAGGAAAGTTATTCAATCCGCTATATACCACTCTGAAGGAGGATTATATTAAATTATGAAACACGGTAAGAAGTACCAGGACAGCGTAAAGCTGTTTGACAGCACCAAGCTGTTTGATACAACAGAGGCTTTGGATCTTTGCACCAAGACCGCCAAGGCCAAGTTTGACGAGACTGTAGAGGCTCACATCCGTCTGGGTGTAGACTCCCGTCACGCTGACCAGCAGGTTCGCGGCGCCGTTGTACTGCCCAATGGTACCGGTAAGTCGGTACGGGTTCTTGTATTCTGCAAGGGCGAAAATGTGGACAAGGCCAAGGCTGCCGGCGCTGAGTATGTGGGCGCCGAGGACATGATGCAGAAGATCCAGAGCGAGAACTGGATGGATTTTGATGTAGTAATTGCCACCCCCGACATGATGGGTATTGTCGGGCGTCTTGGTAAGGTGCTGGGCCCCCGCGGCCTGATGCCCAACCCCAAGGCTGGTACTGTTACACCGGATGTTGCCCGGGCTGTTACCGAGGCCAAGGCCGGTAAGATTGAGTACCGTCTGGACAAGACCAACATCATCCACTGCCCCATCGGCAAGGCTTCCTTTGGCGTGGAGAAGCTCCAGGAGAACTTTGAAACCCTGATGACTGCCATTGTACGGGCCAAGCCCGCTGCTGCCAAGGGCCAGTACATCCGCTCCTGCGTGGTTGCCACCACAATGGGCCCCGGTGTAAAGGTAAACCCTGCCAAGTATGCCGCTGTTGCCCCTGCGGACAATCAGTAAGCACTGCGATTTAAAAGAAAAAGAGGAGAGCTGCCCAAGGGCAGTTCTCCTTTTTTAATTATATAGCCTCAGTCCATGTCCCGGGTGATTAGGTCCAGGATGTGGACGCCATTGGCCCCGCCCATCTGTATGCCGCCAAGCGTGCCATTGGTATAGGCCACCGCCCGCTTTGTGGTATACTGGGCGGCGTGGCGCTGCATTTCGGCCTGGATGCCGTCCTTGGGTTCCGGCAAGGTTTGTTCATCAATGGCGGCCATGGCGGTGGGGGCAAAGCTCAGTTTGCGCTGGGAGCGGTGCTTGTAGCGCGCCGGCCCTTCAAAATCCGCCTTCTCCCAGTTGTTTGGCAGCTCCACAGCCGTAAAGTTCATACGCTTTAAACAGTCCCGTACCTCCTCCTGCACCTGCGGATAGTTTCGCAGGGCCCAGGAGTCCTGCAGGGTAATCTGTTCACCGCCATAATTGGGCCAGATAAAGTGTTCATCATCCAGCAGATAGCGATAGACACTGTCCAGTTTGGCTTGAGGGGCGCGCTCCCCTGTCACTGCGGCACAGGCGTCGCAGATAAATAAAACGGTATCCCCAGGCTGAAACAGCCCCTGGGAGTAATGGCAGCAGCCGCAGATGGCAACCCCCTGTTGGGCCAAATAGTCCCGGATTTTTTCGCTGGTGCGGTTGTTTGTCCCGGTAAAGGTGCAGGGCTGCAGGTAGTAAATCATCATATCCTTCTTTAAAGCTGGGTAGCCGCCTGTATTTGTGCATAATGCGGGCAAAGGGCGGCGTAGGGTGGGCTTTCTAAAGTATATAGTAGGCTGCAAATCTTGTCAATTGGCCGGAAAAGCCCTTGATAAGAGCCGAACCATCGGCTATATATCAATATTCTTAGGACGGCGGGTGCTTATTTTACATAGCCTGCCTGTCCGTGCCAGGTCTGTCACTGTTGCCCCAGCGTCCAATCGGTAAGCGTTGTCATTCAGGGGAGGGCTGCCCCTGGGCAGCTCCCCTTTTTATATGCCGGCTGCTTTTTAAGTAGTGGGGCTGTGGGTAGAAAGTCCCCTTTGCGGCCTTACCGGGCTATATACCCGTTGCGGGCAACGGTTGTGTTTATCAAAAGCTGCCAATAGCTCATGCAGGAAAGTGCAAACTATCAAGCAAAAAAGGCCCTGCCCGGCAGGCAGGGCCTTTCTGTTATACAGCTATTGTAAAAATGCTCATGTACGGTAAAGAAGCAAGCAACCGAAAACAAGAGATAGACCGCCAGCACCACACTATTCCGAACCAAAGACCAAAAGACAAGCACCGTGGAAATGTGTATAACTTGCTATTCCGTCATGGAAAAGCTAAAGTGCAGCTTTCCCACATTCTGCAAACAGACTTTCCCACAACTCCATAAGATAGCAAGTTATGCACATTACGCACAGTGCCGACTACGGCGAAATCCCTCTCTCCTACATACACATAACAGTTGCTATCTTGACAATTCAAAGTAAGTATTATATACTTACGGAAACTTATAAAACGATTTTAGTTTCTGAGGTGTATTATGAGAGAAAAAATATTGAATGTAGTAGCACAACTTATTAACCGATATGGTTTGAAAAAATTTACGGTAGATGAAGTAGCGACAGCTTTACGCATTAGTAAAAAAACAATTTATCAGTATTTCAGTGGAAAAGATGAAATGATACATGAATATTTTGTGGCAAATTTAGAAAGCGATAAGCAAAATATGGATAAGGCAATGCAGGAAGCAAATGGTTTTAGAAACAAACTGTATGCCCTTGTTCATACAAATCGTTGCTATGGGTTGTCGATATTCGTAATGGGCGAAGCAAAACAATTTTATCCAGAAGAATGGGCAGAAATTGAATCTTTAAGAAAATATAAATTAGCCGCATTAAATGAATTGCTTAAATGCGCAAAAAAGGACGGTATTATAAAAGATGATGTGCATTTTGGCATACTTACCGCTATGCTGGAACGAAGCAGTGACATAATTCTTGATACTGATTTTTTGTTGGAAAATAAGCTCCATGTAGCTC
>CAOKWH010000042.1 GCA_948473085.1 uncultured Clostridia bacterium
ATACCATGAAGCGATAGCGGAATGGTATAATTGGCCGTCTTTTTCGGTTGCCCCGTAAGGGGCGAGAAAAAGGGCCTTTTAAAATTTCTGTATAATAACCGCAAAGCGGTTATTATACCATGAAGCGATAGCGGAATGGTATAATTGCGCATTAGAACCGGTTGCCACCTTTGGCGGCAAAACTCTGCGCCTGTAGTATATTTTAAATAGCCAGTGTAATAAATACCTTATCGTTATTATACTCCAAATAGGACGCTTGTTCAAGCAATCCTGCAAGATTTTTTGAACATTATACCCGATTTTGGGTGTATTTAGAATCAAAAACAATCTATTTTGTCCAACCCCGCTGATCCGTTCCTGAAGGACTGTTCCTAATATGGAATAAGACAGAAAAAATAGGCCTTTTTGCACACAAAGGTCCATCTTTTCCTCCCAAAGGAGCTTATATACAAATAGGTATAAAAAAGCCCGATGGAAAAACCCGCCCCTTTCCCATCAGGCTCCTCTTATCGGTTTAGCAGATATACCCCCAGGTTGAGATAGGCGGCAAAGCCGCACCACAGCAGATAGGGCAGCAGCAGGGCGCCGGCCAGGGGGTCAATTTGGCCAAACTGTCGGGCCAGGCTGCCCACCACCCACAGCAACACCAACAGCACCAGCAGCGACAGCAGATAACTGCCTCGGTTAAAAAACAGCAGCGGCCAGATAAAGTTTAGCAGCAGGCTCAGGGCATATCCCCCCAGGGCCTCCCCCCGGCGGGGATTGCCGGAAGTATAGATAAGCCAGCTGGCCCAGCCCATCAGCAGATAGAGCAATGTCCACACCACCGGGAACACCTCCGCCGGTGGAGCGCCGGGCGGCAGCAGGAGCAGTTGGTAGCTGGCGGTGCGCTCCCGGATAAAGTAGCCGGCCAGACCCCCCACAGCCAAAGGCAGGAACAGGGCGGGAAACAGGGCAGAGCGATTTTTTTGCATAAAAGCACCTCCATCGTGGAATTAGTCTATGACAAAAACACCTCTAATATGCTATTTTGAGTGGTGCCGCAATAGCCGGCAAAAATGAAAATAATCTGTTAACTTGTACATACTTCAGTTGACATTTTTATTTATATAGCATACAATAGTTTGGTAACGAACTATCTGCAGAAAGGGCGGGGATCATGGATCACAAGGATCGGGTACTGTACCGGCTGAAGATGATTGACAACCTGGTGCATAAGCATATGGACCGGCAGATACGGAACAATACCCCGGAACTGACCATGATGCACGGCTGGGTAATCGGCTTTTTATACAGAGCAAAGCGGGATATATTCCAGCGGGATGTGGAAAAGGAGTTTCGTATCAACCGGGCTACGGCATCGGGTATTTTAAGCCTGATGGAGCGCAAAGGGCTGATTCAGCGCAGCAGCGTATCCCACGATGCACGGCTGAAAAAGCTGGAGCTTACCCCCAAAGGCCGGGAACTGCACGAACGCCACATGGCGGGGCTGCAGCAGGTGGAGTGCATGGTGGAGCAGGCGCTCACCCCCCCCGAGCTGGACACCTTTCTCATCCTGGCGGACAAAATCCGGCAGGCCCTGGAGCAGTAGGGTTAAAGAAATAGAAGGAGGGATAGAAAAAGTATGATAAAACGCTTAAGCCAAAGCGTCCGGGAATATAAACGGGACGCTATCCTCACCCCGGTGCTGGTGGTGGGAGAGGTTATCATGGATGTGCTTATCCCCATGCTAATCTCCAATCTCATCGACTACGGCATCAACGCCGGTAATATGAATTATATCTACCGGGTGGGGTTCCAACTGGTTCTGGCCTGCCTGATTTCACTGTTCTTTGGGGCAATGGCGGGCAGGACAGCGGCAAAGGCCTCGGCAGGGTTTGCCAAAAACCTGCGCCAGGATATGTACTACAATGTGCAGAACTTCGCCTTTTCCAACATTGATAAATTTTCCACCCCAAGCATTGTCACACGGCTTACCACCGATGTGAGCAATGTGCAAATGTCCTTCCAGATGATAATCCGGGCAGCGGTACGCTCCCCCATCATGCTCGTCTCCGCCCTGTTTATGGCCTTTCAGGTGGGCGGGCGGATGGCCTTTGTTTACATAGCCGCTATCCCGGTGCTGGGCCTGGGGCTGTACTGGATTGCCAGCTCGGTGTATGGCATCTTTAAGCGGGCCTTCCAGCAGTATGACCGGCTGAACGCCGTGGTGCAGGAGAATGTTTCCGGCATCCGGGTGGTAAAAAGCTATGTCCGGGAGAACTTTGAGATTGAGAAATTCCGGGGCATTTCGGCGGATATGAATGTGGATTTCTCCAGCGCGGAAAAGCGCCTGGCACTGAATATGCCGCTGATGCAAGGCTGCATGTACAGCGTTATGCTGTGTATCTACTGGTTTGGCTCCCGGATGATTATCGGCGGCGAGCTGACCACCGGCAACCTGATGAGCCTGGTAACCTACACCATGCAGGTGCTGATGAGCCTGAACATGCTGTCGATGATTTTTGTCATGATTATCATGTCCCGGGCATCGGCCGAGCGGATTACCGAACTGCTGAGCGAAACCCCGGACATCCACAGCCCGGCTGCAACTGCTGTAACCGAAGTACGGGACGGCAGCATTACCTTTAAAAAGGTAGGCTTCAGCTACTCCGGCAATGCCGAAAAGGAGAGCCTTTCCGGCGTGGATCTGGAAATTCGCAGCGGCGAAACCATCGGTATTATTGGCGGCACCGGCTCGGCCAAGAGCACACTGGTGCAGCTGATCCCCCGGCTGTACGATGTCACCGAAGGCAATATCGAGGTCGGCGGCGTGGATGTGCGGGAATATGACCTGGAAACCCTGCGGAACTCGGTGGCCATGGTGCTGCAAAAGAATGTGCTGTTCTCCGGCACCATTGCCTCCAACCTGCGCTGGGGCGATGAAAACGCCACGCTGGAGGAGATGACCGAGGCCTGCAAACATGCCCAGGCGGACGACTTTATCCAAGCCTTTCCAGACAAGTATGACTCCCGCATTGAGCAGGGGGGCACCAATGTATCCGGCGGGCAGAAGCAGCGCCTGTGTATCGCCCGGGCCCTGCTGAAAAAGCCCAAAATTTTGATTTTGGACGACTCCACCAGCGCCGTAGACACCAAAACCGACGCCATGATTCGGGAATCTTTGGCCAACGACCTGGCCGATACCACCAAGATTATCGTAGCCCAGCGTATCTCCTCCATCCAGGAGGCCGACCGCATTATTGTCCTGGATGAAGGGCGCATCAACGGCATTGGCACCCACGAGGAGCTGCTGGCGTCCAACGAGATTTATCGGGAAGTATTCCAGTCACAGCAGAAGGGAGGCGACGAGGAAGATGCCGCAAATGAATAAAAAACCTGGACTGAAAAATTTGGATAAAGCCACCTTTGGGCGGCTGATGCGCTACATCTTCTCCCGGCACGGGGGCAAGTTTGTGCTGGTAGTGGTGTGTATTATCATTACAGTAGTAACCAATGTGGCGAATTCCCTGTTCCTCAGCACCCTGATAGACCAGCATATCTCCCCCATGCTGGCCAGCGGCAGCGCCGATTTTACCGGCCTGTCCCGGGCGGTGGGAGGCATGGCTATGCTCTACCTGGTGGGTGTACTGGCAGCTTACCTGTATCAGCGGCTGATGGTATCCATCGGCCAGGGTACCCTCAAAGAAATTCGGGACGAGATGTTTACCCACATGCAGTCGCTGCCCATCCGCTACTTTGATACCCATTCCCACGGCAGTATTATGAGCCACTATACCAACGATGTGGACACCCTGCGCCAGATGATTAGCCAGAGCATCCCCCAGGTATTTTCGGCCCTGATTACTATTGTCATGGTGTTCTGCGCCATGCTGTACACCAGCGTCTATCTGACCATGTTTGTGCTGCTTACCCTGGCGGTTATCGTCTTTGTTTCGGGCAAAATTGGCAGCAACAGCGCCCGGTACTTCATGCGCCAGCAGGAGGCCATCGGAGAGGTGAACGGCTTTATTGAGGAGATGATCGAGGGTCAGAAGGTGGTGCAAGTATTCTGCCATGAGGAACAGGCCAAGGCCGATTTTAATGAAAAAAATGAGGCTCTGTGCGAGGCTATGACCAGCGCCAATACCTTTGCCAACATCCTCATGCCGGTGGTGGGCAGCCTGGGCAACCTGCAATATGTGCTCATTGCCCTGCTGGGCGGCGCCCTTGCCATTGCAGGCATTGGCGGCACCACGCTGGGCGCGGTGGCCAGCTTTATGACCTTGAGCAAGAGCTTTAATATGCCTATCTCCAATGTGTCCCAGCAGCTGAACTCCATTGTAATGGCGCTGGCCGGTGCTTCCCGGATATTTGCACTGATTGATGAGCAGCCGGAAGCGGATGAGGGCAATGTAACCCTGGTAAATGCCAAGTTTGACCAGGAGGATGCCTTGACAGAGTGCGCCGAGGAAACCGGCCTCTGGGCCTGGAAGGTGCCCAACAAGGAGGACGAGGGATACCACTATGTACAGCTCCGGGGCGAAGTACGCTTTTTCGATGTGGACTTTGGCTACAACCCGGATAAGATTGTACTGCACGATGTCACCCTGTATGCCGAGCCAGGGCAAAAACTGGCCTTTGTTGGCGCCACCGGCGCTGGCAAGACCACCATTACCAACCTGATTAACCGCTTTTATGATATTGCCGATGGCAAAATCCGCTATGACGGCATCAATATCAATAAAATTAAAAAGGCGGACCTGCGGCGGTCGCTGGGCATTGTGCTCCAGGATGTCAGCCTGTTTACCGGTACGATCCGGGAGAATATCCGCTATGGCAAGCTGACAGCCACCGATGAGGAGGTCTATGCCGCCGCCATGCTGGCCGGGGCCGACAGCTTCATCCAGCTGCTGCCGGATGGCTATGATACTGTGCTCACCGGAGGCGGAGCCGGCCTTTCCCAGGGGCAGCGGCAGCTGCTCTCCATCGCCCGGGCGGCCGTAGCCGACCCGCCGGTTATGATTCTGGACGAGGCTACCTCCAGTATTGACACCCGTACCGAAAAGATTGTACAGCAGGGCATGGACAGCCTGATGTACGGCCGGACGGTGTTTGTAATTGCCCATCGGCTCTCCACCATCCAAAACAGCGATGTGATTATGGTCTTAGAGCAGGGCCGTATTATTGAGCGGGGCAACCACGAACGCCTGATTGCCGAGCGGGGCAAGTATTACCAGCTGTACACCGGTGCCTTTGAATTGGATTAGCAGAAAATAAAAACAGGCCTTCCAAAACGGAAGGTCTGTTTTTTGTTAGGGGATGGTGTCCAGACACTTTGTAAGGCACTCCTGGCTCCAGCCTCCCCCTTTTTTACATCCGGTAATCTACCGGCAGAACATTCAGCCCTCCGGGGAAAATTCCTCCTCAGTGGGCTGTATGTGTTCCATATAAAGCTCTTCGCACTCCTGCTGGGCGGCAATCAGCAGACGGATTGCCTGTTCTGTTGTGCGGAATAGTTTGAGATATAACTCTTTGTAATCGACAGGATCAGGCATTAGTACAGCTCCCTTTTATCTTATATATTCAGTTATATCATAAAAGTATATTGTTCAGCGTAAACAGCTATATTATGTGTTCATTTTGCCGGCATTTTATATCTATATCGGACAAATTTCCCCGGAAATATGATAAATTGTAACTGTTATTAACACAGTCATGGGGGAAGATATGGCGACAAAGAGCTTTTCCATTCGCATTGAAGGGGAACTGTTGGACAAACTACATGTAGTAGCGGATTATAATGGCCGTTCCGCCAATGGACAGATGTGCATTCTTGTCCGAAACTGCATCCGGGAATATGAGCAGGAACAGGGAGAAATTCTTCTGGGAGGCAAACAAAAAGCCCTGCCCCATAAGGAAAAGCAGAGCTGAAGGATTGACTTTACTGGCCAAAGTGTGTATAATAAAGATAAAGAAGGCACCATCGATAGACGGTTGCCCCTAAAGTTGAAAGAAATAGCCGCTCAACTTGTGAGGGTGAGGCGGTTATTTCTTTTTATTATGTAGCTGGATAACCAGCTGTATAACGGCAA
>CAOKWH010000043.1 GCA_948473085.1 uncultured Clostridia bacterium
CCTCCCGCACCAGGGCCTGGGCCAGCAGGGTGGCGGTGGTGGTGCCGTCGCCGGCAGCATCGTTGGTTTTGGTGGCAACCTCCTTGACAATCTGGGCGCCCATGTTCTCAAAGGGATCCTCCAGCTCAATCTCCTTGGCAATGGTTACGCCATCGTTGGTAATAAGGGGGGAGCCAAACTTCTTATCCAGCACCACATTGCGCCCCTTGGGGCCCATGGTAATTTTTACAGTATCGGCCAGCTTGTCAATGCCGTTTTGCAGGGCCTTTCTGGCCTCCTCGCCAAACATAATTTCCTTCGCCATTTCAGTTTACCTCCAAACGAATTATTCCACTACGGCCAGGATGTCGCCCTGGTGCAGAATGGTGTACTCCACGCCGTCCAGCTTTACCTCGGTGCCGGCATACTTGCTGATGAGCACCCGGTCCCCTACCTGGACCTGCATGGTAATGTCCTTGCCGTCCACAACGCCGCCGGGGCCAACGGCCACAACTTCGGCCACCTGGGGCTTCTCCTTGGCATTGCCGGTGAGGATAATGCCACTCTTGGTGGTTTCCTCAGCCTCCACCATGCGAATTACAACGCGGTCAAAAAGCGGCTTGATGTTCATTCTTTGACTCCTCCATCCTTATTTTTATATAAAAAATAGCCTCTTGCATTTAGCACTCATATACTTTAAGTGCTAAATACTATTGTATACCATTTTGCAGAAAAATCAATAGGAAAATTTGGAACAGAAAAATTTTTACAATTTTTTAACCTTTTCCCCGCTTCCCGCTACTCTATGGGAAGGCCATGCTGCCCAAGGAACGACAGCTTATCCCAATACCCGCGCTGGGATATTTTCGTTCACCACCTGGAAAAACCCGCAGCCCCGCAGGCCCAGCAGGTCCCTCCACTCCAAAATGGCCCACTGCCCATCTTCCAAGATCTGTTCCACAATGCAAACCATCTTGGCAGCGGCAAATTCGGCTGCAAACATCTCCCTGATGGCCTCCACCCCGGCCACCGGTTCATTGGCCGCCTGATGGTTGATGGCGCCGCTGCCATACAGGCCGGCAATGGCGTCCACATCCCCGGCATTGAAGGCATCTACCCACCGGTTTACAATTTCCTTTGGACTGTACATACCCATCCCCCTTTTTAAGAACTGCTCCCTTTGCAGAAAAAGCGCACCCGCTGCTTAAAAACGGATCGGTACTCCCTCATTGGAAAACACCAACTAACAGTACGGTAAGAAGTACAAAAATAAGCTGGAACACCCAGGCCCACGGATTCCCCAAATTCATGGTGTAGCCAAACCCGCTTTGCGGCCTTTTGATGATTACCCTTTTATCTGCCCTGTTAAAATAGAGCCTTCCGGCCATCCAGCCATCCTCTCTGCGGCCCGATTTCATAAAGCCCCCCTTTGCAGCTTCTAAGCTGATTATAAAAGATCTGCCCGCTGCCTGCAGCAATCAGCCCGTTTCCAGCAGGCGGCCAAAAACCAATTCGGCCAGGCGCTGCCCCATAATAGGCTTTGGGCTTTGTTCCCCCTGCTGTCCACTGCGGCAGGGAACCACTTAGCCCAAACACCCCCTCATTTTGTATAGAGGGCGAGAAAAAGGGCCTTTAGAACTCCGATATAACAACAATTTTATTGTTATTATACTACAGGCAGGGGCTGTGCACAATCCGCACCCTGCCACCGGCCTTTTCTCTTTGGGGCAACTGTGCTATACTAAGAAGTAAGAATACACTGCCGCGCCTTGGCGGCCCTGGAGGAACAGCATGAAAATCCTGAGCATGGACATTGGCGGAACCTTTATCAAATACGCCCTGTGGGAGGATGGCTCCCTTGCCCCCACCCGGCAGCTGCCCACCCGGGCGGAACTGGGGCCAAAGCCCCTGCTGGACACCCTGGCCAAGCTGGGGGCGGACTATCCGGACATTCAGGCGGTGGGGGTTTCGTTCGCCAGCCAGATGGACCCCCACACCGGGAGCATCACCTCAGCCACCGATACCTTCCCTGGCTTTTCCGGCGTGCCGCTGGGGCTGATGCTCTCCCGGCAGCTGGGGGTGCCGGTTACAGTGGATAACGATGTCAACTGCGCTGCCATAGGCGAAGGGGCGGTGGGCGCCGCCCAAGGCTGCGAGGACTTTCTCTGCCTGACCTATGGCACCGGCATTGGCGGGGCCATTGTGCTGGGGGGCAAACTGCACTACGGCGCCGCCTTCGCCGCCGGGGAGGTGGGCCACATGACCCTGCACGCCGGGGGCAAACGGTGCAGCTGCGGCCGCCAGGGCTGCTATGAAGCCTATGCCTCCACCGCCGCCCTGATAAGCCGGGTACAGGAGGCCCACGGCCTCACCCTGGACGGCCGGGAAATCTGCGCCCGCTACAAGGCCCAGACCCCTGGCATAACCGAAACGGTGGAGGGATGGATTGATGATGTGTGCAGCGGGCTGGCCAGCTGTATCCACATGCTCAACCCACCGCTGGTGGTGCTGGGCGGCGGCATTATGGAGGACCGCACTCTGTTTGGCCGGGTGCAGGCCCGGCTGAAAAGCGAGCTGCTGCCCAACTTCCGGCCGGTGGCCGTCCGCTCTGCCCAGCTGGGCAACCGGGCCGGTATGCTGGGAGCCGCCATACAGGCCGCAGAACGGCTGAAAGAAAAGGAAACCATACTGTAAAGGAGGCGTTACTCATGTTAGAAATCCGCACTGCCTGCAAAACTGCCGTAACCGAACTGCTAAATGCCGCCCGGCTCCAGGCCGGGGAGATTGTGGTAATCGGCTGCTCCTCCAGCGAGGTTTTGGGGGAGAAAATTGGCACCCACTCGAGCTTTGAGGTGGCAAAGGCCCTGTTTGAGGAGATCCACCCGCTGCTGCAGCAGAACGGCATCTGGCTGGCCGCCCAGTGCTGCGAGCATCTGAACCGGGCCATTATTATTGAGGAGGAACTGGCCCGGCAGCTCGGGCTGGATATTGTAAATGTAGTACCCCAGCCCAAGGCCGGGGGCAGCTTTGCCACCTGCGCCTACCAGGGCTTTGCCCACCCGGTGGCGGTGGAAACCATCCGGGCCGACGCCGGGCTGGACATCGGCGATACCTTTATTGGCATGCACATCAAGCCGGTGGCTGTGCCGGTGCGCCTGAGCATCCGGGAGATTGGCCATGCCCACCTGACGGCTGTACGCCGCCGCCCCAAGAGCATTGGCGGCGAGCGGGCCGCCTACAACCCAGAACTGAAATAAGGAGAAAAACGAATGATTATAACCACTACCCCCATCATTGAGGGGCGAAGCATCCGGGAATACCGGGGCGTTGTGTTTGGCGAGGTAATTGCCGGCGTGGACTTTATCAAGGACTTTTCCGCCGGGCTGAGCAACATCTTTGGCGGGCGTTCCACCAGCTATGAGGAGGAGCTGATCCGGGCCCGGCAGCAGGCAATGGCCGAGATGGAAAAACGGGCCGCTGCCCTGGGTGCCGATGCCATTGTCGGCGTGGATCTGGACTATGAGGTGCTGGGGCAGAACAACGGCATGCTCATGGTTACCGTCAGCGGCACGGCAGTTACGCTCTGCTAACCCCGGTTTGCCCTCCTCCCGGTCTTTCGGCCAAGAGGCTGCATAGAACAAAAAAGGCCCCTGTCACGGGGTCTTTTTCTTTTGGAGCGATTGGTGGTTTCCGGGGCTATCTTTTGCTGTTGTGCCGCAAAGGGCAATATAGTTTTTCGGGTTCTGTGCCAGGAGGCAGGTCCATTGCCTTCCCCTCCCTGCTCCATTATGAAGGGCTGGCAGAACGGATACCGTCCAGCTGCGGCAATTCGGCCCTCTTTACAGCCTTTCCGCAATCCAGTCCCGGAAGAAGGCCAGCTGGCTTTCGGTATGGAACCAGTGTTCCCCACCTGGCTGCACACACAGCTCACAACCGAACCGCTCTGCAAACCCCTTTACAGTAGCATACGCGCACAGGGTGTCCCCCTCGCCCCGCAGTATGTGGGTTTTGTGCCCCCACCGGGTGATGGGGTGCTCCTTCACAAATTCATAATAGGGGTAGTAGAGCGGCTCTATCCCGTTTTCCACCAGCACCCGTTCCCGCAGTTCCTGCTCGGTTACCTGGCAGTAGGCCATCAGGTTTTGGATAACCGGCAGCATATCAGTCACCGGGGAGAGGAACCACGCGGTGTCAATTTCGGCCTCCCCGAAGGCCAGCAGCTGGAAATAGGCCCCCATACTGCACCCAAACAGCGAAACGCTCCCCGCCTGCTGCCGGATGGCGGCATAGAGCCGCTGCAATTCCCGTGCGCAGTTGTCGGGCAGAAGCCTATCGGTTTCGTACACCCGTTCGCCATGCTGCGGCAGGTCAAAGCTCAGCACCCGGTAGCCCTTTTTCACCGCCTCCTCGGCCAGTATCCAGATACAAGAGAACATTTGTCAAGGGGGTTTTCACCATAAAGATGAAATCCCCCCGATAAATTGGAAGTTATTTTTTTGCTAAATCGGAGAGAATATCCTCCAGTTCAGCTTTTCTTTTCAATTCAACTTCATCCCCACATTCACTTAAAAGGGGAAAACGCCTTGTTTCACTATCAATTCCAAGGATAGCAGGTATATCTGTTCCCGCTAAAATTTGCAGAACAAACTTACTGTCATCGGGGCTGATTTGTACAAGCGCTTCTTTTACAAGCGGATAAGCCGAATCGTCTTTGATTAAAGACCGAACGCTCCCAAACAGGCCGTATTCATATCCACGGCTTGGAACTTCTCGTAAATGTGTAAGCAAATAAGTAATTCCCTCTAATTGATAGTAACAAGCGATGTTGTGGATAATCCTTATGATTGTGTCCATAAATGAAGGCTGATAGCAATCATCGTCCAACATTTTTATAAAATCCAAAATATGGTCTAAAGTAAATTGCTCAGGATGCTCCAAAAACGCATCTCTGATTGCATAGTAATCATCAGAAGTATCCATATCATCTCCGTCTTCATCAAAAAGAGGAACACGGTTCGTGTGGACGCCATCAAAAAAATCCATTTTTTCTTCTAATGTCATAGATTGATAGGTACCCGCTTCATAATCTTGATACTGCTCCACGGTCTTCAAGTATTCATCGTGAGATTCTATCTTTTCATAAGCCATAATT
>CAOKWH010000044.1 GCA_948473085.1 uncultured Clostridia bacterium
ACGCCCCGTCCGGGCTTTTTTATTCTTTCCGGAAGTTTTTGGCAAAACACGAACTGCTTGTTCAGATTGGGGGGCCGAATTGGCTGGCAGAACCGCCATAGTCCACTGCCCTCCGGGCAGGCAGGCAGAAGTTTTTGGCAAAACACGAACTATCTGTTCAGATTGGGGGGCAAAAAAGAGGCCCTTGGGCTACTCCAGGGGCCTCTGTCTATACTAAAAATCCTCCCCTGCCTCCGGCCTGGGACCGAGAGGCGGGGCGCCAATGCCAAAAAAGCGCTCAAAAAAGGCCTGTAGCTTTTGTATCACTGCCTGTTTTTTCTGGGTGCGGGCGCCGCCGCCAAAGCGGGAAACCGGCGGCAGCAGGCTGTCAATCTCGGTGCCGGCGGTTTTTACCTCGCCATCCCGGAAGGCGTTTGCCAAAAACCGGCGGGTTTCGGCCTCCCGCAGCTTCTCCTCGGCTATCATCTGGGCCAGCTCCTTTTCCCGCTCCTGGGCTACAAACGCCCGCCATGCCGTTGGAATATCGTCCACATCGGTGATGCCGGCAATAAAGGTTTCTATCAGGCGCTTTTTGCTGCGCAGGGCCGGGCTGGAATCCACCGCCCTTTGGATGGTGATAAGCAGCTCCTTATCACTGCCGTGGGAATCGTGGTACTTTTTTACCAGCAGGAGGATATAGTCGATGTTAATTTCCACCTGCCGGATGAGTTCTAGTTCAAACACCACATCTTCGGTAATATCCTCCATTTCCCCCTGGCAGCGGGCTTTCCAGTCGTCCCGTATATCCAGGTAGCGGCCCTGATAGTCCTGAAAATCCCGCTGGGAGATGCCCTCCCGGCCCTGGAAGTCATCAAAGGATTGGAGCAGGTTGCGCATACGCAGCACAGCGCCAAACAGGGCAATAAAGGCCCGCTGGGCCTGTTCCCCCTCTATCCTTCTATCCAGGGGGAATTTTGTCCGCAGTTCCTCTATCAGTTCCAGATAGCCGGGCCGGTGCCGGCCGTTTTCCTCTGTATAGCCGTGATAGTAGTCCTCAAACCGGTGCAGCAGCACAATGCCGCCGGCCTCCCGGTCGCCAAACAGGGCCAGGGCCTCGTCCACCCGCTCTTGCAGGTTGCGGAAGCAGACAATATTCCCATAGGTTTTGATGGAATTTAAAATGCGGTTGGTGCGGCTGAACGCCTGGATTAAGCCGTGCATCTTCAGCCTTTTATCCACCCAAAGGGTGTTGAGGGTGGTGGCGTCAAAGCCGGTGAGGAACATGTTCACCACAATAAGTAAATCCAGCTCCCGGTTTTTCATCCGCAGCGAAACATCCTTGTAATAATTCTGGAATTTATCCCAATCTGTAGAATAATTGGTGTGGAACATCCGGTTATAATCCTGTATGGCAGCTTCCAAAAAGTCCCGGCTGTTCTGGTCCAGGGCACTGGTGTCCTCGCTGTTCTCCTCATCCAAAATGCCGTCCAGTTCGGCCCCAGCCTCATTGGCCCCGTAGCTGTATATCACCGCCACCCGCAGGGTTTGGGCGGGATTGGCGGCCATCTGCTGCTGAAATTCCTGATAATACAGCTTGGCCATTTCCACCGAGGAGACGGCAAAGAGGGAGTTAAACCCGCTCAGGCGCTGGGTTTGCTTTATCTCTTCCACCGCCCCCTGCTTGCCCGAGGCCACTGCTGCAATGTTGGCAGTGGTGCTGAACCGGTAGGTCTTTTCCCCGCGGTAGGTTTTCTGGTCGAAGTGCTCCAAGATGTACCGGGTGATGAGCCTAATCCGCTCCGGGGCCATCAGTGCCCGCTCCCGGTCGATATCCCAGACCTCCTTGTCCTCCATATCCGGGTCGGCCTCCATGGTTTTGATATAGTCCACCCGGAAGGGCAGCACATTTTTATCATTGATGGCGTCGACAATGGTATAGGCGTGCAGCTGGTCGCCAAAGGCTTCGGCTGTGGTGAAGTATTTCACCCTGGCTGCGCCCCGCTTTTGGGAGGTAAGGCTGGTTGTAACCTGGGCATTGGCTGCAAAGATGGGGGTGCCTGTAAAACCGAACAGATGGTACTTTTTAAAATGCCGCTCAATATCGGTGCGCATATACCCAAACTGGCTGCGATGGCATTCGTCAAAGATGAGCACCACCTGTTTTTCAAACACCGGATGCCCGCTATACTTCTGTATAAACCTGTCCAGTTTTTGTATGGTTGTAATAATAATTCGGGCATCGGGGTTTTCCAGCTGGCGGCGCAGCACCTCAGTGGAGGTGTTGCTGTTGGCCGCCCCCTTTTCAAAGCGGTCATATTCCCGCATGGTCTGGTAGTCCAAATCCTTGCGATCCACCACAAACAGCACCTTTTCAATATAGGGCAGCTGGGAGGCCAGCTGGGCGGTTTTAAAGGAGGTGAGGGTTTTGCCGCTGCCGGTGGTGTGCCAGATATAGCCGCCCCCCTGGACACTGCCATACTGCCTGTAGTTGTTGGCAATGGCAATGCGGTTTAAAATGCGCTCGGTGGCCGTAATCTGATAGGGGCGCATGACCAGCAGCAGGTTTTCGGATGTAAACACACAGTACCGGGCCAGGATGTTCAGCAGGGTGTGCCGGGCGAAGAAGGTGCGGGTAAAATCGATGAGGTCGGGTATAATCTGGTTGGCGGCATCGGCCCAATAGGAGGTAAACTCAAAGCTATGGCTGGTCTTGTGCCGTTGGCCCCGGCCGGCGGCGGCCTCCTCCATGGCGTTGCGCCGGGTGCTGTTGGAATAGTACTTGGTGTTGGTGCCGTTGGAGATGACAAAAATTTGCACATATTCAAACAGGCCAAAGCCCGCCCAGAAGGATTCCCGCTGGTAGCGGCCAATCTGGTTGAAGGCCTCCCGGAGGGCCACGCCCCGGCGCTTGAGTTCCACATGCACCAGCGGCAGGCCGTTTACCAGGATGGTAACATCATAGCGGTTATCGTGCGCGGCCCCCTGCTGGCGGCCGGCCCGGTATTGATGCAGCACCTGCAGGCGATTGTTGTGGATGTTCTTTTTATCCAAGAGTGTAATATTCTTGGAGCTGCCATCCTCCCGGCGCAGCACCTGCACCACATCCTCCTGGATTTTCCGGGTTTTTTCCACAATATGCTCGTTGGGGTTGGCCAGGACACTGGCAAAAAACTGCTCCCACTCGCTGTCAGTAAACTGGAAGTTATTCAGCGCCTCCAGCTGGCGGCGCAGGTTGGAGGCCAGCTCGTCCTCCTGATGGATGTCCAGGTACTCATACCCCTGCAGGGTAAGCAGGCGGAGCAGTTCCTCCTCCAGTTCCGCCTCGCTTTGGTAGCTGTCCGAACGGTTCTGCACCGGCTCATAGGAGGTTACAACCGTATTTTCAATTGTGGAGGCGAGGATATTGTAGTTGTTCATCATTTTCACCCCTTTTGAATAGCGATGATGGCAATAACAAGCGATATAAAAGCAGTAACACTGGAGAAAAGACCTAAAATGATGTTCATATCATTTAGCTTGTTAATCTCATCCGAAATGAGTTTAAAAACCCTGGATAAACAGAACAGTGTAAACCCTAAAATAAAAAGCATGAGATATAAATACCAGGGAAGCTGAAAAGCGCCATACTCTTGCCACTCCCACACAAAATAAAAAGTAAAATATAGTGAGAAGAGAAATATTACAAACTCTGCAAAAAGAAATATTATCTTTAAAATAGCAGAAATCAAATTTTCAATATGTAAGGTTCCCTCCTTAGCATCGCGATTTTTAAAGGAGAGTACAAACACATTACCTATGCAACGCAGATAGGCAAACACCCGTTTTAAGCCATGCAAACCAGGATGTACATCAGGGGAATCAATCAGCTGTAGCCATTCTGTATAGTGTACCTCCCTCTCCTCTATCTTGCGTTTATCCACTTCTAAAATCGCATCAACAATTACCTGTGAAAGTTCCTGAGCCGTATAACTATCTATCCTAACAGCTGATGTGTATAGTGGCATTTCAGTCAATTTCTTTTTCTTTTTCCTCTTTTTACTCATCCTGTTTCTCCGCAAAATTTAACAGCCTATCCCGATAATATTCGTACTGTTTCCGGCGGGCTTCAATCTCGGCCGGCAGGCCAATAGACAGGTTATTACAGAGCCCATCAAAACAGTCGAGTATGGAAACAATACGGGATTGTTCTTTTAGGGGTGGGAGGGGAATTACTACATTCTCAATATTCAAACGAGAAATGCGTGGAACACTTGCACGCCGTACTCTTGATTTAATATGGTTCTGTTGACAATGTAAGGCATAATAGGCAAAGCGACTGTTCAATATTTCTGCACAATTTAGGTAATAGCAATCATCAGCCGCCCAAAAATCAGTAAAGCTATATCCAATCTCGCCTGCTGCACCAGCAGCAATAATAAAGGTTGTATTGGCAGGACAATTACTTTTTTCATAGTAGCCTAAAGGAACCATACTATTTTGGTAAACAGGATATTTCCCCTCTGCACCAAGCTGACTTTTAATAACACGGGTGCCTCTTGAAATAGTAGCAATATCCGACAGCTTTACAAATGCAAATCCAAACACATACTGAATAAGCCTAATTATGTTCTGTCTGTCTGTCTGTCTGTCTGTCTGTCTGTCTGTCTGTCTGTCTGTCTGTC
>CAOKWH010000045.1 GCA_948473085.1 uncultured Clostridia bacterium
ATAACCGCTTTGCGGTTATTATACCATGAAGCGACAGCGGAATGGTATAATTGGCTATCTTTTTCGGTTGCCCCGCAAGGGGCGAGAAAAAGGGCCTTTAGAATTCCAGTATAATAACCGCTTTGCGGTTATTATACCTCAGGCGCAGAGCGCCGTTGTGGTATATTTTAGATAAGCAGTATAATAACGACTCTGTCGTTATTATACCATGAAGTGGCAGCCAAATGGTATAATCAGCTATCTTTTTTGGTTGCCCCGCAAGGGGCGGAAAAAATTTTAGGAATGGTGTCGCTGCACATTAGAACCGGTTGCTGCCCCGGCACTGAACCGTTTGCTTGTATGTATTCCATTACAGATGGAAAAAGGACATTTTCCCGCATTTAAGATGGTATACCAGGAAGGAAAGGGGGTTCAGGGAGAAAGGGGGCTGAAACAGATAATAAAAATTACACCATCTGCTGTAAAGTGCAATGTTGAGAAAATAGCTCTCAGTCGTTCAGTACTGTGGAATGCTGTTACACGGTATGGGAGTACATCCCATGTGCTGAGAGCCAAAAGCAGGGCTTTTCTGCAAGAGTCATCCCCAACTTGCGTTGTAGGGAAAGGGAGTTTTTATTTTCTGTAAATACCTGGGCAAAGGGAACCTTTCCTTGGGCAACATGCTGAGCAATCATATAATTTTCCAGCTCCAACCCAAATCCACGGCGGCGATATTCTGGGAAAACCTCCAGCAAACCAATGCTGCCTTCGGGGTGCTCTCCCACAAACCCAATGAGAACCCCATTCCAGTAACCGCCAAAGAGATGTCCGGAGCGGATTTCTGCCAGGGCTTCGGCTTGATTGAGATAGGCATAGACAGCAGCTACCTGTTCGGCCGCTGCCTCATCCAAAGGATGTATTGTTAGCCGATGGGCGGGAAGTGGTGGGCTGGTTTTGAGATAAGCAGCGTGATAAAATGAAAAATCCAGCAGCAGGTTTAGATATTCCTGTGCCTGGGGGATAAGGTCTTCCCGGTTCAGCATCAGTTCCCGAACAGGTTGGCTGGTAAGGATTTTTAGTAGTTCCTGGCCGGTTTGCAGGCTGTCGACAGACAGCATATAAACTCCGGATCGTTTCTCCTGCAACAAAACTCCATTCGGCTGCTCTGCTAAAATATGGGCATTTCCCCGGCGAATAGCTTCGATCAGGGCGATGTTCTGTAATGTTTCCTTCTTCAAAAAGGAGATGTATTGTTCCTGCAAGTCCAACATCCTTCCTGTTATAGCTCTTTTTTCAGGTTTAGCTGGGTTTTGCCAAAAAGGTATCCGTTTTTCAGGTAGAACTGGTGTGCGTTCTCCCGTTCCATGCCGGATACCAGGCGTATTTTGGTGATTCCCCGGTGCCGGGCGTCCAGTTCGGCGGCGCTTAACAGCATACTGCCCGCCCCTTGGCGGCGGTAGCTACTGTCCACTGCCAGGCCCAAAATGTTCAGCATGGTGGGGGCGTACAGTACATCGTATACCTGGGTATGGATAAACCCTGCAAGGGTGCTGTCCTTGGCCACGGCCACAAACACCCGATGCAGGGGGTCGGCGCTTATCTTTTCCAGCTTGGCGGCAAGCAGGTCAAGAGGATAATCGTATCCCATACAGTCCCGGCAGAGCTGAGCCAGGCGGGGAGCATCCTCCGGATAGGCGGTGCGGATTTTAAACATGCGGCGCCTCCTTCCATTCTACTGCGGCTTTGAGCAGCAGGAACAGGGCTTCCATTGTGGCCCGGGTGCGGCTGTTCTCCCGGACATCATCCCCCGAGGCGCGGTACTGCCGGGTCAGGGTGATGGTACCGGTGGGGGTGCTCAGGCCAAAGCAGACTGTGCCCACCGGCTTCTGTTCGGTGCCGCCGGTGGGCCCGGCAATACCGGTAACCGAAATGCCCAGGTCGGCCTGCATCAGCCGCCGGATTCCATCGGCCATTTCGCCGGCACATGGTTCAGATACGGCGCCGCACTGCTTTAATGTTTCGGGACGCACCCCCAGCAGCCGGGTTTTGGCCTCGTTGGAATAGCTGCACACCCCGCCGTCAAATACCCGGGAGGAACCTGGCACCGCAGTGATAGCTGCCGATACCATGCCGCCGGTACAGCTCTCGGCTGTGGCGGCCCGCAGGCCCTTTGCAGCTAAGGTGTTCACCAGTACCTGGGCAAGCGTTTCCCCGTTCAGGCTGTAGTTGTTCAGGCCAAACAGCTGGTGGATTTCCTGGGCGTATGGTTCGGTCAGGGCATAGGCGGCTTCGGCAGTGGGAGCCTGAGCCCGCAGCCGAACTTCCACCTCGCCATTTTTGACATAGGGGGCAATGGTGGGGTTTTGGGTGGAGAGCATCCGCTCCCGCAGGCGGCTTTCCACAGCTGCTTCGGGAAAACCGAAGATTTTCAGTGTGCGGGAGGCGCGTTTTTTCTCCGTTTGGGCGGCAATAACTGGCAGCACATGGTTTTGGAACATGGGGCGCATCTCCCGGGGCGGGCCGGGCAGCTGGATGAGCAGCTTGCCATCCTTTTGCAGCAGGATGCCGGGGGCGGTGCCGTTGGGGTTGGGCAGCGGCATGGCCCCTTCGGGAATATCCGCTTGTTTGAGATTGTTTTCGGTCATCTCCCGGCCAGTGGATGCAAAGTAGTCCCGTAGTTGCTGGGCAATGGCCTCGTTGCGGCGCAGAGGGACGCCCAGCCATTCGGCAGCGGCCTCTTTGGTTATATCGTCGTAGGTGGGGCCCAGGCCGCCGGTGGTGATGACCGTGTCGCACCGGGTCAGGGCAGTGGCCAGAGCCTGGCGGATGAGGGCTGGGCTATCCCCCGCCACAGTCTGCCATTGAACAACGGCGCCAGCATCTGACAGCCCGGCGGCAATATACTGGGCGTTGGTGTTTAAAATGTCGCCAAAGAGGACCTCGTCCCCCACGGCAATGATTTCACAGTTCATACAATATCCCTCCAAGTCCTACTTTTGTCGGGTGGTTTGTGTTTGGCGTGCGGTTCCAATACTTTCAAATATTCTTTGAAAATTGGCTTTATGCTACCAAAGAAATTTGGATACAGTATATACCTGATAAAAAGTTTTTTCAAATTTTGGACGACTTTCGCAGAATAGTGACACCCACCGCCTCATTTTGTGGTATAATAACCGCAAAGCCGTTATTATACTGACTGTCTAAAATATACCACGACGGCGCTTTGCGCCTGTGGCATTATAACAATCAAAGTATAGAGCACCCCTGAAAGGAGGGGGGCGTTTGTGGGGGGAACCATATGGTTCCCTACCACATGAGAGGG